>PLXJ01000029.1 GCA_003151395.1 Actinomycetota bacterium | reverse complement strand
TGGTTCGTAGCCACCCCCGAGTGATCGTTTACGTTTCATGCGACCCAGCATCCCTTGCTCGCGACGCCAAACTACTTCTGGCGATGGGATATCGCATGGAATCCGTAGTCGGCTTTGACCTATTTCCACAGACTCAGCACGTGGAGTGTGTGGCGCGCTTCATTCCTGCCTAACCTCGTCCCATATTTGGGTTTAAATCTGTTGGGATAGGATTTGGTCACGATGAGCAAAAATTCCTTTAACGCAAAGAGCAACCTTGATGTTGCTGGACATTCATACGAGATCTTTGAGATCACTGGATTAGAAGGCGCTGCATCTCTGCCCTTCAGCTTAAAGGTGCTTTTGGAAAATTTGCTTCGGACTGAAGATGGGGCGAACATCACCGCCGATCAAATCAGAGCGCTCGCTCAATGGGACCCAACTGTAGAGCCTGAGACAGAAATTCAATTTACTCCGGCCCGAGTCATTATGCAGGACTTCACGGGAGTGCCTTGCATTGTGGATCTTGCGACTATGCGCGAAGCCATCGCCGATTTGGGTGGCGACCCAACAAAAGTCAATCCACTTGCGCCCGCAGAGCTCGTGATCGACCATTCGGTCATTGCTGACTTCTACGGAACCGCACTCTCTTTTGAAGAAAATACCGACATTGAGTATCAGAGGAACAAGGAACGTTATCGCTTCTTGCGTTGGGGGCAGAGCGCATTTGACGAATTTAAAGTTGTCCCGCCTGGAACTGGAATCGTTCACCAAGTAAATATTGAGTATCTCGCTCGCGTCGTTATGACTCGAGTGGTTGATGGCGTGCTTCGTGCATATCCGGACACAGTTGTTGGAACCGATTCACACACAACAATGGTGAATGGTCTTGGCGTCCTTGGTTGGGGTGTCGGTGGTATTGAGGCCGAAGCCGCATTACTTGGCCAACCTGTCTCTATGTTGATTCCACGTGTTGTGGGATTCAAGCTCAAAGGTGAACTTCCAGTTGGTACCACTGCCACTGACTTGGTATTAACTATTACCGAACGCCTCAGAAAACACGGTGTTGTAGGTAAGTTTGTCGAGTTCTATGGTCCCGGAGTTGTTGCGCTACCTATGGCAAATCGAACCGCCATCGGAAATATGTCCCCTGAATACGGATCAACTTGTGCGATATTCCCAATTGATGAGGAGACGTTGCGTTACCTCACGCTCACTGGTCGTCCGAGCGATCAGATCGAACTCGTTGAAAAATACGCTAAGCGAAATGGACTTTGGCATGACCCGGCGTTGGAACCGCGCTTCTCAGAATACGTGGAACTCGATCTTGCAGAAGTTGTTCCATCTATCTCCGGGCCTAAGCGTCCACAAGATCGCATCTCGCTCTCAAATTCTAAAGAGGCATTTAACAAAATCATTCCAAGTTACCTTGGTGAAAAAAGTTCTCGTGAGGCGATAGATGTAAAAGTTAATGGGACAGCAACATCTATTTCTAACGGCGCAGTTGCGATAGCTTCAATTACTTCGTGCACTAATACCTCAAACCCTTCGGTAATGATTGGGGCCGCACTGCTTGCAAAAAAGGCGGTTGAAAAAGGGTTACGCAGTAAGCCATGGGTTAAAACGACTTTGGCGCCTGGGTCAAAGGTTGTCACCGATTATTACGATAAGGCAGAGCTAACCGGATACATGGAGCAACTTGGTTTTAATCTTGTCGGTTATGGTTGCGTGACATGTATCGGTAATTCAGGTCCGCTTCCGGTAGAAATAAGCAAGGCAATTAACGAGAACGATCTCGCCGTTACCGCCGTTCTCTCTGGAAACCGGAACTTTGAGGGTCGCATTAGTCCAGATGTAAAGATGAACTACCTTGCTTCACCTCCTCTTGTTGTTGCATATGCACTCACTGGTACCATGAATCACGATTTTGAAAATGATCCGATTGGAAATGATCAGAGTGGTGCGCCGGTATATCTCAAAGATATTTGGCCAAGCGCCGCAGAAATCGACAGCGTGATTGCATCTTGTATCTCCTCCGATATGTTCAAGAAGGATTACGCAACGGTATTTGATGGAGATTATCGCTGGAAGTCGCTAGAGACGCCGACCGGCAAAACTTTTGAATGGGAATTTGATTCAACATATGTCAGAAAACCACCATATTTTGAAGGAATGCCCCGCGATCCAAAGCCGGTAACCGATATATCAGGCGCCCGAGTACTGGCTATTTTGGGGGATTCTGTTACGACTGACCATATTTCTCCTGCGGGCAATATCAAAGTTGATTCACCTGCTGGAAAGTATTTGGCGGAGCATGGAATTGCTCGTGCGGATTTCAACTCTTATGGATCTAGACGCGGCAATCACGAGGTCATGATCCGTGGAACTTTTGCAAATATTCGTTTAAAGAACTTACTACTTGATGGTGTTGAAGGTGGCTTCACAAGAAACTTTTTGCGAAATGGCGAGCAAGCGACGATTTACGATGCGTCGAGTGATTATCAAGCCGCGGGAGTTCCGCTTGTTATTCTGGCTGGAAAAGAATATGGCTCTGGCTCATCTCGCGATTGGGCTGCGAAGGGAACCGCGCTGCTTGGCGTGCGAGCCGTTATTGCAGAATCTTTTGAACGTATTCACCGTTCTAATTTGATTGGAATGGGAGTTCTCCCACTCCAATTTATAAATGGTGCAAATGCACAAAGCCTTGGACTTACTGGCTTAGAGATTTTTGAGATTACCGGAATCGAGGCGTTGAACTTCGGTCCTTCTCCGAAGACACTTACCGTTAAGGCGGGGGATATCACCTTCGAAGCTCAATTGCGTATCGATACTCCAGGTGAGGCAGATTACTATCGCCACGGTGGAATCATGCAGTACGTGCTGCGCTCACTTCTCAATTAATTCTGATCTAAAGTCAAGCGTAGCCCTACCTCGCAATGGATGGCCTCCTCCCGTAGAATTACGCCATGTCTAGCGCCCGCATTTTGCCTGCTATTAAGTCTCCGCAGGATTTGCGAGTCCTCAGTCACGATCAACTTAACGTTTTAGCAGGCGAGATCCGGGAATTTCTGATTGAAAAAGTTTCAAAAACCGGTGGACATTTAGGTCCAAACCTTGGGGTGGTTGAGTTAACGATTGCAATGCACCGAACCTTTGATTCACCAAAAGATGTAATAGTTTTTGATACCGGACACCAATCGTACGTTCACAAAATATTGACTGGCCGGCAAGAAGGATTTGACACGTTGCGACAACGCGGCGGATTAGCAGGTTATCCAAATCGCGCTGAGTCAGAGCACGACGTCATCGAAAATTCTCACGCCTCAAGCGCTCTCAGCTGGGCAGATGGTATTGCGCGCGGGTTCAGCGTTCAAGGAATTAAAAATAGAGCTGTCGTCTGCGTTGTGGGTGATGGTGCTCTGACCGGAGGAATGGCCTGGGAAGCGCTCAACAATATCGCCGCCAATTCTGATCTTCCATTGGTGATAATCGTGAACGACAATGAACGTTCATATTCTCCAACCATTGGTGGGGTCGCAACTTACCTTTCCACGCTCCGTACAACGAGTGGTTATGAAAAATTTCTGGATTGGGGAAAGAATTTTCTGGAGCGAACTCCCGTGGTTGGGCAGCCGATCTACGAAACACTTCATGGGGTCAAAAAGGGAATCAAAGATATTGTCGCACCCCAGGGAATGTTTGAAGACCTTGGGCTCAAATATTNNCACAATATTGAAGCGCTCGAAAGCGCGCTCACTCATGCCAAGAATTTCAATGCTCCAGTATTGGTTCACGTCATCACCGAAAAGGGGCGTGGGCATGCGCCCGCGATAAACGATCAGGCTGAAAAATTCCATGCCGTTGGCGTCGTAAATCCATTGACTGGGGCGCCACTCAAGAAATCGGCGCCATCATGGACTTCAGTCTTCTCCAAAGAACTGGTAGAAATCGGCGAAGAACACCCTGAGGTTGTGGCAATAACGGCCGCGATGCTAGGGCCAACAGGGCTTGATTTGTTTCAGGCCGCCTTCCCGGAGCGCACCTTTGATGTCGGTATTGCCGAACAGCACGCCACGACTTCAGCTGCGGGAATGGCGTTCACAGGTCTGCATCCAGTTGTAGCGATTTACTCGACCTTCCTGAACAGAGCATTTGATCAACTACTGNNATGTGGCCCTTCATAAAGCCGGGGTCACCTTTGTTCTCGATCGAGCAGGCGTGACGGGGGATGATGGACCTTCGCACCATGGAATTTGGGACCTGGCGTTGTCCGGAATTGTTCCAACGCTGCGGGTGGCTGCACCGCGAGATGGATCGAGGCTCAAAGAAGTGCTTCGTGAGGCCATCGAAGTGAGCGATGCGCCGACCTTGATTCGTTACCCCAAGGGTGCGGTATGCGCTGATATCCCAGCCTTTGAGCGCCGTGATGGAATCGATGTGCTTTATCGTGGCGAAAGCGCCGACATACTTTTGTTGAGCGTTGGTGCTATGGCGGGGATGGCGGTGGAAGCTGCCGCGCAGGCATACCGCGAGGGAGTGGGCGTGACGGTTATCGACCCGCGCTGGGTCAAGCCCTTGCCGCATTCATTAATCACAATGGCTCGCCGTTACAAGAGCATCGTTGTTCTCGAAGATGGAATTAAACACGGGGGTATTGCAAGCACGGTTTCCGAACTTTTCCGCGAAGAGGGTTTGAGCGTTCCGGTCCATTCGATCGGAGTTCCCCTCGCATTTATTGAACATTCCAGACGCGATGAGATCCTCGGCGATCTAGGGATTACCGTTCAAACAATTACCCGTTCTCTGGTGGGTTGGTCGCTCACCCTCAAAGAGTTGGAGCTCTCGGAGCAAAGTGGAGAAGCCGTTAGACAAGAATTAAACTGAGACTGGCTTTTTACGCCGGCCCATTCGTAAAAAGAGCGTAGTTCCTGCGATCATATAGGTAACCCACACCAAGGCTTGAAGCGTTGTCGGACGTTCGGCATAACCAACGAGTGAATGCAAAACATCGCCAAAGTTTGAACCCTCTTGAATTAATCCAGAGGAATTCCAGAGTTGGTGGTGCATAAATGGTAACCAATTGAGATCTTGCATATTTTGAATCGCATCAGCTAGGAGTCCCGCAGCAAAGATAAATAGCGCGACTCCGAGAACCCTAAAAAAAAGTTGAAGATTAATTCGTGCGCCCATTCGGTAGATACCAAATGCAATGGCGAGCGCGGTAGCAAGCCCCAAAAGCGCTCCAAGCCAGAGCAGTTTGCCATGTACCGGGACTGCCGCTTGCTTTGAATTAGCGAAAATAATTGCCAACGTGAAGACCATGGTCTCAAGGCCCTCGCGGCCAACTGCTTGGAAGGAAAGGAGGCGCAAGCCCCACCGGCCACCTTCGGAAATCGCGAGGTCGCTTTTTTGCTGCAACTCACCGGAGAGACCCCGGGCATGACTCTGCATCCAAAAAGTCATATAGGTAAGAATCGTGGCGGCCAAAAGGTAAGTTGCGGTCTCAAAATAAGTCTGGATATTTGATCCGCTGTACTGATCTATCAATAGGTAGGCGGCTATTCCCCCTGCAAGGATGAGTCCAAATGCGGCACCAACCCCCCAATAGACGTCACTGAAGAGGTGACGCTGGCCAACTCGCTTCAGATACGCCAGAAGGATTGCCACGATCATGGCCGCTTCGATGCCCTCTCGGAGGAAGATCACGAAGGTAGGAATCATGCTACGAGCCTAAACCGCGAGGCAGGAATTAAGCAACTTTTATGTTGCGTAATTCGGATCACTCGGGTGGTTGGGCTTCTTCCGTATTTTCAGGAGTGGGCGGTGGTGGTGGAAGCGGTTCAGTGGCTCCCAAAGGTTGGATCAGGACTGTGGCGAGCTGTTCCACCTGCCATGATCGGGCGCCATTTTCTAATAAGAGTCGTTCGATGTATTGCTCCACTTCGGATTCTGGTGGGTTTTTCCACACAAGTTGTCTAATGACTTCAGGGGAGATCAAATTTTCCACTGGGAGATCAAGTTCAGCGGCGCGCTGTGCAACTGCGGCCCTGGCATGTGAAAGGCGAGCATTGCCCAATGGGTTACGTTCTTTCCAAAGTTTGATCGGCGGCAGACCAATACTTGGGGTTCGAAGCAAAGGGAGTTCTGTTTCGGGAAGTTCAAGGGTCTGCTTCATCAGCGCGAACCATTCTGTGGTTGGAGCATTGGTTACACGGCTCCGTCGCTTGATGATCTTTGTGAACTCATCAATTACTGCAGGTCGTTTTGTGGCAAGTTCGACGAGTGCCTCATCGTTAAAAACCCGACCGGGTGCAAGATCTATTTCTCGCGCAAAATCATCACGCGCAGTCCATAGCGCCTTGATGATTGCTAGAGTCATTCGATCACGCACTTTGTGCATGCCAGAGGTGCGGCGCCAAGGATCAACACGAGGAGGATTTGGTGGGTTCTTTAGAATTTGTGCAAAATCTTCTGTCGCCCAGGTGATCTTGCCGCGTTCAGTTAATAAGGTTTCTACCGCATCACGGAGATCAACAAGTACATCAACATCTAACGCGGCATAATTCAACCAGGATTCTTGTAAAGGTCGAATCGACCAATCGACGGCGCTGTGCTCTTTGGCAAGTTGAATATCCAAAAGGGATTCGCAGAGCGGTCCAAGGCCCACACGTTCGCATCCAGCGATACGGCCACCTAGTTCGGTATCAAAGAGGAGTTCGGGATTTATTCCGAGTTCGCGAAGACAAGGTAGATCTTGAGTGCTCGCATGAATGATCCACTCACAATCTTTAAAGGCTCGATCCATTTCGCGCCAGAGGAGTGGATCGGAAACGGCGATCGGGTCGATAAGGTGAAGTCCACCATCGCGCCTGAAGAGTTGGATTAGATAGGCGCGCTGGCTATATCTATATCCGGAGGCTCGTTCGGCATCAACTGCTATTGGTCCATGGCCCGCTTTAAGCGCACTGAGTGCAGCAAGAAATCCCACTTCATCGACTATTAATTCGGGGAGGCCAGATCGTGGCGTTAGCAAAGGCTCTGGCATGGGGTGAATCTACTATTGAGTGAGGTTGCTACGAGTTAAAGTAGTGACCCCTTCTTGAATAGGTTCCAATCCGGCGCAATGTTCAAGGAGATCTAGCCAAGCCCGAACATGGTCTGCAATCGCATCGCCATTTATTGGAGTCCAAGAAGCTCGGATTTCTAATTCGGAGTCATCTTCTCGTTCTCCGAGGGTTCCGAAGGATGCACTTGCGACTCGGGTCACCGTTCCACTCGGTTGCACATATTCACAGTGGAATTTCTCCAACGACTCGATAAGCCAGCTCCACCCGACACTTGCAACTATTGGGTCAGCAGCCATTTCGTCATCAACCTCGGCTCGGACAAATGTGACGCACCGGAAATTTCCACTCCACCCTTCTTGGCCAGCGGGATCGTGAAGAAGCACAAAGCGGGCGGTGCCGACATCGTCGTTGGTATCAGCTGTCATGGCATAGGCGAAAGGTGCGAGTTTCTGAGGAGCGGGGATCTCTTCGACGATCAACTCAATACGAGTCGACATTGCCCGAATTTCAGCGAGGATTTCGTCAAAATTCTTCTCCCGGGTCATGGGATAAGGGTAATTAGGAGAGAGATTATTTTTGGGAAGGCGCGAGGCGATACCGTAAGAAAAGAGATCCTGGTGCAGAGGCGTCGGACTCCCTAGAAACTTCGATAGCTCCTGATGTTAAATCTTTGATATCGATCTGATTTTCAGCGGGAGTATCCGGGGAGATAGTTATAAAAAGTTCTGTCACTAGTCCGGCAGCAACAGCCTCCTTAATGAGTGCGGGTCCAGCCTCAATCAAGGTATCCCCATAGAGCTCTCCCGCACGAGCAATTGCCTGCGATAGGGGGAGTTCCCAACGAACCGCTTTTTCATTCACTTCAAGAAGAGCTGGAAGATCATGATGAGACAAGATGATCAGTGGAAGTGGGGTTACCCAATAGGGCTCCTGTCGAGCGGTGTTGCCTCCAATGAGAATTACCTTGAATTCGGTACGTAATTGGTGGAATCGCAACCGATCGGCGGGAAAAGAAAGTCCCTTGGATGAGCCGCCCAGGGTAGTTGACCCATCAGCCCCAAGGACCAGATTCGCCGCCACCCGATAACTCATAACGCTATTTTAAGTGTCAGTGGTGGGAATTACCCTCATATCATGATCATCGACTGTGACACTTGCACTATGCGCGATCTTGCCTGCTCGGATTGCGTCGTTTCGGTATTAATATCGATCTCAGAGAGACCAACCTCAGAGATCTCAGGCGCGGAGCTAGAGGCAATTTCTGCCTTATCGGATAAGGGATTGGTTCCGCCACTTCGCTTTCACGCTTGAGGATAGCGGTGTGGCACCAAATTTTGGAACTGCCTATCGCGCTCACTAGCCTTACGGGGTGTCGCTACGAAAAATACTCCTCGTAACAAATGATTTAGGACCACGCGCCGGGGGCATCGAAACTTTTATCTTGGGATTGCTAGATCAGTTAGACGGTCACCAAGTCGTGATTTACACCGCCGCGCAGGAGGGAAGCGAAGCTTTCGATCAAGAACTCATGGTCAAGACCGGTGCAATAGTCATTCGAGATAAGAATTCAATTTTGCTTCCCACCCCTTCCGTCAATCGTCGCGTGAGAGCAACAATGCAACTTCACGGCAGTGAGATCATCTGGTTCGGCGCAACCATGCCTTTGGCTTGGATGTCTGGTTTACTGAAGCGGCATGGCGCAAAACGTATCGTGGCGTTAACTCACGGGCACGAAGTTTGGTGGGCAAAAATCCCACCATTCCGTTGGATCTTTGCTTATTCCACTCGATCAATTGATGTGCTTACTTACCTGGGCGAGTTCACTCGAAGGGCTATGGCACCCATA
>PLXJ01000046.1 GCA_003151395.1 Actinomycetota bacterium | reverse complement strand
CCAACTTCGAACTTAATCCCACGTTTGCGGTAAGCACGTTCTAACTGTTTGCTCGAGGTTTCATCTTCGAGGGCAACTAGGCGGGGCAATCCTTCGATAATCGTGACTTCTGCGCCAAATGAATTCCAGACAGATGCGAACTCGCACCCAATAACTCCGCCACCGAGGACGATGACTGATTTTGGAACGTAATCAAAGGACATAGCTTCATCGCTCGTCACAATCTGCTTTCCATCAATCTCTAGACCAGGAAGTGTCTTTGGATATGAACCAGTCGCTAACAAAACATTTTTACCCGTGTAAATCGTTCCATTAACTTCAACTTGATTCTTTGCTACGAGACGTCCGTGACCTTCGACAACCGTGATGTTGCGCGTCTTAACCAATCCCTGTAAACCCTTGTAAAGCTTAGAAATCACTCCATCCTTGTAGGCGTTAACCGCCAACATATCCATGGATAAGAACTCCGCGTTGACACCAAAATCTGAAGCGTGACGTGCGTTATCTGCAATTTCACCGGCGTGTAAAAGCGCTTTAGTTGGAATACATCCGCGGTGCAGACAGGTTCCGCCGACCTTGTCCTTTTCAATGAGGACTACTGAAAGTCCAAGTTGGGCAGAGCGAAGCGCACAGGCGTAACCGCCACTTCCACCACCAAGGATTACAAGATCAAATTCGTTCACACTTCACCTTTTCTGCCGTGAGTATCCATAAGAATATAGTTGGCTAATCCTGCCACGAGTTGAGCGTGGACTCGTCGTCGCACTGGTTATGAGACTTCTAACTCAGCCAGCGCCACCAGTGATCTGACGGCAATCCCAGTCCCACCGACCGGGGTATAACCGTGCGCTTTGTGAGTGAGGGCTGGTCCCGCGATATCTAAATGGAGCCAAGGAACATGGTTTGGAACAAACTCGCGTAAGAACAGGCCCGCGATCAACATTCCACCGTCCCGAATTGCAGGATTTGAGTTGACCAGATCTGCCGATGCTGAAGCAAGTGCTTCTTTCAGTTCATCCGGTAGGGGCATAGGCCAAAACGCCTCCCCAGAAATTCCGGTGGCTTCTAGAAACATCGTTCGAAATTCTTCGTTATTGCCCATTACAGCCGACGTACGGGTACCAAGAGCAACGACTTGTGCGCCAGTAAGGGTTGCAACGTCGATCAAGCCATCAAGTCCACCATTGCGCTCTCCGTCGTTTACCGCACGGACAAGCCCATCAGCCATGACCATTCGACCTTCTGCATCCGGGTTGAGAACCTCAACAGTCTTGCCACCCAGCATGGTGATGATGTCACTTGGACGGGTTGCTTCACCACTGATCATGTTTTCGGCCAGACAGGCATAGGTGTCGATCGCTATGGGTAATTTAAGCTGGGCGATAGCAAATGTGGCGGCTACTACGGCGGCGGCGCCGCTCATATCGGATTTCATGTCGCCCATACCTAAAGCGGGTTTGAGGGCATAACCTCCTGAGTCAAAGGTGATGCCTTTGCCCACGAAGGCTAGGCGTTTCTTTGGTTTTGGCGGTGAATAGGTTAGGTGAAGCAAACGCGGTGGATTGGCCGAACCTTGGCCGACAGAAACTATGCCGCCATAACCTTTTGCCTTGAGTTGGACCTCGTTTAGCACTTCCACTTTTATGCCCAGGGTGAGTGCAATTTTTTTCATCTGGGCGGTAAAGGTTACTGGGGTCAGGTGCGAGGGGGGAGTGTTAACGAGGTCTCGTGTAATCGCGACATTTTCACCCAGAATTTCAGCCCGCTTGAGGGCTGCTTTGCCTGGGGCGGTAGTTCCAAAAGTTGAAATAATGCTCGCTGACTTGAGGGGCAACTTTTGCTCGGCTTTAGATGAGCCACGGAATTGAGTGAAATCATAGGCGCCAAGCGCGATTCCTTCGGCGATAGCAGCAAGTTCTGCGGNNCGGTGTTGGAGTTAGGAAGCGCAAAATCGGCTTGCGTATGGCCCACCAGCCCTCGTGTTGCCGCCCCTGCTGCCCTGCGTAACGTTTCGTGTGAATAAGTAGCGGCGGTTGTTCCAAAGCCCGTAAACACTAATAAGCGCGGGCCGGTATAGGAAACCTTGATAACTTCGTCTTCTTTACCTGTCGCACCCAGATCAAGGAGTATCGCGAGCAATTTTTTGGTATCGGCTGCGATCGCTGGAATATGTGAAATATTTGGATGGATCGATAATTTACCGGACTTTGAAGAGAGGCCCAGAACGAGAACCTCACCGGTGGATTTTGGGGTTGTTTTTAGCGTTGCCATATGGCAATCCTCTCACTTACGACGGGCTATTGCGAAGTGGGATCGGTGTGAAGTGAGCACGCTTGGGATAAGTTAGAGATATGGAATCTCCCCTTTTTGACTGGCATTCTGCTGTGGGTGCAAAGCTCGCCGATTTCGGAGGTTGGCAGATGCCGATCGAATACCCGAAAGCGATCGGTGCGATTACTGCTGGTGGAGTGATTGCAGAGCACACCGCGGTCCGCGAAGCGGTCGGAATTTTCGACGTCTCACACCTCGGCAAGATCGAGGTTTCCGGCCTAGGCGCCCTTATTTTTCTTAATCGAATTTTCACTAATGATTTGGAGCGCATCGGTCACGGCAGCGCGCAGTACAACTTGCTCTGCGATGAATCAGGAGGGGTAATCGATGATTTAATAATTTACCGCTACAGCGAAGATAAATTCCTACTCGTTCCAAATGCTGCTAACTGCGCTGCGGTATTTGCGGTGCTCGATTCAGCCAACGATTTGGGGCTAACAATCAAGAACGCCCATCGCGATTTCGGGGTTTTGGCTGTTCAAGGTCCATTGAGTAACGAGGTACTTTCCGCGATTGGTATTGAAGTGGAACTTGATTACATGGCATTCACCGAGGTGGCAATTCCCGGCCATGAATCTTTAGGGCAGATCATCATCTGTCGAACCGGATATACCGGAGAGTTTGGTTACGAACTTATTCCTGGTTGGAGCGCAACGCTTCCGCTATGGGAACTTTTGGTGAAGGCGGTTGAGCAAATTGGAGGACGGGTCTGCGGTCTTGGCGCCCGCGATACCCTTCGCACCGAAATGGGTTATCCACTTCACGGGCACGAGTTGTCCTTAGATATCTCCCCGCTTGAAGCTAACGCCGGCTGGGCGGTTGCATTAGGTAAACCGCACTTCCATGGGCGAGATAAGTTGGTTGCCGAAAAAGCAAGAGGAGTTTCTCGGATATTGCGTGGGCTCTTGGCGCAAGATCGTGGCATTCCTCGTGGTGGGATGAACGTCTTAGATGGTTCAGGAGAAGTGGTCGGTGAAGTTACTAGCGGGACTTTCTCACCAACCCTGAAAAATGGAATTGGGTTGGCCCTCATCAAACCCGATATTGCAATTGGATCGGAGTTAACGATTGATATTCGCGGGCGGGCTAGTGTCGTGAAAGTTGTTAAGCCTCCGTTTGTTCCATCGCACGTCCGTTAACTTATTTGAGTTGCTTTTTACGCTTTCGGGCGGTCTTTTGCCAAGCGGGAGCTTCGGAGTGAAAATACATTATGGCCACACCAAAAATTGTTATAAATGTGATACCTAAGCCACTTTTGAAAAGCATTGCAAACTCTCTTTCGTAAAAGAGAGGCTAATAAGCCAGCGAACAAACTCAAAGTGACTCACTGTCACACGAGCAATTCCCTTATATAGTCATTATGTATCGTATTTACTCGCAACGATTACCGAACGACCGCTATCAAGGGTGTAAACGTCGATTCTATTGTCGTAGGCCTTCTTAAGTTCTGACGAATGTATGACAACTTGTGAGTCACCGGAGAGCAACACTTTTCCTGCTTTTAGTACGACTAATTGTTCGGCAAAGAGCGCTGCAAGAGTTAGGTCATGCATCGTTGAAATAACTGTAACGCCACTCTCTTTAAGAAGTTCGATGTTATTGAGGACCGAAATCTGGTGATGTAAATCAAGCGCGCTAGTTGGTTCGTCGAGCAAGATCAGTTCGGGTTGTTGCGCTAGAGCACGCGCAATGAGGGCACGTTGCATTTCCCCACCCGAAAGGTGCGTCACCAGATTGTCTTGCATTCCAAAGAGATTCGTTTGTGTGAGCACTTTGTGAACGTAGGATCGACTGGCTAGGGATTCGTTTCCCCATCCATCCTTTTTGGATCGCCCGAGCATCACATATTCAGCAACGGTCATTCCTTGCGGTATCTGTGGATGTTGAGGTACGAATGCAACATTGCGATTGTGACTTTTGAAAACTTCAACGCCATTGTCTTGAATGCTTCCCGAGTATGGAGCCATACCAAGCAATACTTTTAGAAAAGTTGTTTTGCCTGCTCCGTTAGGACCTACGAGACACGTCCATTTTCCATGCGCAATTTCAAGTGATAAATCATCCAGAACGACCTTCTCACCGTACCTAACGGTGAGATCGCAAACCACGATACTCATTGTGAAACCTTCCTTCGATTTCGCAGTACGACGAGGAAAAATGGAGCGCCTACGAATGCAGTGATTACGCCGATCGGCAACTCTGCTGGGGAGAGCAGTGTCCGAGCACCTAGATCCGCTAAGACCAAAAATGCGGCACCTGCCATGGCAATCGTGATGAGTGATCGATTTGTAACGCGATGAGTTAGTCCTCGAACTAAATGAGGAACGACGATTCCAACGAACCCTATTAATCCAGAAGCTGAGACGGCAGTAGCCGTTGCAAGAGTGGCAGCTGCTACCGCGATGATACGCAGGCGCTTGGGATTGATGCCGAGAGAGTAAGCCTCTTCATCGCTCAGCATTAATCCGTCTAATTGCTTGGCAACGCTGAATAGAATTACCAGTGCAATTGCAATGTAAATAGCTGACCACGCGACAACACTCCAACTGGCATTTGTTAAATCACCCAAGATCCACGAATAGACCGGTCTAAGGGCGGCGCTATGTCGTTGCTGCAAATAGGTCTGAATTGCGGTTGCAAAAGAACCGACCGCAATTCCAGAAAGCAAGAGCGAATTTGGATCGGCAAAAAATTTTCCGGAGATGAAGAAGGAGGTGAGGACGGCGAGGACCCCACCTAAAAATGCAAATATCGGTAGCGCTCCAGACAAATTGTGATGCGTGCTAGTTATTGCAATGGTTGCTCCAAGGCCCGCTCCACTTGCAGCTCCGAGCAGATATGGATCAGCAAGTGGATTGTGGAAGACCGTTTGGTATACCGCACCACTAGTCGCAAGGGCGGCGCCGACGAGAATTCCCAAAATCACTCGGGGGAGTCGGAGTTCCAAAATAACCGTGCGGTTTATTCCAGTGCTCGCGCCTGGAAGATCAAAGATTGTCTTAAATACTTTGAAAAAACTTATCTCAATCGGTCCAAAACTGACTGCCGCGATCGCAACTAAAAACAATATGAGTCCACAGAACGCGGTTATTCGCCAGTTCCAAATACGGGCGATGGCCCCGTGTTCTGTGCTCAACATTTCCTGGTTTCTCTTTTGTCTGTGGTCCTAGTTAATTTTCGCCGTTATTTGACCGATAAAGCGGTAGAAATCAACAAGTCTTGGACCCCAGCGATCTGCTATATCCAAAGGCAAGGTAATGACGTGCTTATTTTTGACGGCAGAGATAGCTGACCAACCGGGGCGGGAATTGATGGTAGCCGCGGATTCTCCATATGGGCCATCATCAAGAAAAATAATTTTCGGATTGGCTTTGATAACCACTTCAGGAGTGAGTTGCGGATAACCACCTGAGTCCGCAGTACTTGCGGCATCGGCGATATTAGTGAAATTGAAATCCGAATAGATCTGACCAATAAAGGTAGAGGAGTCAGCCGAGTAGAACGTGTTATCTAGTTCGTGATAAATCGCGACTGGAGTGTGTTTTCTATATTTGGAAAGAATTTCGGCGATTTGTGATTTCATCGTTGCAACGAGAGCGATCGAGCGAGATGGATGTCCCGTCGCCTTCCCAAGTGCCAAGAATTCTGCATATGCGTGATTGATATTCGTAGGCGTAATTTCCAAAAATACTTTAATTTTCAGTTTTTGGAGATCACTTTGAACGGCAGCAGCGCCAGTCGCGGAAGATTGCAAGACAACTAAATCAGGATGATAAGAAGCTATCGCCTCCACATTCGGAGTGAATGAAGAAAGGTTTGAAAAGGGAGCGCGGAGCGGATAATCAGAGTTGTCATCCACGGCAATCACTTGCGGCCCGGCTCCGATTCCAAAGAGAATCTCTGTGGCACTTGGAGATAGCGAAATAATGCGGGTTGGGTTACTAGTGGCAGCGTGTGCGCCGGGTGTTCCTGAAATCAACGACAACATCAAAATGAAAGCTGGCGCCATTACAAGATTTTTTTTCTTAATCAGGCTTCTGAACATAAAAAAACTCCCCCAAGGGTTGAGGGAGGAAAAATTCGGACTTTTGGATGGGCCCTCTTGAGACCATCTAAAGGCCCGACCTTCCTCCGAGGTCGGATACTCCGATACATAAAGGGAGGCGACCTGGCTTAGAAACCTTACGGATTCAATACAGTTGCGGGACAGCGTCGGATTTACACCGACTTCGCTCCTATTAGTACCACCAGAACCTTGATGGAACTGGTGGGTGAAAGTTAGCACCAACTGGAGCCAACCCCAAGTCTTATGCGGAAGACACACGAATTTAAAAAATAGGATCGAAATGGGTAGTAGGGTTTTGGAATGGAATATCGTCGCCTCGGCTCATCTGGAATGTATGTCTCAGAAATTGCCTATGGAAACTGGATTACCCACGGAAGTCAGGTCGAAGAAGATGCGGCGGTCAAGTGCGTAAAAGCTGCGCTCACTGAAGGCATTACCACTTTTGACACCGCCGATGTTTACGCCGGTACCCGCGCCGAAACGGTGCTGGGCAAGGCGCTGAAAGGTGTTCGCCGCGAATCTTACGAATTATTTACAAAGGTTTATTTTCCTACGGGTTCCGGCAAGAATGATCGCGGATCCTCACGAAAGCACATCATGGAGTCGATTCATTCCTCGCTCAAACGACTTAACACCGATCATATTGATCTCTACCAGTTTCATCGGTTCGATTTTGAATCCCCCCTCGAAGAGTCTTTACAGGCCTTTGAGGATCTTGTTCGCCAAGGCAAGGTTAATTACATCGGTTTCTCCGAATGGGATGCCAATCAAATTAGTCAAGCTCTTGATATTCAAAAGCAGCGTGGTTGGACCCGTTTTGTTTCCAGTCAACCCCAGTACTCGATGCTTTGGCGCGTGATCGACAAGGAGGTCGTTCCTCTCTCGGAACGTGAAGGCATTGGCCAAATCGTATGGTCACCGATCGCCCAGGGTATTTTGACCGGCAAGTATTTGCCAGGAAAGAAACCTCCGGTTGGATCGCGTGCAACCGACAAGAAGTCGGGAGCGGGATTTATTTCGCGTTGGATGACTGATGAGGTACTAACGGCGGTGCAGAATCTCAAGCCGATTGCCGATGGACTTGGGCTATCAATGTCGCAACTTGCACTTGCATGGGCGCTACAGAATCAAAATGTTTCTGCAGTAATCATGGGAGCTACTAAGCCAACGCAAGTTAAAGAAAATGTTAAAGCTGCTGGCGTAAAACTTGAAGCCGATGTGATGGCTGCGATTGATGTCGCTCTGGGTAAGTTGCCAGAAACTGATCCCTCTAAGAACGAAAGCCCAAACCCGAGGGCTTAGGCTTTAGAAGGCTTTCGAATACTTTCGAATCATTAAATTTATAAAACTAGATTAAATCCCCGCGCTTAACTTGAGGTGCGGGAGCGCGCATGCGACGCATCTGAGTTGATCGCAACCATCCGTACATACCAAGACCCTTGGTTGGTTCACCGGGGAATTTGGCGTTGACTGCTTGTCGGATTCGACGCGTCATGAAATACCCGGAAAAAACGGTGTACAACATTGCGGCATACATAAACAAAATTGCGATGAGTGAAACAAATTTATTGTGAACGACACTCAATACCAAAACAGTTGCTACTGCTGGTAAAAAGTACTCGCCGACATTACGACGCGAATCGACATAGTTACGGACATAACGACGGACTGGACCCTTGTCACGCGCAGGAAGGGCGCTCTCTTCACCCCGCATATACGCGGCACGAGAAGAAAGGCGCTTGGCCTTCAATTCATTGCGATCGCGGGCTTTTGTCACCTTTGTCGCAGGTGAGGTAATGGCATTTACCTTGTTGAGCGCTTCGGCATCTTTGCGCTTTGGAGTGGGGGCGTCTTTTGTCATGTGGTTAAGGTAGAGCCAGCATTCGCTCTAGCGCAACTCGTGCAAAATGCGAGGTTTTGGCCTCGACCGAAATTTGATTCACAACCCGGCCGCCGAGCAGCGTCTCCATGGCCCAAACCAGATGGGGGAGGTCGATTCGGTTCATGGTTGAGCAGTAACAGACGCTTTTATCCAGAAAGAGAATCTCTTTATCCGGGTTCGTCCGCGCTAAGCGCTGGACCAGATTCAGTTCGGTGCCAATCGCCCACTTTGAATCTGCGGGGGACTCCGTAACGGTCCGGATTATGGCTTCGGTACTGCCGACAACATCTGCAGCTATGACGACATCGTTTTGGCATTCTGGGTGTACGAGGACTTTCACCCCATCAACCCGATTTCGAACGTCGGCGACGTTCTTTAAAGAAAAGCGGCCATGAACCGAGCAATGGCCACGCCATAAGATCACCTTGGCCGCGAATAACTCTTCATCAGATAATCCTCCCTGGGGTTTCCAAGGATTCCAGAGAACACAGTCCGATGCGTTAAGTCCCAAGTGCAGAATTGCCGTGTTGCGTCCTAAGTGTTGGTCGGGCAGGAAAAAGATTTTCTCTCCTTTTTCGAAAGCCCAACTCATGGCGCGCGCTGCATTCGAAGAGGTGCAAACCGCACCGCCGTTTTGACCTGTGAAACTTTTGATCGCCGCCGTTGAATTCATGTACGTGATAGGTATCGTCTTGTTGGCAATTCCTAATTTTTGGAAGTGTGCCCAAGCAGCTTCAACCTGGTGAGCAGCAGCCATATCTGCCATGGAGCAGCCAGCAGCAAGATCCGGCAAGATCACTTTTTGGTTTGGAGAGGTGAGGATGTCTGCGGATTCGGCCATGAAATGGACCCCACAAAATATTACGAGTTCAGCGTCTGGGTTATGAGCCGCCGCCTGCGCCAACTTGAATGAGTCTCCGGTAATGTCGGCAAACTGAATAACCTCATCGCGTTGATAATGATGACCAAGAATCATGGCTCGGGGTCCAAGCGCGGCCCGAGCAATTTGAGCCCTCTCAACGAGGTGTGGGTCACTAGGTTCTGGAAGCTCTCCATCACAGGAGACCCCTCGCTCACTCGTGGGGTCACTTTGACGACCAAGGAGTAGCAACTCCGACAAGGTTCCTGAGGCCATAGTTTGATTTTAGAGGTATTATTTGGAACATGAGTACCGAAACCGCGCAAGACGTCACGATTCAGACCCAGACCGGCATAATCCTCACCGATGTTGCTTCTTCAAAAGTCGCCGCATTGCTAACCCAAGAAGGTCGCGATGACCTAAGTCTTCGTGTAGCGGTTCAACCGGGTGGGTGTTCTGGCCTGCGCTACCAACTCTATTTTGATGATCGTGCGCTAGATGGTGACACTGTTTCTTCGTTTGGAAACGTCAAAGTCGTAACCGACAAGATGAGTACCCCATACCTCATGGGCGCCTCGATCGATTTCGTTGACACTATCGAGAAGCAGGGCTTTACTATTGATAATCCCAATGCGCAAGGCTCTTGCGCCTGTGGCGATTCCTTTAACTAACCGCTAAGCGCCAGATGAAAGTTGCCGTCGCTGGCTCGGTCGGTCGTGATCATTTAATGACTTTTCCCGGGAAGTTTACCGACTCCCTGGTTGAAGGTTCGCTTGCGAAGGTGTCCCTCTCTTTTCTCGTCGACGGACTGGATATTCATCGCGGTGGTTGTGCCGCCAATATCACTTTTGGTATGGGCGCCCTTGGACTTCATCCTTTACTTGTCGCAGCTGTCGGTAAAGATTGGGCAGATTACAACGACTGGTTGGTACGCCATGGAGTCAATACTGATCACGTAAAGATTTCCAAAGAGCTTTACACAGCAACATTTATAGTGACTACGGACGATGAACTCAATCAAATCGCTTCGTTTTTTCCAGGTGCAATGTCTGAGGCTCGTGAAATCGATATCGAAGCAATAGCGCTTCACGAGGGTGGCATCGATCTATTTTTGATCGGTCCAGACGATCCTGACGCTATGTTGCGCCATTCCCATGCTGCCAGGCGCCTCGGCATTCCAGTGGCTGCGGATCCTTCGCAGCAATTAGCCCGCATGGATGGCGAGGCGGTGAAGCAACTAGTTATTGGAGCTAAATATCTATTTCTTAATGAATACGAACTGGCTTTAATGTTGCAGAAAACTGGGTGGTCTGACGCAGAACTTTTCGACCACGTCCAAATTCGAGTGGTGACCTTGGGTGCAAAGGGCGCCCGGATAGAAGAACATGGCAAGGCCACAATTACGGTTGCCGCGCCTCCCGAGAAGGTAAAGATTGACCCAACTGGCATTGGGGATTCCTTCAGATCGGGTTTTCTTTCGGGTTTGTCGTGGGGACTCGATCATGAACGTTGCGCACAAATTGGTTCGTTGGTGGCAACATTTTGTTTAGAAACCAAAGGAACCCAGGAATATCTCTTTGATCGTAAGCAATTTATGGAACGCTTCGAAGGTGCATACGGAGAAGACGCTGCACGCGAAGTAGCGCATCATATTGATCCCCGCATGGGTTTGTAACTTCGTCTATCTGCGTACCAGATATTTTGCAACGCCTACTTTGTCAAAAGAATGTCCTGTCATCCGGCTCCACGCTTCAAGGTCCGGCTCTGTTGCGGGGTCATCGCTTAACAAAATGACTTCCAGGTCCTCTTTGATGGCTTGAGCCAACTTGATAATCGGTATCGGGCATCGCAGTCCCAGGCAATTGAGTTCCACTTAGTTTCGAAGCTCCAACACAATTTCTTTAAGTGCAATTAAAAGTTGATCGATTTGTTCCTCGGTGGTTTGTGGATGAAGTGTTAGTCGAACGTTGCCGTGGGTGAGTAATCCCATCGCGGCCAGTACATGGCTCGGTTCCATATTGGATGAATTACATGCCGAACCTGAATCAATTGCGAAACCCCGTCGATCTAATTCATTGACGAGCATTTGGGCATCCACATAGAGGAAGGAAAAGGAGAGCAGGTGAGGAAGCGTTGTGTTCAGTGTTCCTGCCACATCCACCTCAGGAATCTCGCTCCGCAAGAATTCTCGAATTTTTGCATTGATAGCCGTGAGTGCAAATTGCCGCTCTTGGTACTCGCGATGAGAGACCTCCAGCGCAATTGCACTCGCCATTGCCAGTGGTAGCGAATAATTGGAGCTCGAAGCGGCACTATCGACGTGGGGGAGAGGATTTCGCCAAACGGAAGAGTCAGCTACCGCGAAAACCCCAAGTCCCGCTGGCCCTTGCCAAACCCGCGAATTCCAAAGCGCACAATGCCATTTCTCGGGAAGTTCCAAGAGCGAACCACTAGCCGTGGCATCAACAAAGATCCGCCCTCCAAAATTAGATGGGCTTTGGGACCTAATTCCGGTTTCACCGTTCGCGGTCTGCCAGGCTAGAACATCCGTAGTTGTGCCCTCTGGATATTCGGTAAGGCCGTCAATAGCGACGTCGAGTCGTTCTCCCTGAAGATCTTCAGCGATGGCATAGACCTCTGAGCGGTCGACAGCTGTGTAGTACAAGGTTGATTCTGGCGAGAGAAGGCCAGAAATCCCAAGGTGAAATCCAATTTCTGGGTCAGCAAGGAATCTAATCTGATCCAGACGTACACCAAAATGACTGGCAAAAATCTCCTTGGCCTCATTTTGCAGAATTGCAGCCCTGCGGGATTCATTAGTGATTTTCGCCGGATCTGGCCAACCGCGATCAAAGGCATCGGCCAAAAAGGCGGCAGCCGCCGAATGGAGCGGTGTTTCGCTCTGAAATCTACCTGTGACTGAACCCACCCTTAGAACGGTACCCGCCTTGGACGCGCTTAGCGAGCGAGATGGTTATCCTTCTCCCATGCGTCGTAACCGCCGAATTCTCGGACTTTTAGCCATTTCGGTAAGCACATTGCTACTCACCTCTTGTTCAAACAAGAATATTTCAGGTCTTGGATTTGATAAGGGAGTTTCTAGCATCAATGACACTTCCGGGCCGCTTTGGTATTGGGCGTGGATGGCTGCAGCTGTGGTGGGAATTATCACCTTTATCTTGCTCATGTGGCCGGTCTTTTTCCACCGCAAGAAGAGCGATGATTTCCCTCGGCAGACTCGCTACAACATCCCAGTTGAAATCGCCTACACGCTTATTCCCCTCATCATCGTTGCGGTTATGTTTGGGTATACCGCCCGTGATGAATCACGAATAACAAAATTGGATTCTTCAACAACAGCGCCACACAACATTCACATAAATGCAATGCAATGGTCATGGCAGTTCACCTATGACGATTCTTCAAGCGCGCCAACTGTTACAGGGACTCCAGAGCAACGTCCAGAGTTGGTTTTGCCTCTGGGCGAAAAGGTATTGTTCACAATCACCTCTAGCGATGTAGATCACGGCTTTTGGATTCCTGATTTCATGATTCAAATTCAGGCGTTGCCACATGTTCTTAATCATTTGGAATTCGCTGCTGAGAAGTTGGGGACGTATCCTGGGCGTTGCAACATACTCTGCGGCCGCAATCACTCTCAAATGCTCTTCACAGTCAAGGTAGTTACTCCTGCGCAATACACCGCTTATATCAACTCGCTTAAGGTGGCATAACGATGACTACATTCGCAGAACCAGCGGTCTCCTCGACGCCAAATTATGGGGCAGTAGCACCTAAGGGTCAGTCAAAAGGCCGACTATTTGTGAAGTGGATTACCTCCACCGACCACAAGACGATCGGGTATCTCTATTTAATAACTTCCTTTGCTTGGTTCATCATCGCGGGGATTTTGGCCCTGTTACTTCGTTCAGAATTGGCTCGTCCAGGTCTCCAATTTTTAAGTAACGAACAGTACAACCAGATATTTACTATGCACGGAACAGTGATGCTCTTGATGTTTGCAACACCGCTCTTTGTTGGTTTCGCCAACGTAATAATGCCGCTGCAGATCGGCGCAGCTGACGTTGCCTTTCCTCGGCTGAACATGCTTTCGTACTGGCTCTACCTCTTTGGTGGTCTCATGGCATTTGGGGGATTCTTGAGCCCGGGCGGCGCTGCATCATTTGGTTGGACAGCATATGCGCCACTCGCCAACTCGCAATATTCACCCGGGATCGGTGGAGATCTTTGGGTAATTGGCCTAGCTCTTGGTGGGCTTGGAACAATTATGGGCGGCGTCAATTTTGTAACAACTATTTTCACAATGCGAGCACCTGGCATGACGATGTTCCGCATGTCGATTTTCACGTGGAATGTCTTGCTG
>PLXJ01000043.1 GCA_003151395.1 Actinomycetota bacterium | reverse complement strand
TGATCGTTACTGCAGTGCCACCTGCAGGCGAGCCACCGATAGGTGAGATAGCGCTGACCGTTGGAGCGGAAGCATAGGTATAGATTCCAGTACCACTACCTATTTGAGTATCTGGATTGGTCACTACAACATTGACCGCACCTATTGCGTGGGCTGGAGTAATAGCGGTGAGAGAGGTAGCCGAGACCCAGGTGACACTTGTTGCCGCAACACCACCAAAAGTCACGGTTGGAGTAGCGGTGAAGTTAGTACCGGTAATTGTTACGGCGGTGCCACCAGTAGGTAGGCCACCGATCGGTGAGATAGCACTCAGCGTAGGAGCTGGAGCGTAGGTATAAATTCCAACACCAGTACCTATTTGTGAATCGGGATTGGTAACTATGACATTAACTGCTCCAGCTGTATGTGCTGGAGTGATGGCGGTCAAAGATGTGGCAGAGACGAAGACGACACCGGTGGCAACGCTTCCACCAAAGGTGACGCTTATCCCTGTAACAAATCCGGTGCCAGTGATTGTTACAGCAGTGCCACCAGCTAAAGCTCCACGAAGCGGTAAGACCGCGGTAACCGTGGGAGCTGGGGCATAGGTATAAATTCCAACACCAGTACCTATTTGTGTATCGGGGTTGGTCACAACAACGCTGACAGCGCCTACTGCGTGAACGGGGGTGATTGCTGTCAGCGTGGTGGCTGAAACAAAAATAATACTTGTTGCAGCAACTCCACCAAAGGTGACGGTGGGAGTAGCAGTGAAGTTGGTGCCGGTAATTGTTACGGCGGTTCCGCCAGCAGGTAAACCGCCGATCGGTGAGATAGCACTGACCGTGGGAGCTGGAGCGTAGGTATAGATTCCAACACCAGTACCTACTTGAGTATCTGGATTAGTTACCACTACATCAACAGCACCTGCTGTGTGAATAGGAGTGATTACTGTGAGAGAGGTAGCCGAAACAAAGACGATGCTGGTAGCAGCAACTCCCCCAAAAGTAACCGTTGGAGTAGCGCTGAAATTAGCACCGGTAATTGTTACTGCAGTTCCACCAGCCAAAGCTCCAGATGAAAGCGCAACAGAGGTAACTGTGGGAGCTGGAGCATAAGTATAGATTCCAACACCAGTACCTACTTGAGTATCTGGATTGGTCACGACAACGCTGACAGCACCTACTGCGTGAGCGGGAGTGATTGCAGTAAGAGAGGTGCTAGAGACAAAGACGATGCTGGTTGCAAGAACTCCACCAAAGGTGACGCTCAACCCGGTAACAAATCCAGTGCCGGTGATTGTTACTGCAGTACCACCAGCTAAAGCTCCACGAAGAGGTAAGACCGCGGTAACCGTGGGAGCTGGAGCGTAAGTATAAATTCCAACACCTGTACCTACTTGAGTATCGGGATTGGTCACGACAACGCTGACAGCACCTACTGCGTGAGCGGGTGTGATGGCGGTCAAAGATGTGGCGGAGACAAAGACGATTCCCGAAGCGGTAACGCCGCCGATGCTAACGCTCGCCCCAGTGACAAATCCGGTACCGGTGATTGTTACGGCAGTTCCACCGGCAGGCAGACCACCGATGGGTGACACAGCACTGACTGTGGGAGCCGGAGCGTAGGTATAGAGCCCAACACCAGTTGCAACCTGAGTGTCAGGATTAGTCACGACCACATTTACCACACCTACTGCGTGAGCTGGAGTGATTGCAGTAAGAGAGGTACTAGAGACAAAAACGATACTGGTAGCGCTAACTCCACCAAAGGTAACACTCATCCCTGTAACAAATCCGGTTCCGGTGATTGTGATTGCAGTTCCACCAGCCGGTAAACCGCCAATAGGTGAGATCGCACTTACAGTGGGAGCCGAAGCGTAGGTATAAATTCCAACTCCAGTACCTACTTGAGTATCAGGATTAGTCACCACAACGGTGACAGCACCTACTGCGTGAGCGGGAGCGATGGCAGTAAGAGAGGTATTGGAGACAAAGACGATACTGGTGGCCGGGATTCCGGCAAAGGTAACACTCGCTCCAGTAACAAAGCCGGTGCCAGTGATCGTTACTGCAGTTCCACCAGCCGGTAAACCACCAATGGGTGAGATTGCACTAACCGTAGGGGCTGGAGCGTAGGTATAAATTCCAACACCAGTACCCACTTGAGTATCGGGATTGGTCACCACAACATTTACGGCGCCGACCGCGTGAGCTGGAGTGATTGCACTAAGAGATGTACTAGAGACGAAAACGATAGTGGTAGCACTAACCCCGCCAAAGGTAACGCTCATCCCTGTAACAAATCCGGTTCCGGTGATTGTGATTGCAGTTCCACCAGCCGGTAAGCCGCCAATAGGTGAGATCGAGGTAACTGTGGGAGCTGGAGCGTAGGTATAGATCCCAATACCAGTACCTACTTGAGTATCTGGATTAGTCACCACTACATCAACAGCACCTATTGCGTGAGCTGGAGTGATTGCAGTAAGAGAGGTACTAGAGACAAAGACGACGCTGGTAGCAGCAACTCCGCCAATGCTAATGCTCATCCCAGTAACAAATCCGGTACCAGTGATGGTTACTGCAGTACCACCTGTTAATGCTCCTTTGGGTGGTGAGACCGACGTAACTGTGGGAGCTAGTGCGTAGGTAAAGATTCCAACCCCAGTACCCACTTGGGTATCTGGATTGGTCACAACAACGCTGACGGCACCTACTGCGTGAGCAGGAGTGATGGCAGTAAGAGAGGTACTAGAGACAAAGACGACGCTGGCGGCAGCAACTCCGCCAAAGGTAACGCTCATCCCAGTAATAAATCCAGTCCCAGCGATTGTTACTGCGGTACCACCAGCAGGTAGGCCACCAATCGGTGATACAGCGCTGACGGTGGGAGCTGGGGCGTAGGTAAAGATCCCAACACCAGTACCTACTTGAGTATTTGGATTAGTCACCACTACATCAACAGCACCTATTGCGTGAGCTGGAGTGATAACAGTAAGAGAGGTATTAGAGACAAAGACGACGCTGGTAGCTGCAACTCCACCAAAGGTAACGGTAGGTGTAGCGCTGAAGTTGGTACCTGTGATTGTTACTGCGGTTCCACCAGCAGGCAGGCCGCCAATGGGTGAGACCGAGGTAACTGTGGGAGATGCAGAATAGGTATAGATCCCGACACCAATGCCTGCTTGGGTATCTGGATTAGTCACCATAACGCTGACAGCACCTGATGCGTGAGCGGGAGTGATTGCAGTAAGAGATGTATTAGAGACAAAGACGACGCTGGTAGCGGCAACTCCGCCAATGGTAACTGTAGGCGTAGCGCTGAAGTTCGTGCCAGTGATTGTTACTGCCGTACCGCCAACTAATTCTCCTAAGGAAGGTGAGATCGAGGTGACTGTGGGAGCCGGCGCAAAAGTCACTCCGCCTTGAGCGATCCCAGTGTTGGTGTTGCCGGAGTTATCGGTAAGGGTAATAGCCTCCTGAAGAGGCCAATATGAGGTTGGCGAAAGTGCTGCAACAGCTGTCGCATAGGAACTGGTGTTGCCGGCGGTGTATAGCGTCGAGATTTGACCGGAAGAGAGCTGGCTCGGGATGATGGCAATCTGACTTAACGAACCGTTTAGGTAATTGCTTGCCGGTCCGTTGGCCCAACTTTGTTCAGTACCCCAACCGATATGCCAATACCCAGAAAAGTTTTGAGCCGAGGTGACCGCTACGGTGGACGCGACCCTGGTCCCGTCCACCCACAGTTGTTGTCCGGCTGTGCCGATTTCGATCACAACCATATGCCAAACGCCATTGTTGTAAGCCAACGGTGAAGTAATTTCTGAAAAGCTGTTGGGAAACACGCCCCACACGAGATGACCGGTGTTGTCTACCCAGAGCAGGCGATCCCAATTCGCTGGTGCGTCGTTTCCTTGCAGGTTTGTGAAGGCGAGGATATTTCCACCCAAGGTAGTGGAGGTCTTGAACCAAGCGGTCGCCGAGAAATTCAAGGGGTTTGAGTAGGCCGTTGTGGTTTGCACCCAACCCGATGAACCGTTGAGTGAGATCGCCGCGCCACCAAGTGGGCCACCGGTCGCTCCGAAGGTCACCCCACCTTGGTTGGTACCGAAGGTCACGCCACCTTGAGGGGTGCCAGTGTTTGAGTTCCCAGAGATGTCTGCGATGGTCAACGTGGTCGCTGCCTCAAAAGGCCAATACGAGGAGGGAGAAAGTGTTGCTACAGCTGGCGCGTAGGAGGCGGTGTTGCGGGCAACGTATAGCGTCGAAATTTGGGCGGAAGAGAGTTGACTCGGAATGAGGGCGACTTGACTAAGAGCGCCATTGAAATAACTGCTGGTTGGCATGTCGGACCAGCCGGTGTTGTTACCCCATCCGATGTGCCAGTAACCGATGTAGTTCTGGGCGGTAGTGACCGATGAGTTCGACGCGACTCGCGTACCGTCCACCCACAGTTGTTGACCGGCGGCACCAATCTCCGCCACCGCCATGTGCCAAACTCCGTTGTTGTAGGCCGAAGGGGATGTAACTTGTTGGGTATTACCGTTATAAACATTCCACACGAGGTGACCAGTGTTATCGATCCAGAGTAGGCGATCTGAATTGGTAGGTGCACCATTTCCCTGGACGTTGGTGAAATTGATGATGTGCCCGCCCGACGTGCTGGAGGTCTTAAACCAAGCAACCACTGAGAACGATTCAGGGTCGGAGTACGATGTTGTGGTTTTCACCCAACCAGTTGAGCCGTCGAGAAAGATTGCGCCAATGCCGCTCGTCGCGTAGGTGTAAATACCAACACCAGTCCCCACCTGAGTATCAGGATTAGTCACGACGACGTTAACCACACCTACTGCATGAGCTGGAGTGACTGCAGTAAGAGATGTATTGGAGACAAAGATGATACTAGTCGCGGCAACTCCGCCAAAGGTAACGTTCATTCCAGCAATAAATCCGGTGCCGGTGATTGTTACTGCAGTGCCACCGGAAGATAAACCACTAACTGGTGTCAGGGAACTGACTGTGGGAGCTGGAGCATAGGTATAAATTCCAACACCAGTACCTACTTGAGTATCTGGATTGGTCACAACAATATCAACGGGTCCCGCTGTGTCAGTTGGAGTGACGGCAGTAATAGAGGTAGCCGAAACAAAAACAACACTTGTGGCAGCAACGCCGCCGATGGTGACGGTCATCCCACTGACAAATCCGGTGCCGGAGATTGTTACGGCAGTGCCACCAGCTAATGGTCCACCCGATGGTGATACAGACGCTACCGTCGGAGCAGCTGCGTATCTATAAACCCCAACACCAGTACCAAACTGTGTGTCTCGATTTGTCACCACAACGTTGACGGCACCTGGTGTATCCGCCGGAGTGACTGCTGTAATAGAGGTAGCCGAAACAAAAACAACACTTGTGGCAGCCACGCCGCCGATGGTGACGGACATTCCAGTAATAAATCCGGTGCCGGTTATTGTTACTGCAGTGCCGCCAGCTAATGCTCCAACAGAGGGAGACACAGACGCTACCGTCGGAGCAGGTGCGTAGGTAAATCCATTAGTTAATGTTCCAGTTTGAGTATCGGTGTTCCTAACCACCACGTTCACGGCACCTGCCGAGTGCGCTGGAGACCTCGCAGTAATTGAAGTTGAAGAAACACGAACCACACTTGTCGCAGACGTACCACCAAAAGTTACCGTCAGACCGGTGTTGAATCCTGTTCCAGTTATTGTTACTGATGTGCCACCTGCAGGTAAACCACCAACGGGCGAAATGGTAGTCACCGTAGGAGCGGCAGCCGCGAACGCCGAAGGAGCGAGCAATACCCCTGATAAGTTACTCAGGAAGATGGCAATAACCGCTATCTCACCGAATCTCTTCAAACGTTTCATGAAATCCAAGCCCTACTTGGCGAATGCCCTCACTGCAAATGTTATTGATTCATTAAAATTGAATATGTTTACAATTTGTCCGATCCACATCGCGACTAATGTTCCAACTTCTGGGCTTCGGATTCCCGTTCCGATCTCTGCCTCCTCATTAGTAGTGTCTTTAAACTGCAAGCACCCGATTAGGTGATCTTTGGGATATCGAAATTTTAGCAACGCCCATTTCCCAGAAACTTACGATTTACTTAACATTGATGCACGGGTAAATAGTGAGAGTTAGCCTTCAGAAATAAATTCAAAGCCGGTTCAACGAAGGGAAAAGTGCCCCATACTGTAGATGTGAAAGAGCAAATAGTAAGTCAGATCAATTCCTTTGATCCAAATTGGTTGCTATCCACCACGGCGCAGGCGACTTCTGCTCTTGTGGCTATTATTGGCGGGTTTCTCATCAGTAGATTGATATCGATCGTCTCTGAAAAATCTCACCAAATACAAAATCTTGCTGAATTGAGGAATAGACATCGAGTAAAAGATGCGGAGCTTGCAAAATTCCAGAAAACCGTTGATAAAAGAATTCAAAAATGGTTTCGAGAGGAGAATCTGGCGAGCATTCTGGAAGCAAAAGGCAATACTAATTACACCAAAATGGTTAATGAATTCAAAAGAGCGGGAAGTGAGCGGCAGGAGATCGCTCAATATGCCAATTTATTGAAAGGAATCGTAACTCGGGCGTTCAAGGATCTCAACGAGATCTATAAAATACCTGCTGGCATTCCAGAATCCTGTGTGGAAATGCGAGCCGATGGTATTCAAATTGAATCAGCACATGACGAAGAGATATTTGAACTAGTAGCAATCCAGATCACTCGTGAACGCCAACAAAATCAGATCGAATCCGAGGCCAATCTGTCTATGAATGTAACCGAATCGGACATTCCAGAAGCTGATTCGAACGAAAACGTGAGACCTTCTCCGAACTTCGTCTACGAAAGGCAGGATGCAGCAATTAAAGAGAGGGATCGCCTCAATGAGGAACTGGGGGTAATCGATGGAGATATAAATTTCATAGAATTACATCTCCCCGTGATGGCCCAAACCAAGCGCCTCTTCCAAGGTTTCATAATTCTCGCCTACTTTTCGATAGTCGGAATCGTTTATCCTCTTTATTTGATGACAAGAAATCCCGTCATTGCCTCGGCATCGGATAGGACACTAGTCCTGCTGGGATTCATCTCAGGATTAATCGCGCTACTGGTCTTCATTTGGAAATCTGTTGAAGATCTCAGAGCAATTGAAAAACGGCTAGCTGCTGCCCAAAACAGAGAATGAATACCGCTATTTCGAAAGATGACTTTTTAGGATCGTATATTCTTCAGGTTGGATTTCGCCTTTAGCAAGGCGCATATTGAGATGATCTAAAGCCTCTGAAGAATTCCTGGAATGATTCGAGTGATCGTGATGTGCACCGGAATGTGAATCATGTCCAACCATTTTGACAATTACCCAAGCCAAAATTCCGAAAAAGATAAACATCGCCGCCAACCCAAATATTGCATAGCCAGAACCATTCATCATGCCATTTCCGTTGTCATACCAATTCATGTTGCATCCCCACATTCATATCGTCGTGCATTGAACGTTCTAGTTCATATTACTCAGGAATTCTGGGTACCTACTGATTAAATTACTTTCCAGTGAGGACTAACACTCAAATCAAAAATATTCATTCTCAGAGTTAAAAAAATCCACATACCACTTCCTAAGGCAGAAAATATTTCCCATATCTAAGAAGAATTACTAGAGCTAAGAAACAATAGATAAAGGTATAGCTAACTCGACCCCACCCACGGTTGAGCAAAAGGACTAACTTTTCATGACGCTCAGGCGATAAGTTCCAAGTATTTTCCATTATGTTAATACGTGTCATCGTCGAAAACACCGTAATAGTAGAGACGGTAACTAAGAGACACCATGGGCAGAAAGCTTTTATTACAAAAAATGATTGGGACAACAGCCAGAAAGCGAATAATAGTCCTGCGGTGTAGACCACATGAGCTGCACGCAAGAACCAACGTGGGAATACAACCAGTCCCAACCCAGCTACTGCAACCGCAATAACTACTGGCTCGGTCATTAAACCGAGAAATGCATTTGGGAAGCCGAGAAGATGGGATTGCCAAGATCGTGCGACTTTGCCGCAAGAGACGACCGCGTTCACGTCGCAAGAAAGCTTTCCCGAAGGATTTGCGGCCAATTTAATCGCATCGTAAGAGAGGACCAGTGACGCTATCAAACTCAAGATAGATGAGACCAGCATTGCCACATAAGTTTTGCGGTAGGTACGAAGTCTCTCTAGATTCCCAGTCTCTGTCACGCCAAGAGTTTACACGCTTGCCAGAACTTCCAGACAGTGATGTGAGTCTCGGTTATCGACCTTAAATGTGCCTCCGGTGGACCAAAGGAGGCGCAGTCGACTCTTGCCCGCATGATGAATATCAATTTCGGGTCCTATCTGTTGTAAGCCGTTCGTAAGAGCCAGACCCATTAAAGCAATTAGAGTTACCGCTATCGGAAAGAGATTCACACAAAATCTCAACAAATGACTGTCGGATCTAGAGGAGAAAATCTTGAAAGCTTTGGTCAAGGTATCGGTGATCGCAGTCATGCTCATAGCGCTAACCGGTTGTGGGAGCAAAGCAATCACGACTCCACCCGTTTCACCGACTCCGACTCCATCTCCATCAGTCACTGTTACTCCCGCAGTTTTAACCTGCAACTCTTCCCAACTCTCAATTCAACTCGGGGAAGAAGGCGCAGCCGCCGGCTCACGTGGAGTCACCGGAATGTCCTTTAAGAACATTTCGAGTACGGCCTGCACACTAGAGGGTTACCCAATCATTCAAATGATTGATGCATCAGGTAAGTCAATTCCAACTTATGTAGCACACAGTAATTCATTTTCCTCTCCATCTGCGACAGTGAAAGTTATAACTGTCTTGCCGGGTCTCGGAGGAAAATTTGACATGCTTTATGCAGCACAGACTGGCTATGGAAATGCCATCTGCCCAACTTCAACGAGTGTTGATTTTACTCCACCGGGTTCAAGTGTTGCACTAGTACTTCCATGGAAGATCCAGCCATACGGCGGGGCAACTATTCAGAAACTTCGTTGCGGCGAAATAAGGGTTTCACCTATTTATGCGCCTTGATGCGTAACAAACCAAATGAAGGAAGATGATATTTTTTGTGGTCACTGTGCCCTACCTAAGTAATCCAACGGGATTGTACGTCGACATCTTCTTAGGGTCTCCAACAATCTGACCGTTTACATTCTCTGTGTAAATAGTTGCGATGGCACCTAAATTCGCTTTGAGTTCCTTTTTAGCGGATGCAAGATTTGCTGCCGTATAACACTTTGGATTCTTGATAAAAATGTTTAACTCAGCGTCTGCGGCCTGTATCGCTGTTACGTAACTTTGATTGTAATTAAGCCGGTTAGTTAAATTTTCTAAGGCTACGTAGTCCTTAGCAGCTTTTACCACGCCGTATTGGAGCGCTATATAAATCTTGTCCGCGTTGACTACTTGGGTGGTCACTTTTTGACATGCGGCAGAAACTGCCGCGTTTGCTGGTGCCATCGAGAATTGAACAACGCTCACCCCGAGTGCCATTGCCAGCGCGAACCGCAAAATTGGAAAGCGCGGATTGGCCGAACCCAGGTCAGATTTCATAGGGGCAATTTACCTGACGCAATGAGTTATTCTGAAAAGACATTCACTTTACGCTTGCGTCTTCCTCAAAATTGGCCATGGCAACTAAATGAATAGAAGTTGGGCACCTTCAGTCATCTCAATGAAGTCTGACGCACTGATAATTCCCTCAACGTCATCGCGAAGGTCATTCATCGACAACTTGTTCATATCTGCTGACATTCGGCATGCCCATAAGTGGCCACCGGCGGCGACGATCTGATCCAAGAAATCGGGAACTTCTGGGACATCAAGTTCTGCGATCTGCTTCTTGAGCATGTGAGTGGCGACTGAAGTCATCCCAGGAGCCGGCATCATCGCCTGAGGAATATGCATATCGTGACCAGGCAAGTGCATCGCGGTGTTACCGGCCGGTGAAAATTGCAGATCATTCATCCGCGACTTGGTGATCATGTCAAAACCCCAGAAGGTAAAGAAGAGCATTGTTTCGACTCCCTCACCCAGCGCAGCATTGGCCAAAATTAATCCGGGATAGGCCATATCCAAATTTCCTTTTGAACAGATTATCGCCAGTTTGCGTCCACTGTCTTCTGCACCAAAGTCGGGTACAAGATTTGGTTTCGTCATCGTTTCCATTACACACATCCTTTTGGTTTCGGTAATCCAGCGATATACGCCATTTTCTTTGCAGGCTTCTTTGGGAAAAGAGCAAATTGTTCTTTAACAGGAACTCCCCCAACGGTTTGAACACGTCGCGAGGTAGCTGTTTCGCCCTGAACCTTGAAATCATCGCGCAAGAAATTAATGATTTTCCAACGCTCCTCCGTCATGGGGATCTCAATCTGTTTGGCTAACTCTGTGGCGACATCTACGTCCCATTCGTCAAAATTAGTTAAGAATCCTTCCTCATTCACACTGATCTGCCTACCTGCGATCTCAATGACTGGCATTTGCTTCAACTTCCTTTCTTTGAGGAACTTGATTCTTCCCAGCCATAGACATCAAAGCCGAGATCGGAATCCAGCGTCCCTTTAGTAGTAGGTTCCAATAAATCCAACGGAATGCGAGTTTGCCCAAGTGGTTGATCCGACTCTCTTTGAGCAATGAAAATGGACCAACAACTGGAAGTGGGAACATTCCAGTAAGGGGTTCAACTTTGTAGTTGAAGTCAATCAGTAAACCTTTGCCATTACCTGACTCGATAAAGCAGTTTGTATGTCCATCAAAATTGTGAGTCATCACACGGCCATTTACATGTTCAATAAAATTATCAGCGAAAAGGTCAATTGCAAAGTGTGCAACGGATCCTGCCTTTGATGCAGGGATATCTGAGGCGTCACCTAAGGCAAAGATATTTGGATACTTCTTTGACAGAAATGTCTCCTTGCTTACCGGTACGTAGTTCAGATCATCCCCAAGTCCAGAACGGGCAATGTAATCGGCGCCCATATTGACCGGTACGGTGACAAGCAAGTCAAAAGGAATCTCACGCTCGTCCATTGAAACCATGACTTTTCTCTCTGAATCAATATGTTCGATGACAAAGTCTGGCTCTAACTTGATATCGCGTTGGGTCAACATCCAGCCCAATTGCCTAGAGCACACTGGTTTGGTAAATGCACCCTCAAGTGGAGTTACATAAGTGATTTCAACTTTTTCACGCATTTTTCGTTGAGAGAAATAAGCATCCGCCAAAAAAGTGAACTCCAACGGTGCTACAGGACATTTAATTGGCATCTCAGAAATGTGTACTACGAGGCGTCCGCCCTCGAATTTATCCAAAGCTCTCTTAAGAGCAATTGACCCCTCAAGGGTGTAGAAATCAAAGACACTCTTACGCCATATGGCTGGATCGTCCATTCCAGAAGTTTGATCTGGTCTTGGCGTAGTGCCAGTTGCAATAACGAGTTGATCGTAATCCAGAGTTTCAGCGTTCCGAAGATGAACTTGGTTTGCTCCTGGATCCACTTGGTCGATTTCTGCTTGAATGTACCTGACTTCTGATGGGAAGAAATCATCCCGCTCCTTAACTATTTCATCGGCGGTATAGCCGCCGAACGGAAGCAGGAGCAACCCGGGTTGATACAAATGTCTATTGTTTTGATCAACGATGGTGATCGACCATTCCTCGTTATTGAGTTTCTTGTGAAGCCTGTTCACGACCATTGTTCCGGCCGTTCCCCCGCCTAGCACTACTAGTTTCTTTTTCATGATTACTCCTATAAATAAGAGGCTACTCCGACCCGAGCGCTATGGCGCGAACATGAATGGTCTAAGAGGGTTAGCACCTACCTTTTAGGTGTGAAAAGGATTACTACTCCCAACGGCCTTAGTGATCCAAGGAACAATCAATTTGAAAACTTCGGTGCTACCTATTGAAAACTATTCAGCCCTTGCGTAGATTGCATCGATTAAGCATAAGGGGGCGAAATTGTTCTTTAGGAGTTTGCGAACCAAACGCCAACTGCAAGAATTTCTAAAAACTGCAGATCCTCAAGAACTTTCCGCAGAAAAGATTGCATTGGAGCGTGAAAACGCCGAGGCCCCTAACAACTCTCTGAACTCACAATTGCCGACAGAAATTGGCACCGAATTACTTGGCAAAAGTTATAAGGGCTTTAGACCTTCACCCTCCCTTAAACCGACAGATTCCAGTTGGAAGATGCGGAGCGATTACGAGCCCGAAAAATTCGATCAGCCCAAGGACTGAAATCCAACTCAGCCAATTAACGGTACTCTCATGAGAAGATTCGCCTATGACTAGCCTCACCACGGTATCGGCGCTGACCTTCGGCATTCAAGCCTTTGTCACCCTCTTTGTGATTCTTGACCCGTTAGCAGCTCTTCCCATCTTTCTCTCCCTTGTATCTGGGCGAAGGAAAAAAGAGCAGATCAGTCTCGCTTGGCAAGGAGCAACTTCATCTCTAGTAATTATTGTGGTCTTTGCACTCTTTGGTCAGGTCATTCTCAATTACCTTCATATCTCGCTCAACGCGCTACAAGGGGCGGGCGGCTTTCTGCTCTTCCTGATTTCTATGGAACTTTTAACCGGCAAGATTGGTGGGGAAAGTGCCCAGAACGAGAAGGTAAATATCGCCATGGTTCCGATCGGAACCCCAGTGCTCGCTGGTCCGGGTGGAATCGTCACCACAATGCTTTATGTTCGATATGCGCATACGACAGGAGACAAATTTAGTTTGGCAGCTGCAATCATCATGGTTCATGTTGTGATCGGGCTGATTCTCATGTTCTCGACGGGTATCCTTAGCCTCATCAAAGAATCTGGGGTGACTCTCATTACTCGGGTAGCTGGACTCTTGGTTGCTGCAATCGCGGTCGACATGATCGTGCAATCTATAAAGGGCTTTTTCAATTTAGCCTAGATGGCATAATCACCACATGCATGAGTTCAACAGCGAGGTCGAATCATTAGCGCAAGAAATTTTGGCATATAGCCTTAAGCGCCTCAAGGACAATCCCCCGCTAGATGGACCCCAAACACCTGAAGAACTCTTTGCCAAAGTCGGCAATACAATTACCGTTGACGGACTTGGCGGACACGAAGCCCTCAAGGTATTCACGGACACACTGGCTCTCGCCTGCATTTCCACTGATCACCCGCGTTACCTTTCCTTTATTCCTTCCGCTCCCTCAGAACATTCCAACTTATTTGATCTTGTCGTTGGCTCTAGCGCGCTTTACGGTGGATCTTGGCTCGAGGGTGCCGGTGCGGTCTTTGCCGAAAATCAAGCTCTTCGCTGGATCAGCGATTTAGCGGGACTTCCCCAGAGCGCTGGCGGGGTATTCGTTCAAGGCGGAACCATTGGAAATTTATCCGCATTGGTTGCCGCGCGAGTTTACGCCCGTGAAAAATATCCTGAAGTAGCTCGCTGGGTGGTCGCGTGCTCATCCGAGGCGCATTCGTCTATCAAATCTGCGGCCGACATCATGGATGTGCTACTTCTCATTATTCCGGCCACTGCTGATGGTGTCATGACTGGCGAGAATTTTGCCGCGACTGTTGACGTTTACCTTTCGGAAAATCCAACTCACCGAATCTTTGCAGTGGTAGCCACTGCTGGTACAACAAATTTGGGAATCATTGACGACCTCAATGAAGTAGGGCAGGAGGCCATTAAGCGAAATATCTGGTTCCACGTTGATGGCGCCTACGGTTTAGCTGCGCTTTGCGCACCGACGGTGCGACCTTTATTCAATGGCATTGAGCGAGCAGATTCCTTGATCGTCGATCCGCACAAGTGGCTCTTCGCTCCTTTCGATGCCTGTGCGCTCATTTATCGGGATCCAACCGTTGCAAAGCGCGCGCACACTCAACACGCTTCGTATTTAGAAACTCTAGAGGATCCCAACGAGTGGAATCCCTCTGACTATGCGGTCCACCTCACTAGACGTGCGCGCGGCCTACCCTTCTGGTTTTCACTCGCTGCAAATGGAACTCGCGAATATTCTGAAGCGATGCAACAAACTCTTGACGTCGCACAACATGCAGCGCAATTAGTTCGTGATCATCCGAACCTAGAACTGATTCATGATCCACTGCTGTCAATTGTTGCATTTAAACGGATTGGCTGGAATACGGCCGACTACGAACGTTGGAGCGACAAATTGCTGGCCGATCAAATTGGTTTTGTCGTGCCTTCCGCTCATAAAGGTGAACCGATGTTGCGTTTCGCGATCGTTAACCCTTGGACCACCGAAAAAGATATTGCAGAGATCTTGGCAACGCTCTAAAAAATATTAGCGATCCAGAACATTCTTCCATCGGTCATAGGTCTGTCCGGTTCGCTTAAATGCAATCGCACTGAGCGCTTCTAAAACAACGCGATTTGCCAAGATCGCCGTGATATCCGCCGTATCAAAAGGCGGCGCCACTTCAACGACATCCATTCCAACAACGGGCAATTCTAGACAGATTCGTCGAACTGCTTCGAGCAGTTCACGACTAGTCAATCCGCCAGGTTCTGGCGTTCCCGTACCAGGAGCCATCCCTGGATCAACAACGTCGATATCAACGGATAAGAAAACACCATCGCAATCCTCAGTCAACGTTTTGAAAGATTCGTCTAGAACCGTGTCCAGCCCTCGAGCGCCAATTTCTGTCATTTCGTAGGAGCGCATTCCTTGATCGCGCATCCATTTGAAAGTGATGTCATCAGGCCAATATCCACGTAAACCAACTTGCAAGAATCTATCCCCGCGAACCGCTCCGCTATCGATCAACTGGCGCATTGGAGTTCCGTGACCAACAAGTGCACCAAACTGGGATTCTCCAGTATCAGCGTGAGCGTCGAAGTGAATCATTGAAATCTTGCCCTTGCCCCGATGATTCGCAATACCAGCTACATCCGCAGAGGCAATTGAATGATCCCCGCCCAAGACGACGACGAAAGCCCCACTGCGTGAAATCCGTTCAGTTGCCTCCTCTAAAACTTTGAGCGAAGCCACTAGATCATGCCCAGGCATCATCAAATCACCGGCATCAACAACTTTAAGATCTTTAAGCGCATCCACGCGAAGCCCTAAGTGCGGACGTTCGGCATCATGTGGAAGGTAGTCCCCGCCACGGATCGCTTGTGGACCAAATTTTGCACCAGAGCGATGAGATGTTCCGGAATCGATGGGAGCACCAACGATGACAACATCGGCATCAGCGTAAGTAGATGGATCCTCCAGATCGCATTGAGGTACGTCAAGGAAGGTAAATGAAGGTCCATACATATTTCCTAAGTTGGCCATGTTTTAAATCTTATCGCACCCCTGTGCGCTTGCGACCAACGAATTGTCCCACCAGAACGATGATTAGGGCGATCAAAAACATTGAAGAACCGATCACATTCGCTTGTGGTGGAAGTCCGCGCTGCGCAGAGATATAGACGAATTTCGGAAAGGTATTCACATCACCTGAGTTGAAGTTCGTGATGATGAAATCGTCAAAGGATAAACTAAAAGCTAGTAGTGCCGCAGCGGCAATCCCTGGTGCAACCAAAGGCAAAGTCACGCGGCGGAATGTCTCGCGCTCATCCGCATATAAATCCATGGCGGCCTGCTCGAGCCGGGGATCCAGACTCGCAATACGAGCTTTAACTGTGACGACTACAAAAGAGATACAGAACATCACGTGCGCAATGACAATAGTCCAGAAACCTGGATTAAATCCAAAGCTAATAAACATTGTTAGCAGAGAGGCTCCCATAACAATTTCAGGGGTGGCCATAGGAAGGAAAATTAAGATATTTACAATCGATCGACCCTTAAAGGCATACCGACCCATTGCGAACGCCATTAAGGTTCCTAAGATGGTCGCAAAGAATGTGGCCAAAACGCCTATCTTGAGCGAATTACCGAGTGCATTGCAAACGTCGGGAGCTCCACAGGGGTTGAGCCAATTGTTCCAGGTAAATCCAACCCAGACTAAGTTGCTCTTCGTCGATGCGTTAAACGAAAATGCGATTGTGTAAATAATTGGGATAAAGAGATAAGTAAATCCTAAGACAGCGTAGATCCGAATTAAATTACGAGAGAACCAGCGCGAAACCTGTTTCATACAAGTTCCTCAGTTCCGGCACGTTTCACATACGCCATAACAAGAATTAAAATAGTAACCATCAAAATAAGTGAAAGTGCTGCCGCTCCTGGATAATCAACGATTTCAAGATATCTGGCTTCAATAACATTTCCAATCATCTTGGTGCCAGGATTACCTAAGAGTTCCGCATTGATATAATCACCCGCTGCAGGAATGAAGGTCAACAAAGTTCCAGCAACTACACCGGGCATCGAAAGCGGAATCGTGACTTTGCGGAAGGTCGTCAGCGCATTTGCATACAAATCCCCCGAAGCCTCCATCATTCGTATATCGATCCGCTCCAAACTTGCATAAAGCGGTAAAGTCATAAAAGGCAGAAAGTTATAAGTGAGCCCAGCAACTACGGCAAATGGGGTCGCCGTGAGATGGCCTTGTGCTCCCATGATGTGTGCAAAACGCAAGAATTTAATTACTAAGCCCTGCTCCCCCAATATTTGTTCCCAGGCAACAGTTCGAAGTAGGAAAGAACAGAAAAATGGGGCAACAATAAGCACCAACAGGGTGTTCTTCCAGCGGCCAGATTTAAAGGCCACCGCGTAAGCCAGCGGATAAGAAATGATGAGAGCGAAAGCTGTGGCAAGGAAAGCATATTCAAAGGATCTTATTAATTGCGCTTTAGAAGATGTAATGGCATCAATAAAATTTGAGAACCGATAAGTCTGAACGTATGTGCCGATTCCATAGCCCTGAGTTTGGGTGGATGTACTAATCAATTGATAAATGGGTACTAAAAAGAAGATAACTAACCAGATGATTCCTGGGGCTAGTAGCCAGTAGGGCAACAACTTTTTCTTGGTGATTGAAGGTTTCTTCTCATGTGTTGTGGCCTGAAGGAGTGCGGTACTCATTCGCTATCTGGGTTCGCTTCCGAACCTGCGGTGGCATCTTGGTCACCGGCCAACCCAAAGGTAAAAATAGGCTCCCAAGACATAACCACAGGATCACCCTTGGCTAACGGCGGTGTGCCGTCATCATTCTGTTCGAAAACCATCAACTCTTGACCCCAAGGCATTTCAACCTGGTACTGCGTGCTGACTCCTATATATGAGGCATCGGATATGACACCGCCGTCAAGAATATTTCCATTCATGGCAGCACCAGCTGGCGCGATTCGAATCTTTTCTGGGCGAATACCCAACAAGACCGAAGAGTCGTGGGCATGGTTTCGGATTGTGGGTAGCGATAATTTGGTCCCGAAAACATCGACAATTCCTGAATTGTCGGCGCGATCTGTAATTAATCCTTTAATGAGATTGGACTGTCCAAGAAAATTTGCGACGAAAGCAGTTCGGGGATCGTCATACAAATCAGCGGGACTACCCATCTGTTCAATCTTGCCTTCATTCATGACAGCAATTGTGTCCGCCATGGTCATAGCTTCTTCTTGGTCATGAGTCACGTGAACGAAGGTGATTCCAACCTCCGTTTGAATCCACTTGAGTTCAATTTGCATCGCTCGGCGGAGTTTGAGATCAAGTGCACCAAGCGGTTCATCCAGGAGGAGCAGCGCCGGGCGATTAACTATCGCACGTGCCAAGGCAATCCGCTGTTGTTGCCCACCCGAGAGTTGATTAGGTTTACGACTCGATAGGTGTGTTAGTTCAACGAGTTCAAGTGCTTTCTGAACTTGTGTATCAACATCTTTCACCCCACGACGACGCAGCCCAAATGCCACATTCTCATAAATCGATAAGTGTGGAAAGAGCGCATAGTTTTGAAAGACGGTATTTACTGGGCGCTTATATGGCTTCTCGTAAGTGATATCCGTGTTACCAATAAATATTGATCCAGATGTTGGCTCCTCTAAGCCCGCCACCATTCGTAGTGTCGTAGTTTTTCCGCAACCAGAAGGTCCAAGCAAGGCAAAGAATGAACCTTCTGGTATCACTAAATCTAAATCATCTACCGCAATAAAATCACCAAAATTCTTGGTGAGGTTTTTGAGGGTTAGGTCGCCATGGGCTGACGTTGAAGCATCAACCACTATGCGTTGCCACTCGCCTTCTGAAAGGCAGTCGCAAAGGAAATCTGTTCAGATTGCGACAACTCTCGGAATACATGCAATTTTTTCCACATCGCGGCGTCTGGGAAAATCAATTTGTTCTTGACTTGCGCTGGGTTGATCTTGGCCATTGCTTGTTGTGCGCCTGCAACTGGGCAGACATAGTTAATATAGTTAGCAACACGCGCAGCAACGACTGGGTCGTAGTAGTAATTGATGACCGCCTCAGCATTGATCTTGTTGGGCGAATGGGCGGGAATCATCATATTGTCTGTAGAGAAGGTGCCACCTGAATCTGGGATAGCGAATCCAAATTGATTCGAATTCTGCGCATTGAGTTGGTTGATATCGCCTGACCATCCGATAACAGCAGTTGCATCCCCACTAATCAAGTCTTCTTGATAACTTTGACCCTTTACCTGGCGAATAAAGCCATCATGAATCATTTTCTGCATGTAATCGATTGCATTCATGAATTTGTCTTGACTAAACGGTTTGGTGATATCCACCCCTTGCCACATCAAAATTAAGCCAATGGTGTCGCGCATCTCCGACAAGACTTCTACTTTACCCTTATTGGCCGGCGCGAATAATTGCTCCATCGTGTGAATTCCCTTTGGATTGTGCTTATTGTTCCAAGCAAACCCGGCGATCACTCCCGCCCATGGCAAGGAGTAGTGGCGTCCGGGATCAAGCGGACGATTGAGCAGGAACGGTAAAACATTTTTCCTGTTCGGGACCTTGGCATCGTCAAACTTTGTGACATACCCACCGGTGATCCAGCGGCTAGCCATCCACTCTGTAAGAACGACAATGTCATAGCCAATGTCTTTTTTAAGTCGTAACTGTGGCGTTACTTTGGCCGTGAATGTGTCGTTGTCATCAACAACTTCCATATATTTGACTGGGATTCCAGTCTTTTTTGTGAAATCAACTAGAGTCGGATAACGCTTTGTCTTATTGTCATAATCTAAGTAGAGCGACCAGTTCGCGAACCGGACCGTCTGTTGACTCGAAGCCGCATTGGCAATTCCTTCTCCAGATAGCCCCAGTAGAGAAGCTGCGCTCAAGCCACCCACTGCTTTGATCAAATCACGCCTAGAGAATTCAATAGCCATTTCGGTTAACCCTTTCTGAGTAGTGATGCGATCCTAGAACCGCTCCCTATTAGTTGCAACGACTAAAGCATAATTCCTTCGGTCGATTCTTCCCTGATATGCCAACTTGTCCCATAGGACTCCAGCAATTCTAAGAAAGGTTTCGCAGGAAACCATTCAGGACCATTAACGCCGAAAGGCTTCCAGTCACCTCGTTGAATTAACTCAAGTGCAATAAGTGGATTAATTGCAGTCTGCCAAACTACCGCCTGGTCCCTATATTCCCCCATCGAGAAGGCATTATCAACAACATTATAAATATAAACCGCCCTAGGACTACCTGATTTATCTAACCCTTTGATTTGAATGCCTGCGCACGTTTTACCTGTCATCAGTGACCCAAGTGTTGCGGGATCAGGAAGTAGCGCAGCAAGGACATTGCGTGGTGAGACCATCACCCCTTGAACACTTATCGGTTCAGTTCTATCCAAACCAAGTGTGTGAATCGTTTTTAGAATATCTATGAAATGGCTTCCCAGACCATATTTGAACGCCACTTTTCCTGCCTCAATCTGTCGAGGAATCAATGCAACTTCTTCATGTTCAACATTGACGCACTCAACAAAACCGATCCCATCTGGGAAATCAAAACTCTCAAGGTCAGAAAAAGGTTCGGTCGTATACCAACCACGATCCTTCTCAAACATAAGCGGCGGGTTTAGACACTCTTCAATCGTTGTCCAAATAGAGAAAGTCGGGGCAAAGTCATAGCCTTCGACAACCAGATTTGAGCCATCATAAACAATTGCGGAATCAATGCGTGAAAAGAGTTCATCGGATGCATACTTTGCAAATACATCACTAAGGCCAGGCTCGACTCCAATTCCGACTAACGCATAAATTCCTTTCGACTTGAAGGCGTCATCTCGGGCAAATTGTTCCTCACCCAACATAAGCCCAGTCTGGGAATGGGGTGCGGTGGGATGTGGCTTAGATAAGGACATCGCCATATCTATATAGTTCGTGCCTTCCTTTTCACAAGCCTCAAATATCTGCAAGACAAATCTCGGATCAACTGCATTAATTACGACATCAGGATCAGTTAAGCGAATCAGCGCGCAGAGGTCATCTACGCTTGATGCATCAATTGTCGTTGCCGTGAATCTCTTGTCCCCAAGGCGTTTAACTGCAGCCTCTGCTCGGGCCAAATCACGATCGGCAACGACCATAGAGGTAATAAATTTCCGACGGGAGGCGATATTCGCAATCGCGCTTCCAACACCACCGGCACCAATAACGAGGGCCTTCATAAAAATCAACTCCAAACGGTTTTTTCCAGTCTATCTCTGCGAAGCCCCCTTTTCCATCAGGTCAAGGTGTGATTGTTTAGCCAGTAAGATTAGGTAGTGATTGCGACCCAGAGTGTTGAACTGCGTGCTGGGGCTCGCCTCCTTGTAAAAGATGTCACAGTTCGAATAAACCATGGTGATCGCATTGGGTTTGTTGGACGAAATGGTGCGGGCAAGAGCACTCTTGCCAAAGTACTAGCCGGTGAAGGACTTCCAGCTGGCGGTCAGGTCTTGCGTACTGGGACCATCGGTTACTTGCCTCAAGATCCCCGCACTGGTGATCAAGAAGAAAGTGTTATAAATCGCATATTGTCCGCTCGCGGACTCGATCAGATCGTCACTCGAATGCGTAAAGCCGAAGAAGCCATGGCAACAGCAAGCATGGAAGAACTCGAATTGGCCATGGAGCGATATAGCCGCGTTGACCAAGAATTCAGCGTTGCTGGTGGATACAGTGCATCTTCCGAGGCGGAATCCATCGCCATGAACTTAGGGTTACCTGAGCGAATTTTTAATGATTCACTTATCGGGCTGTCAGGCGGACAGCGTCGTCGAGTCGAACTTGCTCGACTACTTTTTGGTGGCTCTGAAACCTTAATTTTGGATGAACCCACGAATCACCTGGACGCGGAATCAATTAACTGGCTCCGGGAATATTTGGGTAAGTACTCTGGCGGACTAGTCATTATTTCCCACGATGTAAATTTGATAGAAACCGTCGTGAACAAAGTCTTTTATATCGACGGCAACCGAAATGTCATTGACGTGTACAACATGGGTTGGAAAAAGTATTTGCAGCAACGCGAGGATGATGAGCATCGCCGCAAGAAGGAGCGCGCCAACGCCGAAAAGAAAGCAGCGATTTTGGCCAAACAAGGCGAAAAGATGCGTGCCAAAGCAACGAAGGCCGTCGCAGCTCAAGGCATGTTGCGTCGCGCCGACGCCCTGCTTGCTGGACTTGAAGATGTCCGCAAATCGGAGAAAGTTGCAAAATTACGCTTTCCAACTCCAGCGCCGTGTGGGAAGACACCTCTTATGGCTCATGGCTTGTCAAAGTCTTATGGATCACTTGAAATCTTTACCGACGTAGATCTTGCAATCGACAAGGGTTCGCGCGTTGTAATTCTTGGACTTAATGGTGCTGGAAAAACCACACTTCTAAAAATGCTAGCCGGGGTCACCGAATCAGATACTGGTGCTATCGAACCGGGTCACGGTCTCAAAATTGGTTACTACGCTCAGGAACACGAAATGTTGGACTTTGAACGAACAGTTCTAGAGAACATGCTCTCTTCCGGTGAAGGTGTTGGGGAACCACAAGCTCGCCAAGTTCTTGGCTCCTTCCTATTTAGTGGAGACGATGTTAAAAAACCAGTCAAAGTATTGAGTGGTGGCGAGCGAACTCGATTGGCACTTGCAACCTTGGTTGTTGGAGCGGCTAACTTATTGTTGCTCGACGAACCAACAAATAACTTGGATCCAGCCTCCCGTGATGAAATCTTGGCGGCGCTAGGAGAATATCAAGGCGCTGTGGTCCTGGTTACTCACGACATCGGCGCTGTCCTGGCACTCAAACCAGAGCGCGTTTTGTTGCTACCCGATGGCGATGAAGACCTGTGGAACGAAGAATATTTGGATCTCATCGCCCTCGAGTAACTGGAATAACTGATACTTAGTAACGAACTACTTTACGCGCGAAGAGCTACAGCAATCTGGCGGAAATCCTCGACCAAAATGTCGATCTCTTTCTGCTCATGTGCCAAACTGATCAACCACTGCTCATCAAGTCCCGGAGGCGTGATGATTCCGCGGTTAAGTGACCAGAGCCACGACAACTCTGCAACCTTGAAATCTGTTGCCTTGTAATCGCGGTAGTTACGCACGGGATCAATCGACCAGGTAATGCAACCTTTTATTCCAAAACCAACCGTGTGAGCGGGAAGCTCGTACTCATTGATGATGTCGGTAATCCGATCGAGTGCCTGGAAATTCAAGGCTTCTGCCTTTCCCAAACTTTCGTCGGTGCAGACCCTATCCATGGCACGAACACCGGCCATTGCAAGGGGGTTTGCATTGAAAGTTCCAAAGTGATGGAATCGACCATCTGCAATTGCAGCCATGATCTCTTTCTTTCCACCAAATGCGGCAAGTGGCAATCCCCCGCCGATCGACTTAGCGAGACAGATCAGATCGGGCTTAACGCCGAGACGAGCTGCTGCACCGCGTGGTCCTGCCGTCAACCCGGTTTTAACTTCATCGAAAATCAAAATGACACCGTACTGATCGCACAATGCGCGAACAGCAGCTAGGTAACCATCATCCGGAAGAACAATTGCCAGATTTTCTAGAACTGGCTCCATAATGAAGCAGGCGATAGAAGATGCGTGGTTTTTGAAAACTCGCTCAAGAGAATCTAGATTATTAAATGGAACAACGTAAACTTCACCCACATTTGCCCCGGCAGGAACAACGGGGATTGGGTTATCTGCAGGACCTGCCAACTGCAAATCTGGCTTGGCTGAAACTGTTAATGGGTCGTAGCTTCCGTGATAACCACCCTCGATTTTGACCAATCCATTCTTGCCAGAAAAGACCTTGGCTAAACGAACCGCATACATCGTTGCTTCGGTACCAGAGTTAGCAAAACGAATTTGATCAACATCAAAGCGTTTGCAGATCAACTCTGCGGCATGGCGTGATATTGGTGATGGGGTGACGAAGAGGGTTCCAGTTTCTAGCGCACTCTTTGCTTCTGCAACTACTTCCGGATTGAGGTGGCCGGCCAGCATGGCTCCAAAGCCCATTGAGAGATCAAGGAGTTCGCGACCATCAACATCGGTCATCCAAGCGCCCTTGGCGCTGACAATTGAGATTGGGTAAGGATCCCAGTGCTGGAAACTAGAGGGAACGCCTAATGGCATCGAATCCAACGCAAGGTCGAACTCAATTCTTGAGGCGAATGATGATTCTGCAAACCGTTCCCATTCAGCGACGAGCAATTTATCAACTCGGCTTGCATCTAGGGGGCGGGAATTACTGCTGAGCTTTCTATATGTTTGAGGTTTAAGTTGTGAACTCATTTACGAACGTTGTGTGCATCGAGGACTCTTGGCTGGTGCCAAGACACGATGACAGTCTCCCTTATGGTTTTCGCGTTCCTTGATTTTCGTAGACTTTAAACAATTTGTTTAAGTGATCTATGGTTCAAAAAACGCTGACGTCAAGGTAGCAGATTGGCATCGTAAATTCATCTCTGGCACGCTTTTCAGAGCGCGCCTTGGACTTTTTTGCAATAAAGTTCAACTTCTCGCGGTGAAAACTCACTATTTATTGGAAGGTCGACGAATGAATTTGGAAATTACTAAAGAAGGAAAGAAGCACCATTGGCACCCTGGAGATGAAGGGCTTGACCCAAATCGTTGGTATGCACTTGTAGTGATTGCAATCGCTTCACTGATGATTATTCTCGATGCTTCGATTATTAACCTCGCTCTTCCTAAGGCACAAGTTGCTTTGAAAATATCAAATGCAAATCGGCAGTGGGTTGTTACCGCCTACTCCCTAGCCTTTGGTTCTTTACTTCTACTCGGTGGTCGAATTGCGGACTACGTAGGACGTAAGAAGATTTTTATCATAGGTCTCATTGGATTTGCAGGTGCTTCCGCTCTTGGAGGTTTTGCAACGACACAGGGAATGCTCTTTGGAGCCCGCGGATTGCAAGGTGCATTCGCCGCCCTACTCGCTCCATCTGCGCTCTCCTTAATTAACGTGACTTTTACCGTTCCAAAAGAACGCGCACGCGCATTTGGTGTGTATGGTGCAATTTCTGGTGGTGGAGCTGCGATTGGTCTGATCTCCGGTGGTGCGCTCACTGAATTTGCAAACTGGCGCTGGTGCTTATTTGTAAATGTACCTATTGCCATTATCGCCGTCTTCCTCGCGATTCCAAACCTGCATGAATCAAAGGCTGCTGGAGATAACAAATACGATATTCCTGGAGCCGTGACCGTCACCGTGGGATTGGTCAGTCTCGTCTACGGTTTTAGTCAAGCAGCAAATCATGGTTGGGCAAATATTCACACCTACCCTTTCTTTCTAGTTGCAGCCCTCTTTATTGCGACTTTTCTGGCAGTTGAAGCTCAAGTCAAGAATCCACTTCTGCCGCTACGCGTTGTTAATGAACGCAACCGCGGTGGTTCCTACCTCGCATCATTATTGACAGGAACCGGACTATTCGCCATGTTCCTGTTCTTATCTATCTACATGCAAAACTTTCTGCACTACTCTCCGCTAGGCTCGGGTTTTGCCTTCCTACCATTTAGCGGCGGAATTATCGTAGGCGCTGGAATCGCATCACAGCTGTTGCCAAAGATCGGACCTCGCCCAATGATGGTCGGCGGATTGATCGTAGGAGCTGGCGGACTCTGGTTGCTCTCAGGAATAACGCCGACCTCTGAATATGTAAAGGGCATCCTTCCCGCGATGATCATTATGTCCCTTGGCTTGGCGTTCGTATTTATACCCAGTGCCAGTACCGGCTTACATAACTCCGGAGAGCACGACGCAGGCGTCGCGAGTGCGATGCTTAATACCAGCCAACAGATCGGTGGATCTCTTGGTGCGGCACTTCTGAACACCGTAGCGCTCGCCTCGACCGCTGCTTACATCAAAGGTCACGCCTCGCTAGGAACCAAAGCGCCAATTTATGGTGCAGTACATGGTTTTAGCACCACATTCAAGATTGGTGCCTGCTTCCTACTTCTAGCAGCACTTGTCTCTGGCCTTTTGATCAATGTCGGAAAAGACTCGCTCACCGAACATGAAGGCGGTGCAGCCCTTTAATCGGACCTGCTAGAAATCACTCTATTGCGATAGATTACTACTTGCGAACAATTCGCAAGTAGTAGGATCAGGAGGAATCCATGAACGCTCCGGCGGGTCTCCAAAAAAAGAGGTCGAAGAATCCATTCTCCAGCCTCTCCCCCGATGAACGGCGTCGTCTTGGGGCCATGTTTGGCGTGATCTTTTTCCTGCTCTTTGGTGGGCTAATTTTGATGGCCTTTGCTACCTCAAGTCACTACCACCTTGCCGATGGGACTATGTTCGGGTGGGGAACCGGATTCTTGGCCCTGACTCTTGGAATGCGTCATGCCTTTGATGCTGACCACATTTCCGCTATCGATAACACAACCCGTAAATTAATGGCAGAGGGCCAGCGCCCCATGGGTGTTGGCTTCTTCTTTTCCCTTGGTCACTCCTCGGTTGTGACCGCGCTCGCGATCGTTCTCAACTTTGGAATCAAATCACTCGGAGTGCAAGTTAAAAACCAAAACTCAAAACTCCATCACTACACCGGATTGATCGGAACATCAGTGAGTGGAGCATTCTTAGTTTTGATCGCCTTGCTCAATCTCATAGTTTTGTGGTCGGTCCTAAAAGTATTTGTGGCGATGCGTAAGGGTACGTACAACGAAGCCGAATTAGAAAAGCACTTGGATTCGCGTGGCTTCATGATGCGCTTCTTTGGGCCGATCGCTCGCCGTATCGATGCAAGTTGGAAGATGTATCCACTCGGAATCTTATTTGGACTTGGTTTTGACACTGCTACGGAAGTTGCGTTACTTGTTCTTGCCGGTTCTTCCGTGGTCGCGGGACTCCCTTGGTGGGCAATATTGTCACTTCCGATGTTGTTTGCCGGAGGCATGAGCCTGCTGGATACCATTGATGGCTCTTTCATGAACTTTGCATACGGATGGGCATTTTCTAAACCGGTCCGAAAGGTTTACTACAACATAGTTATTACTGGACTTTCCGTCGTTGTTGCCCTCTTTATAGGCGGCCTTGAAGTAGCTCAGGTATTTGCACAGCAACTCAAATTAACTGGCGGGTTTTGGAACTATGCCCTCGCATTCAATATTAATAAGGCCGGTTTCATCATAGTCATTATGTTCGTAGCGGTATGGGGAATCGCATTAACAGTGTGGAGATTCGGGAAGATCGAAAATCGATGGCACGATCACGCTCATCGCGCACAACTAGATCGTGGCGAAAACGAAGATCATGCGGCTGCCGGTATTGAGCCCGGTCCAATTACTGTGGGTTTTAAGATCATTTAATTATTCGCATTAAAAAAGACCGGCCATCCGATTACTTTTCGGACAGCCGGTCTTTTGAGTGATGGAGGGTCTAACGCTCAATCTTTCCTGTGATGAATTCTTCGACACGCTCATGCGCAGCCTCATCTGTGTACTGAACTGGAGGTGACTTCATGAAGTAACTTGAAGGCGAGAGCAGCGGGCCACCAATCTTGCGATCGAGAGCAATCTTTGCGCAGCGAAGTGCATCAATAATTACACCGGCGGAGTTTGGAGAGTCCCAAACTTCGAGTTTGTACTCCAAGTTAAGCGGGACGTCACCGAAGGCACGGCCTTCCAGGCGAACGTAAGCCCATTTACGATCGTCCAGCCAGGGGATGTAATCCGATGGTCCGATGTGAACGTTATTTGCGCCCATGTCGTGATCGAGTTGCGAAGTTACGGATTGGGTCTTTGAAATCTTTTTTGACTCGAGGCGATCGCGCTCCAACATGTTTTTAAAGTCCATGTTTCCACCAACATTGAGCTGATATGTGCGGTCTAGATGAACGCCACGATCTTGGAACAACTTCGCCATGATGCGATGTGTAATTGTTGCTCCGACCTGTGACTTAATGTCATCTCCAACGATTGGAAGGCCGGCTTTTGTAAACTTATCTGCCCATTCTGGGTCAGAAGCAATAAATACTGGGAGTGCATTGACAAAGGCTACTCCGGCATCAATCGCGCACTGTGCGTAGAACTTGGCTGCATGTTCTGAGCCAACGGGTAAATAGCAAATAAGAACATCCACCTTGCGCTCTTTAAGCACGGCAACTATGTCGACCGGCTCCGCTGGTGATTCGACGATGGTCTCGCGATAATAGCGACCCAAACCATCTAGGGTGTGACCGCGCTGAACGATCAGTCCAGTTGAAGCGACATCGCAGAACTTGATTGTGTTATTTTCCGAAGCCCACATTGCATCTGCAAGATCAAGACCAACTTTTTTGGTATCCACATCAAATGCAGCAACGAAATTTACATCGCGAACATGGTAGCCACCAAGAACTGCATGCATTAGCCCAGGGATTTCGACACCAGGTGCCGCATCCTTGTAGTACGTAACGCCTTGGATGAGCGAGTTCGCACAATTACCTACGCCGATAATCGCTACGCGGATCTCTTTACTGTTAGTCAAACCTTCGTTGCTCACGTTGACTTCCTTTCGGTGTTTATCATTTCTTGTAGCCAAGCGATTTCTCGTTCGGCAGATTCCAATGAGTGACGACGCCACTCAACTAAATATCGGTCTAGTCCTTCAGGTGACTTTTCGAGCTCGCTACGAAGGATTGTCGCCTTCTCTGCTAACTTGTGATGCCGCCCTTCAAGAATTTGGAGTCGATTGCGCTGTGGAGTTGGCCCGAAGAATGCGAATCGAACTTCAAAACTTTCGTCTTCCCAACTATCTGGCTCACTGCTTGATGAGATTGATTCAAAGCGTTTTCTTCCAAAATCCGTAATTGCATAAACGATTCGAGAACGTCGACTAAGACCTAGTTCAGTTGAGAGGCTCTCCTGAATAACCCCGGCCTCGAGCATCCGGTGTAGCTGGGGGTAGAGGACGGAAAATGAGAGAGCACGAAATGGGCCATAAATAGCGGTCATCCGCTTGCGAAGTTCATACCCGTGGAGCGGACCCTGGCTGAGGACGCCTAACAGGGCGAACTCAAGGGATTCACTACGCGAGCGCATCAATGGACTCCAACACCTAAGTAGATCGTTAAGATCTATCGAATCGATATAACGAGTCGTAACCTATCGAATCGATACAAACCTGTCTACTTGGACGCGCTCAACTCAAGTATCCTCCCTGAGTGAGTTTGATCATTCCCTCCCGTCTCTGGGAATACTTGATCGCAGCCTGGCTCATCATCCTGGCGCCGGGGCCGAGTGTCCTCTTTACCATTGCACGAGCCATCTCTTGGGGACGGGCAGTAGCGGTTGCAACGGTTTTAGGCAATGCCCTTGGAATGTTTACAATTTCGATCCTTGTTGCGGTGGGACTTGGGCCGATACTTCAGCGATTCCACCCGTTTTACATCGGCGTGCAGTGGCTAGGAGCCTTTTACCTGGTTTACCTCGGGATGGATGCGGTACGCCATAGTAGAGAGCATGCGGAATCCATGACTAACGTGAGCGGTGGGAAACCATCAATCAAAAAGACGATCCAGCAGGGGTATCTCGTCGGGGTTCTCAATCCCAAGAGTTTGGTTTTCTTCGCCGCGATTCTCCCCCAATTTACCGACAGAGCTAAAGGTCATCTGACCTCGCAATTATTACTTTTGGGTGCAATCTTTTGCACCATTTGTTTCATCTCCGATGGCGCCTGGGGGATCATTGCTGGAACTATCCGCATTTGGCTCTCATCTGAATCCAGGCGTTTAGAACGGCTTCGAGCCGGTGGGGGCTTCGTCATGATCGGCCTCGGAATACTTACTTTCATCAATTCAATCGTGCACTCTTAAGGCGGGTCGGGTGGCGTAAACAGCGAATGTCGGCGCTTTGGTACAGACTTCGGCTACAGATAAACCTTAACTAATAGGGGAACTCCCCCGCTCGAGAAAGGTAGGTCATCATGGGCGAACCTCGCGCCGCAATTAGTCCAAGCCATCTCACTTATGCATGGGGTGACTGTCACCGCTGCTTGTGGTTGCAATACAACCATTCCGTCGCTGCACCCATGCAAATGCCGCTGATAGGGGATCTTGCCGATATGCAGGAGCGATACTTCATTGGGGCCAAGACTGCGGATATGCATCCTGCTCTGCCCGAAGGTCGAGTTCACTCTCACGGCGGTTGGGTCGCTTCTCAAAATATTATCGTTGACGGAGTTGACTCCGGTTTATTTATTCGCGGTAAGTACGACCTTTTGCTTGAATTTGCTGATGGCACCTTTGGAATAATCGATTGCAAACTCCAAAAGAAGGATTACGACAAGAGTACTTTCTATGCACCGCAACTAGAGGCGTATGCCTTTAGTCTTGAAAATCCCCAGAAAGATTCCGCGAAGAAGATTTCAATGATCGGGCTCTACACCTGGTCACTTGACCGAGCATCTGGCAATTTGTCGGCAGGCTTTGGCTATCGCGTAAATAGCTCCTGGTTCCCCGCGCAGCGCAACCCAATTGCGCTTCAAGAGAGACTGTCGGATCTAGTCCGTATGGTCCGCGGGGAATGCCCTCCGGCAAAGGATGGCTGTGGAACGTGCGAATATGTCTTCGCCAGACGCGACATCCTAGGAAACGGCTAGTTCTCCTCATTCTTTTTTTGCTCGGTAGCGATCGCGTTTTTGGCATCTGACGCATACATATCTACATAAACCTGTCCAGAAATTTTCTGTATCGCTTGCATGAGCTCATCGGTGACTTTTCGTAAATAGGTAAGGTCACTTGAATCGCCGTCAAAGTACATTGGTTCGCCGAAAACCATTTCTACCCGTCGGACTTTGGGAACAACCTGTCCTGTCGGTTGAATTTCGGCGGTGTTAAACATTGCGACTGGAACTACGGGAGCCCCCGAGTCAATCGCCATGCGAGCAATTCCGGTTCTTCCTTTATAGAGACGTCCATCAGGAGAGCGAGTGCCCTCTGGATAGATTCCAATGCAATGCCCCTCTTCTAGGAGGTTTAGGCCAGTTCGAATCGCGGCCTCGCTGCGGCGTCCGCCCGAGCGGTCAACGGGGACCTGCCCCAGCGCCTGAAAAGTGATCTTTTTGATAAATCCCTTGAGGCCAGGAGAGGTGAAGTATTCGCTCTTGGCCATGAAGGTAACTTTGCGCGGAACTACAAGCGGCATAAAAATTGAATCACTAAATGAAAGATGATTCGAGGCAATGATTACTGGACCGAGATTCGGTACCTGACGCAAACCCGTGACCTTAGGTCGGAAGAGCACCATCAGAATTGGAGTCAGAAAGGACTTCAAAAAGGTATAAACCATAAGGCGCCCCGTCCTCTCACTCGTACTTTTTTCGTTACCACCACAAAAAGGCGGAGACCCACCCGAATGCTCAGGGGTCTAATTTAGGGGTTAATGACCACACTGTGACACCATCTGAGCGTGACTTCCATAGCAAACTCAGAGAGTTTTTACCTTTCTGGAGGAAAAACCGGGGTTTTACTCCTTCACGGCTTCACCGGCTCCCCTGCCTCGATCCTTCCATGGGCGCATGGAATTCACGATGCCGGTTACACGGTTTCCGTTCCTCGAATAGCGGGACATGGAACAAACTGGCAAGACCTCAACAAAAGTAGTTGGAAAGATTGGTATGACTCAGCTGAATCGGCCTTTCTAGCCCTGAAAGAAAATTGCGATCGAGTATTTGTCGGTGGTTTCTCTGTTGGTGGAGCGCTTGCCCTCAAGCTTGCACAGATTCGTGGGAGTGAAATTGAAGGACTGCTTTTACTCAATCCCTCAATCTTTGATGAACGAAAATTTTTTCAATTACTTCCTTTGCTCAAACATCTCCTTCCTTCGATCAGAGGGGGAACCAGTGATGTAGCCCAACCAAATCCGCCAATTCATGGATACGATCGAATTCCGCTAAAGGCTTTAGATTCTGTCAGAACGCTTTGGAGAGAAGTCGAAAGCGATTTGTATCTTGTTGATCTTCCGGTGTTGATTGGTTACTCAGTAAACGATCATGTCGTAAACCCAAACTGTAGCCACACCATTATAGACAATATTTCTTCACCCAGCATCCGAGAGATCATCTTCGAACGATCATTTCACAATGTCGCCCTTGATTTTGAACTCCAAGATTTAATCGCGGAAAGCGTTGAGTATATTCAGGATGTTTTGACGGGCCAATTCGAACACACAAACGAGAGCGATGAAGCCGAACTGATCAACGCCGAGTTCGAGTCAATTGTTTCGCAACTCTCCCTGGATGAGTCTGCACCGACAACATATCTGGATGAATTAGATCGCAGAGGTGAAGAACACTTTGTACACCCAGACCCAAAACTCCCCCAAGTTGATCAGTCGGCTCGTATCGCACTCATTTTTTTAATAGGAGGCCCTGCTTATTTGCTCCTGGAATACCTAACAGGCTTTACCTTTTTTGGAACTGGGCCCTGGCCCGGGGTCCTTCTCTTTATTGGCGGTGTCGTTGCATCCATTATTCGTTTGGCGCGCAACGACGATGACTTTGAGGATGGCGCCGCGGTTTAACGACGCGCCAGATCAGCTACTCCGACAAGTCCTGCATCATTGCCAAGTTCTGCAACCAATACCTTTGGAGCAGGATGCCTTCCATAAAACGGCATATATTTTTCGATGGCGTCGCGTGTCGGCTTCATGAGTAATTCACCGGCGTCGATTACTCCACCGCCAATTACGACGCACGCGGGATCCACAATCATGCAAATAGATGCGATCCCAGCACCCAACCACTCTCCAGTTGTATTGAACGCTCCAACTGCAATTGGATCGCCTTCGCGGGCGGCATCCGTGATGTGATTCCCTTTGATGCCTGCGATAGTCCCATCACCTCGAGCCAATAACGAATTGCCACTGGCAGGATCTTTTTCTATCGCTTCGAGCAAGTGACGATGTAGCGCGGAACCGGATGCGTATTGTTCAAAGCAACCTAATTTTCCGCAACCACATGCGTGACCATTTGGCACGACTCGCATATGGCCGAATTCTGCTGCAACTCCAAACGCGCCGCGGTAGAGCGCGCCATTGTTTACGAGGCCGCCTCCGATTCCGGTTC
>PLXJ01000004.1 GCA_003151395.1 Actinomycetota bacterium | reverse complement strand
GTCTGGACTTCAATGAAAATCAACTCTTCGGTGCCAATGTTACGAATTCTATGAAGCTCATGAAACGCAATATCTATTGTTGAACCCGCGTGAACATTTACTTCTTGTCCATTCAAGGTAGCTATCCCGACACCCGAAATGAAGAACCAATGCTCGGCCCTACGTTGGTGCCTCTGGTAAGAAAGTTGTTTACCTGCGTCAACCCAGATCCGTTTAACTTTGTGGTCGGGTTGCTCATCAAGAACTTGATATCGCCCCCATGGACGGTTCGAAAATTCATTCATTTGAAAATTGTACCTCGGCCGTGGTTCTAAGAGAATCTCCAAAAATTCGCCAAATATTTGGATAAAAAACGCGAGGATTTCGTAAGCGACATTGGTTACCGTATTTTTACCTGATCGGACTAGTTATGAAAAGCAACGTTGCTCTTCGGATAGCTCTAACAGTTTTACTCATGAGCATTTTTAGTACGACGACGAACTCAACTGCAACATCACAGTTTCGAACTTCCGTTCAAGACGGCGGGACGTGCACTAAATTGAACCAAACGGTTAGCCGTGGAGATTATCAATTTACTTGTGTCAAACGATTGAATCGATTGATTTGGGCATCGACTGCACTCAAGACGCCACCATATTTTGCTAAGCAAAATATTCTCCAATTCACCTCTGCATTTGCTCCGGCAACGAAAATCGAATACATCATTTTATTTAACGGAGAAGATATACATGGGATTGCCTACCCTTCTGGGACGAGGACAACAGTTCGGGTTGATGGGCGAGATAGCAATTACCTCGTAACTCCAAAACAGCCAATTACAATCTTCCTCCCTAATGTTTTGCACAAGTTTGTCTTAATGGCACTTGTACCAAAGTTGGCGAGTCAAGCTTCGGTATCGATTTCGGTTCCACCTCTCGACATTTCGATAATATCAAATGTGGGACTTAAAAAAATAGATCTAGTACCCCCATCCCTCCAATGCGCCGGATCTGGAGAAACTTCTGGGGCTCATCCCGGGTGGAGCAGTGTTTCTAGTGTGAAACTCACTGTTGTTGATTTTGGCAGTGGAAGTCACGCAGTGTTTTGGTGTCCGGCTGCTGCACCAAATGGTTCTGGAAAAATTTCTTACACGGTTACGGCATCACCGAGTGGATACTCCTGCGAAACAAGAACATTGACGTGTGTGATTCTTGGAATTACTGGAAAATACACCTACCAAATATCCGCTACAGATGAGACGGGTACCTATGATTCGGGGCTCGCCACTGTTCAGTCCACCGGCACGCTGGCACCGTGCATACCTGGACCGCTCACCTGCAACATTTCCAATGCCCTTCTCGTATTTAATACATACGGAAATATTCCACCGACATCACTCGGGGACTGCACCTTTGCTGCAATAGCAAATTGGGAGCAGGTTGTGTTTGGAGTATCGCCGGATTCGACAGTGCTCGGGATGCAATTTAGTGAAGCAGGCGGAACCTATAAAGTTGGATTAAGTGATTCTCAAACTTTGGATTATTGGGAGAAGAATGCAATAACTGGAATTTCTCTGGTAAGTGCTACTCCATATCCGCCCGATCCGGAAGATATAAGAAGCGCAATCGATAATGTTCATGTAAAAGCGTTGATAGCGTCGCTACATGCCGAGAAAGGTCAATTCTTGGGTAATTTCATGTTTCCCGCTCAAACCTTTCACTGGTTAGTTGTGGACGGTTATACCCAACGTGGCCCACTGGTTGTGACTTGGGGCCAAACCATTCAAATGACTTGGCAACAATGGAACAGAGAAGTTGGGACCGTCTGGCAATTAGTTGGCAAAATATCACCCGCTGGTGCTTAAAAATCTCTGAATTACATTTATTATTGAAGCCTTACTGGATTGGATTACTTCAATAATGATGGAGCACAAAGCCTTCCGATATCTTTTCTGGTTGACTACATTTGCGATCCTTCTTCAGGTAGCGGTCATTGAGCCAGCCACTGCCGCCGCCAAAGTTAAAAGTGGTCAGGTATGCAAAAAGGGAAGTAAAAGCATTGTTCAAAAGAATTTGATTTTTAAATGTGTTAATCGAAATCAGGGTTGGTACTGGAGCTCTTCGACCCTAAACAAGGGTTCGGCAGTTACTCCTTCAGATACCTTACAAGTCAACGTTCCTGCTACTCCACTGCTTCTACCGGTTGGATCAGATCCACAATTGCAATGTGCGGGGAGCGGGGAAGCATCGGGTAACCATCCTGGCTGGAGCACCAAGGCAGCAACAAATCTAACATTGGTAAGTCTGGCCAATTCCGACATCGGACTATATTGGTGCCCAGCGACTTCCCCTAATGGTCAAGGGACTATTTCCTACACGGTAACTTCTTCATCAAATGCGATAACTTGCGAAACGCTTTTAACTTCATGTGAAATGAAAGGCGTATCGGTTCAAGATGGATTTCAGGTAATGGCTACCGATGAAACGGGCAGTTATCCCGCCACCACCTTTGCGATTCAAAATAACGGTTCGCCCTACCTGTGCGCGACTTCCGCAAATTTTTGTAATCCAGGTCCTGGAGGATTGAAGTTTCCCTCCTATGGAAACGTGGCTCCGATAGGTATCGGTGACTGCACCTTCGCTGCCGTCGCAAATTGGGAAGAAGTGGTGTTAGGGACGATTCCAGATACGGTATTGATTCAATCGGAATTTGCAGACGCCGGCGGTACCCCAAGTGTGGGACTAACGAACAGCCAAGTGTTTAACTATTGGCAGACCAAGGGGATTGGTGGAACGCTGCTTAATGCTGCCCTTCCTTTTTATACTGATCCAATTCACGTTATGGCGGCGATTGACGATTCTAATGTCAAGGCGGTGATTGCCTCCCTTTCCCTTCCGAGAGGGCAGAACTTTGCTGGTGTAACCATGCAAGATACGTCCTATCACTGGGTTGTGGTGGACGGGTACACGCCCCAAGGACCGCTCGTAGCGACATGGGGAAAGACGTTGCAGATGACATGGCAACAGTGGAATTTAGAGGCGGTCTCGATGTGGGGGATATCAACCAGGTTAGAAATCGCATTGCCCACACAATAAATTTAACTTCCGAACTTATACAGCTTTCTCCAGTGGGGGTAGAGAAAGTAGTCCTATGCGAAGGGCTCTCACGACGGCCTCGGTCCTCGAGGAGACTCCTAATTTTTGGAAGATATGACTCATGTGGACCTCTATCGTACGAGGGCTCAGAAATAGCTTCTTAGCCATTTCTTTGTTTGTAATACCCAGTTCCATATATTCCAATATCTGCAACTCTCGAGCCGTTGGGGTGCAATTTTCAGTTACTGGACGACTAATTACCATTAGTACTTTTTGAGCTACCGATGGACTTAGTGCAGAACCGTTATTCATGACGGTAATAATGGCTTCCTTTAATTCTTCAATACTAATCGTTTTGAGTAAGTAGCCACTTGCACCGGCGCGGAGCGCTCCCATGATTGCTGCGGAAGAATCATCTGCAGTTAAAATCAAAACTTTTGTCTCAGGAAAATCTTCTTTGATTTTTCTAGCTGCCTCTAAACCGGAAAGCTTTGATGAATTGAGCGACATTTCCATTAAGACCACATGGGGCATGAGAGTGGACGCCATTTGATACGCCGTATCTCCATCGTTTGCTTGTGCGACAATTTCAATCTCTTTGGCAACGTCTTTTAGTCGGCTTCGAAGACCATCAAGGAAAATAAGATGTTCGTCAACAGCCAATATCCGAATCTTCACTTCCGGTTCAACCTGAAGTTCCATGACAACCTCCTTCCCGCAATTATTAGATTCCCGAGTTTAACGGAGTGGAGGAATTTGGTTGATCCGAAGGATCACGAAAGACGTTCGGATACCTTACAAAGTATAAAAATCTCATAATAATGCCTTACGAATTCCTTACGTGAGTAAATCGTAGGTAATTATCCCTGAAAAGGTAAGTAATTTCAGCAGTTTTCTCTGAGGGGGATAACCGACTAATTAGAGGTTTCTGACGGATGTTGAAATAGTCAATTTCGAGGAAATTTACTCCACTAGATCAACAACAAAGAAGTTCTTGATGCGGAGATTCGATGAGAATTAAAACAGCGGCCTATGTGGCTTATTGGTGCGTAATGATTTATGCGGGATTTTCATTTCTCCCAATAGAGAGCGCTGGTGCGGTTTCGGCAGTCCCCGTATATCAACTGGCAACACCAAAGATTGATCTGAGCCCTGATTCAAATCCACAATTGTCGTGTACTGGTAGTGGTGAGCTAACTGGTAATCATCCCGGCTGGAGTTCGGCTGCAGCCATCAAATTAACATTGGTCGACATCGGAAATTCTAATTTTGGTGTCTATTGGTGTGCCGCTGGTGCGCCTAAGGGTAAAGGGATTATTTCCTACACAGTCACTTCTTCGCTGGATGGCATCAGCTGCGAAACAATAGAGACCAACTGCGGGATGGCAGGAGTATCTGCACAAGCAACTTTTTCTATTTTGGCCACGGATCAGACAGGTTCCTACCCAATTAAAGGTAGGGCCTATCAAAACAGTGGCAACATAATTAATTGCGTACAAGGTGAATTCAACTGTGTTCTTGGACCAATCAACTCGACTTTCTCATCCTTTGGGAATGACGCTTCGACTGGACTTAAAAATTGCACATTTGCAGCGGTAGGAAATTGGGAGAGTGCCGCTCTTGGAATACATCCAGATCCACAAATAATGAACGCCGATTTCATCAAGTCAGGGGGAGCCACCAAGGGCCTTTCGAATGATCAAGTGTTTGCGTACTGGAGCAAGTTTGGTATTGGGGGCACGCTACTCAAAACTGCGACCCCACTATTCACCGATCCGGAGAGTCTTAAAGCATCCGTCAGCGATCCTAAAATTCAGGCTGTTATTGCCCAACTCTATTTTGGGAAGGGCCAAAATTTTGCTGGAGTTACTATGGATCTCCCCACCTATCACTGGGTGGTGATCGACGGGTTTACCCCAGCGGGCCCACTTGCGATTTCTTGGGGAAAGACGTTACAGATGACTTGGCAGCAGTGGAACGTGGAGGTAGTTTCGGCTTGGAAGATAGCCGTCCAAAATATGTAATGGAGGTCGGAACGGGATTTGAACCCGTGTAGCAGGATTTGCAGTCCTGAGCCTCGCCTCTCGGCCATCCGACCATATTTCCGATGTATTCGCCGGAATCCTAGCGATAGAAACACTAGAGCGGACGACCGGGTTCGAACCGGCGACCTGAACCTTGGCAAGGTTCCGCGCTACCAACTGCGCTACGTCCGCACTTTCAATTCCGAAGCGACCCCGGCGTTGAAGCGCTAAATCTAGCCTATCGCCGCAGAAAGTGGCAAAGAGAGGTGAACGGATACCCTTCTACGCATGGATGAAACCACATCGTTCTTCTGGATGAACGGTCTCCTGGCTACTGATTTAATCGAAGTGAGCAGTGATATAAAGCGGGTTGATCAAGGTGGTTTCTGGACGGTTTCCATCTCCTTTGAAGGAGTTCCGGTTTTGGCGAACTTTGCAAAAGTCGAACACGGCAAAGCATTTCCGAAATCGAAACCGTGGAAGGTGATTGACTCTGTTTGGGAAAGTTCTCTGGAACGAGAAGATTTTAGTCGGTACGTTTCTGAAATTCGAGAGAGGATTTCAGAGGGTGTTGTGTACCAAGTAAATGCCTGCAGAGTCCTTACGACGGCTGCTCCGGATGCCTCACTGGATTCATTATTTGAGCAATTGCTTGTTCATAATTCTGCGCCCTATGCATCTTTTCTCCGCATCCCTGGTCTTGAGATCGCATCTGCATCACCTGAATTATTTTTAGCGAGGGACGGCAGAGTTGTAAAAACAAGCCCCATTAAGGGAACTCAAGAATTGCGGGCAAGCTCTGGATTTGGAGCGAAGGATCAGAGCGAGAACATAATGATCGT
>PLXJ01000011.1 GCA_003151395.1 Actinomycetota bacterium | reverse complement strand
GACGTTCGCGCTTGCGACCACTAGCAAGTCCAGACCTAAATCCAGAAGCGCTTCCAACGAGTCAACAACGACAACTGACGGGAAGTCGGCAATCGCTTGAGCCCGGCGCTCCTCGTTGGTCGTTAGAACTCCCACCACCTCATATCCACACGCCTTTATTAGCGGGGCATGAAAAAAGCGTCCTGCGAGCCCATAACCTGAGATTCCTACCCGAAGTGTCATACGCGGAAACCTACATTAGGCTAAGGGTTATGAGCGCTGCCGAGGGGACTTTGGTTGATCAGCCCGTGGTCCTCCGTCTGGGAATCGTCGACTATCTCGAGGCCTGGCAGCTCCAGCGTGACACATTGGATGGCGTCGTCGCAGGAACCACCCCCAACACTCTCTTGTTGTTGCAACATCCCTCGGTCTATACAGCGGGTCGCATGACCAAGTTAGATGAACGGCCGCAAGACGGCAGCCCCGTGATTGATGTCGATCGGGGCGGAAAAATCACTTGGCACGGTTTAGGACAAATCGTTGGTTACCCAATCGTTAAATTAAAGAACCGCAACGATGTTGTGGCCTTTGTCCGCGAAGTGGAAACCGCACTAATTGAAGTCTGCCAATCCTTCGGAATTCCGGCAGAACGTTACTGCGAACGATCTGGGGTGTGGATTCGTGACGCCAAAAGTGATCGCAAGATCGCTGCTATTGGAATGCGTGTCGCCAAGGGCGTGACCATGCACGGGTTCGCACTCAATGTAAATCCAGATCTTTCGGCTTACTCAAAGATCGTTCCTTGCGGATTTTCTGATGCAGATGTGACTTCGATGGCGCAAGAACTTGGTCGCGAAATCACAATTGATGAAGTATTACCCATGGTTGAATCCGCAATCCTGGCCGCACTCACGAAGGTGATTTAATGACACTCGCTCCTGAAGGACGTCGTCTACTTCGCATCGAAGCACGTAATGCTGCCGTGCCAATCGAACGCAAACCAGAGTGGATCAAATCTCGGGCTCACATCGGCCCGGAGTACACCAAACTACGTTCTCTCGTTGTTAGCGAAGGGTTGCACACAGTCTGCCAAGAAGCAGCTTGCCCCAACATTTTTGAATGTTGGGAAGATCGGGAGGCTACCTTCCTCATCGGAGGCGATCGCTGTACGCGCCGTTGCGATTTCTGCAATATTGATACTGGCAAACCAGAACCCCTAGATCGCGGTGAACCACGTCGCGTTGCAGAGTCGGTCAAATCAATGGAGTTGCGTTACGCCACAATTACTGGCGTTACACGCGATGATTTGCCGGATGAAGGAGCTTGGCTCTACGCGGAGACAATCCGAGCAGTACATGAACTCAACCCGAACACGGGTGTGGAGATGTTGGCGCCAGATTTCAGCGGTAAGCCACATTTGCTCAATAAAGTTTTCGAAACTCGATCAGAGGTTTTTGCCCATAACCTAGAGACTGTCCCTCGTATTTTCAAAGAGATACGTCCGGCTTTTAGATACGATCGTTCACTTGATGTTATTTCCCAAGCTCAAGCTTTTGGATTGGTTACAAAGTCCAATTTGATTCTAGGAATGGGCGAAACGCGCGAAGAAGTTACACAAGCACTTATCGATCTTCACGCGGCGGGTTGCGATCTCATCACGATTACTCAGTACCTACGTCCAACTCCAAAGCACCACCCTGTTATTCGCTGGGTCAAGCCAACGGAGTTTGTTGACCTTGCCAAAGAAGCCGAAGAGATTGGCTTCTTGGGAGTCATGAGCGGACCACTCGTTCGTTCGAGTTATCGCGCTGGTCGCCTTTACAAACAAGCACAAGAAAAGAAGGCTCTCCTGCGTGGCTGAACTCGTTTATCCCCCAGTCATTGTCGCGATCAAAACGTTCTGGAAGTACTTAGGAATTAAATTTGATTTTCAGGGCGTCGAAAACCTCCCGCGCAAAGGCGGTGCCGTCCTCTGTATGAACCACATCGGTTATTTAGACTTTGCCCTCGTTGGAACTGCCGCACTCCCCGCCAACCGTTACATCCGTTTTATGGCTAAAAAAGAGATCTTTGATCACAAGATCGCTGGTCCGTTGATGCGCGGAATGCATCACATCAGCGTAGATCGAACCAGCGGGTCATCCTCCTTCGTCGCGGCACTGCGTGCGCTTCGGAAAGGCGAAATTGTCGGCATCTTTCCTGAGGGAACTATCTCTAGAAGCTACGAAATAGAGGATCTTAAATCCGGAGCCGTTCGGCTTTCTCAAGCCGCAAATGTCCCGATCATTCCTGTCGCAGTCTGGGGTAGCCAACGCATCATCACAAAAAAGCGTAAGCCTGATTTCAGTCGGAGCAAACATCCGGTTCATGTGGCCTTTGGTAAGCCGTATTTCGTCTCTAAAGGAACAGATGTAGACGTTGCGGAGTCTGAACTCAAACTAAAAATGCTCGAACTTTTACATTCGCTACAATCCAATTATCCTCACCCACATGAGGGCCAGTGGTGGGCACCCACCCGGCTTGGTGGTACCGCAATTTCGTCCGAAGATTTACACGCAGAACGCGAAAAAATGAAGGAGCAAGACAATGGCTGAACCAGAGAAGCAAGGCCAATTGGCGGTCCTTAAGGACGCCTTTGGATTAGTTCGCCGTGAAAAACCGATCGCCTATGTGTGGTGTGGGCTTGTCTTTGTAGTTGTACTCATCGGCGGCTTCTTTGCGGGAGAAGGATTGCACCACCCGTTGTACTTCGGAATCCTTTCAATTCCACTCGCCTTGCTCTTTGCATTCTTTACCTTTACACGCTTCGCCAATACCGCCGCCTTCACTTCGATTCAAGGTCAGATTGGTGCTGGCGCAAGCGTCTTAATGTCGATCCGCAAAGGTTTTACAACGACACCAGCAGTAAGCGCATCTCGCAATCAAGACATGGTCCATCGCACCGTTGGTCGCTCCGGAATTATTCTGATCGGCGAGGGAACCCCCGCAGTTCGTTCACTTTTGCAGGATGAGAAAAAGAAGGTGGAACGCTTCGTTCCTGGCGTTCCTGTTCATCAATTACTGGTTGGCGATTATGACGGCGCAGTCTCCCTTCGCAAACTCCAAAAAGCAGTCAAGAAATTCCCAAAGAAACTTAGCAAGGCGCAACTCCGTGAAGTTCGCAATCGTCTCAAAGGTGTCGGTGGCATGAACATGCCTATTCCTAAAGGACCCATGCCTAAAGGCGTAAAGGTTCCCAAGCGCTAACAAAGTCATTAATGGAGCCATCTCACTGTCCACGAAATTGTCGGTCTAATTTTCGTTCCATTTGTAGTAATTCATCTGTATCAGCGTAAAGATTATGTAATTTCATTGTTGAAGCAGATACGAAGAATCAAAAGAATCATGACTTCGATCTATAGAAAAGCAGTTAATGATTTGTTGCTTGCGGTATTGACTCTGGGAATGTTGATTTCAGGTATTTGGGATTGGCGGCTAGGTCACCCAACTAAAATTCGTTGGCATGCAATTTTCGGGGTACTCCTCGCGATCGATTTGCTAGTTCACTCTGTTCGACGTCGCAAGAAGATCACTTTAAAGACTTCAATCTGATCAGGAAATTTGAACACTCACAAGAAAATGATCTGAATCTGCTTCTTTCAAGGTTGGTGCGTTTGGCCATCTCGAAGTTGCTTCGAGGTCCCAGCCACCTGTTGATATACAGATGTGATCGATGCACGCGTTTGGCGGAGAGTCTCGATAAATTGGGTCATTGGCCTCGGACGTGAGTGGAATAAGTCCGCACTCCTCGAGAACCCCTTCCAAAATAGCTCTTTTATCATGAGATCCGTAGTAGTGCTTTTGCGCGAGACTTTGATTGAAGTCACCGGCAACAATCAGAACCGCCTTCGGGAAGGCAGCCCTAATGCGATACCAATCAGACTGTTGACTGCGCAGATTCTGTTTATAAACTTCAAAACTCCCGATCTCCTTGCCCCTTGGATCGGTTGTCCAAGGCAACACGAGTCCATAGAGAATTAATTCTCCAAACGTAGAATTCTCGATTCTTCCCGCAACACACCTGGACTTATCTGTAACATACTCATCTAATGGATCGATCGGCCAGCGAGACCAAATGGAACTCCAACGTTCACCTTCCTCAAAACTCCGATCAGGCGTCCCAGAGAAAATCGAATAGAAATCAGAATTTGGTTTCATTTCTTCGTGAGTTTCGGTAAGAAACCAGATATCGCTCCCCCAAGCCCGACAGGCAATTTGAATCCGTGCGAAGCGATCTTGTTTTGGAAGCACTCGGTTAACATTCCAATTGCTTATTTTGAGAGGCAGCACCTTTGGAAGTATCGGGTTTTCCACGGAGGAAAAACGAACGCCGTTAAAGATCAGCCCTTCACCATCATCCACAAATTTCCCTGGCATAGCGCAAGAGTAGTAAGTCAGTACTTAACCACTCTCGTATTCGTGAACCAATCGTGATACCCGCGACCTTCTTTGGTGAATAAAGCCGGGATCACGAGGCAGATCAACACGGTCCTCAAAAAGGCTCGACCAACAGGGACCGGGCCGCCCGAGGTGGCATCCACCACCCGTACCCGAACAATTCGCTGTCCGGCAGATGCCCCTCCAAGCGCGGTCAGCACCCCGACCTCAACAAAGAAGATTGCCAGCGGCAGAAATTGAGCTCCCCCGGTCAAGTTGCGTGTGATCAAGTGGGCAATTCCGAGGCACATGAACCAGTCAAGGGCGACTGCCATGAATCGGCGTCCAAAGGTGGCTTGATCTGGCACGGCTGAAGGGTAACATTCCCCCATACGTGGCCCGTCGATGTGCCTCGCCCCCTCTTTTAACTATGCGGTCGGATCTGGCCGAATTGGGAGAACAATGTTTAAAAATTCTACTGAGATTTTTGCTTATATTAAGAAGGAAGATGTAAAGCTCATCGACATCCGCTTCACCGATCTTCCAGGAATCCAGCAGCACTTCAATGTTCCGATCGAGTCATTTGATGAGGCCGTATTCACCGATGGCTTAATGTTCGATGGATCTTCAGTGCGTGGTTTCCAAGCAATTCACGAGTCGGATATGAAGTTGCTTCCAATTCCTAGCAGCGCGTTTCTGGATCCCTTTCGCAAGGAAAAGACTCTCGTAATCTTGTTCTCTGTTCACAATCCAATTGATGACACTCCTTATAGTCGTGACCCTCGGGGTGTTGTTTTCAAAGCTGTCGAATATTTGAAATCAACTGGCATCGCAGATACCGCGTTTTTTGCCCCAGAGGCAGAGTTCTACGTCTTTGATGAAGTTAATTTCTCCACTTCACAGAACCAATCTCATCACTTCATTGATTCGATCGAAGGCGCCTGGAACACCGGAAACGACATGGAAGCAGACGGCACTCCAAACCGTGGTTACAAGACCCGCTACAAGGGTGGATACTTCCCTGTTTCACCAACTGATCAACTCGCAGATATCCGCGATGAGATGACAATGGAACTGGGCCGCGCAGGACTCTTGGTCGAGCGATCACACCACGAAGTTGGTACCGCAGGCCAGATGGAAATCAACTATCGTTTCTCTGACATCTTGCAGGCTGGCGATGACGTATTGAAGTTCAAGTACATCATCAAGAACGTCGCATGGAAGAACGGCAAGACAGCAACATTCATGCCAAAGCCACTCTTTGGAGATAATGGTTCCGGCATGCACGTTCACCAATCACTTTGGAAAGATGGCGTCCCGTTGTTCTTCGGAGATGGTTACGGCGATCTTTCAGATATGGCCCGCTGGTATATCGGTGGACTTTTGAAGCACGCGCCTGCTTTACTGGCTTTCACAAACCCAACGGTTAACTCGTACCACCGCTTGGTCCCTGGTTTCGAAGCACCTGTAAACCTCGTTTACTCGGCACGTAACCGCTCTGCTTGTATCCGTATCCCTATTACAGGTAAGAATCCAAAAGCAAAGCGCATTGAGTTCCGCTGCCCAGATCCATCATCAAACCCATACCTCGCTTTCGCAGCAATGTTGATGGCAGGTATCGATGGAATCCAGAACAAGATCGAACCGCTTGCTCCAGTTGATAAGGATCTCTACGAATTGGAAGGCGAAGATCTTGCGGCTATCCCACAAGTTCCAGGTTCACTTCCAGAAGTGCTTGATGCTCTTGAAGCCAACAGCGACTTCCTCACCAAGGGTGGCGTATTCACACCAGATTTAATCGAAACCTGGATCGCATACAAGCGCACCGCCGAAATCGACTATGTTCGTTTGCGTCCACATCCAGCTGAGTTTGAGCTCTATTACGACATCTAAGAAGTAGCCGAGCCAAACGCTCGAATCCGTCCAAAAGGCGGGATCTGAACGGAAACCAAGCAACTTGGTTCTCGTCAGTTCCCGCCTTTTTGTATTAGTTTCCGATGTCTTGTGCCCCGAGTGTGCCCCGAAATCGAACGAAAATCGGAAAAGTGACTAGCCCTTAATCTTGCTACATCCCAGAACGGCTAGTGGTGAAATCGTTGTCGATAAAATTTTGAATCGCGATTGAACATCTGGTGCATGCCCTAAATAATATTTGACCCTTAGTCTATAGATGGCGTCCGAGGTATCTTGGAAAGTCTGGATGTTCACCTTGTCGGTTGGTAATAGGGATTCCTGACTTGCCCAACCCGTGGACTGTGAAGCCTCCTGCAACTGATCAGCCAAAATTTTAAGTTGATTGATGAGGACGGATCGTTTAGCCCCAACGGAATCACCGCTAGGCATAGTAACCAAGACATTTTCTATATCAAGCCTCAACTTGCAAACCGAGTCATTTGCAAAATCGCGATAACTTAAACCAAATTCGTTAGGACTCGGAGTTGAGGATGCAGGGACGGGCGAGATAGTTGGAACTGGTGACTCGCATCCGGTTGCGCCCAATGAAACTAATGTTTTTGGTACGGCAGCAAAAGAAGTTCGAGCTGTTTGAAATGCACCTAGTTCCAAATGCAAGTAGCTCTTGTTTAGGGCATTGCGAAGGATTTTCACCTTGCTTTCAATAGATAATTCGTCGGAACTCGGCGGGTCTCCAGGCAAATTGACGATCGAATCCTTTATATCGCCCAGCGTGGAACCAACCGAATCATTCAATTTCTTATAGTCAGGCAAGACATCCTGATCCAAAAGTAACCCACTATCGATTTTGGAATAATCTTCGCCAACTTTGTCGCTACTTTGTAACGCGTAACATAAATCTGTTTGAAGAAAGATAAAAGTAGGTAAAGGGTGAGTGGCGTTATATTGGTCAAAAGCAGCCAAATTTTGTGCTTGTTGTTTTGCTTCAATTTTCAGGACTTCATGGCCGTCCCAATGAAATAGCAAGACAACCGCGATGGCAGCAACGATTCCAAGGGCGATCTTTATTTTCATGAATCGCTAACTGCCTCTCTCGATGCCCGCTCAGGATACCTCGGTCTAAGCAACTAGTGAGCGATTATTGATCCGATATCTTGAAATGCAGATCGAACAAGATCCTCACTTTGAGGCATTAAGTGCGTGTAGATCCGAAGAGTAAAGCCCGGATCCGAATGTCCAAGAAAAGTGGAAACCGCTTTTATATTCACACCATGATCCAACCAAACAGAGGCACAGAAATGTCTCAATCCGTGCATCCCATTGACTCTGGATCTAGGAAGTCCCGCTTTCCTTATTGCCGGTTGCCAGATTCCTTGATTAAAGTAGTANNCTCTCCCGAAGGTAAAAAATCAAACCTCCGACGGATGGTTCGAGGGTTCTTTCCCCTTCCAATGGTTCGTGGGTCGTAAGGTGCTCTCTTAAAAGATCGGCTACAAAGGATGGGAGTGGAACCGACCTTGTTCGCCGGTTCTTGGTTAGCGCAGGGGTTGGTTTGTAATCAAGAGCCGTTATCTGCTGGCGCACCGTGATCACACCTGTCTCCAAATCGAGATCCTGCACTCGAACGCCAAAGATCTCGCCTTGCCTAAGTCCGCAGGTACCGCCGAGAAGTGCCATTAGTTTCGCTTCCGGTGGCAGGGCTTCGAGGATCGCCTTGAACTGCTCGGGTGTCCAGACTTCAACACGTTGGTTTGAGACGGGTGGGAAACTGAAGTTTCGAGCTACGGCGGGGTTCTTGATCAACAGATCGTCACGTACTGCGACCTCTAGAACCAGGCGAAAGTTCACAAAGACTAGGCGGACATAGCGAGCCGATAGACCTGCCTCGTTTAGTTGGGCTAGCCAAGTTTGGATATCGGAATTCTTAATTGCTCCTATCGGCTTCTCTCCCCAGTAGGGCAATATGTGGTGACGCAGATGGATGTCATTTTGTTTGATAGTCGATGGATTTGCCGTTCGAGTCTTGAACCACTTTTCGGCTAGATCCTTGAATTTGACCTGCCCCAACTTCGGGTCGAAGTAGCTCCCCCGGTTCAATTCATACTCGATGGATGAGGCGAATCGTTCTGCATCCACTTGACGAATGAACGACTTATTTCTTGATTGATCATCTGGATTTCGGTATCTGACTTGCCATCGCATTCCGGTTCCATAGCGATCCGACTTCTTCTTGGATCCATCAGATTGCTTAATCCACCAACGGTCATTAACGGATGCCATCAGAAGACAACACCGGGAACTTTCTTGGATCTAACCCACGCAATTACCTCAGTCGGAAAGAATTTGATTTGCTTACCAACTCGATAGAAAGTGGGACCAGTGCCCTTGTAATTAAATTGATAGAGAGTTTTCAGCGGAATTCCAAGGTAGGACGCTGTTTCCTTTGCAGACCAGAGGCGATCATCGCTGGATCCGTTCATAGTGACTTCAACCAGTCACGCTTTTTATTCAGAGTCTCAACGAAAGTTTTCCTGCTCCCACGGTCATATTCGCCTAAGCACGCTTCTACAAAGGCCATACATTCAGGTAGGGATTGCGCATCGGAGTGGGCAGATGCGGACGTTACATAGCCCTTCAAGCCCGCCATAATGGAATCTAAATGATGAACTCGCTTCACCTGTCGTATGCGCTTCAAGGGAATGAAGTTATGTACGAAAGAGCATCCTTGAACGAATATCCACTCCGCGGAGAGGGGCCACCTAGAGGAATTTGTGTCGTCACCGACTATGCGGTGAGATAACCAAGACTGCGTGAGGGTTATCCAAATTTGATCGATCTTACTTAAAACGAGCGACGCGGAACCTAGTCCAACTTCTCTAAAGAATTGGGAGTGAACCTCAAACTCAATGCGCCAAACATCTTCGTTAGAATTCCAATCACTCCCCCAAATCAACTTCATCCAGTCTTTTCCAGAAACTTTAATTTCCTCCGTCTTGTTGTAAATGCGCGCGATTACGGTTCCGGTTGTTCGTCTTCCAAATCTGTAACCGGTATAAACCGAGTCATCTCCATCTATTCCGAATGCCTTAGCCTTAGAGATAAATTCATCCCGATTAGTGTTCGCAATATCCCAGCCCTGAATATCCATGAACAGATCAATTCGACTTACAGTCCACTCAACTGCAATTCCTTCAAGTTTGAGAATATTCGTGAACCATCTGATTGCCTCCTCTGCCCCAACCGCATGAAGAAACTCTGAATAGATTTGGACTCTTACGCCCGGAAAAGATTTGCTCTTAGTAAATCCAATTAGGCCATGATTGTGACGAATACATACGGCGTAGTTTTGCCAACGATGGTTAAGGACTTCAAAGTATTCAGTTCCAATTTGGTATGGAACGGAATCTTGGTCTAACTCACGAGCATTCTGGCTCAGAAAACTCAAGTCCCTAAAGAGCTTCTCAGAGACATTTGGGCGTGAGGACAGGTAGATCGAGTCGACGCCTGACGCCAACTCAACTAAACCATGACTCTCTTCCATAGTCTAAATAATAGCGACTAGAGATCATCTAGTCCAAATAACTACAACTAGTCTGCCTCCGGCGTGTCGCCCTTTCGTAAGTTCATATCTTTGAGGTAGGCATCTATGTCGATGGTGATCCCCGGGATTGAAAATTCATCCGGGTGCTTTCCCGTAGCCATTCTAAAAATCTGGATCCTCCGGAAAACAGAAGATCTGCTCATGGCCAATCCACCTTCAGAAACTGGCTTCATCAGTCCTTCAAATCCTCCGAGAAGGTTCCAAACTACCCAAAACCCGTAGATGTCAAAGGTTGCATTTCTGGCCATGGGGCTGGCTAGTGGTTTGGTAATTGGTTCTAATGTCTTCGCGTACTTTTCCCAAGCTCTTGCGAAGGCCTCCTTAGCGTTTCCCCGACCATCCGGTGAGGGCATCCGTTCAGACCTAAAATCCGGCATTTTCCCCCCTTTGGCTCTAGTGCAACATTACAGGACTAGACGGACGTTTAATGGGATATGTATTTATAGGGTGCTGTGTTACAGGGAACGCACCTGCCATCCTCTCATCTGAGACTTGAAATCGATGGCGATATGGGAGTGCATCGAATATTCCATATTTCAACGACTCTTTAGAAATTGATGCTTAGACTTGGCCGCCAGAGCACGCAAATTTCTCAAGTAAGTGGGAGTACAACAGTGGATCCTTGGTACGACGAAATCATTCGAACCAATTTGAGCGATGAAAAATTGAATGAATTGAGAACTATTTCCGCCGGGATAAATTCCTACCCATTCGCGCCCCTAGTGCCTCGATTAGAAACTTTAAAACAGATCCTTCTAGCCGTAACTGAAGCATTGGAATTTCTAACTTTCGACCTACGCCAAGATGTTGATCAGAAATTACAAGAAATAAATCAAGCCATGTACCAAATGGCAAAATTTGATGCAATGAAGATAACTGACGCCGCAAGGGTTGCAGAGAATCTTGTTACTTCAACTTCAAGCAATATCAATTATGTGATAAATAAACTTTTGCCGGTGGCCGGAATGAGAAATCAAAGAACTGATTTGGCAGAGTATGAAACAGAATTGAAGGATTTTCGAAACCAGTACCTCCAGACCATAGAACTAACTCGAGCTAGTCAGGCAAACATCGGCACAAATGACGCCGCAGAATTCTTTTCAAAATTAAAAAATACGTATGACAGATTTTCTGCATGGTATTTAGTGGGGATGGTCGGCTCCTTAGTTCTGACGATCATTTACTCCGAACGCTGGCATACGGATCTACTTACAACACTAAAAACCTTAGAGCCTCACGTCACAGTAACGGATCGATATGCAGCAGATCTGCCCTATTTAAGCATATTAGCGGTTGCGTGGTTTGCGATAAGGTTTTTTGCAAGGAATTTTCGTAACGCTCAACATTTAAAAATTCTTAACGATACCAAGGCAACGATACTCAAGACAGGTCTTTATTTCAGTAACTCGGTTTCTGATCCCGCGACACAAAATCTAATTTTGAGAGCCACATTTGAATCAACTTTGACAATAGGAGATACCGCTTATCTGACCAATGAAAGTGATGGTCCATCTATTGAAAATGCTGCGTTGATATCCATCTTGAAATCCATTGTGCAGAAACCTTAAGACAATTCATTTCAGTAAAGTTCCGGCACTCTAAAAAGTTAGAACTTTTTGATTGAATCTCTTTTCTGCAATTAGTTTTCAACGAATAAGCCATATTTTGAAGTTCAGAGCGACTGAAAATAATAAAGTGCCCCAGAACTTGAAATTTATCCTTATCAAGCGTACATAAGGCAACAAAGGCTTTATTACGACATCTAAGAAGTAGCCGAGCCACACGCTCGAATCCGTCCAAAAGGCGGGGACCGCTTAGAACCAGGAAGGCTGGCTCTAAGCAGTTCCCGCCTTTCCTTGAATCATTCCTTTATCAAGTGGGTCATTCCCATATCTGGTTACCTATTTGACTCCCCATTGAAGGTCTGAGCTTCAAAGAGACGCTGATATACGCCACCCGCGTGGGATAGATCAGAGTGTTGTCCTCTTTCAACGACCTTTCCTCTGTCCAGCACCAGGATAACGTCAGCTTTCTGAACCGTAGAAAGTCGGTGTGCAACAACAAAAGTTGTTCGATTGGCCATAAGGGTAACAAAAGCTTTCTGGATTTCCTTTTCAGATTCTGAATCCAAAGCAGATGTGGCCTCATCAAGAATCAGAATTTGGGGATCACGAATTAAGGCGCGTGCGATTGCGAGGCGTTGTTTCTGTCCCCCCGATATCCGAGCACCACGTTCACCAATGATTGTTTCAACACCATAAGGGAGCTCAGAAACAAAGCCCCAAGCATTGGCAGCAACTAATGCTGCTCTCATACGTTCTTGGCTCACCCCGTGCAAGCCATAACTCACATTCTCAAAAACCGTTCCATCGATCAAAACAGACTCTTGTGGTACCACTGAGATGAATCGCCGAATCGTGCGCAAGTCATACTCAGCCGTGTCATGTCCATCGATGAGAATTCGGCCAGCTTGCGGAGGCAGAAAGCCGATTAGTAGGTTTATAAAGGTCGACTTTCCCGCACCAGAAGGCCCTACTAAGGCAATCATTTCCCCGGGATTTGCCGACACGGACACGTCGTTGATAGCAGCATTGGTAACTCCCGGGTAGGTAAAAGTGACTTTTTCGAAAACCACTACACCCGTTATTTCGGACATTTTCAATTTTCCGTCATTGTGCTCGAGATCGGGTGAGTTCAAAACTTCCCCAATGGATTTAATCGAGGTGAAACCCCGCGATATCTGCGGCATGAGTGAGAACATCAGGGTCAAGGAACCGGTGAGCTGCGAGAACAATGAAGTGAGTAAGACCACGTCCCCCGTCGTTACTCCAGCTTTGTGGGAATAAGCACAATATCCTGAAACAGCCAGGCATGTAACATTCGCAAATTGAAGTAGCACCCAAGCCATCGCGCCAAACTTCGCGTTGAATGAATCAAGGTTGAGACCCGCGCGACGAACATTGGTAAATGAGTTACTCATCACCTCAAGAGCCCACTTTTCCAAACCATGCGCTCTAGTAATTGGCATTAGAGTAGTCATTTCATTGACTCGACCCGACATCGACTCAATCTCTGCTCTAAATTCGTCATTTCGAATATTTAGTTTTCGCCTTACGCCTGCAACAAAAATCGCCACAATGGGTCCAAGAAGAAAGAAGAAAGGTAAGAACACTGGAACTTTTATTGCCGTAATCACCAAAGTCCCAACGATTCCATTAATCGCTACAAATCCCCCATCGGAGAGATTTCGAACCATCTGTTCAATATTTTCAACGTCCCGGACTATTTTCGTTTGAAGAATTCCGGCATTGGTCCGCAGATAAAAGCCCATGGAGAGTTGTTGCATCCGTTCGACGAGTGCAGATCTAAGCTTATTTTCCACCTCGCGAATTGCCCGACTTTGAAAGCGTACATATAAGATATTAAATGGCCAGTTATTGACAGTTACGAAGAGCAGAATCGCGATGCTGATATATAAATTTCGAATTGGCTGATGTGTTACAAGAATGTCAACTATATTGGCCGTGAGAAGCGGAATTAGCCAGACAGGCGAATGTTTGATGCAAAAAAAGATGAAAGCAAGAACGAATCGCCAATTTTGATCTTTAAAAAGATAGATCAAGGTGCGAGAAGGTCTGTTTTCTTCGACTCCATGGTCAACTTCGGATTCCCGGAGTTTTGCACCATTCATTTTCCAAGATTATCTAACTATCGGTGGCACGACCACCTTTTGAACACCTTCATTCGATGGAACTAATTAGTGGTAACTAGAAACGGACCCCAACTTTCATTTGGAATCTTTCTAGATAGACTCGTTTCCGATCCCCGTGACCTGTGTATTAAAGGAACAGAAGTAACTTTTCTTCTAAATGAATTTTTTTGCAGAATCGCAGATCCCTTTCCGCGCTTCGGCTTTCACCAAGGGACATATCCTGATTCATCCTGGAAGGTACCGGTTGGGCCATCATCCTTCAAGCAAGCCAATCGAACGGCTATCGTCGCCGCTTGCTCGACTTTTCGGTACCCACGATGATTGTTAAAATCGGTCGCAGTAAATCCAGGATCTGCCGAATTGACCAAAATCCCACTTTCATGCAACTCCTTTGCATACGCGACAGTGAGCGCATTAAGTGCAGTTTTCGAAGACTGATAAGCAAGAATATTAAGTTTTCCAAATTCTGAATCGGGATCAGAACTAAGCGTGAGCGAGCCAAGACCACTCGACATATTAACGACTCTGCCCGACGGCGCTCCTAGTAACAATGGAAGCATGGCATTAGTAACCGCCACAACACCAAAAACATTGGTCTCGTAAACAAGTCGCATCAATTCAATGGGTACTCTACTTGGAATCGTTCCCGTGCCTCCGCTGATCCCGGCATTATTCACGAGCACATCAAGGTGTCCATATTGATCACCAATCACCTTCGCTGCGACTTCGATTGTTGGAGCAACAGTGACATCAAGATCAAGTGGCGATGCATTTACACCGAATGAGCGAAGTAAATCTGCGGCCCTAGCGCCTCGAACTGTATCTCGAGCGCCGATAATTACTGTGAAACCGAGCATGCCGAGTTGTTTGGCGATCTCAAATCCAATGCCCTTGTTTGCCCCAGTAATGAGCGCTACCTTCCCTTTAAACACTTTATTTTTCCATTTCAAATTTATTGAGGTCAGAAAGCACCGCAGCAGTAATCAGATCGAGGGCTGAAGCAAGGGCGGCAAGTTTGTCTGGAGAAAGTTCTTTGACGAGGCGAGCAGACCAAGTGTCGAAATATCTCTCCATACTATTCAGTGTTCGCTTTCCTAAAGGCGTAAGGGACAGTCTCAACTTGCGACCGTCCAAGTTGTCTGGTGTGCTTGCCAGAATGCCCTCGTCAACCAACAAAGACGTGAGACGCTGCACGGCCTGGCGCGAATACCCGGTTATTCTGGCGATCTCCGCCACAGTCGTATTACCAATAGACACTTGTAGAAGAACTCGCCAGCGTGCGCTTGACTGCCCGAATCGAGCATTAGCGGTGTCACCATGTTTCAAGAGAGCGCTCTGTGCGGAAAACACTGACCTTGTGAAACGACGGATCGATTCAGCGTCTGATGTCACCATTCGTACAGAATAGCATAATCGTCAATATGTTGACAACCTTGCATTCGACATCACTGTTATTTGGCCTGTAAAGCAGATTTGCATAGTGAACGGGACTTCCACACGACAAAGAAAGATCGGATCTGACGCCCCAAGGTGTTTTGCAGGATATTTGTTGCAAAGAAATAATAGGAATTGGTTTCCCCGTGCCCCGTGGTGCCCCGACACCTCGTTTAAAGAAGAATTAAATGTGAATCCAATCCTGTAAATTTTATTGCGACATTTAATCCGTAACTCAAAAAATCGCTCGAGTCCGTCCAAATGGCGAGATGCATTTCAGCGCAAGAATTTTGATTATCAAGAGCGCTGGCATGGTTGGCAATCACCGATTGGACTTGGTGCGGGTTTTGCTGCCGTTTGTTTAGGCCTTTATTTCCTAAGTTTGGCTTGGACTAACCTGCATTAACCCAAATAAAGTGGAGTCGTGCTGCACGTGCAGCACGAC
>PLXJ01000031.1 GCA_003151395.1 Actinomycetota bacterium | reverse complement strand
CGAAGCACAACATCCTCTCGAACGCATCCTGCACAACGAACTGCCTGGCACCAATGGCAAAAGTTCTTGACGAAGAGTTCGGAATCGTCCGTGGTTTAATGACGACAGTTCATGCCTACACAAATGATCAGCCGCTCCACGACCAACCCCACAAGGATTTGCGTCGCGCTCGCGCAGGAGCACTTTCGATTATTCCTACCTCCACAGGTGCCGCAAAGGCGATTAGCTTGGTACTTCCAAATCTCAAGGGCAAACTCGATGGATACGCACTTCGCGTTCCAGTCCCTACCGGCTCCGCTACCGATCTCACTGTAGAACTCGGTCGCGAGGTTTCCGCGGCTGAAATCAATGCTGCGATGAAGAAGGCTTCNNGGTTGGTATGACAACGAATGGGGCTATTCAAACCGCTTGGTTGACCTTGTTGCCTTTGTGGGTAAATCTCTCTAATGAGTTTTACTGCGCTTCAATCCGTTGACGTGGCAGGAAAGCGAGTTCTCCTTCGATGTGATCTCAATGTTCCCATCAAAGAGGGTGTCATTCGCGATGATGGTCGGATTCGAGCATCGCTTCCCACAATCAAATATCTGATTGAAAATGGAGCGAGAATAGTTATTACCGCTCACCTTGGCCGTCCGAAAGGTGAGCGCAATCCCGATATGACACTTGCTCCTGTAGCTGAGCGCTTGGGTGAGCTTTTGGGTCTGCCGGTGCTTTTCTCACCTGAGATTGTTGGCTCTGGCGTTGATGCCCTCAAGACAGCGCTCATGCCGGGTCAAGTCTTGCTCCTCGAAAACATTCGTTACGAGGCGGCAGAGACATCAAAGGATGAGTCGGAGCGTGCGGCTTTTGCCGCTCAACTGGCCACTGGTATGGACCTCTTCGTCAGTGATGGCTTCGGCGCCGTGCACCGCAAACACGCTTCCGTTTATGACGTCGCCAAGTTACTTCCAAACGCTGCGGGGTTCTTAGTTGCAGCGGAGATCGAGGTTTTGCAAAAGTTAACTGAAAATCCTGATCGCCCGTATGGAGTTGTACTCGGCGGTGCAAAAGTTTCCGACAAAATCGGCGTTATCAAGAACCTGCTTAATAAGGTAGATCTTCTCGCCATTGGGGGCGGAATGCTCTTCACCTTCCTAGCGGCACAGGGCGATGAAATTGGAAAGTCTCTAGTGGAAGTAGACCTCATACCAGAGGTTAAGAAATTGCTGCAGGAGGCTAAGGATCTGGGTGTGGAGTTACTACTTCCAACCGATATTGTTGTGGCTCCAACTTTCGCTGAAGATGCAACGCCAACGCTCGTGAGCGCGGCGCAGATTCCGGCTGATCAAATTGGGCTTGATATTGGTCCGGTAAGTGCGGCTGCTTTTGGCCAAGCAATCGAGAAGTGCCACACCGTATTTTGGAATGGACCTATGGGAGTATTTGAATTTCCAAACTTTGCAAATGGAACAAAGGTTATTGCCGAAAGTTTGACTAAGGTTTCCGGCATATCTGTCGTTGGTGGCGGAGATTCTGCAGCGGCAGTTCGCGCACTGGGCTTTAAAGATGACCAGTTTGGTTATATTTCCACCGGCGGCGGCGCCTCACTCGAGTACTTAGAAGGAAAATCGCTCCCAGGGATTGAGGTACTAAATAATGCGTAAACCGTTGATCGCTGGCAACTGGAAGATGAATCTCAATCACCTTGAAGCCATAGCAGTAACTCAGAAACTTTCTTACTCTCTTAGTGACAAGGATTACGACGCAGTTGATGTCGCGATTTTTCCGCCTTTTACCGATATCAGATCAGTTCAAACTTTAATCGACGGGGATCGTCTTCGCCTCACGTACGGTGCGCAAGATCTATCACCAGAAATTTCAGGAGCGTTTACCGGAGATATCTCTGGCGCCATGCTCAGTAAATTGGGTTGCACCTATGTTTTAGTAGGACATTCAGAACGCAGAACAATTCACCATGAAAGTGATGCGGAGGTTGCAAGCAAGGCAAAGGCGGTTCTCGTTAATGAGATGGTTCCGATCCTCTGTATAGGTGAAGATCTAGCAATCCGTGAAACTGGGAAACAGGTTGAGTTTGTAGTCGCCCAACTCACCGCTTCACTTAAAGGCCTTCACAAACCAGATCTCAAAAAAGTGGTTTTTGCTTATGAACCTGTGTGGGCGATCGGAACAGGTAGGACAGCCACACCCGCTGATGCCCAGGAGGTTTGTGCCGCCATTCGTGAAGCTCTCAAAGAAATTGGCAGTGATGAAATTGCCGAGGCTGCTCGAATTCTCTACGGCGGCTCAGTAAAGTCAGTAAATATCGTGGATATCATGAAAGAATCGGATGTTGATGGCGTTTTGGTCGGGGGCGCCAGCCTTGATCCGGAAGAATTTGCGAGGATAGCCCAGTTTCATCGCACTGCTACCTCCTGATTACACGCTATCCTTACCCTCTGGCTCGCAAAAAGGTGTGCCCGAACTAGATATCTCGGTAATAAAGCGGAAATAAAAGGAGCCTGATTGTGGTTTTAGCATTATCGATACTTCTTGCCATTACGAGCATTTTGATGATCCTCCTGGTTCTTCTCCACAAGGGCAAGGGCAGCGGGCTTTCAGATCTCTTTGGCGGAGGAGTTTCATCGACATATGGCGGTTCATCAGTCGTTGAAAAGAATCTTGATCGAATCACGATTGTTGTTGGCGGGCTATGGTTCGCCGGAGTTGTCGCCCTCGGGCTGTACCTCAAGTAAGTCCAACGGCCGCAGGGCTCAGGGTTATTTTGTTCTTTTAGCAGACGTTTGAAGGAGAAAAAATGGCAGGAAGTGCAATCCGCGGTAGTCGCGTCGGTGCTGGCCCAATGGGTGAAGCCGAGCGTGGCGAGGCGATAGCTCGTTTTCGCGTCTCATATTGGTGTGCGAATGGCCATGAAACCCGCCCATCTTTTGCCGAAGACGGCACAGTCACGATTCCAAATGAATGGGACTGTCCTCGTTGCGGATATCCAGCAGGTTTAGATAAAGATAAGCCACCTATGCCTGTCAAGAACGAGCCATACAAAACTCACTTAGCGTATGTCAAAGAGCGTCGGAGCGAAGCAGAAGCGACCAAGATCTTGGGCGACGCCCTTTCAAAGTTACGCGGCGACGACTAAATCTTCTTTAACTCTTCAAGCAAAAGTGCTAAACCTTTTTTTCGATCCTTCAGGTGTACCCGCATGAGCGGGAATTTTCGATCCGCGAGGGCTTGACCATCGCCTAGTGCTTGCGCCATGAGCAGAGTGTGAAATGAAAAACTTTGATTTGGGATATTTAAATCACTGGAATTCTCTCCAGTAATCTGAAGGAAGACCCCATTGTGTTGCCCACCTTTATGGAACTGTCCAGTTGAGTGTAAGAAACGTGGACCCCATCCAAAAGTGGTTCCTCGCCCGGTTTTTATCGCAACTATTTCACGAAGCGACGCGGCCCCCGAATCAATCCCGCGAGCTAAATAGGCCATGATCGCAAAATAATGCCCCTCGTTCTTGAGGAAATCAGAGAGTTGACCGCCGAGTGAGTGGGCATTTGAAGAGCTATAGACCGAAAGAAGTTCGTTTTCGTAGGCGGCTTTAAACTTTGGAACTTTACCGTCGCTCCAGGTCGACAAGAGCGCGCCGGTGCGTTCCTTGGCCTCGGTGACATTGGGCTGATTGAAGGGGTCGACCTTCAAACTATGCCCAAGCAAAGCTGTAACCCACTCCCACAAAATGAATTGTTCTCCGAGTGAACCGGTGACGATGAGGTCTGCCTTTGCTGCAGCATGAAATCCAATGCGGAGTCCTGGGCCAGCGGTGGCTGCATCCGCTGACTCAATAGCGATGGGTAAGCGACCAGTTTCATTTTTACCGGTTGATTCGGCGATGAGTTGTTCGATCCAATCAGATATTCCTGGAAGATCCGAACCGGAATCAAAGAAAGCGACATTCTGTTCAGCTGCATCGAAAATCACCGCGGCAATTTCTACTGCCGGCGAGTGTGGCAAGAGAAATGTTTCCGCGGCGGCCTTTGCATCATCAATCATGATTGATACATCAACGCCAATGAGCGCTGCTGGAACAAGTCCAAAGGCAGAAAGTGCACTGTATCGACCACCAACATTGGGATCGGCATTGATTACTCGTAATTTATCGGTGCGAGCCGCTTTATCAAGTGGGGATCCGGGATCGGTCACGATGACGAAATGATCCGCAGGATTTAAGCCAGCATCTTGAAAGAGTTTAGTAAAGAAAGCTTTGTGCGAGGCTGTTTCGATAGTTGATCCTGATTTGGAGCCAACCACAATCAAACTATGCGCCAAATCGGTAGGAATAGCTGCCTTAATCTGCTCGGGATCAGTTGTGTCAAGAACGGTGAGTTCTTTGTTATACGTTTTGGCAATAACTTCCGGCGCAAGTGAAGAACCACCCATACCTGCAAGGACGATTGTTTTTACTTCTTTTGACCGAGCCCAAGCTGTTAGCGCGTCGAGTTCTGGCAGTAAGGCGCGTGAAGAAGTAGGAAGATCAATCCAATTCAGCCGAACCGCAGCTTCTGCTTCTGCATCTGCGCCCCAGAGCGAATTGTCTTTGGCCGCCAAGCGAGCGGTTATCGCGTGGAGCGAATCCTTGGTGGTAGAAGTTGCAACGTTGACGCTGGACCCAGAAACAGTTATCACATTGACACCGCACTCACATTGTCTAGTAGTTCTTGCCAAGCATCGGCAAATTTCTTTACGCCATCCTTTTCCAAGAAATCTACGGCATCAACAAAATCGATTCCTGCCAGGTTGAGCGCTGCAAAGTGCTCATGTGCGCCAGGAATCGCAGGTGTGATGGTATCTCCGCGAACCGCCCCCCGCTCTCGAACTACATTGAGAGTTCCCTCTGGCATTGTGTTGACGCAATCTGGGGCGATTAAATCAATGACATAACGTGTTGGATCATATTTCTTGTCTTTAACCCCCGTTGAGGCCCAGAGCGGTCGTTGTTGATTTGCTCCCTGCGCTATTAGAGCGATCCAACGCGGAGATTGAAGCGTCCGCAAGAATGCCTCATAAGCCAGATCCGCGTTAGCGATTGCAGTGCGGCCGCGTAATGGAGAGTCAGGCGTCAGCTCATCCAGACGCTTATCAATCTCTGTATCGATACGTGAAACAAAAAAAGATGCCACCGAATGAATCTCGTTTATGGGAGATCCTGCGGCAACACGACGTTCGAGTCCCGTGAGGTAAGCATCCATAACTTTTTCATATCGCTCAACTGAAAATATAAGAGTGACATTGACGCTAATGCCGGCCGCGGTTAACTCGGTAATGGCTGGGAGCCCAGCTAAAGTCGCTGGAACCTTGATCAATAGATTGGGACGATTTACAAGTTCCCAAAGAAATTTACCCTGAGTAATCGTGGGTTCGGTCTGGTGAGCCAAGAATGGATCTACTTCGATGCTCACTCGTCCATCAACATGGCCAGAGGAGGCAAAAGTCGCAAGAAAGAGATCGCAGGCGGCCATCACATCCTCAGTGGTGAGTTGCGTGAGGATATCGGCGACCGTTGTACCTTTGGCTTTCAGTGCGAGGATATCGTCGCGATAGAGCGCCGAGCCTTTGATTGCTGCAGAGAATATACTTGGATTGGTGGTCACACCAACGACGTTAGATTCGGTTATCAGTTTTTTCAGCGATCCACTTTGAAGGCGGTCTCGAGACAGGTCATCGAGCCAGATTGAAACTCCGGCGTCGCTCACCGCCTGTAAATTTGAAGACATTAATTCCCTGCCCTTGCTATAGATTCTTTAGCTGCGGATACGACTGCATCGGCAGTAAATCCAAATTCTTTAAAAAGAGTTCCCGCTGAAGCTGAAGCGCCAAAGTGATTGAGACCGATGGAGATACCAGAATCGCCAACATAATCTCGCCAACCCGATGTCACGCCGGCTTCAATACTCACACGCGCCTTAACGCTCGGTAGGAGTACTGACTCTTTGTAGGCTCTATCGGTCTCTTCGAACCATTCGAGGCACGGAGCGCTTACAACTCGAGCATGAATTCCTTCTGCTTCCAAAATTTCTTGCGCCGCTATTGCTAATGAAACCTCTGATCCAGTTGCTATCAAAATCACATGCGCTTCACCATGAGCCTCACTCACGATGTAGGCCCCTCTAGCGGTGCCCTCCGCACTGGAAAAAATTGTCCGATCAAGTACCGGCAGGTTCTGCCGTGATAAAGCAAAACCTGCCGGCTTATTACGAGTGATGACTTCTCGCCATGCCACTGAAGTTTCATTTGCATCTGCTGGCCTAACAATTGCAAGGTTGGGAATAAGTCGTAAGGAGGCAAGATGTTCAACCGGTTGGTGCGTTGGGCCGTCCTCGCCCAAACCAATTGAGTCATGAGTCCACACAAAAGTAACTGGGATGTTCATGAGGGCAGCAAGCCGGACAGCGCCACGCATGTAATCGCTAAATACCAAGAAAGTGCCGCCGAAAGGTCTAGTCAAACCATGAAGTGCGATGCCGTTGAGAATTCCACCCATGGCGTGCTCTCGGATGCCGAAATGGATTACTCGGCCATATGGATCTGCACCTTCCATCTGACTTGAGGAAGGTAGGAATGATTTGCTCCCGGCGATTGTCGTGTTGTTGCTTCCCGCTAAATCAGCAGAGCCACCCCAGAATTCCGGAAGCACCGCGGCAAGTGCGGAGATTACCTTTCCCGAGGCTGCGCGAGTCGCTACATCCTTTCCGGCAGCAAATTCTGGAAGCGCAGATTCCCAGCCAGCCGGCAAACCCTTACTTCGCAAACGCTCGAGTAAATGCGCTCGCTCTGGATTCTTTCTTTTCCAATCTTCAAAATCTGCTTTCCACTTTGCATGCAGCGCCTGTCCACGATCAATCACCAATCGGGCGTGGCTCAAGACCTCAGTGGGAACTACAAAACTCTCTGCGGGATTAAGTCCTAATAAGAGTTTCGTGGCGGCAATCTCATCTGCACCAAGAGCAGAACCGTGTGATTCAGCAAGGCCACGCGCATGGGGAGCGGGCCAAGCTATAGTGCTGTGCATCCGGATAAATGTCGGACGATCGGTAGTCGATTCAGCAAGAATCATTGCCTTTTCCAGCGCTTCGCGATCCACATTGCCATCTGAGAGTGCGGAAACTTCGATGACGCTCCATCCATAAGCCCGATACCTACCAGCAACATCCTCCGTAAATGCCAGGTGTGTATCGCCCTCAATAGAGATGCGATTGTCGTCATAAATCATTTTTAAATTGCCGAGTTCTTGTGTTCCAGCCAGGGAAGAGGCCTCCCCGCTTACACCTTCCTCGAGATCACCGTCCGAACAGATAACCCAGATATTGTGATCAAAAAGAGTCGTCTCTCCTTGGGGATCGAGCAGACCTTTTTCGTAACGAGCTGCCATCGCCATTCCAACTGCATTTGAAACACCCGCACCTAAAGGGCCAGTCGTTGTCTCCACGCCATTGGTGTGGCCGTATTCAGGGTGACCCGGGGTTAAAGAATTGTGGGTACGAAAAGATTTGAGGTCATCGAGTGAGAGCCCATAGCCAGAGAGGAAGAGTTGGATGTAGAGGGTGAGTGAACTGTGGCCGCAAGAAAGTACGAAACGATCTCTACCGAGCCAGGCAGAATCGGTGGGATCGTGTTTAAGAAACCGTTGAAAGAGCGTGTAAGCCACTGGGGCGAGTGCCATCGCGGTACCAGGATGGCCATTGCCGACTTTCTGCACACTATCCATGGCGAGGGCTCGCGCAATTGTTACCGCATTGTCATCGGCCGTGCTCCAAGTGCTACGTTCCATAAGATATAGTCCCTTCCAATCAATCTGGTCTCTCTTTAAATTGTTGTTGGTCTATGAATTTCTAGTCATTGCATTTGCTTTGAATCCAATGTTCCAGATCGTAAGCCAGATTACGCTCGCACCTAGGAGGTGAGCTGCTACTAGGGCTTCTGGAAGGTGAGTGAAATATTGGATGTAACCGATGAGGCCCTGGCAAAGGCAAATAACTAGAAAAAGCAGAACTTTCTTACCAATGAATGAGCGATTTTCAGTTGACTCGGAGACCTTGATGATGAGGAGTAATCCAACGGTGAGGGCAATGAGTGCAATTACCGAGTCGGCGTGAATCCAAGAGATGAGGCGCGGATCGATATGGTAACGCTTAGCCTGGATATCGCCGGCGTGCGGACCGCTACCCGTTACGACGGTACCAAGGGTAATCACGAGAACACTCAAACCAATGAGTATTCGAATCAACAGTTTGGTAGTTGGAAGAACAGTTGTCCTTGCCTTGGCAAAAATCCGCTCGCGAAGTGAAAGTGAAGCAGCCACCAACACTATTGAGAGCAAAAAGTGAGTTGAGACCGCAAAGGGATTTAATTTGGTGAGAACGGTGATGCCACCGAGCACAATTTGCGCGATGATTCCCATTATTTGGGTGAGAGCGAGGAAGCGAATCGTTTTCCAGTCTCCGCGACCTTTACCCCAACGGTAGGCGCCGATCACCGCGGCAATGATGACGAGAACAAGCAGGATCGTCAGGAGTCGATTACTAAATTCAATCCAGGAATGCAGAGCGCCTTGAGCTTGGTGGGGGACGGGGGAGATTGAACCACCAACGCATTGTGGCCAGGTGGGGCAACCCAGACCTGAGCCGGTCAGGCGGACCGCTCCACCTGTGAGAATAATGCCGACTTGAAGAACCACCAACGCGGTGAAGATCAAACTGGCGGGGTTCACGCTCGTAGCCTATTGCTTTACCCGATTGCTTGAGGTTACTTGCCTTTCCCCGCTCCAATTGGCGTAAATGGCCGAATTACGCAACACTATTGTTGTGAAAAAGAGTGAGGACAAAACCAGAGATTTGGTCGCCCGCACCATTTTAGAGAATGGTCCACAGAGCGCAGCTGAACTCTCGCTCCGCCTCAAACTCACCCCCGCTGGGATCAGGCGCCATATTGATTTATTGGTCGCCGCCGGACTACTTGAAGCACGTGAACCGCACAGAGCTGCCGCATCCTTACGTGGGAGGGGCCGGCCCACTAAAGTCTTTGTCATTACGGATTTAGGGCGCGAAAAGTTTGAGCACTCGTACGATGATCTCGCAGTTTCAGCACTTCGTTTTATGTCGACCCTTTCAGAACGGGATTTAGTTCTTGAATTTGCAGAGAGTCGAGCGGCAGAGATCGAGCGCGTTGTAGGCAAGGCAATTAATAGTTCCAGCAAAACTTTCAAGAAAGTAGATGCGCTCGCTGAATTTTTAACTGCGGAGGGTTACGCCGCGGAAAGCAAAGTAACAGCCCATGGCGTTCAACTTTGCCAACATCATTGTCCAATTGCGCATGTGGCTTCGGAATTCCCGCAACTCTGCGAAGCAGAAACCGAAGCGTTTTCGAGAGTTCTCGGTACGCATGTCCAACGCTTAGCCACGATTGCGCAAGGCGACGGAATCTGCACCACATTTATCCCAGCTAATCCAATCTCACATACCAAAAAGGGAGTACGAGCATGAGTGAAACAATCCTCCATCCTGAACTCGAGGGAATTGGTACGTACGAATATGGTTGGTCGGATTCAGATGCCGCTGGCGCAAATGTAAAGCGCGGATTAGATGAAGCGGTTGTTCGTGACATCTCCGCGAAGAAATCGGAACCGCAGTGGATGTTGGACCTTCGGCTGAAGGGTTTGGGGCTCTTCGAAAAGAAACCGATGCCATCGTGGGGTTCGGACTTATCAGGAATTTTCTTTGACACTATCAAATATTTTGTTCGTTCTACCGAGAAACAAGCAACTTCCTGGGAAGAACTTCCGGAAGATATTCGTAATACCTACGATCGACTTGGCATTCCGGATGCAGAAAAGAATCGACTCGTGGCTGGCGTTGCTGCTCAATATGAGTCTGAAGTTGTGTATCACTCCATCCGTGAAGATCTTGAGAAATTGGGAGTGATTTTCGTTGATACCGATAGTGGTTTGAAAAAACACGAAGAGTTGTTTAGAGAATATTTCGGTACCGTCATCCCCGTTGGCGATAATAAATTTGCGGCTCTTAACACTTCGGTCTGGTCCGGAGGTTCATTTATTTATGTTCCCAAAGGGGTTCAGGTGGACATTCCTTTACAGGCGTATTTCCGTATTAACACCGAAAATATGGGGCAATTCGAGCGAACATTGATCATTGCCGACGAAGGATCCTACGTTCACTATGTAGAGGGATGTACCGCTCCCATTTATTCTTCGGATTCCCTCCACTCAGCAGTGGTCGAAATCATTGTCAAGAAGAACGCACGCGTTCGTTACACAACAATTCAAAATTGGTCTAACAATGTTTACAACCTCGTTACTAAACGCGCCACATGTGCAGAAGGTGCGACGATGGAGTGGATTGACGGAAATATCGGCTCTAAGGTAACGATGAAGTATCCAGCTGTTTTCTTGATGGGTGAGCACGCCAAGGGTGAAACCTTGTCGATTGCATTTGCGGGCGAAGGTCAGCATCAAGATGCAGGGGCCAAGATGGTTCATGCGGCTCCATATACTTCCTCAACAATCATTTCCAAATCCGTTGCTCGTGGCGGTGGTCGTACCTCTTATCGCGGACTTGTCCAGATTCAACCTGGTGCGCATCATTCAAAGTCAACGGTGAAATGCGACGCGTTATTAATAGATAACATTTCGCGCTCGGATACCTACCCTTACGTGGATATTCGCGAAGATGATGTCTCCATGGGCCATGAGGCCACAGTTTCGCGAATCAGCGACGATCAACTCTTTTACCTCATGTCTCGTGGACTATCGGAAGATGAGGCTATGGCAATGATTGTTCGTGGATTTATTGAGCCGATTGCCCGCGAATTACCGATGGAGTATGCACTTGAGTTAAATCGCCTCATTGAACTTCAAATGGAAGGCGCAGTTGGATAATGTCTCTTGACACACTAACAAATTACATGACGCCTACCGGTCGGGAAGAACCATGGCGTTTTACTCCAATGAATCGCCTCGCGGGTTTGCACGATCCGGCCGTCGAATTACGCGACCGAGTTTCACTGGAGCCTTTAGATATTCCATCGGGTGTTTCGCTCACCATTGAGGCTAGCGATATTTTCCCACCACTTTCTGATACTGAAGATCAGATCATCATTCGAGTGCGGGAAAGCGCGTCGAAATTGTTACTGCTTACTATCGATGCAAATGCCGAAATAAATGAGCCAGTATTTCTTAAGCGTGAAGTTCTAGATCTTTCCCCTGAAGTATCTCGCGTACGAATTGATGCCGGGGTTAATAGCCATGCGACGATCGTTATAGAAAATTCAGGAGATGGTGTTATCGCCGAGGAGGTCGAGATCAATCTTGCCTCTGGCTCCAACATAAAGTTTGTAACGCTGCAGGAATGGTCCTCCCGCGCGGTGCACGTGGCAAGACACCATGCGATCATCGGCAAAGATGCCTCTTTTACTTCCTACGTGATCACTGTTGGCGGGTCCCTAGTTCGAATTTTGCCTACCGTCGAATACAAAGGTCCAGGATCCAGCGCAGAATTATTTGGACTTTATTTTGCTACCGATGGTCAGCACTTCGAACACCGGGTTCATGTAGACCATAAGGTACCTGGAGCTAAATCTCGCGTAAATTACAAGGGCGCCCTCAACGGTGATTCGGCCAGAACGGTCTGGATCGGTGATGTCTTCATTAAAGCGACAGCTCAGGGGACTGATACCTACGAGCTCAATAGAAATCTCCTTCTCTCTCACGGTGCTCGCGCCGACTCTGTACCTAACCTAGAAATCGAAACAGGCGACATTGTTGGTGCCGGTCACGCCAGTACAACGGGACGTTTTGATGACGAACAACTTTTCTACCTCATGTCTCGTGGAATTCCCGCAGAGCAAGCTCGCCGACTTGTCATTCGAGGCTTCTTTGCAGAGATCGTCTCAAAGTTGGATATTGAACCGATTGAGGTTCGTGTCATGGAACGCATCGATGGTGAACTATCAGAGGTCAAATCGTGACTACCATCAATTTTGACTCGCTCGTTGTAGGGAAGTCGATAGCTGTTGACGTGGAGGGTAAACCAGTATGTGTTGCACGGGTGGGGGATGAAGTCTTTGCTGTCTCCAATATTTGTTCGCACGCCTATGCCGAACTCACCGATGGCGAAGTCAAAGGTTTCACTATTGAATGCTGGTTGCATGGAGCGGATTTTGATCTGCGAACCGGCAAAGCGCTAACGCTGCCGGCTACCGAACCGCTTGAAACTTTTTCTGTTGTACGGCAAGGAAATTTCGTCACTATTGGTCAAGCTAAGAAGGAGATGTAAATGAGCAGACTAGAAATCAAGGGACTTCATGTCTCGGTTATCACAGAAGAGGGCTCTAAAGAGATTCTTCGCGGCGTTGATTTAGTAATTAATTCTGGAGAGACACATGCCATCATGGGTCCAAATGGTTCCGGAAAATCCACACTTGCGTACTCATTTGCTGGTCACCCCAAGTACACCATCACGGCAGGTACTGTCACGCTCGACGGGGCAGATGTTCTTGATATGACGGTGGATGAGCGCGCAAAGGCAGGGTTATTTCTTGCCATGCAATACCCAGTTGAGGTTCCAGGGGTTTCGGTTTCTAACTTCTTGCGTACTGCTGTAACCGCCATCCGAGGCGAAGCCCCAAAGGTTCGAACTTGGGTTGGAGAAGTAAAAGAGGCAATGACCCAGCTCTCTATGGATCCAGCCTTTTCTGAGCGCAATGTAAATGAAGGTTTTTCGGGTGGGGAGAAAAAACGCCACGAAATTTTGCAGATGGAACTTTTGAAGCCAAAGATCGCGATTCTTGACGAAACCGACTCTGGTTTGGACGTTGATGCTCTACGCATCGTTTCCGAGGGTGTTAATCGAGTAAAAGCCAATCAAGATCTGGGAATTATGCTGATCACGCACTACACGCGAATCCTTCGCTACATCAAACCTGATTTCGTCCATGTTTTTGCCGGTGGTCGTATCGTCGAAGAAGGTGGACCCGAACTCGCCACCAAATTAGAAGAGAACGGATACGCGGAGTACGCCACCGCCTAACGATGAGTTCAATTCTTGATGTCGCACGCATAAAGCGCGATTTCCCCATATTCCAAGCAGAGATGCGCGGCGGCAAGCGCCTTGTCTTTTTAGATAGTGGTGCTACAAGTCAGAAGCCGATTCAAGTGATGGATGCAGAGCGAGAGTTTTACAGCAAGCACAATGCTGCTGTGCACCGCGGAAGTTATTACTTGGCCGAACAAGCTAGCGAGGCTTACGAAGGAGCTAGGGCTCGAGTTGCGGCATTTTTAGATGTGTCGGCAGAGGAAGTGATTTTCACCAAGAGCGCGACGGAGAGCCTCAATCTTCTTGCTGTTTCATTTGAGCGAAGTACAGGAATGTTGGGCATTAATGCCGGGGATGAAATTGTTGTCTCTGAACTTGAGCATCATGCAAATTTGCTCCCTTGGCAGCAGTTGGCCAAGCGAACAGGTGCGGTTCTCAAATGGTTTGAGATGAATCCCGATGGCTCCCTTGATCTTTCGGACATAGATCGGGTAATCACCCCTCGCTGCAAGGTAGTTGCAATCACCCACCTTTCAAATGTCTTAGGTTCGGTTCCAGACATTGCACCGATTATCGCGGCTGCTCATGCAGTTGGGGCTGTGTTTGTACTCGATGGGTGTCAATCTGTTCCGCATCAACCGATTGACATAGCCACCCTCGACATTGATTTTCTGGTCTTTTCCGGACATAAAGCACTTGGGCCAACGGGGATCGGAGTCCTTTGGGGGCGCGCACAATTGTTAGAACAGATGGAGCCATATCTTTACGGTGGCTCAATGATAGAAACCGTCACGATGACGGGAGCCACGTGGGCCAGCGCTCCTAAGAAATTCGAAGCAGGAGTACCCAATATGGCTCAAGCGGTTGGATTGGCTGCAGGACTTGAATACTTGTCTGAGGTTGGACTCCCCAGTATTCATAACTGGGAGATGCAACTCACCGACCACGCAATTCGTGGGCTAAATTCAATTGAAGGCGTCAAGGTAATCGGCCCCCAAGGAATCGAAAATCGCGGAGGCGTAATTTCTTTTGTTATCGCCGGGTTACACCCTCACGACGTTGGACAAGTGATGGATCAGTATGGTGTGGCGGTGCGAACCGGCCATCACTGTGCCTGGCCCTTGATTCGCAAACTCGGTTTAGCGGGCACAACTCGCGCCTCGTTCTATTTGTATAACGAGATGGCCGATGTTGATGTTTTTCTTGAGTCCGTTATCGGTGCTCGTGATTACTTTGGGAAGCGCTAATGGAACTTGATTCCCTATACCAAGAGGTAATTCTCGATCACTACAAAAAGCCTCACCACAAAGGGCTGCCTACAGGTGAAATTCAAGTTCACCATGTAAACCCCAACTGTGGAGATGAGATAACTTTGAGCTTGGCCATTAAAGAGGGCAAAATCCAAGACTTAGTCTGGGATGGTGTCGGTTGTTCTATCTCTCAGGCGAGCGCTTCAATAATGAGTGATTTGGTATCGGGCAAGTCGGTCGCCGAGGCCAGGGAAGCCCTCGCGCAATTTACCGAGTTGATGCAGAGCAAAGGATCGTTAAAAGGGGATGAGGAAGTTCTTGAGGATGCTATCGCCTTGGCGGGCGTCTCAAAATTCCCAGCACGAGTAAAGTGTGCACTCTTGAGTTGGATGGCATTTAAAGACGCGGCAATTCAGAATGGAGCAATACTATGAGTCGGCAGATGGCAACACTGGATGAAGTAACCGAGGCGTTGAAGGATGTGATAGATCCCGAACTCGGCATTAACGTTGTCGACTTGGGTTTGGTCTACGACATGAGCGTTGAAGAAGGTAATGTCGCTGTTCTGCAGATGACTCTTACCTCTGCCGCTTGCCCTTTGCAGGATGTAATTGAAGACCAGGCCCGACAAGTTCTAGCGGATCTCACTTCTGACGTCATTATCAACTGGGTTTGGATGCCCCCTTGGGGTCCCAATAAAATTACTGATGACGGTCGCGAACAACTGCGCGCCATCGGTTTCACTGTTTAACTTTCTTTAGGAATCAAAGATGTCATTGGCGGGACGTACTGGCGATAGTGCGCGGTCGGCCATGCGCTCCCTCACTCGAGACCCCGCAGTAAAAGGCATGAAACTTAAATCCGGCACCATTCCTCGAATTCTCGAATTTGCCAAGCCTTTCAAGCTTTACCTCTTCTTCTTCCTTCTAACGATTATCGCGGATTCATTTCTTACAGTCGCCACGCCGCTGCTCCTGAAAAATCTCATTGATAAAGGTGTAATTCCGAAGGATGGACGAGTCGTTACGCAACTCGCGCTGATTGTCGGTGTAATTGCTTTGGTTGATACTGGAGTTAATCTGGCTTCGCGTTGGTTTTCCTCTCGAATCGGAGAAGGTTTGATTTATGAAATGCGGACGCAGGTCTTTGCACATATTCAAAAACAATCCATCGCTTTCTTTACTCGCACCCAGACAGGGGCGCTAATTTCGCGCATTAACTCCGATGTAATGGGTGCACAAAATGCCTTCACGAATACGCTTTCAGGAATTTTGAGCAATATCCTTACTCTGACTCTTGTTGCGGCAGCGATGATTACCCTATCGTGGCAGATCACCTTGGCGTCCCTTGCCCTACTTCCGCTGTTTCTCATTCCCACTAAATGGGTTGGTAAAAAAATCCAAGTGTTAACTCTCGCCTCTTTTAACCTCAATGCGGAGATGGCTTCGACGATGACGGAACGCTTCAATGTTTCTGGAGCGCTACTAGTCACGCTCTATGGAAAGCCCGATAAGGAGCGCGAAGGTTTTCGCCAGAGGGCTAGGCGCGTTGCGGATATTGGAATTCAAACCGCGATGCTCAACCGAATTTTCTTTATGACGATAACAACGATCGCTGCGATTGCAACCGCATTTGCCTATGGGATTGGTGGCCACCTTGCAATCTCTGGAGCAATCACCGTTGGTTCCCTTCTTGCGATCACAACGCTCCTCGCCAGGCTATATGGCCCACTCACCTCTCTCTCAAATGTCCGCGTGGATATTATGACTTCGCTGGTTTCATTTGAGCGAGTTTTTGAAGTATTGGATTTAGAGCCGATGGTTCACGATGAATTGGGTGCAAAAGCGGTACCGTCAGCAATTCCTTCGATCGAATTCGATCATGTGCAATTTTCATACCCTAAGGCGAGTGAAATATCCTTAGCATCACTTGAACTTGCCGCCAAGAAGGAGATGGTTGATTCCGGAATTGTTCTCCAGGATATTTCATTTTACTGTGAACCAGGATCTTTCACCGCGATCGTGGGTCCATCCGGTGCGGGCAAGAGCACAATCTCTGGGTTAGTACCCCGCCTTTATGATGTGACACAAGGCAGCATCAAGGTTGCGGGTATTGATATACGCGAAATCACTTTGGCATCATTGCGAAATGATATTGGCGTCGTCACCCAAGATTCCCATATGTTCCATGACTCTATTGAGGCAAATTTGCGCTATGCGAAGAGCGATGCAACTCTTTCAGAAATTCAGGCGGCGTGCGTAGCTGCACAGATTTGGAATTTCATCTCATCCTTACCGAACGGACTAGATACGATTGTTGGAGAACGTGGTCATAGATTAAGTGGAGGAGAAAAACAACGGCTAGCAATAGCCAGACTTCTTCTGAAGGCGCCAAGCATTGTGATACTTGATGAAGCAACTGCTCATCTTGACTCGGAAAATGAAGCTTTAGTTCAGGCTGCGCTGGAAGTTGCCCTGGTAGGCAGAACCAGCATCGTAATTGCCCATCGACTTTCGACGATTCAAAAAGCGGATCAAATTTTGGTTCTTGATGCGGGACGAGTTGTCGAGCGAGGCACACACGAATATCTCGTAGGTTTAGGTGGTCTTTATTTTGATCTCTACCAACGTCAGGTTCTCAATAGCGCGCCTTAAGTTCCAGTAATTTGGCGTTTCGGATCGACAATGATGGCGTTCATCTCGGAGGTATTTTCACGCCCGGCATTTGCAAGGACTACAGCAACGTAGGGAAGAATCAATGCACCACCCATAGCAAACCAACGATATGGACTAGGAAGAAAGATCGTGGCGATAAAGCAGGCGGTTCGTATCATCATCGAAATGAAATAGCGTCGAGCCCTGCCACGCTGTTCAATTGAAAGTGCATCTTGAGCGCTGGTGATAATTATCGCAGCAGTATTTTTCTCCACTTTAGTACGGGACCTTCTTGAGGCGCGAAGAAAGGACATAGCCAGATCTTAAGCCTGGGTCAACCTTTGTGCCTCTTTTATGTACGCATCAGTAGTGGTTAATCTGCTCCTATGACCCAAACGCTCCAGGGCCCCAGAGTCGTCTTTGTAACCGGCGGAAACAGGGGTATCGGACTTTCAATCGCGCGCGTCTTTGCAGCAAGCGGAGATTTGGTGATCGTTTCCTACCGTTCGGGAGGAGCTCCAGAGGGCCTTGTTGGAGTACAAATGGACGTTACAAATCAGGAGAGCGTGAACGCCGCTTTCGCAGAAATTGAGGCAAAATTTGGATCAGTGGACGTTCTTATCGCAAATGCTGGGATAACACGCGATGGACTCACTATGCGAATGAGCGAAGCTGACTTCACAGATGTCGTTGATACAAATTTGACTGGCGCTTTTAGAACCGTGCAAAAAGCGGTGGCACCGATGATGAAGAAGCGCAGCGGGCGTGTGATTTTCATTGGTTCAGTAGTCGGTCTACTTGGTTCTGCAGGTCAAGTTAATTACGCCGCGACAAAGAGTGGGCTAGTTGGAATGGCACGCGCCCTCGCGCGTGAGTACGGATCGCGCGGACTGACATTCAATGTAATTGCTCCTGGTTTTGTTGAAACCGATATGACAGCGGCGCTCAGCGAAACTCTGAAAGAGAAGTATGTTGGCCAAATTCCACTTGGCCGGTTCTGCTCCCCGGAGGAAGTTGCAGCGGTTGTTAAATTTATCGCGTCGCCCGAGGCAAGTTACATCACAGGTGCGGTTATTCCGGTAGACGGAGGAATGGGGATGGGTCACTGATGGCGCTTTTAACCGATAAAAATATATTGGTCACGGGAGTCCTGACGGATGGCTCCATAGCTTTTCATATTGCCAAGTTGGCGCAACAAGAAGGGGCAAATGTTGTCCTGACTGGTTTTGGCCGCGGGTTGAGCTTGACTACCCGTATTGCTGGTCGTCTTCCATTTCCAGCGCCAGTGATCGAACTTGATGTAACAAACCCCGAGCAATTGGCGGCACTCGAGGGTGAAGTGAGAAAGTATGTCCCGCACCTCGATGGCGTTGTTCATTCAATTGGATTTGCTCCGCAAGCGGCGCTGGGAGGAAATTTCCTCAACACCGAGTGGGAAGATGTGGCAATTGCGCTTCATACCTCTACCTTTTCTTATAAGTCCCTCGCAATTGCGGTGCGCGCTCTTTATCCGCAGAAAGGTGCAAGCATCGTAGGTCTCACTTTTGATGCCACCGTGGCTTGGCCGAAATATGACTGGATGGGTGTGGCCAAGGCTGGGCTTGAATCCTGTAATCGTTATTTAGCCCGAGACCTCGGGCATGAAAATATTCGCGTGAATTTGATCGCGGCTGGCCCATTAGCCACTATCGCCGCTAAATCGATCCCTGGCTTTGAGGAGTATCAAGAGGTCTGGAATGCCCGCTCTCCTCTAACTTGGGATTTCAATGATCCTGAGCCTGCAGCTCGAGGGGCCATAGCTCTTCTATCTGACTGGTTCCCTAAAACCACAGGAGAAATCATTCACGTGGATGGTGGAGTGCACGCAATAGGCGGATAGATTTCCTCGATTTCATGCTTTAAGCCCCGAGGCGGTACCCTTTGCCTCATCAAGTGGAGTTTGTCGCTCCCACCTCACTGGTTTCGACTGGTTGGTCAAGAACTTACTCACCGAAAAGGTGGGTTTATTTTTGCGCGACTTATCCCTCTTGTAGATATCAGTTTTCTAGAGAGGAAGAGTTATCAGCGCCGAACAAAGAATCAACGATCGGATCCGAGCCTCGGAGGTTCGTCTCATTGGTTTTTCTGGTGAACAAGTCGGAATCGTGGCCACATCAACTGCCCTTTCAATGGCGGAAGAGATAGGCCTAGATCTGGTAGAGATTTCACCGGATGCAAAACCACCCGTTTGCAAAATTATGGATTTCGGAAAGTACAAGTACGAGATTGCACAAAAAGCACGGGAAGCCAGACAGAACCAGACCCATATCGTGGTCAAAGAGATTCGTTTTGGATTGAAGATTGAACCTCATGACTATGAGACCAAGAAAGCTCACATTGAGCGTTTCCTCAAAGGCGGAGATAAGGTCAAGGTGACTGTTCAGTTCAAAGGAAGAGAGCAGACCCGTCCAGAAATGGGCTACCGATTGTTGATGAAACTATCGGAAGAAGTAACCGATTTTGGTTTCGTCGAGTTTGCACCAAAAAAGGAAGGCAAGAGTATGACGATGGTTTTGAGCCCGGTTCTTAAGAAGAGCCAAGCAGCTAAGAAATCAGCGCCAAAGCCTGTAGTCGCCGTTTCAACCGAGAAATCAGCTCCAGAAATAATTGCACAATAGTTCGTACCTACTAGGAGGTCAGAAGTGCCAAAGATGAAAACCCATAGCGGAGCCAAAAAGACATTTCGTCTTACCGGCACCGGCAAAGTGATGCACGAGCGCGCTGGAAAGCGCCACCTTCTCGAACATAAATCTTCACGCGTTACTCGCCGTCTGAGCAACGATGCAACCGGCAACAAGACCGTAACCATGACAGCCAAGCGCATGCTCGGTTTGAAGTAAGGAGCAGGTAAATGGCAAGAGTAAAACGCGGCGTCCACGCTGCAAAGAAGCGTCGCACAACGCTGGAGCGAACCGCTGGTTATCGCGGTCAACGTTCTCGTCTCTTTACCAAGGCGAAGGAACAACTTACCCACAGTATGGTCTACGCCTTTGATCATCGTAAAGACAAGAAAGGTGATTTTCGCCAACTCTGGATTCAACGTATTAACGCTGGATCACGTGCCCATGGATTGACTTACAATCGATTCATCCAAGGGCTCAAGGCCGCGGGAATTGAAGTTGATCGACGAGTTCTCTCTGAACTCGCAACAAACGACCCTGCTGCGTTTGCAGCTCTCGTTGAAGTTGCACGTCAACACCTTGTTAGTGCTTAATATAATTGCACTTTATAGTTAACAACCCTTGACTCACGCACCGATTACGAGCCTTCATTCGCCCCATGTGGAGCGTGTGAAGGCTCTTTTGGGTCCTAGGGGCAAGAAGTTACGCACTTTGGAGCGCACCTTTGTCGCAGATGGATTGCAATCACTTCGTTGCGCTTTGCTTCCGCAGGTTGCTACTGCTCCACTCATCGATTTACTTTACTTAACAGATACCGGATACGAAAAGCTCCGTTTCGAGTTTGCCCAAGAGATTATTAATCGTCATGAAATAATTATGGTCACGGATCAAGTGATGAACGCAATGACGGATACTCAGTCACCACAAGGAATATTGGCGCTCTGCAAATACTTACCGGCGGACTTGACGCGATTTGATCCCGTGGCGATGCAGAAAATTGCATATTTTTGGCAGATTCAGGATCCTGGAAATGCTGGTACTGCGATTAGAACAGCGGACGCCTGTGGCTTTGACTTGGTAATGTTCAGTGACCAGAGCGTAGATATCTACAGTCCAAAAGTTGTGCGTTCAACTGCAGGCTCATTGTGGAACATTCCTGTCGTTGATGACGTCCCATTAGATGCTCTGGAACAATTTGCATACCAGCACAATTTTGCACTTGTAGCGCTCGATGGCTCGGCAAACCAATCTCTCGCAGATATAGACAAATCTTTGCCGACTGTGTTGGTCTTTGGCAACGAGGGTCGGGGTCTTCCAGAATTGGCTCCAGCTTTTCAGAGGATTTCAATCCCCATGCGGGGTCACGCCGAAAGTTTCAATGTTGCAAGCGCGGCTGCAATCACCATGTATTTTCTCTCGAGTTAACTAGTTTCTTAGTAAGATTCCCGTCTATGAGCCTTTCTGAACACTCCATTGACGTGGCGAAGGCGGCAGCGCTGGCCGCAATTGCGGGTGCCACCTCCCTTGAGGAGTTGAGAGAGGTAAAACTTTCCCATATAGGCGACAAATCACCGATTGCTCGAGCCAATCAACAACTAGGTGGACTTAACACTGATGAACGGGCGACGTTTGGCAAGATAATTGGTCAGGCAAAAAGCGCCCTAGCGCTTGCTTTTGAGGCACGAAATCAACTCCTAGAAGTGGAGCGAGACGCTCGTGTGTTGGTCGAGGAGCGAGTGGATGTCACCATCCCGGCGCGCCGAACCCTTAAGGGCGGGCTCCATCCACTCACGATTTTAACGAATGAAATCTGTGACCTCTTTTTGGGTATGGGCTACCGAGTAGCAGAAGGTCCAGAGCTTGAAGCTGAATGGCTGAATTTTGATGCTCTCAACATTCCCGCGGATCACCCAGCTCGAACTATGCAGGATACATTCTTTATTGAACCGCAAGAATCACATTTGGTACTTCGCACCCACACCTCTCCGGTTCAGGTGCGAACCATGTTGGAGGAGAAACCCCCGATATACGTTATTTGCCCTGGGCGTACATATCGGGCTGATGAACTCGATGCCACTCATACGCCAGTCTTTTCGCAGGTTGAAGGCCTTGTCATTGATAAGGGGATTACCATGGCCGATCTCAAGGGAACGTTGGATCATTTTGCCCGCTCGATTTTTGGTTCCGATGTAAAAACACGATTGCGCTCCTCTTTCTTTCCCTTCACGGAACCCAGTGCAGAAGTGGATTTCTTCTTTAATGGTCGATGGATCGAGTGGGGCGGCTGCGGGATGGTTAACCCCAAGGTGCTTGTTGCCTGTGGAATTGACCCAGAAATCTATAGTGGTTTTGCGTTTGGAATGGGTCTCGAGCGGACTCTGATGGTGAAACACGGCATTACCGATATGCATGACATCGTCGAAGGTGATGCGCGCTTCTCACAGAGTTTTGGAATGGGTGTGAAATGAAAGTTCCCCTCTCTTGGCTTCGAGAATTTGCGCACCTCCCGGAAGGTATCACCACAAATGAAATCGAAGATGCATTTGTTTCCGTTGGATTTGAAGTTGAAAGCGTTGCAGTTCAAGGGAGCGGCCTTGAAGGGCCCATCGTTGTGGGCAGAGTTCTTTCTATCGAAAAGGTCGAAGGTCAGAAGAAACCAATTCGTTATGTAGCCTTAGATTGCGGTGAAGCAGAAACTCGCTTCGTCATATGTGGTGCAACTAATTTTGATGTGGGCGATCTGGTAGTTGTTTCATTACCAGGAGCGATCTTGCCCGGGGGATTTTCAATCGCTGCCAGACAAACATATGGGCATACTTCAAATGGCATGATCTGTTCGGGGCGAGAACTTGGACTGAGCGATGATCATCTGGGAATCATCGTCTTGCCAGAGGGAGTCCCTGGAGAAGACGCCATCGCACTCTTGCAAATTAGTGACATAGTTTTCGATATTGCAGTGAATCCCGACCGTGGGTACGCGCTCTCAATCAGAGGTCTTGCACGAGAACTGGCGGCGTCGCTGAGAGTCGAATTTCTAGATCCGGCGGATAACGTTGATTCTTCTGATTTCGATATTAATTCTGCGGGAATCCAAGTAAGTATCGATGATCCAACAACAGCGAGCGTTATATTTATTCGGACGGTTCGAGGTTTTAATCCAACTGCACCGACGCCGCTCTGGATGATTAGGCGGATTGAAAAGTGCGGAATGCGTTCCATATCTCTCGCTGTTGACGTTACGAATTATGTGATGCTCGAATTAGGGCAACCTCTCCACGCCTTTGATGTTGCGAAGATCAGCGGTTCGCTTCACATTCGTCGGGCGGATCGCGAACAAGAGTTCACGACTCTTGACGGACAGGTTAGAAAGCTTGGCGCTACCAACTTGGTAGTTGCTGATGACGATAAGGTACTTGCTCTTGCTGGCACCATGGGCGGGCTGGATTCAGAAGTAACTAAATCCACCTCTGCTTTAGCGATTGAAGCAGCGCGGTTTGACCCAATATCAATTGCCAAAAATTCAAGATATCACCGGCTCTCCTCCGAAGCGTCTAGGCGACTGGAGCGTGCAGTTGATCCGGCACTCGCCTCAATAGCTAGTGCGCGGGCCACTCAGTTCTTAATCGAACTTGGTGGAGCAACCTATGTTGGTAGCGCCACTGCAGGTCAAGTTCCAGCCATGACTTCAATTTCATTTAATCCCGAATTCGTTTCACAATTGCTTGGGAGACTAGTTCCCGCAGAAACCGTGCGAGGGCATCTCGAACTTGTCGGGTGTTCCATCGAGGAAACGTCGACCGTAGTTTGGTTAGTGACTCCGCCAACTTGGCGAAGTGATCTCCTGAATCCATCAGATTTGGTTGAAGAAGTTGGCAGGTTAGTGGGGCTCAACACAATTGAGGGCACCCTTCCAATTGGCAGAACGAGTGCCACGCTGAGTCCACTTCAATATCGAAAGCGTGGGGTCGCTCAGTATTTAGCCAGCATCGGCTTTTCTGAGGTCTATAACTATCCATTCGTAAATCAGGAGATGGTTGATACTNNGGATTTACTGGAGCCAGAGCCGCCAGTTTCAAAGTGACTAATCCAATATCGGAACAGGCTCCGTTACTCCGGACTCATTTGCTTCCAGGACTACTGGAAGCGGCAAAGCGCAATTTAAATCGAGGCGCCAAAGATTTAGCAATTTTCGAAATTGGGTCGGTTTTCCGCGATGTAGTTAAATTGGCTCATGTCTCCCCGGTTTCTACGGGTTCCAGGCCAAGTGATGAAGCCATTGCAAACATTTATGCCAGCGTTCCGCCGCAGCCATTATTTGTTGGAGCGGTGGTAGTTGGCGAACTAGAAAGAGATGGTTGGTGGGGTAAGGGGCGCGCCTTTGACTGGTCCGATGCCACTAACTTGGCGCTTTCAATCATTGAGTTAACCGGAAACTCCGGCACAATTGTTCAATCTGATTTAGCCCCTTGGCATCCGGGTCGCTGTGCTGAGATTCAAGTTGCAGGGAAGGCAGTTGCCCACTCGGGCGAACTGCATCCACGAGTTCTGGAGGCTCTTGGTTTACCACCTCGCACGTGTGCCTTCGCCGTAATCCTCTCCGAGTTACCTGTTTTAGTATCAAAGAACGCAAAGCCAATATTTACGATGCCGGCGGCAACCCAAGATGTCTCGCTCATCGTCGACTCGACTGTACCAGCGGCATCAGTCGAAGCGGCTCTCGTTTCAGGCGCTGGAACACTCCTTGAATCAATCAATCTCTTTGATCGATACGAGAATTTGGGGGAGGGCAAGATCTCCCTGGCTTTTACTTTGACATTTAGGGCAGCGGAACGCACGCTGACAGCTGAAGAAGTTTCGGGTTACCGGGCATCCGCAGTTGCAATGGCCGCTAAATCGTGTGGAGCGATCGTACGCGCATAATTATGCATGTATTTGCATAATTATTCATCTTGTCCTACCCTTTAATTATGAAAATTGGAGTTCTGGGCGCTAGTGGCTATTCCGGCGGCGAACTTTTAAGGCTGCTAAACGCCCACCCCGTTTTCACTGTTGATTACATTGCGGCGGGTGCAAGTGCTGGCCAATTGGTCACCGATCTTCACCCACAACTTCAGTCCTATTCTTCGCTTCGTTTTGAGAGTACCGACATCGCGCGCATGAACCAATGCGATCTGATTTTTAGCGCTTTGCCGCATGGGGAATCTGCAAAGCTGATGAGTCAAATCGATCCTGGAATTCGGATCGTAGATCTTGGTGCGGATTTTCGTTTGCGGTCGGCTTCGTCGTGGGAGAAATATTATGGGGGAGTTCATGCTGGCTCGTGGGTCTACGGATTGCCTGAAATTCCGGGGCAGCGAGAAATAATTTCCAAAGCGCTTCGCGTTGCCAATCCTGGTTGTTATGCAACTTCCATTGCATTGGCTGCCGCCCCCGCGCTGGTAGCAGGTGTCATTGAATCTCACGACCTAGTGGTGGTTGCTGCTTCGGGAACTACTGGAGCTGGTCGCAAAGCGAGCGCTAACCTGATGGCGAGTGAGATCATCGGTTCGCTCTCGTCTTACAAGTTTGGCGGTGTGCATCAACATACCCCAGAGATAGAAGAAACTTTGTCAGCAATTTCTGGCGATGAAGTTAAGATTTCTTTTACCCCGATATTGGCGCCTATGTCGCGTGGAATATTAACTACGCTTACTTCGAGATTAGTTCATCAAGTTGATACTCAATCCATGCAGGCGTTATACAGGGAACATTACAAAAATGAGGAATTCGTTACCGTACTTGCCGAAACAACGTTGCCCAGAACTTCTTCGGTAATTGGCTCGAATTCGACTCATATTCAAGTGGCAGTGGATTCGCATACCAATCGACTTGTTGTATCAGCGGCGATTGATAATTTAGGTAAGGGCGCAGCTTCGCAAGCTATTCAAAATGCAAACATAATGTACGGAATCGCCGAGAGCTCGGGTCTCATTTCGACGGGACTTGGAGCATGATCGTTATCAAATATGGTGGACACGTTCTTGAAAGTTCCACTTCAAATGACGCCATTATCAGTGCCATAGCTGAATTTCATTTAGCAGGTGGCCAGGTTGTGCTTATTCACGGCGGCGGACCGGCAGTGGACGCTGAACTTAAAATTCATCAAATTCCGACGACTATGGCCTCTGGCTATCGTGTGACGACACCTGAAGTGATGGAGATCGTGCAGAGCACGCTCTCGGGTTCGGTTCTAAGAAATTTAACTAATAAGTTCATTGGTTGTGGAGTTAATGCAGTTGGAATCTCAACCGGTGACGGCAATACCTTACGGGCTCACAAATACAGCCCGGTGGTGGACGGCGTTCCAGTAGACGTGGGTCTTGTCGGTGAGGCCGATCGAACGGATCCAACTTTTTTAAAATTATTGCTAGAAAACGGATATTTGCCAATAATCTCACCGGTAAGCGTTCGGTCAGATGGGCAGGCGCTGAACATCAATGGTGATATCGCTGCGGGTTCAATCGCTGGCGCACTCATGGCAAGTGAAGTTCTCTTCATTACTGATGTTGCAGGTATTTATCGAAATTGGCCCGACAAGAGCACGCTCATCGAAGAAATTTCGCTAGCCGAACTGAAAGAAATTGCTCCAATGTTTGAGGCAGGGATGGCTCCAAAATCCAGAGCAGTAATCACCGCGCTAACTTCTGGAGCCCAGCAGGCCAGAATTATTGACGGGAACTTCATCGACAATCTTCGTAGCGCCTTCGTCGGCCTTGGTGGAACGGTGGTTAGGGCATGAATACTCAAGAGCGTTGGCACGGGGTAATGCAGAACAATTATGGAGTGCCACCAATTACTTTGGTGAAGGGAGAAGGTCTAGAAGTTTGGGATGAAGACGGGAAAAAGTATCTCGATTTTTTGGGAGGTATAGCCGTCAATGCGCTCGGGTATTCCTATCCCGACCTGGTGAAGACGATCCGGCGCGAAGCGGGGCGTGCGGTTCACGTCTCAAATCTGTTTCACAACCCATTTCAAGGACCACTCGCCGCCAAGCTTGCAAAATGGTCGAACATGGACCGCGTATTCTTCACCAATAGCGGTTCCGAAGCAGTGGAAGGCGCATTGAAACTCGCGCGCATCGCGGCAAAACGTAAACCCGGCGGCGCGGGCAAGACGCGATTTCTGGCGCTGGAACATTCCTTTCACG
>PLXJ01000045.1 GCA_003151395.1 Actinomycetota bacterium | reverse complement strand
ACCGTGCATTTACTGAGTTTGATCTCAGATCGAATGAAAAATCAAGCGCACGGCACAATTTTGGTTATTAGTTCTTTCGCTCAAGTCAGACCCCGCGATGACAACTTTGGCTATGGCTCGACTAAGGCGGGTTTAGATTTTTATGCGCGCGGGTTGGCGTCGAAATGTAAAGGTACCGGGGTAACCATCAAAATATTGCGTCCAGGATTTGTGAAAAGCAAAATGACTGAAGGGTTAGCGACACCGCCATTTACAATTACCTCCCAAGAATGCGGCCGATATGGAGTGCTGGCACTCAAGTCTCAGCAAGTGGTGACATGGGCGCCCGCTATTTTGAAATATATTTCTGTGATTTTTAAATCATTGCCATTACCGATTTTCCGTAAGATTTCTCAGCGTTGATTGGTATCTTCACCCAGTGATCTGGGTGAAGCAGAGATGGCAGATATTTGCCCTTTGGGTTAAAGGTGCAAGCAAGCTAAAACTAACTCTGATAACCGCACCTTCACTTTTTTTAATTGTTGTTCTCTGGTCGATCAGCACGGCACTCCTAGCCCCTGGAACTGATCCCGTTTCTGCCCGCCTTGCAGAGTGGGGTCGCAATCACTATCTAAGTTTTTTGGTGTCCGCACTTGAAAATGCGCAGTACAGCATTGACAAACCAAAAGTTGGCGGAGCTTTGGATCCCAACGCCGCAAAAATTCTCGCACAAGATGCGATGTCGGTGACAAAGAAAATTCCAACTTTAGTCACACCAGCTCTCCCAGGTGAGGGAGATCTCAAGACGNNGTTAGTGCGATACGTTCAACATCCTGGTTTTTCTGAGCCGGGGCAGTTGTCCAAAATAGGGATGAGCGACCAGTTGAAAGGCGCGGAACTAAATGGTTTAGTCGCGACGTTTAATAGCGCGTTTAAGATTAAAGATTCGTTAGGTGGTTACTATCAAAACAAGGTGATGATTAAGCCTTTAGTTACTGGTAAAGCTTCGCTGGTTATTTATGCCGATGGACATATGAATATTGGAGCGTGGGGGAGCCAGGTATCAATGAACTCCACCGTGGTTTCTGTCAGGCAAAATTTGAGCATGTTAATAAATAACGATGTGGTGACTCCTAACCTCAACGTCAGCGTCCTGCAAAATTGGGGATTTACCATTAAAAATGCCCACTTTGTCTGGCGCTCTGGAATAGGCGTTGATGCAAACGGCAATGTGATTTACGCTGCTGGAAATTCGCTTTCGGTGCAGAGTCTTGCAGATGTGTTACATGCTGCCGGTGCAGTGCGAGCAATGGAGCTTGACATCAATCAGTACTGGATTTCATACATGTGGTATCCAAAGCTAACAGCTACACATCCTTCTCTGAATCCGATCAAGCTGGTTCCTTTTACTAGGCTGGCAAACAGGTATTTAAATCCAAGTAGCAGAGATTTTTTTGCGGTCTACCTTCGCTGACGAGTTACTACTTTCCTTGGATTAAATATTCGCTGAGTCTTGCCGCAGTTGCCATTACTTGCGCGGCATGGGTACGCCCGGGTTGTCTACCAAGTCGTTCTATCGGCCCGCTGATGCTTACAGCGGCGATCACCTTGTTGTTTGGCCCACGGACCGGTGCGCTGACTGATGCAACGCCGGCTTCACGTTCGCCAACGGACTGCGCCCAACCGCGACGCCGCACCGCAGATAAACTCGCAGCGGTAAATTTTGCGTTAACGAGCCCTCTATGCAACTTGTCCGGCTCCTCCCATGCCATGAGAATTTGGGCGGCAGATCCCGCCTGCATGGTTAATACGGTTCCAACTGGTACCGAATCTCGCAATCCAGAGAGTCTTTCGGCGGTAGCCACGCAAATGCGTTGATCTCCTTGGCGACGGTACAACTGGGAACTTTCGCTACAAGCATCGCGCAAGGCGCTCAAAGCGGGCGCGGCGACAGCAAGGAGGCGATCTTCCCCCGCTGCGGAAGCTAACTCGGCGGCACGCGCGCCTAGAACAAAGCGACCCATCAAGTCGCGAGTGACGAGCCTGTGGAATTCTAGGGCGACAGCAAGCCTGTGGGCTGTCGGTCGGGCTATTCCAGTGATCGCCACCAACTCCGCTAGGGAGTGAGGGCCGGCTTCAAGGGTGGCCAATATTCGGACGGATTTGTCTAATACGCCGACTCCGCTATTCTTTCTGTCCATACTCTAATACTGCCATCTTGAACTTTGAGATGCAAGATCTGAGGGGTATTTAGCGAAAAGAGGGAGTCGCAATGAGTAAGACACTAGCCGAGAAGATCTGGTCCGACCATATTGTCCGTAGCGCCCCGGGTGAACCCGACCTCATTTACATTGACCTCCATCTCATTCACGAAGTCACTTCACCTCAGGCTTTTGATGGGCTGCGCTTAGCCGGCCGCCAAGTGCGCCGCACCGACCTCACCATTGCCACCGAAGATCACAACACTCCAACACTTAATATTGATCTACCGATTGCAGATCCTGTCTCCAAATTACAGGTCGATACCCTGCGCCAAAACTGTGCTGAATTTGGAGTACGTCTTCATTCATTGGGAGATGCGGAACAAGGAATTGTTCACGTCGTTGGTCCACAACTTGGCCTCACCCAACCAGGGATGACGATCGTCTGCGGAGATTCGCACACGTCAACTCATGGCGCATTTGGTGCACTCGCATTTGGAATCGGAACCTCAGAGGTTGAACACGTTCTTGCTACTCAAACGCTACCGCTGGTGCGACCAAAGACAATGGCAATCAATGTTGACGGTGTACTTCCTGACGGTGTTACAGCTAAAGACATTATCTTGGCCATCATTGCGAAGATCGGTACTGGTGGCGGCCAAGGATATGTTCTGGAATATCGTGGCTCTGCCATTAAAGCACTTTCAATGGAAGGCCGCATGACAATCTGTAACATGTCTATTGAGGCTGGCGCCCGGGCGGGATTAATCGCACCGGATGAAACAACATTTGAATACATGAAGAATAAGCCGCATGCCCCCCAAGGCGCTGATTGGGATGCTGCAATTGAATATTGGTCAACGTTGAAATCTGATGAAGATGCGAAGTTCGATACCGAGATTTTCCTCAGCGCCGAGGAGCTTGCTCCATTTGTTACATGGGGTACCAACCCTGCGCAAGGACTTCCGCTCAATGCGTCTGTTCCAAACCCTGCAGAAATCACTGACGTTGAAGAGCGTGGTGCGGCAGAACGTGCGTTGACATACATGGGCTTGGAAGCTGGGTTACCACTCAAATCAATCAAGGTAGACACCATCTTCTTAGGGTCATGCACGAATGGCCGAATTGAAGATCTCCGCGCAGCGGCCGAAGTTGTACAGGGCAAGAAGAAAGCGGATTCGGTTCGCATGTTGGTGGTGCCAGGATCTGCCCGGGTTCGTTTGCAAGCTGAGCAAGAAGGTTTGGATAAAATCTTTTTGGATTTCGGGGCAGAATGGCGAAATGCCGGTTGTTCAATGTGTCTTGGCATGAATCCAGATCAATTAGCAGTTGGAGAGCGATCGGCTTCAACTTCTAATAGAAACTTTGAAGGACGACAAGGCAAAGGTGGTCGTACTCATCTTGTTAGCCCATTAGTTGCTGCAGCAACCGCAATACGCGGAACTCTCTCATCACCGGCAGATCTCTAAGGAGTGCATTATGGAAAAATTTATTTCTCATACGGGTACCGCAATTCCATTACGTCGTTCAAATGTTGATACCGATCAGATCATCCCCGCCGTTTATTTAAAGCGCGTAAAAAAGAGCGGTTTTGAAGATGGCCTTTTTGCTGCCTGGCGCAATGATCCTGAATTTGTTCTTAATCAACCGCAATACAAGTCGGCCACGGTGCTTGTAGCAGGTGCTGATTTTGGAACTGGTTCATCACGTGAGCACGCTGTTTGGGCGCTACAAAATTACGGGTTTAAAGCCGTCATCTCGAGCCGATTCGCTGATATTTTCCGTAGTAATTCTCAGAAGGGTGGCTTGCTCACGGTCGTCTTGCCCCAGGTAAGTGTTGAGCGGATTTGGGATGCCATCGAAACCGATTCGACCACTCCAGTAACTGTTGATTTAGAAGCGAAGAACGTCCGTGCCGGTGGCGAGATTTATCCCTTTGAGATCGACGATTACACCCGTTGGCGCTTAATGGAAGGGCTGGATGACATCGGGTTAACGCTGAAAAACATTGATTCCGTGACCGCCTTTGAGGGCCATCGCCCCTCCTACAAGCCTAAAACCCTTCCAGTACGCTCATAATTTGCTTAAATTACGATTGCGGGGGAAATTTTCGCAACTCTCGACGGCAGATTTAGAGTTTTTTACGCGTAAAAAGTTGATTTTTTCGCTTGCGACACACCGTAATTAATAGGGCTTCTTTCTCTATGACCCGCGTAGATTTCTTTTTGTAGGCAAAAGCCTAAGAAATACGCATATTTAAGGGGAACTAATGAACAAGGCCCAGTTCATCGCATTCTTGGCTCCACAATTTGGGGACAGCAAGAAAGAAGCAGCTCGCGCTGTCGATGTAGTTTTTGACGCAATCGTTCGCAACATTTCAAAGGGCGACGATGTCATGATCAATGATTTCGGTAAGTTCAAGAAGGTTGATCGCCCTGCCCGTAAGGGTCGCAACCCTTTTACTGGTGAGACAATCCAGATCAAGGCCAGCAAGAAGGTTCGCTTTTTGCCTGCAAAGGCTTTGAAAGAGATCATCGCCGGTGCACGCAAACTTGAACCAGCTCCTAAGCCACCTGTAAAGGTTGTTCCTAAGGTTGTTGCAAAGCCAGTTGTTAAAAAAGCTCCTGCAAAGAAGGCAGCACCAGCTAAGAAGGCTCCTGCAAAGAAGGCTCCTGCAAAGAAAGCAGCACCAGCTAAGAAGGCTCCTGCAAAGAAAGCAGCACCAGCTAAGAAGGCTCCTGCAAAGAAGGCAGCACCAGCAAAAAAGGTCGCAAAGAAGTAATTTAAATATTGACGTTTAATGAGGGGAAGTGTTCTCACTTTCCCTCATTTTTCTTTTCACCTGTTAAATAGCCACTAAACTCCATTTGTGGGCAATCAAGGTACGGACCTCAATCCGGTCTATTCGACTCCGCGAGGTCGCCCCTTGGGAAGCAACCCAACCTGGAAATTTGGAGCAGGAGTATTAATCCCGGTCCTCAAATTAATTTCAAAGGAAGAGTGGCGTGGAGTGGAGAACATTCCACAAGCTGGCCCAATGATTGCAATAAGCAATCACATTTCCTACGCAGATCCTTTGGTTTTTGCGCATTTCCTGTATGGAAATGGCCGCGCAGTAAGATTTTTAGGAAAAGCATCCCTCTTCAAAATCCCCGTTATCGGTTGGATATTACGACACGCTGAACAAGTCCCAGTAGAACGTCAGGTGAAGGGGGCGGGAATCATCGCGCTGCCTCATGCCATAGCATTTTTGAACGCCGGCCACTGTCTTGGGGTTTATCCCGAAGGAACACTTACTCGCGATGAAAATCTTTGGCCCATGACGGGAAAGACCGGTCTGGCGCGGCTAGCGGTAATGACAAAAGCTCCAGTAATTCCGTGTGCCCAATGGGGAGCAGCAAAGATCTTGCCTCCATACAGTAAACGCTTAAAACTATGGCCGCGAACAAAAGTAGTTGTGGTCGCTGGAAAGTCGTTGGATTTTTCACCATGGTATGGCAAAGAGGATGATCACGAGGCGATGATCAGCGCGACTGAGCATGCGATGAAAGCTATAACCTCACTTCTCGAAGAGATAAGGGGCGAGCAAGCCCCCGCTCAAATTTTCGATCCCAGGCATTCAGACCTTCCTCGAGTTGGAAATTTTAAGAAACGGAAGAACAAATAATGGAGCGTGTTACGGTATTGGGCACTGGAGCTTGGGGAACTACGCTCGCGCAGGTTCTCAGCGACAGCGGGCACGATGTTCTGTTGTGGGGTCGTAACTCCTCGGTCGTCGATGAAATCAATTCGTCAAGAAGTAATCATAAATTTTTACCAGGTATCTATCTTCCAGAAAATTTAGCGGCTACAACGGATATCCAAACTGCGTTTAATTTTGGCGGTGCACTAGTTCTTGCAATGCCCGCACAGACTTTGCGAGAAAACTTAAGAAGTTGGCGTGCAATCTTTCCGAGTAATCGTCCGATTATTTCCACGCTCAAAGGCATCGAAGCTGACACTATGTCGCGAATGACCGAAGTAATTATTCAAGAATTAGGTACTGACCCGGGGCTGATTGGATTAATTACTGGTCCAAATTTGGCGGGAGAATTATCACTGCGCGAACCGGCAGGTGCAGTTGCCGCATCTACGAATAGCGAAATTCAGAACTTGATGATCGACCTGTTCACGACTCCATATTTCCGCATCTATCCATCAGATGACTTGGTTGGATGCGAACTTGCTGGCGCTGCAAAGAGCGTTATTGCCCTTGCAGTTGGGATGACAATTGGGTTGAATCTCGGTGAAAATACTCAAGCGATGGTTATTACTCGAGGATTGACTGAAGTGGCTCGGTTCGGCCAGAGTTATGGCGCAAATCCACTTACCTTCTTAGGGCTTGCTGGAATGGGGGATATCGTTGCCAGTTGTGGCTCGGCACTCTCTCGAAATCGTCAATTTGGCGAGGCCTTTGGTCGTATTGGGACGATAGAAGGAGCCCGTCACGAGGTCGCCAAGACTGTTGAAGGCGTCGCTTCGGCCTCAGCGATTCGCGAGTTGGCCCATAGGGTTGGAGTAGAAGTCCCTATCATTGAAGTCATGGCCGACGCGGTGACGGGATCGATTACTCCGGCTCAAGCTATGGAGCGCTTGATGTCGGTGAGTACTTTGGCCGAATTATGATGGGAAAAGCTCGGGTTGCAATTCTGTTCGGTGGCCAATCTTCGGAACATGAGATCTCGTGCATTTCTGCGGGCGGAATACTTGGTGCGCTCGATCGGGAACGTTTTGAGCCCATTTTGATCGGGATCACCCGCGCGGGCAAGTGGGTCTTGGTTGATCAAGCGACAACGCTTGAAATCAAGGATGGCAAATTGCCAGAAGTTGACTCATCACTTCCCGCCATAAGCGCTGACATCCATGGCTTCACTGTTGCTGGAACTCCTTTGGCGATTGATGTTCTCTTCCCACTTCTTCACGGTCCTTACGGAGAAGATGGAACGGTGCAAGGCCTCTGCGAAATGGCAGGTATTCGTTACGTTGGTTCCGGGGTTTTAGCCAGTGCGGTTGGAATGGACAAATCATTTGCAAAACCAATTTTTGAGGCTGCAGGGCTGAAAGTCGCACCCGGAGTCGTCCTGAAAAAGGGGGAGTGGAGCGCTTCTCAGATCGAAGGATTGACTTATCCGGTCTTCGTGAAGCCAGCTCGCAGTGGCTCAAGTCGAGGGACAACAAAGGTGAAACGATTTGACGAGTTAGCCGCCGCGATCGAATATGGTTTTGAATTCGATACCAAAGTCTTGATCGAGGAAGCAGTTGTTGGCCGTGAAATTGAGTGTGGAGTACTTGAGAGCGCTGGGAAAGCCAAGGCATCCCCGATCGGAGAAATCAAGATTCTGGGTAAGCACGAGTTCTATGATTTTGAAGCAAAGTATTTAGATGGCGCTACGACCGTAGCATTCCCGGATGATTTGCCAGCAGGAGTGGAGGAATCTATTCAACGCGCAGCAGTGACAGCCTTTAACTCACTCGGTTGCGAAGGGTTGGCTCGAGTTGATTTCTTTTATTCAAATCAAGGCGAAATCATCATTAACGAACTTAATACGATGCCTGGCTTTACAGCAACGTCCATGTTTCCAAAGTTGTGGAACCGCGCCGGAGTCAGTTATTCGCAGATCATTACTCAACTCATCGAAGCCGCTTTGACTAGGTCGGCCCACGTTACGCGCTAGAGGTTAACGAACTCGATTTCTAAAGTGGCGCGATCAACTTTCATCAAGTTGTGATTTGGAATTTCTAGCCAACCTGTCTGGGTCCAACCAGATGAAGCGACCAAAACTTCTCTGCCATCTGTTCGGTAAAAGAGGTCGTAGTAACCAGGCAACTCTCCATGCGGGATTTTTTCATCGTGATGTTCGTTCACAACAAAGTACTCCGTCGGAGTGAGGAACATGCAGTTGATGCTTGAGTAGTCGCAATTTTTTTGAATGATCTTGACCGCAGAAACTATTCCTCGTTCCACACCATACTTTTCTATCTCCGTAATAATCAGGTAAAAGTAACTCTCACTGTCGGTTTCTCCGCGACGGAGCACCGAGTATTTGGGTTCGATAAAGGGTTCTAAAGCGTCGGGTGGATTTATTGCTCCGTTATGAGTGAAGGAATAGTCGCGATAGGTAAAAGGATGTGTGTTGCCTTCATTTATTGCGAGGCCACCCGTAGCCCAGCGCAGATGCAATAGCGCGCCATTTGACTTGAGTTCATGCGAAGCCTTGTCGAATGCCTTACTGTCCATAGCCCGTGTCGGTTCGATAAGTAGATCTGCATGCTCCTGCGCATTGCAGGTGGCGATTCCCCAACCATCGCCATGTCTGGCAGAGAGCGCAGCAAACTCGGTAAATTCCTTGCCTGCTGCTTCGACCAAAGTTTTCTCATCAGTCGACACGAAACCCATTAAGCGACACATCGTGGCGTCTTACTCCCCGTCCAGCGGAGTGACATATGCCCCGCTCAAGCCACCATCAACCAGAAAATTGGAGGCGGTGATAAATGAAGAGTCGTCAGAGGCCAAGAAGGCAACGGCCGCTGCAATTTCTGAGGCCTCGGCAAAACGGCCAAAAGGAATATGAATCAAACGACGCGCAGCGCGTTCTGGATCCTTCGCGAAGAGTTCACGAAGCAGCGGGGTGTTTACAGGTCCGGGGGATAGGGCGTTGACTCGGATGCCCTGCTTTGCAAATTGCACCCCAAGTTCGCGGCTCATAGCCAAGACTCCACCCTTGGAGGCGGTGTATGAAATTTGGGAAGTAGCTGCTCCCATAGTCGCAACGAATGAAGCGGTATTAATGATGGAGCCCTTGCCACCTTTTTGCATGTAAGGAATTACGTGCTTGCAGCAGAGGAAAACGGAGGTCAAATTCACTTCCTGCACGCGCCGCCAAGCGTCCAAGCCAGTCACCAATATCGAGTCATCATCTGGAGGTGAGATTCCAGCATTGTTAAACGCGATATCGATTCGGTTATAAGTGTCGAAAGCGACTTTATACATACGCTCAACATCTGCTTCTTTTGTTACATTTGCTTCAACAAAGAGGCCACCGAGTTCAGTTGCAACTTTGGTGCCGACCTCTTCGTTAAGGTCCACAATGACGACCTTGGCTCCCTCTTCCGCAAACCGCTTTGCCGTGGCATATCCAATGCCACTCGCAGCCCCTGTAACAACTGCCACCCGATCTTGTAAACGGTTCATATCTATCTCTCCCTCACTAGTTATTTGTGTCAAAGAAAATATTTTTGGTTTCAGTGAAAGCATCAAGCGCATCTGGCCCGAGTTCCCGACCAAGACCTGATTGTTTATACCCGCCAAAAGGTGTCCAGTATCGAACCGATGAATGTGAATTGACCGAAAGATTGCCAGCTTCAACGCCGCGAGAGACACGAACTGCGCGACCGATATCCCGTGACCAGATGGAGCCCGAGAGGCCGTATTCGGAATCATTGGCGAGCCGAATCGCATCTGCCTCATCCTCAAAAGGAAGCACAGATACAACTGGGCCAAATATCTCCTCGCGGTATGCCCGATCCTCCGTAGAGGTTGCTAGTAGCACGGTTGGAGCGAACCAAAATCCATCGCCGCTGGGCTTTGTACCGGTGAATGCAATTTTTGCAGTATCTGGAACGTATTCACGGACGCGATCGAGTTGAACGGCG
>PLXJ01000049.1 GCA_003151395.1 Actinomycetota bacterium | reverse complement strand
TGGCAGCACTTGTTCTGGTTCTTTGGGCATCCCGAGGTTTACATTTTGGCTTTGCCATTCTTCGGAATTGCTTCAGAGATCCTACCCGTGTTTAGTCGGAAGCCTATTTTTGGTTACAAAGGCTTGATTATGGCGACCATCGGTATCGCTGCGCTTTCTATTTCAGTGTGGGCTCACCACATGTACGCAAGCGGGCAAGTACTTCTGCCCTTCTTCTCATTCATGACATTCTTAATCGGAGTTCCCACCGGCGTGAAATTCTTTAACTGGATTGGAACTATGTGGGGCGGTGCGCTTAGTTTTGAAACACCGATGCTCTTTATTCTTGGGTTCTTGGTGACGTTTTTGTTCGGAGGATTGACCGGAATTATTCTTGCAAGCCCACCACTGGATTTTGCGGTGTCCGCTTCTTATTTCGTTGTGGCTCACTTCCATTACGTTCTCTTTGGGACTGTTGTATTCGCTATGTTCGGCGGTTTCTATTTCTGGTGGCCAAAGATGACGGGGCATATGCTGAACGAACGCCTCGGCAAAATTCACTTCTGGACTCTGTTCTTCGGCTTCCATTTAACTTTCTTGGTCCAACACTGGCTCGGAATTAAAGGAATGCCACGTCGTTACGCCGATTACTTAGCAACAGATGGATTTACGACGCTCAATACGATCTCAACGATTGGTTCTTTCTTGTTGGCGCTCTCGATGCTTCCGTTCATGGTCAATGTTTGGATTAGCCGTAAGTCTCCTAAAGTAACAGTTGATGATCCTTGGGGCTATGGAGCTTCGTTGGAGTGGGCAACCTCATGTCCGCCTCCTCGTCACAATTTCACATCAATTCCTCGAATCCGCTCAGAGCGTCCCGCATTCGATTTACATTATCCGCATATGGCGCACACGGATGGCGGTCACTAAATGAAGGCTGGATACAAACTCTTTGGATCTTTAGCGGTTTTTTATGCGATCGTCGACATAGTTTATTGGCTTGTAGGCGGGGAGCCATTGGGAATAACCGCTATCGGACTCAGCGGCGCTTTAGCGTTAACGATTGGTTTTTATTTTTGGACTAATGACAAGCGCTTGGGGCTGCAACCATCCGATAACGATGAGGGTGAGATCGCAGATCTTGCCGGCGAGCTTGGTTTCTTTTCTCCACATTCATGGTGGCCACTTCCTTTGGCTCTATCTGCTTGCGCCTCTGGATTGGGATTAGTTCTTGGCTGGTGGCTCACGGTCATAGGCATTGGTGCGCTAGTAGTGAGCATTATTGGGTTCTCTACCGAGTACGAAAAACCAGGTCTTTCTTCACACCACTAGCAACTGGCACTCTGTTGTCATTTCGTTTAACTGCTGTTGCCATAACGCCGAGGTACGCCAAAGGCGCAACTGCAGCTAGGCTTAAAAAAGCGATAACTATGAAGTCGGACATTTTTGCCGCACCTTTACTCTCAAGCCCGATTACGAAGAAATAGATCGCCTCGGGGAGTTTCTTGTCATAAATATGTACCAAGTAACTTTGAGAAGAGTGCGTTTGCACTAGAGGTTTACTGCGTTATTACTGGATATTTCCTGAGAGCCTATTAAGGGCTTGACCCTCCATTCGCATGACAGTCCAGTCCTCCATCAGAGTTGCCCCTAGTCCCTCGTAGAAGGCTATCGCGCCTGCATTCCAGTCTAAAACCCACCATTGGAGCCGGTGGTAACCCCGCTCCACGCAGAGCGCTGCTAGGTGTGAGAGAAGGGCTTTTCCGTAACCTTTTCCGCGGGAAGTTGGGCGGATGTAAAGATCCTCTAAATAGATCCCATGGGTGCCAGTCCAGGTCGAGTAGTTAAGGAACCAGATTGCAAAGCCTTGAACCATCCCACCTCCGTCTTCCACGAAATCACAGAAGACTGCGGGATGGGGCGAGAAGAAAGCCTCAGCGAAATCCGCAAGAGTTGCTTGTGCTTTCTCTGGAGCTTTTTCAAAAACAGCCAATTCATAAACCAACTCTTTGATTAAGGCTGCTTCATCTGAACGCGCGCTACGAATTATCATGCGATGTTAGTGGTGAGCATCTCCGAGTTCCTTAAGATCAGTCAAGGTTGGCGCTGGAACCTGCGTCGCGTTTGCGCGATTAAGGCGGGCACGTAATTTACCTTTGAGTCCGACGGTTGCCGATGCAGGGAGCGGAGCTGGTAGTGCGCCAGGTTGTTGATGTTGAGTCAATGTCCACTTCTTGGCATCAGAGATCGGTTCGTGAACTTCGAGCATTTCACCATTAGGCATCATGACCAATTGACCGGTTTCCCGACCATGCAGGACTAGGTCGCGATCGGCCCGCTGTAGCGAGAGGCAAATTCGTTTTGTAATCACAAATGAAATCGGGGGTAGGACAAAGAGGCTTATTCGAGTGAACCACATAATTCCATTAATGGTGAGATGGAAATGCGTTGCGATGATGTCGTTGCCACCGTTAGCAAGGGTGATCAAGATGAAAGTAATGGACATGACGCCAAGCGCCGTACGGTTAGGTGCGTTGCGCGGACGATCAAGGAGATGATGTTCTCGCTTATCACCAGTAATCCATGACTCAATAAATGGATAGAGCGCCATTCCGGTAAAGAGAATTCCAGGGAGAATCAATCCTGGGATCAATATGTTCCAGGAGATGGTGTGTCCAAAGGCGTGTGTTTCAAGTGGAGGAGCGGCGCGGACTAAACCGTCGAGCCAGCCCATGTACCAGTCCGGTTGTGAACCGGCTGAAATCTGCCCTGGAGTGTATGGACCGACTAGCCAGATTGGGTTGATCGAAGCAACCGCACCGAGGAATGCAGTCACTCCAAAAACGACAAAGAAAAATCCGCCGGCTTTTGCCATGTAGACCGGCATCAGTGGATAACCTACGACATTCTTTTCAGTGCGACCCGGACCAGGATATTGGGTGTGCTTTTGGTACCAGACCAGCATGAGATGGACGGTAATGAGTGCAAGGAAGAGACCAGGCAATAGCAAGACGTGAACAATGAAGATACGAGGGATGAAAGCAGTTCCTGGGAACGGGCCTCCGAATGCAAAGAAAGCAAGGTAGGAGCCGAGAACGGGGATCGCTTGCAAAATCGCTTCAGCGATGCGGATTCCAGTGCCCGATAGAAGGTCATCTGGAAGTGAATAACCCAAGAAGCCTTCGACAATTCCAAATGTTAGAAGTCCGACGCCGATGAGCCAGTTGAATTCACGAGGTTTGCGGTAGGCACCGGTAAAGAAAACGCGGAACAAGTGAGCAACAATGGCCGACATAAAGATGAGAGCTGCCCAGTGATGAATTTGACGCATTAACAATCCACCTCGCACATCAAATGAAATGTGGAGAGTTGAATCATAAGCTGCAGACATATGAACGCCCGAAAGCGGAAGATACGAACCGTTGTAAATTACTTCACGTTGCGAAGGGTCGAACCAGAAGGTGAGAAATGTTCCAGTAAGCAGCAAAATGATAAAAGAATAAAGGCAGATTTCCCCCAACATGAAGGACCAGTGGTCCGGGAAGACCTTGGTGAGGTTCTTTTTAAGCCACTTCGCGGCTCCTGTGCGCTCATCCACGTAGTTGGCGGTCGCACCAGCAACTTTTTGACTCGTCTTCATTTTCTATCACCCATGCTAGTTAGTAGTGAGTTATCCATTAGATGAGTTCCGCTCCCAAAAGCTAGGACCGATAGGAACGGTAAATGGTTGTTGTGCGACAAGATATCCATCGGCGTCAACCGTAATTGCTAACTGTGGGAGCGGACGTGCTGCCGGTCCAAAGATTACTTTGGCGGCACGAGTAACATCGAATGTTGATTGGTGACAAGGACAGAGTAAGTGATGAGTTTGTTGTTCGTACAAGGCAACGGCACAACCCATGTGTGTACAAATTTTTGAGAATGCAATAATTCCCTGATAGGTCCACGACAACCGTTGTGGGTCGAGGTTGAAGTCCTCTGGACGCAGCCGAATCAACAACACGGCGTCTTTACCCGTATTTTCGAGGGTGCGTTCTGTGCCAGTTGGCAGTTCAGGAAGTATTTGAGCGACCGCCCCAACTTCCAAGTCTGATGCTTTGATCGGGGTGCCGGCGGGATCTAGCAGAAGTCTCGTTCCCTTACTCCAGTTAGTCGTATCAAAGTATTTTTTAGGGAGTGGTCCCGAATCGCGCAAAAGTAGTAGTGGCGACAGCCCGACAAGCCCGAGTGCAACACCCAACGTGCGTTTAATCAAACTACGGCGACCCAGCCCGGTTGTCTCGGCGCGTTCTTTGAAAGTGGAAACCAGATCGTCGCGATCAATTTCTTCTGATCGCAATTCGTGACGCTCAGCGATAATTTCTTGGTCTGGCATTAATTTCTTAGCCCATTGGATTGCGCCAAGNNGTACTTCCCATTACCGGGATATAAATGTATTTGTCACTTCTAATATAAATATAAGAAACAATGGTGAGAATCGTTCCCACTGCCGAAAGCAAGAAGAGGATTGATACTTGGCGCTCAGCCCTTTTTGCTGCTAACGGATCCACATCAGTATTGCGATGTACATGCTCTGGGAGTCCCGGATCTTGGAAACGCTCAATTTCGCTATTCATTTATTTCGCTTTCATTGCGAGCCATACAGCTGCGCCGATTAGGAGGCCCAAACCAAGGACCCAACCGAGTAAACCTTCGGTAACTGGACCCACTCTTCCGAGTGAAGCCCCGCCAAGATTCTGTTCATGATTTGCGGCTTGCAACCATTTAATGATGGAAAGCTTCTCTTGTGGTGTGATCGTCGTGTCGGTGAACTTAGGCATAGATTGTGGCCCGGTCACCATTGCTTCGTAAATAAATTTTGGTTGCACTCCCATTAAAGAAGGGGCGTACTTACCGTTGGTGAGCGCCCCACCTTGACCCGCGAAGTTGTGGCACATGGCGCAGTTCGTTCTAAACAACTGCCCACCAAGAGCAGAGTTACCGTCACGTTCGTACGCGAGTGATTCATTTGTGACTGAACTTGGTCCCGGAGCTAGTGAGGAGACGAAAGCAGCCAATGCCGCTGTTTCTGCGGGGTCATAAAGCGGTTTCTTCTGCATAGCTTGTTGACTCATGTCCGCCATCGGCATCCGTCCGGTGCCAACTTGGAAATCCACTGCTGCGGAACCAACGCCTATCAAAGAGGGCGCTATTGATCCACCTTCTGCGTGCAGGCCATGGCAAGAAGAGCACCCGC
>PLXJ01000042.1 GCA_003151395.1 Actinomycetota bacterium | reverse complement strand
AAGACGGCGGTGACCAACATGTAACCCTGGAGTAACCAGAGCAGGTAGCCAACATTGCCGGGGGAGAGTGGATTGATCCCGATGCCTCGAAATATCGCAGGGAGTGATATCAAAATGATGGAAGAATTAATGGTCGCCATGAAAATTCCAAGTGTTGTATTGGTGAGAGCCACCCACTTGTAGCGCGGAGAGATTGGTTTCGTTCTTGCAGACTCAATCACCGTTGCACGATATCACAGCGGTAAATACGATCGCAGAATTTAGACTATTGGCTCGACCAACTTGCAATGCGGGCGTGAATTAAATCGTCCTCATTGTTCCAGTAGACAGCGCAGGCTCGATGATAGCCATCTGCAATTGTGAGAGATAGGTGTTTGGCCCCATCACCCCTTACCAGTAAAATTGGGGAGAGTGCCCGCTTCTCGACGATTTTTTTCAAGTCGCGCTTTACGTGGAAATTCGATCGGTCCAGCATGGGCAAACTCGCAGCCCGCAGTAAATCTTTGGCCTTAATAACTTCTATCGGCGCCAATCGCAGTTCATCTACGATCCGAGATATTTCATCGGGATCGGCAAGTAAAGATAGAAAGGATTGAGCGGCGGGGAAATCATGATCTTCGGGTTCGGCTCCCCAAATAACTTTAGGCATGGCGGAAGTATCTACTGCAAAATTAGTTGAGGCAAGCCCGGAGAACTTTCAAGGGCGTTGAGCGACTCAATTGCGAAGTCCCCATAGTTTGCGCGATATGCGAGCGCCAACAACACCCGAATATTCGTGTTGATATTAGAGCTGATCCCAAAGACTCGGGCCGTTCGGCTCATGGTATTTTCTATAACTTTTGTCGACCTCTGTGCATGATTTGCAATTGCCGAATTAGATTTTCCCTGACACATATCACTCAAAATTAAGTGCTCTAAAGAGGTCAAATCTCGTTGCATAACTCTTCTGCAATCAGCCATGAATTCAACCCTGTCGTCGATGAAGCAATATGTTTTTTTTGAAAAATAATCAAATCTGTTGAGAGAAAACTACATAGGGTTTCTTACGATTTCATGAATATCACTTGGCAATTCGTGTTCAAATTCTCAGTGACCAATCAGCAAGCGTCGTAGCCAACTGTAAGTAATACAGAAGATTAAGATCCAAGTTTTCTGAATACAATCCACTTTATTAGTAACTTAGTGATTGAGGTGGAACGTGGTACAGAAGTCGGAGTTGGTACGACGGGCAGGGTGCACCCTCTACGCCGATCCATCTCGAGTTATCGCGAAGTTCTTCTTACCAGGCTCTGAAACTAAACCGCAAGGCGCCCTTCACGTAGATACCATCATAAATAGAGTCCTACATATGAGGGATGGGGATGTCTCATTAGCCCTAAAAAATACCCTTGCACGATTTTCGGCCCGCCATTATCACCTAGGTGAAATCGTCACCAAGAATTATGAACGAATAGCTCATCACATGCCGTCCGATGTAGATATTTCAAATGATCGGAAAGAACTCATTGGCGCCTACTTCACGCAAGAGTATGCCGTGGAGGGGGTTGCACTTTTTAACCCGTCCATCGTTCTGCATCCAGATCAGAGTGAGTTGCTACCAGATCAAATTCGTATAGTCCTTAGTCTTCGCGCAATCGGCGAAGGTCACATTTCCTGTATTGAATTTCGCACAGGTACTTTTAGCGAAGCACTGGGCATACAGATAAATGAACCGGGTAATCGAGTGCTAACCGGAGATGTTTCTCCTATTCTATTAACACGAGATTTTCTCATGAAAACTTTGGATCATCACATGGGAACGGTTCTCTACGAAGAGTTGCTTCGGTTGTTACCGGAGGAGTTTGACTCCGATCATGTCGGGGACGCCATTACGTTGATACAAAACGACAGCCTCATTACGGAGGGTTCCGGTGAGATTGCAAAGCAAATTCGCCGAATTTCATCGGCTAACTATCAATTGCAATTTCCCGAGGATCGTGACATTTCGGAATACATCATCGCTCCCTCGAGCGTAGATGAGCGTCAAGGCGTGGAGGATGCTCGCTTCACTGAATTTATAGAAGAAGATGGATCGTCGATCTACTATGCGACTTATACCGCTTACGATGGGCAACAGATCAATCAACATTTACTCAAAACCTTAGATTTTCAAAATTTTGAAATCAGGACACTCATCGGACAGGCTGCCGGTAATAAAGGAATGGCTATCTTCCCTCGGCGCGTAAACGGTAAATATATGGCAATTTCGCGTTGGGATAATGAAACGATAAGTATCGCGCAATCCACCGATCTAGTCTCTTGGGATCCTCCTCTCCCGCTGCAATTCCCAGAAGAACCTTGGGAGTTTGTAAAATTAGGTAACTGCGGATCTCCTATCGAAACAGAGGATGGCTGGCTGCTCCTCACACATGGCGTCGGGCCGATTCGTGAATACTGCATCGGTGCCGTACTTCTGGATCTGGCCGACCCTTCGATTTTGATTGGTGCCTTGAAGGACCCCCTGCTCGTTTCACTTGCAGAGGAACGCGAAGGGTACGTCCCGAATGTGGTCTATTCATGTGGCTCACTCCTTCATGGAAACACACTTATCTTGCCCTACGGATGCAGCGATCTGAAGACGCGGTTTGCATATGTTGATTTTGCCGCCCTAATGAAAACACTTAAAGAAGGAACGAGATAACCAAATGAGTCCACGTATCGGTTTTGTAAGTACCTACCACCCAACAAATTGCGGGATAGCGACGTTTAGTTCCTCATTGATGAGCGCGATTAATTCAATGGGCGCCTATCCCACGAAAGTAGTGCGACTTGTTGAGGCCGATGCAGAGCTTGGAGTTATGGCACCTGAAGTCATTGCGACGATTAACGCAGGTAATCCTGGATCTATCTCTCGAGCAGCATCGGCGCTTAACAATATGGATGTGGTCATGATTCAACACGAATTTGGCATTTATGGCGGGCCGGATGGAGAAGAAGTGATCACCCTCATGGACAAATTGCAGGTACCTTCAATCGTCGTCCTTCATACGGTTTTGAGCGCACCAACCCGTCGCCAAAGGTCGATAGTGATCGAAATATGTGAACGGGCTTCAGCGGTCGTGGTCATGAGCAAAATAGCAGTTGATCGATTGATTGCAGAAGTTGATATAGACGCCTCTAAAATATTCTTGATCCAGCATGGGGCGCGGCGAGTCGATGTACAAGCCGCGAAAAATAAGACCGAACGCCCAATCATTTTAACGTGGGGGCTGATTAGTCCAGGTAAGGGAATTGAATGGGTGATTAGATCCATGGATCTTTTGAGAGATCTTTCACCATCTCCAATTTACATTGTTGCAGGGCGAACACATCCAAAAGTGATGGAGAATGAGGGTGAAACTTATCGCGAGAGGTTGCAGAAACTAATTGATGATCTCCAGTTGAGCGGGGACGTAAAGCTTCACCCCGCTTTTTTAGCGAACAACGCTTTGGATAGTCTCCTCGCCTCATCATCGATGGTGGTCTTGCCCTACGATAATTCCGAGCAAGTTACCTCTGGTGTACTTATTGAAGCCGTAAGCGCCGGACGTCCCATCATTGCCACCCGGTTTCCACATGCGGTTGAACTACTCGAGGACGGCGTCGGCAGCCTTGTTCCATTTCGGGATCCCGCGGCCATCGCGAATTCAATACGTAGAATTCTGATGGTTCCAGAGGTAGCGGAGGAGATGTCCTACCGAACTAAGATGATCGCCAAAAGTATTCAATGGCCGGTTATTGCACGCCAATACCTCCAGATTGCTTCAAGCCTTATGTACTCAAGGGCCAGCGCATGAGCACTCTACTTATTGAGCAACCAGTCTTTTCGCACCTTTCCAACCTTACGACTTCGCGTGGCTTGTATGAGCATGCGCGCTTCAACGAAGCACGGTTGGAGCACGGGTACTGCGTAGACGATGTGGCGCGAGCCTTCATTTTATTATGTCGGCAACCAGAAAAAGATTTAGAGATTCTCTCATTTCAAAACGTCTATTTAGATTTCATCCTCGATGCGATAGTTCCAGACGGAAAATGTCACAACCGCATGAGTATTGAAGGATATTGGACCGATCAACCAAGTACAGCGGATTGTTGGGGTCGAGCAATTTGGGCGCTAGGCGTGGGGGCTGTGTACGGAGTGGATTACGCAATGCGTGCTCGCTCGCTCGCGGGATTTCGAATTCTCGCGAGGGCAATAACTTCAGATCGTATGTCACTTGTCTTTGCCGCGCTGGGCGCGGGGGAGGTATTGATCGCTCGTCCGGAAGAAGGAGCTGCCCGGCGCATACTTAACACGGTCCGGCATCATCTTCTTCCTCTCGAAAAAGAAAGCAAATGGTTATGGCCAGAGCCACGACTTCGATACAGCAATGGTTCAGTCGTGGAAGCCGTACTCCTTGCAGGGTGGGCGCTGCGAGATATGGAGCTACTTGATGAAGGTCTCCACATGTTGAAATTCCTTTTAACCACCGAAACTCAGGACGGACATTTTTCGGTGACCCCTCCGGGTGGTCGCGGTCCAAACGATATAAAGCCATCTTTTGATCAACAACCCTTAGAAGTCTCCGCCATCGCAGATGCCTGCGCACGCGCCTGGGACTTCACCGGAAATCCACATTGGTTGCTAGAAGTGAAGCGCGCCTGGGAATGGTTTATCGGAAATAATGACCTCGGCGTTGTGATGTTTGATTCTAAAACTGGTGGGGGCTATGACGGACTAACTATGTACGGCCCAAATTTAAATCAGGGCGCAGAATCTACGATCGCGATGCTTTCAACGGCGCAACGAGCATTACAGCTTCAGGGCTTTTTTGAAGAGCAGTGAAGAAACTCGTCGTATTTGATCTGGACGGAACGCTTGCAGAGAGCAAACTAGCTCCGGATGCGGAAATGGTTTCCCTGCTTAACGTTCTCATTGGGTGCACCAAAGTCGCGATTATCTCTGGTGGGGACTGGCCGCAATTTGAGGAACAAGTACTTTCGCTACCTTTGCTCCCTGAAGTACTAGAGAATTTGATCTTGCTGCCCACCTGCGGAACAAAGTTCTATATTTATAATGATAAATGGGAGAAACTATATTCGGAGGATCTCGAAAAAGTAGAGAAGGAAAAAATCATTACGGCGCTAAAGACAGCAGTAACATTGTTAGGTTTTGCCCCAGAAATAACATGGGGTGAAACTATCGAAGACCGAGGGAGTCAAATTACTTACTCCGCGCTCGGTCAAAGCGCCCCGCTTTCGGCGAAAAGTCTCTGGGATCCGGATTTCAATAAGCGGAGGGAGATGCAACAGGTGCTTTCAGAACTTATTCCCGAGTTCTCGGTTCGAGCTGGTGGGTCGACATCGATTGACGTCACTAAAGCAGGTATTGATAAAGCCTATGGAGTGCGCAAACTCTCACGTGTGACTGAAATCGCTGAGAGTGAAATGATATTTGTCGGAGACGCGATCTTTCCAGGTGGAAATGATTACCCGGTTGCAGAGATGGGAGTTGTCACGATTAAAGTTAAAAACCCTTATGACACCAAACGAGTGATTGAAGGCATCATCGCCTGTTTGTGAATTTTTGCATCGGCTCCCACTAGCCAACCTAAGGATGCCAAAGCAGTTGTAGCCATAAGCACTCCAGCTGCCCCGGCGAGATGAAGATCCGCAATATGAGGTGGCGCTTTGTGGAGTGCGCTGAAAATTCCGAGCGTGGCCGTGGCAAAAATAAGGAGAACGATTGTGAGTGCCAAAGGTCTGGCTCCGGAATATTTTGACCAATGTTTCCAAGCGTGGATTGAAAAGGTAATGAGGGCGGCACTCACGATCACAACCATAGTTCGATGAATTAAATGAAGCACCACGTATCGGTCCGGCACTCCTGCTGGGCAGAGTGGAATTTTCGCGCAGAATTTTTCTGCATCAGCGTTCACAATCAGCGATCCGGATATGTAAAGCAATCCGGCCCCAACAATCGCGATCCAGCCGATCGGATTGAGTCTTCTTCCATTTGTCTCTGCTCGAGGTACAACCGAGGCGACCGCCGTCACTGTTGCGGCGCCAAGAAGTGAAAGTCCAGCCAACAGATGGGCAGCAACGGAAGGAGCCCTGTTGCCGTAATAAACGGTAACCGCTCCAAGGACGATTTGAACCAAGACGATGACGCAAGTAAAAATCGCTGGGCGAAAGGTCGAAGTGCGATCTTTATTGCGGTAAGCCAATAGAGCGGTCAGAGCAACCAGTATCGAAGCGAGAGCTGCAAGGTACCGATGCGTCTGTTCCATAAATGCATGGAACCCTTGAGCCGGATTTAAACTTCCTTTACATAGTGGCCAATCGGGACAGCCCATACCCGAATCCGTAACTCGGACGTGGCTTCCAAAAATAATTAGAAAATAGATAACTACTGCGCTGGTGATTGCAACTCTAGGCAGCCATTTACTTTTATGCATGCCGTGCATTCTCCTCCGGCACACCTAATTGGCCGTGAGGATCGAGGAACTACTTTCGTACTTTGCGATTAATGAGTGCTAGCACACGCNNTTCGGGGCTCTAACCAACTGAGCTATTGCCTCAATACCTGACGATTCTTCAACCGCGTTAGTACCTGCGTATCGTACGGGGTATGAGAACTCTCGCCAAAGTCATGGCTCTATCAATGCTGATAAGCGTGGCACTTGCGCCCGTTTCGCACGCCGCTCCTATATACGTTTTTCCCGTCCAAGGGTGCAAGTACACCTATGCCAGATATCACCACGATTATCCGGCTACCGATATTTTGACCCACGTGGGGTGTCTCTTCGTGGCTCCAACTTCTGGAGTGGTTGATGAAGTTAATCGGATAGATCGATTTACATGGAAGACGGATCTTGGTGCAGATAGAGGTGGATTATCCATTTCGATTGTTGGCGATGATGGCGTGCGATATTACGGTTCACACTTGTCTTATATTTCTACAAAAATCGTTCCGGGTTATCGCGTAAAAGTAGGCGAAGTGATGGGGCGCACAGGAGATAGCGGTGATGCCCGAGGAACAGCCCCACATTTACATTTTGGAATTTCATGGCCGTCACCTAAAGCGATCTGGTGGGTCAGGCGAGGGGAGTTGTACCCGTGGAAGTATTTAGATCAATGGAAAATTGGTAAGGATTTTTCGCCTGCGAAATCGATTGCTGCGCTAGAGAAAAAAGTTGGCCAAGTTCCAAAGCACGTTGGGTACTAAAGTCGGTTACCAAAAGAAGAAAGGCCCCACCATTTCTGGTGAGGCCTTTCTTNNTGGTTAATTAAGCAGGATTAACTGCATCAGCCTGTGGGCCCTTTGGACCTTGTACGACTTCAAAAGTTACTGCTTGACCCTCTTCGAGAGACTTATAGCCATTGCCTTGGATTGCTGAGTAGTGGACGAATACATCTTGTCCGCCGCCATCAACCGCAATGAAACCAAAACCCTTTTCAGAGTTGAACCACTTAACTGTGCCTGTTGCCATGTAGATATTTCCTTCGGTATATGAGTGAAGCTAAAGATTTCTTTAGCATCGGTCTTCCTCTTTTACAGCGATACCGAATCCATGAAACGGGTACTGCCAAGCGTCCGACTGTTATGAAGTGTAACTCAAAAGTAGAGGGTTGAAACCCCTCCAGCGAGATTTGTTGAGGAGGCTACGCCTCGAATGAGCGCAAAACCAGGACGACATTGTGGCCACCGAAGCCAAATGAGTCATTAATTGCCGCGATCTGGCCCGCGGGTAGAGCGCGCGGTTTGTTGCGCACTACATCAATTTTGACCGCCGGATCAAGATTTTCGATATTGATGGTTGGCGGAGCAACACGATGGTGCAGCGCCAAGACACAGAAAATTGTTTCAATTGCGCCAGCCCCTCCGAGCAAGTGGCCCGTCATCGACTTGGTCGCGGAAACAGCGACGTGGTTGATGTGATCACCCAGTGCAGCAGCTAGAGCGTTGGCTTCCGCAATATCTCCAACGGGAGTTGAAGTCGCATGTGCATTGAGATGGACAACTTCGGCTAAATCAACACCGCTATCTTTCATGGCAAACTGAACGGCGCGAGTTACTCCGCTGCCATCCGGGTCAGGCGCGGCAATGTGATAGCCATCGGAAGTCAATCCTTGGCCGGCAAGTTCGGCATAGATCCGAGCACCGCGCTTCTGCGCATACTCAAGGGATTCAAGAACGATGACTCCGCCGCCTTCACCTAATACGAATCCATCGCGGTCCGCGTCATAAGGACGAGACGCTCTAGCCGGATCATCATTACGAGTGGAAAGTGCTTTCATCGATGCAAAGCCTGCGATTGGCAACCCATGAATTGCTGCCTCAACACCACCTGCCACAACCACATCGGCGCGACCGGTTCGGATCATCTCCATCGCGTAACCAATAGCTTCGGCACCTGATGCGCACGCGCTCACGGGAGTGTGTACCCCAGCTTTTGCGTGGAGTTCTAATCCTACATTTGCTGCGGGACCATTGGGCATCAACATTGGAACGGTGTGTGGGCTAACAGAACGCGGACCTTTATCGCGCAAAATGTCGTACTGCTCAAGCATCGTTATAACTCCACCGATGCCTGATGCGATCACAACTCCGAGGCGTTCTTTATCTACCTCGGGGGAGCCGGCATCCGCCCATGCTTCGCGGGCGGCAATGAGTGCAAATTGTTCTGAGCGATCTAGGCGCCGCATTTCAACGCGCTCCATTACTTCACTCGGTTCAACCGCAACCCGCGCCGCAAACTTTACTGTCGAAGCTTCAGTCCACGGCTCATCAAGAGTGCGGGCACCGCTCTTTCCAGCAAGTAAGGCAGTCCAAGTGCTAGGTACATCTCCTCCAAGTGGAGTTGTTGCACCTAGGCCTGTGACTACAACGCGAGTTCGTTCGCTCATGTACAAATATTTCCTTTAATTAGTGGGAAACGCTTACGATGTAGTTAACGGCGTCGCCTACTGTGCCCATCTTGGTTACTTCTTCGTCAGGAATCTTTACGCCGAACTTTTCTTCAGCAGCAACAATAACTTCGACCATGCTGAGGGAATCGACTTCAAGGTCATCGCCAAAGCTCTTCGACATCTCGATTTTGTTTGAATCGACGCCAGCTACTTCGACGACAATCTCCTTGATTCCCGCAAGTACTTCATCTTGAGTTAGTGCCATTTTTATTATCCCTTTTCTGATTGCTTTTAGTTGTTATTGCGGTTGAGGAGGTAATTCCACGACTTGACCGGCGTAAACCAGTCCAGCCCCGAATCCTATGAGTAGTGCATTTTTCCCGTGTAAATCTGGGTGCTCCTCGAGTAGCGCGTCCATCGCAAGTGGGATCGATGCCGCGGAAGTGTTACCCGTGGTACGGATATCGCGGGCGATAATGACGCTATCAGGGAGTTCCATCGACCTGGTGAGCGAATCAATGATGCGTTCATTTGCTTGATGGGGGATAAAGGCGGCGATATCACTCGGGGTGAGACCGGAATTTGCAATGATCTGCTTACCGACCTTGGCTACTTCATACACAGCCCATCTAAATACTTTTTGCCCCTCCTGGTGAATGACAGGCCAAGAAAGATCGGTGAGATCAGAACCTGGCTTGTAGTCAATCCATGATGGAATCATCGCAATAGCGTCGCGGTTTTCAACGTCAGAGCCCATGGTCGTAGGTCCAATTCCAACGTCAACTGACGGTCCAACAACTACTGCGCCAGCACCATCTGCGAAAATAAAAGAGGTAGCGCGATCATCGAGATCTAGAAAATCTGAAATCTTTTCGGCCCCAATGACCAAGACATATTTTGCAGATCCAGAGCGAATCATGTCGTTAGCCAAACCAAGGCCATAAGAAAATCCAGCGCAAGCGGCGCCAATATCGAAAGCAGCGGCACCTTTGATTTCTAGTTGCTTGGCAACGTCGGTGGATGCACTCGGGGTCTGAAAAGGGTAAGTAATCGTGGCAAAGATAATTGTGTCGACATCTTGCGGGATCAGACCGGCGCGCTGGATCGCGATTGCCGAAGCCTTAACGGCCATATCAGTCACGGATTCATCCGCTGTGGCCCAGTGGCGAGTTTGAATCCCGGTGCGCTGTTGAATCCACTCATCGGACGAATCGATGCGCTCGACCAATTCTGAATTTGGAACGATGCGCGGCGGACGATAGGCACCAACCGAAAGGATTCGGGAATTCGAAGTTGGCGCAGCGTTTTTGATGGTCACTACATGCCACCGTGGCTTCGACAGAATTCGCGCGCCCCAGCAATATCATCCGGAGTTTTGATAGCAAAAAGTTCGATTGCAGGTTGGGCGCGCTTCACTAGGCCAGTCAACGTTCCACCTGGTGCAACTTCGATGACTCCGGTGACGCCTCGGTCGGCAAGTGTTTGCATGCATAGATCCCATCGGACAGGGCCAGCTACCTGGCCGACGATTCGAGCTACCAGCTCATCACCGCCCGTAATGATGGCACCATCTCTATTAGAAATCACGGGGGCTACTGGGTTGGTCACTGTGATCTCCCGCGCAGCATCTGCCAGTTTAGTGACCGCAGGCTGCATCACGCTTGTGTGAAAAGCCCCAGAAACCTGAAGCGGACGGACCCTTGAGCCTGCAGGAGGGTTTTCGGCCAATTTTGCAAGCGAGTCCAACGAACCAGCCGCGACGATCTGACCGCCCCCATTTTCGTTTGCGGGGGTTAAGCCAAGAGCGAGAAGCGCCGCAACGACGGTTTCGCGGTCGCCACCGAGTACAGCGGACATTCCTGAGTTGCTACCGGTTGCTGCTGCCGACATTGCGCGACCGCGAGCATTGACCAAGGTCATCGCAGAATCGCCATCAAATACCTCGGCCAAAGATGCCGCGGTTATTTCTCCAACCGAGTGACCAGCAAAATAATCAAAGGAGATGTTTTGCCCCGCAAAAGTTTGCATCGCAGAAATCAGTCCCGCGGCGACCAGGAGTGGCTGGGCATGGGAGGTTTCGCGAATTTCATCCGAATCACTCAGCGTGCCGAGCCGAATCAGATCGAGGTCTATCAACTTCGACCAGTTTTCGAGCAATGCATGGGAGGTCGAGTCTTCCAGCCAGGGGGCTAAAAATCCCGGAGTTTGTGCGCCTTGTCCCGGGGCTAGGAGTGCGAGCATCTAAAAAGTTTATGTCCGCGCAGCGGTTACTAGGTAGTACCCCTCGCCAACCCCGAATCCACATTGGCTCCTAGACTTAGCCCATGGATATCTACCTCGATCACGCGGCAACGACGCCGATGCTGCCCGAGGCGCTAGATGCCCTCACCAAACAGATAAAAGAGTTCGGAAACGCCTCCAGCCTCCATACCGCGGGCCGCGCAGTCCGTAAAAAGGTTGAAGAAGCTCGTGAGCAGATCGCATCGATCCTCGATTGTGCTCCAAGTGAAGTTATTTTTACCGGAAGCGGTACTGAGGCTAATAATCTTGCGATTAAGGGTTTCTACTGGAAAGCCGTCGAGGAAGATCTGTCGCGAAATGTCATCGTCGTGGCGGCATTTGAGCATCATGCAACGTTGGAGCCAATCCAATGGCTAGAGGAGCACGAAGGCGCAATAGTCATCTTTGTTCCGATTCTCTCCCATGGATCGATCGATTTAGATGCGCTCGCCGAAATCATTAAGGCAGAACGTGGGCATATCGCGCTGATCTGCGTGATGCACTCCAATAACGAGATCGGCACCATTCAACCAATCGCCGAGGTTGTTGCCCTGGCGGGTGATGTTCCAGTTCACACCGATGCGGTCCAGAGCTTTGGAAAAGTCCCATTCGATTTTGCGGGGCTAGGGGCAACCTCGGCAACTATTAGTGCTCACAAAATTGGCGGACCACTCGGGGTCGCTGCCCTAATCCTGAAGCGTGGAATAGATATCACTCCGGTACTTCACGGCGGGGGACAAGAGCGCGATATCAGGAGCGGCACACTCAATGCGCCATCGATCGTCGCATTTGCGGTTGCCGCCCAATGGTCAGCCGATCATCGCGAGGAGAATTATTCAAGGGTCTCGGGTTTGCGCTCGCTCCTTGCTAAAAAAATCTTGGAAGCAATTCCAGATTCACGCATTAATGGGAGTTCACTTGCCATGTTGCCTGGGATTCTCAACGTGACTTTCCCCGGTACAGAGAGTGATTCCTTACTATTAGTGCTCGACAATGCCGGAATCGCCTCATCAACTGGATCGGCCTGTAGCGCGGGGGTGCAACGACCAAGTCACGTACTGCTCGCGATGGGTTTGGAGGAACACGAAGTCCGTGCTTCGTTACGATTCTCACTTGGTACGGCCACCACGGCGGCCGAGATCAACTTGGTCGGCGAGGTCATTGCAGGAGTTGTTGCTCAGGTACGTGCTGCGCACGAGGGAGTCAAATAAATGAAGGTCATAGCAGCTATGAGTGGTGGAGTCGACTCTGCCGTTGCTGCTGCCCGCGCCGTCGATGCCGGCCATGAAGTAATCGGCGTGCACCTTGCATTGTCTTCCAACCCACAGAAGTACCGCTCTGGCGCCCGAGGCTGTTGCACGATTGAAGACTCTCATGATGCAAGACGGGCCGCCGACATGATCGGGATTCCTTTTTATATATGGGATATGGCCGAAGAATTTCACGCTGGTGTCGTAGAAAATTTCATTGAGGAGTATGCCTCGGGCCGCACCCCAAACCCTTGCCTTCGCTGCAATGAAAAAATTAAGTTTGAAGCGGTACTGGATCGGGCAAGTGCACTTGGATATGACGCCGTTGCAACCGGGCACTATGCAATCATGCGCGAATCCGAAATCGGTAGAACGATGCACCGCGCGGTGGACCCACTCAAAGATCAGTCCTATGTTCTCGCAGTATTAAACCCAAAACAATTGGCCGGCGCGATGTTTCCGCTAGGTGATACCAAAAAAGAAGATGTACGTAAAGAAGCCAAGGCACGTGGCCTTTACGTTGCAAACAAGCCGGACAGCCATGACATCTGCTTTATTCCTTCGGGCAACAACGCCGGATGGTTGCGCGATCGCCTAGGCAGTGAAGTTGGGCCAATCGTTGATGAAGCTGGCAATCAGGTCGGCGAACACCAAGGCGCGTATACATACACAATTGGGCAACGTCGCGGTTTGGGTTTGAGTGTTCCCGCAGCTGGCGGAGTTCCGCGCTATGTTTTAAAGATTGAACCAAAATCCAACACGGTAGTCGTCGGAACCAAGGATGCACTAGCTGTGTCGACCATCATTGGCGAATCTCCAATCTGGTGTGGTGTCGCGCCAGTCACAAATACCGAACACCGTGGTTTCGCGCAGATTCGCGCCCATGGCGCGCCACTTGCGTGCACTTACAGAACGACTGTGGATTCGATTACGGCCGTGCTAGATGAACCCCTCTTTGGACTGGCCACTGGTCAAGGGCTCGTTATTTACGATGGCGATCGGGTTGTCGGCTCGGCCACAGTCAGCGCAACCGAGTAGTTTTAAAGCATGTCAGCAAAGGTCGCCGAACAGATCGCCGCTTTGGCTGAGGAACTTCGGGACCATCAATTTAGGTATTACGTCCTCGACAGGCCAATTATTAGCGACGCGGAGTTCGACAATGGGCTCAAGAAACTAGAGGCGCTTGAAAATCAATATCCGCAATATCGTTCTGCGGAGTCTCCGACCCAGATAGTCGGTGGGGGATTTTCGACGGGGTTTGAAGCACGAGATCACATTACAAAGATGAGTTCTCTCGACAATGTTTTTGGTATGGACGAATTAGAAACCTGGTTTGACCGCATCGAAAAAGCGGGGGTAAAGAACACCTGGCTATGTGAAGTGAAAGTCGACGGACTCGCGATTAACTTGCTCTACCGCGACGGAAAGTTGGTTCAAGCACTTACTCGCGGTAACGGTGTAACCGGTGAAGATGTCACGCTTAATGTCAAAACCATTTCTGTAATCCCGCACGAATTGCAAGGCACCAATGTCCCCACGCTTCTAGAAGTACGTGGCGAGGTCTTCTTTCCGCTTAAAGCATTTAATGAATTTAACGAAGAGATCCAAGAATCGGGTAAAGCGGCTTTTGCAAATCCGCGCAATGCTGCAGCAGGCTCCTTGCGCCAAAAGGATCCCCGCGTAACCGCCAGTAGACCACTCTCGATGGTGGTTCATGGCATCGGTGCAATTGAAGGTGCTTCATTTACCTCACAATCGCAAGCATATGAACTCCTCAAAGGTTGGGGTCTACCTACTAGCAAGCGGTACAAAGTTGTCAAAACCAGAAAGCAAGTTCAAGACTTTATTAATTATTACGAACTCCACCGTGAAGATGTCGAACATGAAATTGATGGCACTGTCATCAAAGTCAATGAGATCGATATTCAAATTCAATTGGGTTACACCTCGCGCGCACCCAAGTGGGCTATCGCCTATAAATATCCACCAGTCGAAGTAACTACCAAGTTAATCGATATCAAGGTCAGTGTTGGCCGCACCGGCCGGGTCACACCATTCGCGTATATGGAACCAGTCGTTGTCGCGGGTTCCACGGTCTCTAACGCGACGCTGCACAACCAAGAAGAGGTCCATCGCAAAGGCATCCTGATCGGGGACACCGTGATCATCCGCAAGGCGGGTGACGTCATCCCAGAAGTTGTCGGACCAGTTATAGAAAAACGGGATGGATCCGAGCGCGAATTCATTATGCCTAACAAGTGCCCTGATTGCGGTACCAAACTCAAAGCCATCTCCGCAGGCGATGTTGATATTCGCTGCCCTAATACAAGGTCGTGCCCGGCGCAATTGCGGGAACGGATTTTCTATATCGGTTCTCGCGCAGCGCTAGATATAGATGTATTGGGATATGAAGCAGCCTCTGCACTTCTTGAAAGCGGACTCATCGTTGATGAAGGCGATCTCTTTTCGTTGACAGCGGATCAGCTCATTACTTGTGACTTCTTCATAAAGAAAGATGGAGCGCTCGGCGCTAATGCAGAAAAGTTCTTGATCGCTCTAGAAGGAGCCAAGTCGCGTCCACTCTGGCGCGTTCTTGTCGCGCTATCAATTAGACATGTGGGACCGACCGCAGCCCAAAGTTTGGCAAAGGCATTTGGGTCGGTCGATGCGATTGCTAATGCCAACGTGGATGAACTAGCAGCAGTCGATGGCGTCGGCACGATCATCGCCGAATCCGTCCTAGAGTGGTTTGATCTTGATTGGCACCAAGAAATAATTGAGAAGTGGCGCGTCAACGGCGTCTCGATGGTCGACACTTTTGTGAATACCAACCCACAGACTCTCACCGGAATGACTTTGGTGGTCACCGGATCGCTCGAATCATTTACCCGCGATGGCGTAGATGAGGTTATTGAACTCCATGGTGGAAAGAGCGCGGGGAGTGTCTCCAAAAAGACCAATTACGTAGTTGTCGGGGATTCACCTGGCTCCAAGGCAGCAAAAGCGGCCGAACTTGGAGTTCCGATACTCAATGAGGCGCAATTTAAGGAATTGCTCGCTCACGGCCCCGATGGGTTAAAGTAGCCCAATGCTGAAGACCCTATTACTCCGAGAAGCGGGCACTGCTATTCGCCCACTTCCAGCCTCTCCAGTTTTCTTTGGGGTTACCGCCTTTGTAATCTTGGGACTTCTCTTGTTCTTGGTTCTTCGTTTAGATCGGGACTAAGCAGATCGCAAAAGTAGGAATTCTGGGTGGGACCTTTGACCCCATTCATCGTGGACATCTCCACATCATTGAATCATTAGCCGACCGCTTCGACTCCATCATGGTTGTTCCAGCGGGTAATCCATATATGCGAAGCGAGAAGCCAGAAGCATCAGGGTTCGATCGAATAGAGATGTGCACCTTGGCACTCGATGACTTGTCAGATCCGCTCCAGGAGAAAGTTGTCCTTACAGACCTAGAAGTTCGTCGTGAAGGACCCACCTATGCAATCGACACAATTGCACAACTAAAACCGTTCTTTCCAAAGGATGCCTTTACTTTGATCCTCGGAAGTGATGCCGCAGCACACTTTGATAAGTGGCACAAAGCCGATGCACTTAAGAAATTAGTTGAGGTTTTGGTTGTTCGCAGACCCGGCGAAACTTCAAAGAAATCTGGGTTTCCAGAAGTAGAAATCGATGCGTTGGATATTTCTGCCACCAAGGTGCGCGAACTCATCGAATCCGGCGGGGATCCCACCGCATTTCTAACTGACTCAGTTTTGACCTATATCAAGGAGCGTGGCCTCTATGGCAGCAAGTGAGCAAGTTCGAGCGCTAACACAAAAGGCAGCTGAAGCGGTCAACGAAAAGTTGGGTCTAGATATTGTCGCTATCGATATGACAGAACAGATGGTTCTCTCTGAAGTCTTTTTAATCGCGACTGGAGCCAACGAGCGTCAAGTGGAAGCGATAGCAGATGAAGTCTTCAAGAAGTTAGCTGAGATCGGCGAAAAGCCAATCAGGCGTGAAGGCAAGGGGCAATGGATTCTGCTGGATTATTCTGACCTAGTGGTGCACATCCAGTCTCAAGAATTACGTAATTACTACATGTTGGACAGGCTCTGGAATGACTGCCCGCGTTTGCCTTTAGAACTCGTTGAATTAAGATAGGACAGTTGAGCGGGCGAGTGCCCGTCTAGCAACAAAATTGGGGCTGTGGCGCAGCTGGTAGCGCACCACACTGGCAGTGTGGGGGTCAGGGGTTCGAGTCCCCTC
>PLXJ01000050.1 GCA_003151395.1 Actinomycetota bacterium | reverse complement strand
GTGATTGATTCCAACTCCCAGGGCTCAGGACACTTCCATCAATTTGGATCGTCGATAGCCTGGTTGGAAAAGAGCCACTGATTACTAGTGATGTTCCTCCCAAGATAGATCCACTCGGTGGAGATACCCCCGAAATTGAATTTTGCTGTGATGGATCCGGCGTTGTCGGCGGTAAAACACTCAAAATATATAGTTGTGCCTGAATCCCACCAGCAGTTGAACTTTCAATAATGGTAAAGGCCGTCGGTGCTAAGAGCCCAGTAGGGGTTCCGGATATTTTCCCGGTTGCGGAATCAAATGTCAGTCCAGTGTTACTGAACTCCAACGTGGGAGCTATGAAATAAGAAGTGCTGGATCCCGGATTAGAGGAAGTTACCTGGTAACCGGAGAAGTATTGTGAGATAAAGGCAACGCCCGAACTGCTATCAATAGTGAAACCGGATGCCTTGGCAGAATCGATCAACCCCGCGAATGACCCGAGGCTCGAGAGTCCGAGAATCTGTGTCGCTAAAATAAAAAAGAGAACAAGAACTTGGCGAGGGTGTTTCGTGATGCGGGTCCATCCCTCGATCTCGCTCATAAATCCAACACCTCCACCTTAAGCCTAAAAAGGTTGACTGAAGGCGGTGAGCATACAGTCGTGCAGGGGCACTCACCTCCTTCTCAGGAAAAGGGGCTTAAATGGATTACAAAGCCAACCAGCCCGCTATTTAATTGCTGGAAGTAGCGCCGTATTAATCGCCGCCTTGAGTCGACCGGCTAGCGCCTGCGAAAAAGTCGCGGTCATGTGGCCCGTATCAAAATAAGTCAAAATATTTCCGATTACAACCGGACACGGATCCGTAGGACATATCCACAACTGCGGCTTAATGATTGGAACCGCCATACTGCTAGCAATCCGCGATTCCACTCCTATCCAATTATCTGAAATTGCCTGCGCAACTGGAGTGGCACAAGCAAGCGTGCTCGTCGGATGTGCTGAGAGACAGACTAAAGGATCCTGGCCAAGTGCTGGGGTATCTGACATCATAATTACTTTCGCTCCGCTGGTTTTAAGTCGAGAAATCGTTCTTTTCATCCCCGCAACATAAATGGCAGTTCGTTGATCCCCGCTGACTTCCTTCCCCTTGATCGCTGTTGCGAATCCAGATGTACCGGCAACTAAAACCATGTATGGATGCGCAGCAATGATTCGATTCACTGTTGCATCTCTCCAGATTGGACAATTTTGCATTAGCGAGGCGGTTCCCGGGTTATAGGCTGATATATCCGCCGGAGTGCACGCCGACATAGTTAATGAAAGTAACTTCCACTTATTTTCTTTCGCTACCTGATTGAGAGCTGGGAACCACGCAAGTGCATGACTATCCCCGAATAAGACGATCGTCGTACTGGAAGTCGTCGCTCCGTAGATGCACGGCTTGGTCGATGCGGGGAGATTTTCTTGAGTATGGCACCGATCTCCATAAGTAATTGGTCGATCATTCTTAGCATTGAGCAGGTCAGGCTCCAAGGTGGCAGGCACCGGAAAATCAACTGTCGCTGGCCTTGCTGGGATGGTATTTAGAGGCGTGCTTTTAATAATAAGTGAATCAATGTAATTGCGCTGGTCAGTTGCGGTTCCTGAGGCATGCTTATTTCGCAACTCCCCCGTTGCCGCATAATCCGCTCCAAAAGAAACGATTGCTAATAGCGCGGCAATAATTCCCGCGATCGCAATATTGCGAAAGGGCTTCCGCGAAATAATAAATCCATGACGGAAGGGGCGTTCCACAAATTTTTCAGTGAGAGCTGCGAGTGCGATAGAAAGAAGAGCTAAGAGAATTCGCTCACCCAGTTTTAGTTGGTTTCCCGCTATTACCTGTGGAATAACAAGCACTGGCCAGTGCCAGAGGTACAACGAGTAACTTATTTTGCCAAGCTGTTGTAAAGGATTTATAGCCAAAATCTTTGAAGCAAAAGTGAGTTTTGATATCGAACCAGCCCAGAGCAATAAGAGTGCTCCGACCGTTGGAGTGAGAGCCGCAAATCCAGGGAACTTAAGTGGATCGTTTTGCGTCAACCCCGAAAATAGAACCATGCAAAGCCCAACTACACCAAAGACTCTCGCAATAACTCTTGGCAATTTTGCAGCGGTTTGCGCCAGACTTGCAAGAATGGCACCAAGTATTAATTCCCAGGCTCGAGTTGGAATAGAAAAAAAGGCCCAAGGTTGATTTCTTGGAAGCAGCCAATTGGCGAAGGTGAGCGAAGAAACAAAGACGATCACACCCAATATAAATACTTTGACCGCAGAATTCTTCCGGCGAATAGTCGCGACGGCGATCAGCAGTGGCCAAAAGAGATAGAACTGCTCTTCCACTCCCAGGGACCAGAAGTGTAGAACGGGAGAGGGAATTGTGGATGTAGAAAAATAATCTGTGGCGCGGATAGCGAAATCTAGATTGGAAACATATAGGCCCGCGCTGGAGATATCTAAGGCGATCCCAGGTAGTAGAAGAGGCGGGAACCAAATTGCAACGACTATCAGTGTGACAAGGAGTACAAGAAAAGCGGCAGGAAGCAAGCGTCTAATTCGGCGTGCATAGAACTCTGCAAAATTTATTCGACCATTAGCTTGAATTTCACGGAGCAAATTGCCCGTAATTAAATACCCACTCAATACGAAAAAGATGTCTACTCCAACAAATCCACCCTTGAACCCTGGAACTGAGGCATGAAAAAGTAGAACAAGCAGAACCGCGATGCCACGAAGTCCTTGAATATCGCCACGAAAGCGAGATTCTCGAGCGTCTTGGCTACTTGGAGCGATCTCGCCCAATCTCATGGTTCATTTTAAGTGCGGATAAAAAATGAGTCCATTGGATTTTGCTAATTCCCAACTATATTCAGAAGAGATTCCTTACGAATTAATGAGAACGGGCTGAATTGACCTTCTGCATGTGGTGTTTGCGGCATAGAACTTCATAACCGATGGTCTGCGGAGTACCTACATCTCCTGGCAAGATTTGGTCTCCTTCTGTAACCATCACACCATTTGCGACACGAGCATTGTGAGTCGCCCGCGCACCACACCAACAGAGGGCTTCAACTTGCAATGGTAGTACGCGATCAGAAAGTTCAATCAATCGTTCAGAACCCGGAAATAATTTTGTACGAAAATCAGTCAAGATTCCAAAAGCAAATACATCTATCGAAAGTTCATCGACCACTCGAGAAAGTTGTTCGATATGGGCTCGCTCAAAGAATTGCGTCTCATCACAGATAACGTATTCAATTTTCCGGCCAGCTTTTATTTCACTAGAAATATATTCAAATATATCGAAATCTGGAGTCACTTCGTGTGCTGGTGCTTGCAGTCCTAAACGACTCGTTATAACTCCGGTTCCACCACGATCTCGGTTGGTTAAAATTAATCCCTCCAGACCACGACTCTTACGGTTGTGCGCGGTCTGTAATGCAAGTGTTGATTTACCACTATCCATCGTTCCGCAGTAATAAATTAATTCGGCCATGCGAGAAAATTAGCGTATAACGATTAAAAGACTCGCCTTTGGGCTAAGTTACGGTTGTGACGGCACCAACTGCCCCAACTGCAGAGCGCGTTGAGCGCGCGAAGTGGGGGCTTCGAGCAACATTTTTCTTTATGGGAGTGGCAGTTGCAGCCACATCTGCTCGATTTGCTGAAATCAAAGGTCACACCCACACATCAGATGCCATCTTCGGGTATTGCATCATGGTTGGAAACCTAGGTTCAATTTTTGGAAATATCTTCGGATCTCGATTAAGTCGCAAGATTGGTACCCGACGCACGGCTCAAATAATCATGTTTGGCGTGGCAGGGTCACAAATTGCATACGGATTTGTAAATAAAATCTGGGAGATCCCCTTAGTTGCCTTTGTAGCGGGGGCGAGTTATGCATTGACGAATATTGCATGCAATGCACAAGGATCGATGATCCAAGAGAGCGTGGGTCGTTCACTCATGCCTTCATTCCATGGATCATGGTCAATAGGCGCCTGCACCGCCTCGTTCCTTGCTGGATTTATTGCGAAGTACGTACCGGTTGAATGGCATTTGTTAGGAAATTCGCTAGTCGCTCTCTTCGGGACTTTAGCGGTATCACGTGCGTTGCTCCCGTACTCCGCAGATCATCATGACACGGTAAAGAACTTCGAGGTACCTCATAACCTACCAATACCAAGGGAGATCAAAAACTTTATTTGGATGGTTGCAATCGGCTCCTTTCTTGCGACTATCGCCGAAACCTCCGTGGGTGACTGGTCTTCTATCTATCTCAAAGAGGATCTCCGGATACCTATTGGTATTAACACTTTGGGATATACCTGTTTTGTTTTGGCGCAAATCGTCGGGCGTTTTTCGGTTGGGCGCTGGATTGATAAATATGGAATTCCCTTAGTCATCCGAGTCGGCGGTTTACTCGGAGGATTCGGATATTTAATTGGATTGATCGTGGCGAACATAGAGAGAGCTCATCACCAATATACGGCTTTGGTGATTATGTGCGTAGCGTATGCAATTTTGGGGTTCGGAGTCGCTCCTATGCCGCCATCGTATGTCTCTGTCGCAGGAAGCATTCCAGGTATCCCAACTGCTCGCGCATTAACGCGCTTAGCTCTCATAGCATCTACGGGTTTCTTTATTGGGAGATTTACTATTTCAAGTCTTGCCGGGTTATTCGGATTACCGAGCGCTCTGCTTTTCCCAGCTACGGCGTTAATCGGCAGCGGGGTACTTGCTCACTTCTTAGATATTAAACGGATAAAAACTCCCGCTTAACCGTTGGTTGTAGCGCCCGAGGGATCAGGTGTAGCAGTCCCTTGCCCTGGCCCCTGGCCGAATCCACCCATCATGCCATTGTCCGGGGTTCGCATCATTTGATAATTCCCGAATCCGCGATGTTCAACTCTGTTGCCAATACCCCAACCATCGCCTCGCGCATGACCACCGATTGCAAGCACGAGCATGAGCGCAATAATCGCGGCCCAGGCTAAAGTCCCAATCGCTCCAATCCAAATTGCGGCTGTAGCGAATACAGATCCACTCTTTGTATTTTTGGATCTATCAATTTCATTTTTCGCCTTTAATCCGAGAATCAATCCCACTAACGGAATAAATAGACTCAGTACAAATGCAACAACTGACGTATGAGTTGCCTCTGATAACTTAATGATCTCTTTGCGGTCTTCTTCTTCGAGCATTTATGACCCCTTAGTGGCGAAAATGCATACAGCACTCGGGTATGCGTATGGCATCGAGTGTAAGTATCACACCCACATATACAAAATGCATCCTCTCCTCCGTTAGAGTGCACCTGTGAATATTCTGAATGCTATTGAACCACATGGGACAAATTTCATCTCCGAAAGCGAAAGGCATGGAACAGCCAGATCGCTCTTCTGGCCCTGGGCCGCAGGCAATGTTTCACTCCTCGCTCTCTCATACGGATCGTTCTTTCTGGGATTCGGAATTTCTTTTTGGCAAGCAACCTGGGCAGCAATCATTGGAACTGTAGGGTCTTTCATTTTGGTAGGGGTAAGTAGCCTTGCGGGCAAGCGCTCCAATGCGCCCACAATGACGCTTTCGAGGGCCGCTTTTGGAGTTAAGGGCAACGTCTTGCCTGGCTTTCTCTCGTATTTAATTTTCGTAGGTTGGGAAACTGTCCTAGTTTCTTTGGCGACACTCGCGGCCCAAACCGTCTTTGGACGGATAGGCCATGTCAACCACAACATCGCCGGCATTTTGGGCTTTACGGTGGCTGCGGGATTAACAGTTTTTGGTGGCGTACTTGGATTCCAAGTAATTATGCGGATCCAACGTTGGCTTACTCTGGCCACAATCATTCTTACCATTGGTTATATCGCGCTAACGATCCATAAAATAAATTGGCACGTGGTGCAATCAATTCATTCTGGAACTCGAGCGGGATTCATTGGGGCAATGATTTTGGGAATTACTGGAATTGGGTTGGGTTGGGTTAATTCAGCCGCGGATTACTCTCGATATTTGCCACGAAAGACTTCGGGTGGAGGAGTTATCTTTTGGACTGTCTTCGGTTCCTCAATAATTCCGGTGATCTTGGTTATATACGGCGCGCTCCTTGCAGGAAGTTCCAAAACTCTTAGCGACGCAATTGGATCAAATCCAATCGGAGCGCTAACGACGATACTGCCGACCTGGTACTTAATTCCTTTTGCCATCGTCGCGATCCTGGGTTTAGTGGGCGGCGCAATCTTGGATTTATATTCCTCTGGGATTACCCTAGTTTCAATCGGATTACCCGTAAGACGTCATGTAGCTGCAGGTATAGACGCTTCAATCATGATGATCGGAACCATCTACTTTGTCTGGATTGCTCCAAACTTCAGCACGCCTTTTCAAGGCTTCCTGATTACTCTGGGAGTTCCAATCGCGGTCTGGTCAACTATCTTTGTCGCTGATGTTTTAATGCGTAAAACTAATTATGCAGAGGCAGAACTTTTTTCAATTTCTGGTCGCTACGGGGGCTATAACTTCCGTTCAATTGGATTAGTGATCTTTGGAACGGTAGTTGGCTGGGGCTTTGTCACTAACCCGTTGGCCTCGTGGCTTTCGTGGCAGGGATACTTTATGCACTTCATAGGTGGCAAGACGGGTGTGTGGGCCGGAGCTAACGTAGGTGTAATCATGGCGCTAGTAATAGGCTTCGTCGGACACATACTTTTGTCTAGGAATAGCATCAGGAAGCAGGAGGCCCCTAGTGGCTGATTCAAGTTTTGATATCGTCTCTAATGTCGATCACATGGAAGTCGACAACGCCTACAACTCAACAGATAGAGAAATTTCGACTCGCTTTGACTTCAAGAACACGGGAACTTCGATTGTAAAGTCCGGCGACAAATACAACATTGAAGCTGACACTGAAGATCGCGCCAAAGCTGCACTCGAAGTCTTCAAAGATAAATTAATCAAACGCGGTGTTTCCCTCAAACATCTCGATGCTTCTGCGCCTGCGCTCAGCGGAAAGATCTACAAAATTTCAGCTTCATTTAAAGAAGGCATCAAAACCGAGGATGCCAAGAAGATCGCCAAACTATTACGTGATGAAGGTCCAAAGTCCCTCAAGACACAGATTCAGGGGGAAGAACTCCGCGTATCTAGTAAGAGTCGTGACGATCTACAAGTTGCCATTCAAATAGTTAAAGACCATCCATGGGAGTTTTCAGTTCAATTCCAAAATTATAGATAATCACGAGTTATGAAGAAGTATAAAGTTGGACTAGCGCTTGGAGTTGGAGCCAACTTAACCTGGGGACTTCTCTCCCTCTACTGGCCGCTACTTAAACCGGCAAACTCGGTTGAAATTGTGGCGCACCGCGCGGTCTGGACTTTTGTAGCGTGCATTGTTTTGTTGCTTCTTACCGGAAAGCTTCGCAGCACCTTTGCGCTCTTAAAAAATAGCCGGATCGTTCTGCGTTTACTTGCCTCCACGATCTTGGTCTCTATCAACTGGCTGGTTTATATCTGGGGCGTTAATCATGGTCACGTCGTGGAGTGCGCATTGGGGTATTACATAAATCCACTCATCATCATCGGCTTTGGACTCATATTCTTAAAGGAGAAGCTGCGCCGACTGCAGTGGGTTTCGGTTGGAATCGCCTCAGCGGGGGTAATTGTTCTGGCTATAGATTACGGCAGACCGCCTTGGATAGCCCTCACGCTGGCTACTTCATGGGGTAGTTATGGACTCGTTAAAAAACAATTGGGTTTAGGGGCGCTGGAAGGTCTAGCCATCGAAACGACTCTCTCTCTTATCCCATATGCCGGATATTTACTCTGGTTGGCACATAAGGGAACTGGTCAATTTGGCCACCATTTTGGTCTTACAACTCTCCTAATACTTGCCGGCGTTGCTACCGCCATCCCTTTGTTAATGTTCAATGGATCTACCAATCGCTTGAAATTCACAATCATCGGGTTGCTCCAATACATAACTCCTACCGTTCAATTTTTGATCGGAGTAATGGTTCGCCATGAAGTTATGACCACCGGTCGGTGGATTGGTTTCCTGATCGTGTGGATCGCTTTAATAACCTTGGGCTACGACCTGGTCAAATCAGGAAGTCCGAGTGATTATCGTTTCGCAGAGTTCGATTAAGGCGCGTTTTGCGCTTCCATCAGGCAGCGTTACAAGTTCTAAAGCAGCTTCATCAGCAGATTTATGAAGAAGGTTCTTTGCGGCGTCCATCGCTTTGTGGGTGCGCAACACTTTAAGAGTGTTTGCAACTACGGCCTCATCCGTAATCGGGGCGGACAAAATTGCTTTCAATTCACCGTCCGCCGGAGCAGTGGACTCTAAGACAAAGAGCGTTACTAGCGTCGGAACTCCTTCTCTAAGATCTGTCCCAGGAGTTTTTCCACTCTCATTTGATTCTGAAGCAATATCAATAACATCATCTGCCAATTGAAAGACGATACCAATTTTTTCCCCAAAGCGAGTGAGAGATTCGACAATTTCTTCGGAAGCGCCCGAAAGCAGTGCGCCAAAGCGGGTCGAGGTAGCGATCAAAGATCCAGTTTTGTCGGCTACAACGCTTAGGTAGTGGTCAAGCATCGAAAGTCCCGCGGTAAAACCTTGAGTTTCAGTAATCTGTCCGATAACTAATCTTTCGAAGGTACGTGCCTGCAAGCGGACCGCCTCTGGCCCTAAATCAGCCAACAGATCCGAGGCTTTTGCAAAGAGATAATCACCAGTCAATATCGCAACGGTGTTATTCCAGCGCGCATTGGCACTTTTTACGCCACGGCGCAGTGGAGCCTCATCCATAACATCATCATGGTAGAGAGTTGCCAAATGCGTGAGCTCGCAGACAACTGCCGCCTCAATTATCTCTTTTCGCTTTGGATCTCCAAATTGTGCCGCGAGGAGGGTCAATAATGGTCGTAACCGTTTGCCCCCGGCTTCTACAAGGTGGCGAGAAGTTTCAATCACCAGCGGATAGTCGCCTTTGATCTGCGTCCGTAGTAAATCTTCAACGCGTTTCATATCCGCACGAATTGAAAGTTCGAGTTTTACATCAAGGTGAGGAATCCCAAAGGCCATGAACTACTGCGCGTCCTTAAAGCCGATGTGGACGGCAACAATTCCAAACGTAAAGTTTTGCCAAGCAACGCTTCCCCATCCAGCACTTCTAATCTTCTCGGCAAGTTGCTCTTGAGTAGGCCATGCTTGAATTGATTGTGCAAGATAAATATATGCATCAGGGTTGGATGAGAATCTGCGAGCAACTTTGGGCAGGAGTTCCATCAAATACTTCATATAAATATTACGGAACACCTTATTAGTGGGATGCGAAAATTCAACTACAACTAATCGCCCGCCGGGCTTCGTTACCCGGAGCGCCTCCTGCAGTGCCTTTGCAACATCATGAGTATTTCGTAATCCAAAAGAGATAGTTGTTACATCAAACTCATTCTCTGTAAAAGGGAGATTGAGCGCATCGGCCAAAGTAAAGAGAAGATCAGGGTGGCGCTTCTTGCCGGCATCGAGCATGCCTTGGGAAAAATCTGCGGGAATGACTTCAGCACCGGCGTCAGCTAACGGACGACTGGAAGAACCAGTTCCAGCGGCTATATCTAAAATCTTCATTCCTGCCCGAGGCGCAATGATTGCTGTAGCTTTCTTGCGCCACGCCTTGGTCTGACCGAGACTTAAAAGATCATTCATAAAGTCATAACGCTTTGCAACACCATCGAACATTGATGCGACCTCGAAAGGTTCTTTATTTAAATCCGCTGACTTACTCACGCGTATATTCTTACGAGAGTAGGCTCCCAGCACAACTTCAGACCACGCTGACGCGGGGTGAAAGCGAAGAGTTCGAGAGGATATCTATGTCTATTTCTTCAACCGCAACGCTGCGAGGGGCACTGATTTCTCGCACCACCGCTAATACCAATATTGCATTAGTTGTAGGTGGGGTCGCCTTTATGGCGCTCATGGCTCAAATATCCATTCCAGTCCCTGGATCACCTGTTCCTGTCACCGGTCAGACGCTTGGGGCGCTTCTTTTGGGTAGCGCCTATGGTGCGTCGCTCGGATTTACAACCTTTGCCTCCTACCTCATTGTTGGATTCCTTGGAGCACCGGTCTTCGCATCCGGCGCGCACGGACTCTCTCGTGTCACCGGCGCAACTGGCGGCTACTTGGTGGGGATGTTGATTGCCTCGCTCATTACTGGTTACCTCGCTGGACGTAAGTGGGACCAGAAAATTCTTACTGTAATTCCAACCATGATAATTGGCGACCTTATTATCTTTACTGCTGGTTTGTTCTGGCTACATCATTCGATTCACGCCAACTGGACGACAACCTTCAAATTTGGTCTTAATCCTTTTGTTTGGGGAGAAGTGATCAAGATCGCTATCGCCAGTACGGCAATGCCAACGCTCTGGCGTTTTGTTCCTAAACACTAAAGGCACTTAACTTAGCCTTATGGCTTTACGGATTACGACTGAACTCCTCGGCGATCATCCTCGCCTGAGCGAGATCGCCACTTCGCTACCCATAAGCGCTAGTTGGATACGCGGTTCCGACGGCTTCATTGCTTTTGGAACTTATAAGTCCCATACCGTAACTGGGAAGAAACGATTTGCTGATGCCTCAGGTTGGTGGCAGAACGAATTAACGCAACTTGAAATCAAAAACAATGTTCATGGTGTCGGCACCGGACCAATTCTCTTTACCTCTTTCGCGTTTTCGCAGGATGAACCATCTCTAGTGACAATTCCCCAAATTGTTGTTGGACAGAAAAACGGAAAATCTTGGATTACCTGGATTGGCAATGGGCAACCCGAACTCGCCAAGTGGATCGTCGAAAAGAGCGGTCTAGCACTTACCTGGGAGCAAGGCGCGCTCTCCGATGAAGAGTGGTCCGCCGCGGTCGATGAATCTGTCTCTCGCATAAAGCGCGGGGAACTGGAAAAGGTGGTACTAGCTCGTGATTTAATCGCGAGATCCGATAAGGCAATTGATCCGGCAGCCTTGATTCAATCTTTGGAAACTGAATACCCTTCCACTTGGTTATTTCTGGTTGAAAATTTGGTAGGTGCGACTCCAGAGTTATTAGTTAGATTGAGCAAATCTTTGGTTACCTCAAGAGTATTAGCAGGAACCATCAGGCGAACCGGGGATGAAGAACGAGACTTTGCGCTCGCCGGATCTCTTGCGAAATCTTCAAAGGATTTGGAGGAACACGAATACGCGGTTCGTTCTGTTGCGGAGGCGCTAGAACCCTTTGCTTCTTCGACCAATGTTCCCGATGCTCCCTTTGTGCTTCACCTTCCAAATGTCATGCACTTAGCAACGGATGTCACCGGTGTCATCAATGATGCGGCATCGAAGGTGGATATCTTTAAACTCGTGGCAGCTCTACATCCATCGGCTGCAGTCTGTGGAACCCCGACCGATACCGCCCGTGACCTCATTTCCGAACTTGAATCGATGAATCGTAATCGTTACGCGGGTCCAGTAGGTTGGGTGGACGCTCACGGAGATGGCGAAATGGGCATTGCACTTCGTTGCGGTGAAATTTCGGCGGATCAAAGATCGATCCGAGTATTTGCAGGGTGCGGAATTGTTGCCGGCTCCAATGCAGAGCAAGAGTTGGCCGAAAGTCAGGCTAAATTACTACCAATTCGTAACGCACTCACCAGACTTTGAGTGACGCTCTTTAACGATAGCGCATTGGTAACTCGGTCCGGCACTTCCACCACAACAAAATTTAACCCGCTCGCGTTATGAGCAATCAGATGTGCCAAATCGGTTACACCTTTTACTTTTGAAACACTATTACCGAACCCTTGAATAACTTTTGCAAGATCAAGATCGTGTGGGGTTCCGAATAGCTTTTCGAAACCTTCAACTCCAGACTGTGGCAAGGTATTAAAAATCCCCCCTCCATTATTATTTATAATGAAGATCGTCAAATTGGCGGTGCTTGGATTTACTAGTGCAGAGAGATCATGAAGAAAGGTGATGTCACCGACTATTGCGTAAGAGCGTTCAAATTTTTCGGCGATCCCGAAGGCGCAAGAAATATTGCCATCGATTCCCGCTAATCCTCGATTTGCGAAAGTAGTAATTCCCGATCGCGGATCGGCATATTCTTCGATATCTCGGATTGGACGACTGCTCCCTATAAAGAGCCCGCTGCCTTCGGGAATATTTGAGGTAATTGTTCGGATAGCTTCCTGCTCAGACCAATCGAGCTCCATCGCGCCATTGGTAAGCGCCGACATTTGCTCCCAACTGACCAACCAATCGGCTTCCGGACTCGCATCACCAATGGGTAAGGAACTAAATATCTGTGAAGCGCCTCGATCAGTATCCACAGTTGCGGTTCGCGGATCGACGACAATTACTTCAGCGCACTCTCTTATTAGTGCACTAATACTCCGAGATAAAGTTGGGCGCCCCACTACAACTACCTGCTCGGGCATCAGGGTGGCTCGAAGATCTGGGTCAGTCATCACTAGAGCGGCATGAGCAATGCTCGTTGGAAAAGACAATGGATCCTCCGCGATGAGCGGCCAGCCGAAAGCGTCCGCAAATTTGGCAATCTCTTCTTTCGGAAGACCCGCACGATCATGTCCTACAACCACTAGGCCACGGGCCTTCGGAGAAAAGTGTGCTTGCATCTCATCCATTGACAGGTTCTTGGTTCGTGGGGAAAGCCCAGCCAACCAAGCGGTTCGATCATCTGAGAGCAATGGTTCATCAAATTGAATATTTAAATGAACTGGGCCATTGCTCAATACATCGGAGAGATCCATCGAGCTTGCGATATCAATTGATGGAACTGGTTCAAGCAATCCAACTTGCAGAGTCGTCTGATTCGCACCTGTACGTCGAAGATGTGCAGGTCGATCAGCTGTTATCGCCAGCAACTTGTTGGCCGAGTGATACGCCTCAAGTATTGCCGGATGAAAGTTGGCTGCTGCGGTACCGCTCGTGCAAATTACGGCGACATAATTATTTGAGGCCTTGCTTAATCCCAAAGCAAAAAATGCCGCACCGCGTTCATCGATGCGTACGTAGAGATTAACCAAACCAAGGTTTTCGGCTTCATAGAGCGCTATCGATAACGGAGCGTTCCGTGATCCCGGTGAAATGACAAAATCTGATACGCCGTCTTCTATCAATTGACGAATCACACTTCTCGCGAGCGATGTTGAATTCATAGCGCCCGCCCTTCCATATTTTGTAGGACTCTTAGAATACGTTGCTCCCAGTGTTCGCGGCGGTCTGCAGGCGCGAGGTACCTCTCATAATCAGAGGGAACACGGCGCTTCACTTCAAGATATCCGTCTTCAACCAACGTTGGTGGGTTGCAGATATCATTTTCAAAGAGTGCGACCGTCCCTAATCCACACGCCAGTGAAGAATTTTCAAATGAAGCAGCAAGTGCGANNTTTCGAGAGCACTAGAAATCACGACTGGTAAACCAATCTGTTCTGCAATTCGATGAGCTGCGGAAAATCCTCCGACCGGTTGCCACTTCAGAATTGCAATGTCGGCGTAGCGTGAAAAGTTTTGAAAATCGTCGCCAAGATTTTTACGGATACTCTCATCGGCGGCGATCGGGATAGGTACTTCTGGCTTCACGCGGGCTAACTCTCCCAGCGAAAGGCAAGGCTGTTCAACGTACTCAAAGACATTGCCAAAACGCAGGTGATATTCGAGCAAGTTGCTGATCGCTTGATCAGCTTCCCATCCCCCGTTCACATCCAACCGAATCTTCATATTGGCATTGATATTTAATACTTCGGCAACGACAAGCGCTCCCCGCTCAAAATCATCAACCTTAATTTTGACGGTTTCGCACCCAGGAAAACGTTCCAAAATTTGACCCACCAGACCTGGTTCCACAACCGGGAGCGTGGCGTTCACAGGGATTCTGCTACGAAAAATCTCCGGCCAAGGCTCACGTGCTGCTTGCAAAGCAGCCTGCATCCAGATCGCCGCCTCATCATCTCCATATTCAAGAAAAGGTCCAAACTCACTCCATCCGCATGGGCCACGAAATATTGCGACCTCACGGACTGTAATCCCACGGAATTTATTGCGAAGCGGAAGAGACAAAATGGAAAGATCTGGACAATATTCTTCTAACACTGAATTCGGCATACTTACGGGCGACGCGGGAACTTGTTGAAATCTGGATCCCGTTTCTCTTTATACGCATCACGACCCTCTTGGCCTTCCTCCGTTAAATAGAAAAGTAGCGTCGCATCACCGGCAAGTTGTTGGACTCCTGCCAAACCATCATCCGCCGCGTTCAATCCGGCTTTCAAGAGCCGTAACGCCATCGGCGAATGACGAAGCATCTCGCGGCACCATGAAACTGTTTCCGCTTCCAACTCTGTAAGTGGCACCACGGTATTTACAAGTCCCATTTCGAGCGCTTCCTCGGCGTCGTACTGTCGACAGAGGAACCAAATTTCGCGCGCCTTCTTTTGGCCGATATGGGCCGCCAATAAACCAGCGCCGTATCCACCATCGAACGATCCCACCATAGGTCCGGTCTGACCAAATTTTGCATTTTCTGCCGCGATGGTGAGGTCACAAACAACGTGTAACACGTGGCCGCCACCAACCGCCCAACCCGCAACCATCGCAACAACGGGCTTAGGTAATCGGCGAATTTGGATTTGCAGATCGAGGACGTTGAGTCGTCCAATGCCTTTCTTGCCAAGGGAATCACTTCCAATATATCCGTCATCCCCACGAACATTTATATCTCCACCGGAACAAAATGCCTCATTCCCGGCTCCCGTCAGAATGATTACCCCAACAGAGTCATCATCGCGAGCGAGCGCAAAGGCCTCCTGTAATTCCGTGAGCGTTTGCGGACGGAATGCATTTCTGACCTCCGGGCGGTTAATCGTGATCTTTGCAATTCCATCGCTTACTTCATAAATAACATCTACGAAATTCGCGCTGCCCTCGCCAATATGCCACTTCGGGATTTCACGACTCCCTGGTTCACGCTTAAATGGCTTACTCACACTCACTCCTTTTGCGCGCCCGATTTTCACTTCCGGTATTTCACTTCAAGCCGATAGCCTACGGGGGCTATGGTTAATAAGTCACCGCGAGAGTTAATGGAAATACCTGCCGGGTGGTCAACTCCACAAATTACGGCGGCCCTCGCGCGAGCACTTGAGGGAAGCGGCCCAGCACTGGCCTTTGGGCCCTCAAATTTTAACTCCGTCGATTCCGAGATTGCCGTCGTTCTCCCCACCAGTGGATCCACCGGAACGCCAAAAGAAGTGGCCCTTACGACCGAAGCCCTCATTGCATCAGCTAGTGCTGCGCATAATTTCTTGGGAGCAAAAGCGGGTCAATCCTGGTCTCTGCTCTTACCGACAAATCACATTGCTGGGGTAAACGTGCTCGTTCGAGCCATAACCCTGGGAAGCGAAGTCGTCAATGCGAATTTCGACTTCACATCCATAGTTCCTACGCAGCTTTATCGGGCGCTGAATAACGACTTTGCGCTTCTTGAATCCTTAAAGAGCGCGAAGGCAGTTTTGGTCGGTGGAGGTGCAACAAATGCCGATCTCCTCAATAGCGCGCGCACGGCGGGAATTAACGTCGTCACCACGTATGGGATGTCTGAAATGTGCGGTGGGTGTATTTATAACAACGAACCGCTCGCTGGTGTAGAAATTCAAATTCGAGATGAGACACGAATCGCACTCCGCGGTCCAATGCAAGCAAAGAGATACTTGGGATTAAATAAGCCACTCGCCGACTCAGAGAACTGGTTTATCACCGATGATCTTGGCTTCATCAAAGATAGAAAATTATATGTGACGGGACGGGTTGATGATCAGATAATTTCGGGAGGTGAAAAGATTTCGCTCGGCGCGATAGATTCATATCTCAATGAGAAATATGAACTTGAATTTATGAGCTGCTCGATCTCAAGTCCTGAGTGGGGTCAATCCCTTTGCCTCGCCGCAACTGGCACTTTCGACAGTGAAGAGATCAAAGAGGCGCTGCGAATTCACTTCGGCAACCAAGCAGTTCCCAAGTTATTTCTTGAAAACACCGAACTCCCTCGCACCGCGATTGGCAAACCAGATCGGAAGAAATTGGCCACTAGATTTGAGATGATGTCCTCATGACAACATGGAAAAAGTGGGTCGCGGGGGCTCGTCCGCGCACCCTTCCAGCTGCTATAGCTCCTGTCCTCGTGGGAACTGCGCTAATACGTCGTGATCATCATTCGATTAATTACCTCAATGCAATTTTGGCCTTGCTGGTCAGCCTCTTGCTCCAAATAGCGGTTAACTATTCAAATGATTACAGCGACGGGGTTCGTGGAACCGATGCCAACCGGGTGGGACCAATTCGTCTGGTCGCAAGTGGGTTGGCAAGCGCTCGCGCCGTAAAAATAGCGGCAATACTTTGTTTTGCGGCGGCTTCGCTTTTTGGAGTTATCTTGGCAGCCCGAATCTCCTGGTGGCTCACTCTGGTTGGTGCACTCTGCATCATTGCCGCATGGACCTACACCGGTGGAAAGAAGCCATATGGATACCTAGGTTTTGGTGAAATTTCTGTCTTCCTTTTTTTCGGGCTCGTCGCAACAGTTGGAAGTTATGTTGTTCAATCTCATCGAGTCACCTGGGCAAGCGTCTTGGTTTCACTACCAGTTGGAGCGCTCTCCTGCGCAATTTTGGCCGTTAACAATCTTCGTGATCTACCTAAAGATTCATTGGTTGGAAAACGTACACTTGCCGTTCGACTAGGTGATCTACGGGCGAGGCAGATGTTCATCGGACTATTGGTACTCGCTCACCTCGCTGCACTTTTAGCTGCCTTCATTTCACCGTGGACCCTCATTACCCTCGCATTTATTCCAGTCACGCTCAAAATTGTGAAGGGAATTAACGCAGGAGCCAAAGGCGCGGAACTTATCCCAATGTTAGGCCAGGTTGGAAAGCTTCAACTTTTGTTATCAACATCTCTGGCAATCGCACTTCTCGTTTAACGAGTAAACTAATTTCCATGCTTGATGCGGTACTTCTTATAGGTGGCCTAGCGGTCTGGCTTTTTGGGCTTTTCGACTGTGCGCGTACTGAGCAAGAATCAGTTCGCAATCTCCCCAAGTGGGCCTGGTTACTAATCATCATCTTCTTTGGGTCACTTGGTGCAATCGCGTGGTTGATCGTCGGACGACCAAAGACAGTTGGAGTCACCAGAAGGCGCCCTAGTAAAATGATTCCGCCGGACGACAATCCAGAATTCTTAAAGAAACTCTAAATCTTACAAACCAGAGTAAGTGTGTAATCCCGTTCCCCAAATATTGACGTAAATATAGTTAAACAAGAAAGTCGATCCGGCAAAAATACACAACCATGCGGCTCGGCGACCACGCCAACCTACCGTCACACGTGCATGTAAATACGCCGCGTAGGCGACCCAAGTAATAAATGCCCAGGTCTCTTTTGGATCCCAGCCCCAGTACTTACCCCAGGCAGATTCAGCCCAGATTGCGCCTGCAATAATCGCAAATGTCCAGAGTGGAAACACAAAAGCAATAAGGCGATAAGAGAGCTGATCGAGGCTATCTAAAGAGGGGATCCGCTGCGCCCAGGCGGGCCGACCGCCTTTGAGCTCATACCGTTCCATAATCAAGAAAGTGGCTGCCACCAAATTAGCGACCAGAAATACCCCACCCGAGATGATTGCTGCTAAAACGTGGATGGCAAGCCATGGTGATTTGAGCGCAGGTACTAATGGAGCGCTTGGTCGATACAAAACTGTGATGGCTGTTCCTAGTGTGAGCAGAACTGAAATCGAAACTGGAAGACCCAACCAGCGCACCTTGTACTTTGCAAAGGCAAAGAGATAAGCCGCGGTCAACATCAATGCGCCTGTGATTGAAAATTCGTACATATTTCCCCAAGGCACACGATGAGCCGAGAATCCCCGAGTAATCACCGCAACCGCTAAAACTATAAAGCCAAGTGTCATCATTGCAGTTCCAATGCGACCAGCGCGCTGCGTCTTAGAGAAATCAAATTCGGTCTTGTCGTTAGTTGCGACGTTTTTCATAGCCCATGAAACTTCGTACGTGTGCGAAAAAAAGGCGATGGTAAAGATCACTAAGCAGGCGTAAATCGCATCATTTGAGAAATAGGCAAGATTGGTAGACGTCATTCCGACTCTCCTTTTGCTTCACTCAGCACCCGCGATAGTGCTGTGAGTTCTTCCTCTAGCCCTGGAATTCCATTCTTTGCCAAGCCCGCAATTTCAACACCATCGCCTACCTTTACCCAAATTCTTCGTTGGCGTGTGAAGAGTGATATGAGTAACCCTAAGATGGCGAAGATCGCTCCATAAAGCGCAAACATCTTGCCTGGATCATCGACGATCTGCAGGTTGACCCACGATTTCCAACCATCAAAAGTTATAGAACCTAACCCAAAATCATAAGTACTCCCCAAGGTGAGAGCTTTGAGGCCAATCTTTTTCATTGCTGAGGTATCTAGAGAGTAAACGGATTGTGGGTTCCCAGAATCTAAACCAAGGTTTCCTTGCCAAGCGGAGAGCACCAATCTCGGATCGAGGACCTCAGGATAAGTTGAAAAAATTCCGCGAGCTTGACTGCTGCCCGCAGTTGGAATGAATGAGGCGATAAATCCGATCTGTGGCGTCATGTCAGGGATCTTGATGGCCCCGAGCGAACTCAAATTGCTATCTTGTGGCAAGAAAATTATCGGTCCTTTGAAGGTTATGTTTCCCGCCTTATTTCGCACAGTAACGACCGGTGAGTAACCATTGGCCTGCAGGTAAACCTTGGTGCTCCCTGATGTCCAAGGTTTGTTTACTTTAATAATGATCGGCTTTGCCGGAGTCCCAATTGGATTAGCGATAGATGTCGTAAGAACATAATTGCTTGGTTCGCTGGTTACTGGATCATATGTTGCGACAAATTTATTTACCGTGAGTGAAAATGGAACGAGCGAACCCTGGCCTTGGAATTTACCGAAGGTGATGTTGTCATAGGACGTGGGAGTATTGATAAATCTATCCCCCACATTGAGAATCGCTTCACCCTTCATTCCAAAGAGCGAACCGAGCGCAACTCCCACCAGAATCAATATCAGCGAAAGGTGAAACATTAAATTCCCGGTTTCGCGGCTGTATCCTTTTTCTGCAGAGATCGAATTGCCTTCAACTCGAACTCGAAAATGGTGGCGCTTCAACCAAATCTTCGCGACGGATAGCGCAAATTCAGAGTCAGTTGATACAACTCGATATCCCTCCATACGATCTAGATTCCGCGGCGTGAGTGGTGGCTTCTTGCCGATCGCTATGAGGTGATGGAAAGTACGGGGCAATACGCAGCCAATCAGCGAAATAAAAAGTAAGAGATAAATCGCGCTAAACCAGGGCGAAGCATAAACATTAAATAAGTGGAGCCGATCCATCCACTTGGCTATGGTGGGGTCTGTTGTGAAATAAGAATCAACTTTCTGCGGATTTTGGTTGCGTTGCGGAAAGAGTGATCCTGGAATCGCGGCCACTCCGAGCAGCATCAACAAAATGAGTGCGATACGCATACTTGTCAATTGGCGCCAAGCCCACCTGATCAACCCGGTCAAACCAATATCTGGTACTTCAGATTTGTTGATAGTCATCAGATCACCGGAACGAAACTCGAAATGGCGCCACGCAATGAATTGATAATGTGACCCCAAAGACCAGTGGCTTGTAAGAACCCAATGATGATCAAGAAAATTCCACCAAATATCGTGAGCAGATTTCCCCGTCTGGAAATAAATCGACGTAACTTGGCCGATTGATCAAAGAACAATCCAACAAGAATAAAAGGGGCGCCGATTCCAAAACAATATCCAACCGACAAAAAGGCGCCCCGCAGCGCGCTTGAACTCTGAAAAGAGAGCGCTTGCACCGCGCCTAATGTAGGTCCAATGCACGGGGTCCAGCCGAGGCCAAAAAGAAAACCGAGCAGAGGTGCGCCTAACAGCCCCGCGGTAGATTTCCACTTCGGTTTAAAAGAGCGATAAAACTTTTGATTGAAGAGAAAGACCGTGCCCATCAAAATAGTCAAGATCCCAAGAACAATCTGCAACCAACGCGATCCATTTGAAATCTTTGCGCCGAGCGAACCAAAGAGAGCGCCATAACTGATGAAGAGAACAGAAAAACCTGAAACAAAAAGGACTGCTCCGAGTGCGGTGCGTCCCTTGTTCTTTACATCAGTCATCCCAGCCGAATAAGCCAGATACCCGGGAACCAAAGGCAACACACAGGGCGAGAAAAAAGAGATCAAACCAGCTATTACAGAGACGGCTAAGGCAAGAATTACATTTCCCGAGAGCACCTGATTGACAAAGAAATTATGCATGTGGAGGATCCTTAAGCACCTTGTCGATTAACTCGGTCAGGAGGGCTACTGTCACTTCACCGCTTACACGTGCTGCGACATAACCATGAGAATCAATAACCAGAGTAGTCGGGATCGCATTTGGAACAAGTGAATTTCTAAAATCTGCAAGAACAGCGTCATCAGTAAATGTCGGATAATCAAGTTTAAATCGCTTTGTAAATTCCAGCGCCGAAGAGACGCTATCGCGAGTTAAGATACCAGCGAACTGAACACCTTTGGACTGATACGTGCGGGCAAAATCCGAAAGCAGAGGTGCCTCTGCCCTACATGGCGCACACCAAGAAGCCCAAATATTGAGGACGGTTACTTTTCCTCCTGGAAGAGTGATCGTACCGTTTTGAAGCGTTGGACCACTTATCGTAGGTGCGAGTTTTCTATCTTGAGATTTAACGTAAATTGCTACGCCGTTTCCGGAGACAAAGGCGTTTTGATTCGCTGTTGATATTCCTCCACTTGAACATCCTGTTAACAAAAAAAGTGAGGATAGAGCGACCAACGCCAGCCGCTTCATTTCTTCTCCGGCAAGAGATGTTTAGCGGGTTCTGAATAACTCACACCGCTTATCTCGCCATTTGAATCTAAATGAAAGCTTGTGACGGAGGCCAAAGAGCACTGTCGTTTGCGTGGATCGTGCATCATATGCCGCCCCTCAACTGTCGAACGCAGGATCCAGATCGGAAGTTGGTGCGAGACGGCGAAGGCATCTTTGCCGTCTGCTACATCTCGGGCGGCGAAGAGAGCTACAAGCATTCTCGATACCTGCTGGTCGTAAGGTTCGCCCCAAGACGGAACCCACGGGCGAGTCAAATAACGCCAGGATTTTGGATGGCGCAAGACGCCAGATCCCATCTCAAATTTCTGCCCTTCAAAAATATTTGCAGCTTCAATCAAATTATCATTTGTGATGATCGTCAGACCATGTGCCGCTGCAAGTGGAGCCGCTGTTTCTTGAGCTCGTTGTAAAGGTGATGCCAAAATTGCGCCTAAATCAAATTGTTTAGACCACTCCGCGACGGTCTGGGCCATCTCCTGACCTCGTTCGGAGAGGTGCCAACCTGGTTGACGGCCATAAAGAATTTTCTCAGGATTGAAGACTTCGCCATGTCGCAAAAAATGCACCGTAGAAGTCATGGGGTAAGCATAAAGGAGGCAATTCACCCACACTGCGCCAGAGTTCAGCGTGAGATTGCTAGGCTAGTGATATGGCGCTCCCCCTAAAGCGAGTTGCTTTCTTCGATGTCGACAATACCTTGATGCGAGGATCATCCCTATTTTTTCTCAGCAAAGGGATGTATCAACGGGGCTTCTTCACAAAGAAAGATATCTCGAACTTTGTGATGGCAAATTTGCGGTTTCGCCTCTCAGGAGTTGAGAACAAGGAAGAGATCGCAAGGATTCAAGGGGCCGCGTGCGAATTCTTTCGCGGGCATGAAGCAACTGTGATTGAAAAGATGGGGATTGAGGTTTATGACCAGTATGTCTCCCCTGCACTCTGGCAGGGGACAATTGAGATAGCAAATAACCATCTTGATCACAACGAAGAGGTCTGGTTGGTCACCGCTACTCCGAAAGATCTAGCAGATGTCATCGCCAAGCGGCTGGGATTTACTGGAGCCCTCGGCACAGTTGCTGAAGTTAAAGATGGGGTCTACACCGGAAAATTAATCGGGCAGCTTCTCCATGGCCCAAATAAGGCGATCGCAATCAAAGAGTTGGCTGAACAACAGGGAATCGATTTGGAAAATTCGTATGCCTACTCAGATAGCCATCATGACATTCCGCTCTTAGAGGCGGTGGGAAACCCCCGTGCAATTAACCCAGATGCCTTGCTGCAGTTATATGCGCAGAAGAAGCATTGGCCTATCTACGATTTTCGAAAGCTCCGAGCCCTAAAAAAGGTTGCTTCTCCTATTTTGGGTCGGATCGTCAAGTTTGGAACGCTTTTATACCCAAGAAGTTGGCGTCGCGCCAAGTAACAAAACCCCAGTAATGTAGGGCAGTTATGTCGAACTCAAACATCTCCTTCACGGAGGAGCTCCGCAGTAGAACCGATGAGCAGATCATCACCTTATTCTCGTTGCGCCCTGACCTTTTTTCACCCGTCCCAACCGATGTGATGGCGCTCGCGGCTCGCGCTAACTCCATGCCAAGCTTGGTGCGAGCGCGCGAAACCCTCGATAAATTTCGTCTCGATATCTTGACCGCATTATGCGCTTTTGAAGAACCGGTGGGACCAGCGGAGATAATAGACGCTACATCAGCGGAGTCAGTCGGTGCTCTGGTATCTCTGTGGGAACTCGCCCTCATCTATAAAGATGGCATCGGATACCGAATACCTACAAATGTTCGGACTCTGATCGGAGAATATCCAGCCGGGTTGGGCGTAAAGAGTTCCAAGAAAATGGAATTTGCGGCTATTGAAAACGCTCCTAAAGGCGCGCGGGAAACCCTCGAAAGGTTGGTTTGGGGTCCTCCAAAGGGTCAGATCGCAGATGTGAAGAAAGCTCCACCAGCAATTGCGTGGCTTTTAGAAAAAGGTTTTCTGATTCCATTTGATTCTCAGACCGTGCTAATACCCCGGGAAGTCGCGATGCATTTCCGCGGTGGCAAAGTCTTTAAAGAGTTACGACCACTTATGCCAGAAATTGTAGGAGCAACTCGCAAGCAAAAGGCCGTTGACCTGGCGGCGATCGCAAATATTTCTACCTTTGTTCGTTGGGCTGAGGAGTTGGGACACAATTGGTCAGACGAACCTCCAACCGCGCTTCGCTCGGGTGGCCTTGGAGTCCGCGATCTCAAGCGAACGGCAGAACACTTAGGAGTCACGGAAATCTGCGCTGCTTTTGTTGCGGAGCTCCTCTACATCGGTGGGTTGATTGTGATTGATACGGATGATCAAATCCTTCCTACTTCAGCCTTTGATATCTGGCTTACCAAGAGCATCGAGGAGCAGTGGCACTCGCTAGTTACTTTATGGCTAGATACCTCCCGAGTCAGCGGATTGATCGGTAAAGGCGAATCCAAAAATATCGCTGCCCTTGGACCCGAACTAGATCGCGGTGGAGTATCGACGCTGAAAAAAGTAATTCTCAATTTAATTAAAGGGTACCCTGGAATAGATCCCACGCTTGACTCAATTTCTTTAGCACTTACCTGGCTACTCCCGACTCGCTCAAATCGCGATTACAACGAGTGGATTCTTCGTGAGGCAGAGTGGCTGGGATTGACTGGTCAAGGCGCCTTATCTTCTTTCGGTTTAGCGCTCATTTCCCACGAAGAACTTGGGGTAGAGAGCGCACTCCCAAAACCAGTTGATCATATTTTGATTCAGGCTGATAACAGTGCAGTAGCGCCTGGTCCCTTAACTCTCGCACTCGCGAATGCGATCGGCACCATCGCAGATATCGAAAGCCGAGGTGGTGCGAGCGTCTTTCGATTTAGCGAGACCAGTATCCGTCGTGGATTGGATCATGGACAAACCGGAGATCAAATCAAAGATTTCTTGAAAAGCATTTCTAAAACTCCAATGCCGCAACCGCTCGAATACCTCATCACAGATGTCGCAAAGCGTCATGGAAAATTAAGAGTCGGCAATACCTCTTCTTATTTGAGATGTGAAGACGAAGGACTAGTTCAGGAAATCCTGCACGATAAGCGTTTGGATTCACTTCGAGTACGCAAGCTGGCTCCCCAAGTACTCATTAGCGATGTGGATAGCGGTGAACTTATGCGTGCATTGCGAGAAGCTGGATATCTTCCAGCAGCCGAAAATGCAACAGGAGTTCTAGTTACGGCGCCTACGGTGAGGCGAGCGAAGTCACGACCAAAACCACCTCGTGTAATCACAGATCTCTCTACTCCCAATGAGAGCCTTGTTGCCGCTGCGGTTCGCGCGCTACGCGCGGGTGAAAGAGCGAGTGCCCACAAACCTCGCGAGGTTCCTCGGACAACCGCTAACGAGACTGTAGACCTGCTGCATCAATACATTGAGGAGCGTGCGAGCCTCACCATCGGATATGCCGATACCAATGGTGGTGTCTCTAATCGCCTCATCGATCCGCTCTCAATTTCGCTCGGGACTCTGGTCGCACGGGATCATGCGACTGGCGAGATCGCCCATTTTCGAATCCCTCGCATCACCGGCGTTAGTCCTGCCAACTAGGCTTATGCCATGACATTCCTCTCCGATCTCCAAAAACTCGTGGAGTGCCAATCCCCGAGCGAAGATATTTCAGCTTGTACCGAAGTAGTAAAGCTCGCGGTTAATATTTGCGCCGACAATCTTCCACATGATGCCCACATCGTGAGTGAAGGAGATCGGCCGGTATTTTGGTGGGGAACTAAGGATCCTCGAGTAGTCCTCCTCTGCCATCTAGATACCGTTTGGCCTACTGATTCTTATCTTCCGTTATGGCGAACAGAGGGCGACCAAATTTTCGGACCAGGTATTTTTGATATGAAAGCTGGCTTTCTTCAAGCGATGTATGCCCTTAAAGAGATCCCAGACGCCTTCGAAAAGGTAGCACTGGTAGCAACAACCGATGAAGAGATTGGCTCACATGCCTCACGTGGGCTCATTGAACGTTTGGCAAAGTCTGCAGATGCGACGTTGGTTTTTGAGTCCTCGATAGATGACAAGGTCAAGATCGGGCGAAAGGGTACCTCCATGTACCGCATCGAACTGCATGGTCGTGCCGCCCATGCTGGACTTGAGCCAGAAAAAGGGATCAACTCAACTACAGAAATGGCCCGAATCGTTTTAACTCTCGCTACTTTCGAAAATCCAGAACATGGCACCACAGTGGTGCCAACCGTGATGCAATCTGGAACTACGACGAACACCGTCCCCGCGATTGCAACTCTTGATATTGATGCTCGTTCATTTCTAACCTCGGAACTGCAGCGGGTGGATCAAGCCATCCGCGAGCTTGCGACCCTTCACCCTGAAGCCACAATTGAGATCAAGGGTGGCATTAACCGTCCGCCACTCGAGCATGCGGCTACCCAAGAGTTATATGAAAAAATCGAGAGCGTTGCTAAGAAATTGAATATGGCTCCAGTTGGACACGTTTCGGTTGGTGGCGCCAGCGATGGGAATCTGGCCGCCGCAGTAGGAGGCAAAGTCTTAGATGGCCTCGGTGCCTCGGGATATGGCGCACATGCAGCTCATGAACATATCTTTGCCAGTCGAATACCAAACAGAATCTCGCTAATCGCAGGATTCATAAAGGAATTAATTTAATGATTGATGGCCCACTTATCGTTCAGAGCGACAAGACAATCTTGCTAGATGTAGATCACCCGCAATCAGATGAGTGTCGTCGTGCGATTGCCTCTTTCGCAGAGTTAGAAAAATCTCCAGAGCACATTCACACTTATCGTTTAACTCCACTCGGGCTATGGAACGCGCGCGCAGCAGGTCACGATGCGGAACATGTAATAGACACGCTCTTAAAGTACTCCCGCTTCGCAGTGCCGCATGCACTCCTAGTCGATATAGCAGAGACCATGTCGCGATATGGGCGACTTCGATTAGAAGCTCACCCAGTTCATGGTCTTACGCTAGTTTCCAGCGATCCGGCGGTTCTTCGCGAAGTTACGCGCGGTAAGAAGATTGCGCCGATGTTAGGTCTGCAAATAGACGAAGAGACGATCGTTGTTCACCCAGGACAGCGAGGCTTTCTCAAACAAGCCTTACTGAAACTTGGTTGGCCCGCCGAGGATTTTGCAGGTTATGTAGATGGTCAACATCACGAGATTGAACTTCGCGAGGAAGGTTGGTCGATTCGCAGATACCAAACAATGGCGGCAGAAGGATTTTGGCACGGAGGGTCTGGAGTCGTCGTGCTTCCATGTGGAGCTGGTAAAACTATCGTTGGAGCTGCGGCAATGGCCCTTGCAAAGGCCACCACACTGATATTGGTTACAAATACCGTCGCCGCAAGACAGTGGCGAGATGAATTACTCCGCCGTACAACGCTGCACGAAGATGATATCGGTGAGTACTCCGGCGCAAAAAAAGAGATTCGCCCCGTAACAATCGCAACCTACCAAGTAATGACAATGCGTCGCAATGGGGTGTATTCCCATCTAGATTTATTTGACGCCATTGATTGGGGTCTAATCATTTACGATGAGGTTCACTTACTTCCCGCGCCTATTTTTCGATTTACAGCCGACATACAGTCAAGACGTCGACTTGGGCTGACTGCGACTTTGGTTCGTGAAGACGGGATGGAAGGGGAGGTCTTCTCGCTTATTGGACCGAAGCGATTTGACGTTCCATGGAAAGAGATTGAGTCGCAAGGGTATATCGCTCCGGCAGATTGCGTTGAAGTTCGCATCACCCTCACCGATGAAGAGAGATTGAACTATGCAACCGCAGAACAGGAAGATCGTTACCGCTTCTGTTCAACTACGTTAACCAAACGCAGAGTTGCAGTTGCACTTGCGCGCGCTCATGCAGAAGACCAAGTACTCGTCATCGGTCAATATTTGGATCAACTTGATGCCTTAGGAGAAGAACTTGGAGTTCCCGTCATAAAGGGAGAGACGCCAGTCAAAGAACGCGAACGGTTATTTAATCTCTATCGAAGCGGTGAAATTAAATGCCTGGTTGTATCTAAAGTTGCAAACTTTTCGATTGATCTTCCCGACGCAACAATTGCAATTCAAGTATCGGGAACCTTTGGCTCACGGCAAGAAGAAGCGCAACGATTAGGCAGAATTCTTCGTCCTAAAGCAGATGGTAGGAGCGCACGCTTTTACTCTCTGGTGGCCAGGGACACTATTGATCAGGATTTTGCCCAGAATCGGCAGCGCTTTCTAGCAGAGCAAGGTTATTCCTACCGAATCATTGATGCTGACGAAATTCTTTCGAAAGAGATTTGATCGAGCCACTTACTGAGCAGCGTTAAGTGCTTTACGAAATCGAACAGGATCCACTCGAAAGAAATCATGCTGCACATGATCTATCTGAATAACCGGAACGTGTTCACCATATTTATTCTCTAACTCGGAATCGCCATCAATAAAAATCTCCTGGATACCAAATTCCATCTCGTTCTGCAAACTTTTTAAGGTATTCAAAGCAATTTCACAGAGATGGCAATTATGACGGCTGTAAATCTGAACTTGGCGCATGGTATCTATCCTCTCAGAGGACTAGGATTTTTCACCATGCGCGCCCAAGTTTTATTCAAAACCTCGTTCGCGGCGCTCTCTTTGACGATGAGCCTGCTTATTGGAGTAGCGCCGTCTCACGCACTCACCATTGAAAAAGTACCTGCACCCTGGGTAAATATTTATCGTGCATCCGCCTCAGGAGTTGGCGCAGTCGCAGCACCACACGTGAAAGCATCAACAACTACTCCACAAGGCAAACACGTTAATGTTCTGAGTAATTTCAAGATTACTTATGTCAATGTCCCTATCGGCGAGCAGATCGCGGTTCAGGCGGCTATAGATACTTGGTCAGATAACTGGAGTTCCAGTGTTCCGGTAAACGTAGTAGCAAATTTCGTGCCAGAAGGTACGTCAGGAATCTTAGCCTCGGCCTCCCCCGTAAGTTTCTTCCATAATTTTGCTGGAGCCCCAGATTCAACTCTCTGGTACTCCTCTGCTATGGCAAATGCAATTGCCGGTAAAGATTTGGATCCAACAAGTCCCGAAGTCTCGATCAACATAAATTCGATTTTTGCCAACGCATTTTACCTCGGGGTCGACGGGAACTGTCCCTCTAATGAATACGATCTCGAGTCCATCATCTTGCATGAGGTCGCACATGGATTGGGCTTTCTATCCAACGACTCATTCGATACATTTTCAGGGTACGGCAGCATTGATCAGCCAACTCCATTTGATGCCTATACCCAAACTCCTGATGGTGGACGATTGATGGATATTGCCTCACCATCAACTTCGCTAGGCATCGCACTTCGAAGTCCACTGGTCTGGTCTGGTAAAAATGGTATTACCGCCAATGGCGGAGTCAAGCCAGTTTTATACACTCCCGTCAATTATGAACCCGGATCATCGGTTAGTCACCTTGATGAGAATACCTACCAAAATAGCGGAGACAACGCCCTCATGACACCGGCATGGCCCGGCGGTGCTGTGTTCCATACTCCGGGCTCCATCGTCCTCGGAATGCTAGCCGACATGAGAATCAAGCCACCTGCTGGTATTCCGGTTGGAATTCCAAATGCACCACGCAATGTTTTTGCCATTGTGGGTAATAAATCAGCGTTCGTAACTTTTGATCCTCCAGATAATGCGCGAACTTCGCAGGTTACATCTTATGCAGTTACAGTTAACGAGACTGGCGTTGTTGTTCAGACTACAACAAGTCCGGTGACCATCACGGGTTTAAAGAATGGTTCGCACTATTCCTTTTCGGTTACGGCAAGCAATCCGTTAGGCGTCTCTCCCGCGCAGAACAGCAACGCGATTTTCCCCCAGGCACCTTGGAAATCCTCAGTTCTGGATCCGACTTCGGATGCGAAATATCTTGCTAATACAACTTATCGCGGTGCTCCAACTGTCGTCTACACGGACAGTAAGAGTGGCGATCTCAAACTAGCGACGTGGAATGGTAAGGGTTGGGTTTTAAGCGTCGTTGATGGTAATTCCGCAAAGGGTGGTCGGACGACAGATAATGTGTCTGGCTACGTGTCGGTCTGCACCTCAGCGGTGGGAAAGAGCCAACGATTAGATGTTGTTTACGCTGACCTCACCAACAAGCAATTGCGATACGCCGGCTATGATGGCAAAACGTGGAAGTACTCGGTAGTTGATGGCAACGGGGCAAGTATTATCAAGTACAACGATGTAAATCGAGTACGAACTGCCAGTGATGTGAGCGGAGCTAACGCCTGCGTGGATACCGTCGACGGGGTTCAAATCTTTTATCGCGATCAGAGTGAAGGAATTGTCTTGGCCGCAGTCCAACTGGGTACTTCTATTGGGAAGTGGGAATACCAAGTAGTTGATGGTGATGCGACGCTGAATGGCCGCACCACTGGGGACGTGGGTTTTCATCTCAAAGCGCTCAATGTTGGGCGTTCCGTTTATGTTCTCTATGACTCTGTCCTTCAAATAATAGGTGGAGGTGATCTTCACCCTCTTCAAGGCGAGGTGCGGCTTGCAACCCGCGCCAGCGCATATCCAGAGGATTGGCAGTACTCCGCTCTCGACACATATGGAGGAGACATCGCCGTAGCGGGCTACGACGTTGCCCTAGCGCTCGTTGGGCGAGATGTGAGCGGAGTGTGGATGGCCGCCAGCGGCGCTTCTGTTCCAGACCCTAATCAACTACGTTTAATGGATATCACCAAAAATGGACCAGTAATTTCAGCTAGTACCGACATTTATGGAACTCCAAGTGCGCCACTGAGTACAGATGGAAGTCACTCACTCTTTAACTGTCAGAATCGTTTATGCGCCATCAATAACGCGGATCAAACGGTCGCGCTGGTTACGACATCGAGTTTAGCCAATACGCTGGGCGCTGCTTGGATAACCGTCAATAAGATTCGATATGCACTCGTCGGAGTCGGTGGAAAGTTACAACTTTTCAAAGCCGTTTAACCAAGCACGGGAAGCACTTGGTTATTTTGTATGCACAATCGTTAAATAGTACGTTCCGGAGCCTTGAGTCAGTGCGACAACTCCAATGCCAGATTGATATTTGAGAGATAGCGGTGTTCCTTGAATCGAAAAGACAGATTTGAGCGTTCGAGCTTTTAATGAACTATCAATGAGGACTGTTGTGGCTTGATGGGATGGAATACCTACTACTCCTTTGATAACTTGACTAGTCACGAAATTCTGCCAAATATATGCGGCGCTTGACACCGTTAATAATCCTGGGGAGGTAGCGGGTGCGACGCTACTATTTTTGGGAGCGCTAATATTTCCCGTTGGACTTACAGTAAGAGTAAATGTGGGAAAACCAACTTTGCTTGAATTGCCAGCGATCACGAGATTGGCACCTTTTTGCGATATCGAATTGGGGATATCAATATCCGTCACACTCCTGGAGTAAGTATTCTCAAGCACCCCACTCGAACTAACTTCCCAAATGGTAATTTGATTTAGGCCTGGAGCAGGAGAGGTTGCTGAAACGGCTGTTGAACCCGCGATCCAAATATTTCCGGCCACATCGACATACTCCGCGGTGGCAACGTCATCACTGACAGTTCCCAACCTGAGATCCCAAAGGTGCGCCCCACGTGCATCAAGTGCAACGATGAAACCATCGCTACTTCCCAGAGAAGGCGCCGTAATTAAATTTGAAGTTGTCGTTTCCACTGTACCTACCAGCAATAGAGCGCCGCTTGTAGTTATAACCTGCTGGACTTCATCGCCAGCAGAAAAATTTGTTGCAACCGTTGGAGCTAAAGGGATCAGCTTTAACTGAGCGGCGGGGATTTTAGTTGCCGCAAGCGCTGGAGTCGCTACAGCCATGACGAGCGCCGTAACAAAAAGGAAACTTCTCCTCACGCCATTCCCCGAGAACGCTCCGCTGCTGCGTTCATCGCGCGAACTACTAGTCCGTTCAGATCACCGTCCGAAAAAACCTTTAAACCCTCATAGGTCATTCCCTTTGGGCTCGTTACATTTTCTCGCAAAGTTGTAGCGCTCTTCCCTGATTCATCCAGCAACTTCGCGGCCCCTACGATGGTCTGGACTACTAATTGCGTCGCGGTCTCGTGGTCGATCCCCATATCGAGGGCTCCATTGACCATAGCCTCAACAAAGGCAAAGAAGTATGCAGGCCCAGACCCGCTTGTAGCAGCCGCGGCATCTTGCAAACCCTCATCTATTTCAACGCTCTTGCCAGCGGCTTGTAAAAATTGAGAGACATATTGCCGCTGTGCCGGATCTACCCCAGGCCCATAAGAGACGATGGACATTCCGACGCCTAAGAGCGTGGGTGTATTTGGCATGACACGTGCAATGGCGTCGCTCCCAAGACCTACAGACAAGGTTGCAATTTTTTTACCGGCAAGAAATGAGATTACAAGAGCCCCCGGTTTCAGATGCGGCTGCACTTCCTCCATGATCAACGTTAAATCTTGAGGTTTTACGATGATCATCAATACATCACTTGTCTGCGCCATCTCAGAAATGCTGGCCGGAGTTATGGCATACCGCGTCGCAAGTTCTGCGCTTCGCTCTTCGCGGCGGACCGCGAACTTGATCGCAGCTGGGTCGGCACCGGCTTTAAGCAAGGCGACCAATAGCGCTTCACCCATATTGCCGACTCCGATAAGTCCGACCTGGGAAGTTTTGATGTTGATCTCACTCACAGTAGATAGCCTAGCCAATGTAGGCTCTCGCACTATGCCAGAAGTTAAAGATGGGTTTGCGCGTGATTTTGTTGAGTTCCCAGACCCAGCAAAGCCTGAAGAAATCTTCAGATGCGACCTCACTTGGCTGACTTCATATTGGCAATGTATATACGGCGCAGGATGCTGTGGAATTGATGCAGATAAGCCGGATGCCGGTTGTTGCTCCGATGGCGCCTACTACTCAGATGAGCAAGACGAAGCTCGAACACTTCAAGTTGCTGGGCGGCTAACTCCTGAAATGTGGCAATACTTCGCGCAAGCCCAACCCAAAAAATCCAAAGGTGCTTTACGGATTTCGGAGGTTGGACTAGATGGTGATCGTAAGACCCGCAAAGTCGAGGACTCTTGTATCTTCCTCAATCGCAAAGGTCACGAGGCGGAGGGATTCACCGGAAGTTTCGGATGCGTGCTTCATCACCTCGCGCAAAAAGAAGGAATCCATTTCGTTGAGACCAAACCCGATGTTTGTTGGCAACTACCTATTCGCCGCTCCTTCGAAACCCGAGAATTGGGTGAGCAAGAAATTTCGGTAACAGTTATTGGAGAGTACGAACGATTGGCTTGGGGTGATGGCGGAGCGGAATTTTCTTGGTACTGCACTGCAAATACCGAAGCTCACGTGGGTCGTGATCCTGTCTACATCTCAAATAGCCACGAACTGATAGCACTTATGGGTGCTGCGGGATACGCCGAACTCAAGAAATTCTGCGATGCTCGGATTGAGGCAATCGCGCTCCTTGCTAAACAGACCAAGAAACGCGAATTGCCGCTCTTTATCATCCATCCGGCAACTCTTGGCGCTCAAAAGTAAAAGATGATGGCTAAAGCGCCTACAAAAGACCCATTTCGCTGCAGTGAATGTGGTTGGAGTTCAACTAAGTGGGTTGGTCGTTGTGGTGAATGCCAAGCGTGGGGAAGTGTTGAAGAGATAGCCGCCCCTAAGAAATTATCACTCGTCCCTGGCCGAGTGTCACAAGTAGCGCTCCCCATTGGCGATGTAAACATTGAAAGCGCTCAATCTCGGACAAGTGGCGTGGAGGAGCTCGATCGCGTCCTCGGAGGTGGATTAGTTCCTGGGGCAGCAATATTACTCACCGGGGAACCTGGCGTAGGAAAGTCAACACTCCTTCTCTCCGTCGCGGCACAATCCGCGAAGAAAGAGATGCGTGCGCTCTATATCAGTGGAGAAGAATCGACCTCTCAAATTCGGATCCGTGCTGATCGACTTCAAGCGATTGATCCGCAACTCTGGTTAGCAGCGGAGAATGAACTAAGCGCCGTTATCTCGCATATTGATTCGGTTAAGCCAGAACTACTCATTATCGATTCTATTCAAACAATTTCTAGTAGCACCGTGGACGGCGCACCCGGTGGAGTAACTCAAGTCCGTGAAATTGCGGCGGCACTCATTCGAATCACCAAGGAACGAAACATAACTTTGGTGTTAGTCGGGCACGTAACCAAGGATGGATCCATTGCGGGTCCGCGAATCCTGGAACATTTGGTTGATGTGGTTTTAACTTTTGAAGGTGAAAAACATTCTCGACTGCGTTTAATTCGTTCCACCAAGAACCGATTTGGCGCGGCCGATGAGGTCGGTTGTTTTGATATGTCCGATGCAGGCATCGTCGGGCTTCCAGACCCGACGGGACTCTTTACCACCCGGCACACAGAACCTGTACCTGGTACATGCGTGACCGTCGCCCTTGAGGGTCGCAGGCCATTGCTCGCAGAAATTCAAGCGCTAGTCGGAGTCCCAGTAGCCGAAGGGCGTGATTTTGGAAATGCACGGCGCGTAACTTCAGGGCTCGACAATCCACGTACCTCGATGACGTTAGCCGTGCTGGAACTCCGGGCTGGAATTAAATTGTCTGGTCGCGATATTTACGTGGCAACTGTTGGCGGGATGAAAATCTCAGAACCCACGGCTGATTTAGCGGTAGCGCTAGCTGTTGCCTCCGCAGCTAAAGGGCTCGCACTCCCCGCAGATTTAGTTGCCGTGGGTGAAGTGGGCCTCGCAGGAGAAATTCGTAAAGTAACGGGAGTTCAGCAACGCATCTTGGAGGCTGCTCGCCTAGGTTTTAAACGCGCAATAGTTCCAGCGGGATCTGAGTTAAAAATTCCGGGAATTGAAATCATGGAAGTTTCTAGACTCGAACAAGCGATTGCCCGGCTGAAAATTAGCTAGTGAAGCAACAAATCGTTTTAGATTGGTTTGATCAGAACAAGCGCGATCTTCCATGGCGCAACTCCACTCCTTGGGGAGTTATGGTCAGCGAATTTATGCTGCAACAGACCCCCGTCAATCGAGTCCTTCCTATTTGGACGCAGTGGTTAACCCTCTGGCCGAAGCCCTCGGATCTCGCAACTGCCAGAAAATCGGAAGTGATCTCGGCGTGGGGACGGTTAGGTTACCCGCGCCGAGCGCTGCGACTCCACGAGTCGGCGACGATCATCTCCCGTGATTTCGATGATGAAGTTCCTCGTGCAATTGAAACATTGCGCTCATTGCCGGGAGTCGGTGAATATACGGCTGCCGCAATCGCGGCCTTCGCATTTGAGCAACCAACGCTGGTTTTAGATGTCAATATTCGCAGGTTCTTTGCCCGATTTATAGATGGAGTCGAATATCCAACATCCACGCCATCGATGTTGGAGCGCGCTCTACGTCACGAGTTGATTCCGGAAGAGGGTGCAAAGTGGGCCGCCGCAACTATGGAGTTTGGCGCACTTGTATGCACCTCGAAGAATCCACGATGTGATTCTTGTCCACTCAAAACACAATGTGCTTGGCGCAAAGCTGGCTACCCAAAATTGGAGGTAGTGCGCAAAACTCAAGATTGGATTGGGACCGATCGCCAATGCCGCGGCATCGTGGTGCAAGCACTTAGAGAAAATAAAAAATTGTCCGAAACTGAACTGAAAAAGTTATGGTCGGGCGGCGCACAAATGGATAGGGCGCTAAAAACGCTGATTGCCGATGGCCTCATTGAGACCACCGGCAAAAGCTATCGACTTCCGAATTAGTTAGTGCTGGGAGCGCTCTCTAGATCCCCCGGCGTATCTGGCATGGTGGATTTAACTACACCGGTAAAGGTGAAGACTTCCTTCTCATCTACCGTGGCAACATCTACCAATGTAATCTCTCCAGGCTTAACATCGCCAAAGAGAATCTTCTCAGATAGGACATCTTCGATCTCGCGCTGAATTGTGCGACGAAGTGGGCGTGCACCTAAGACAGGGTCATATCCACGCTTGGCAAGCAACGCCTTCGCAGGAGCTGTCAGTTCGATGCCCATATCCTTTGCGCGCAAACGCTCGTCAAGATTAGCAATCATCAGATCAACGATCTGAATGATTTCTTCCTCTGACAACTGATGGAACACAATGATGTCGTCTATGCGGTTTAAGAACTCGGGACGGAAGTGGGTCTTGAGTTCATCGCTCACCTTTGCCTTCATCCGCTCGTAGTTACCCAGAACGTCATCAGAGTTATGGAAGCCAAGACCTAGAGTCTTGGAGATGTCACGAGTACCAAGATTGGTTGTCATGATGATCACGGTGTTCTTGAAATCTACAACACGACCTTGTGCATCAGTAAGACGTCCATCTTCTAGAACCTGAAGGAGCGCGTTAAAGATATCTGGGTGTGCCTTTTCGATTTCGTCGAAGAGAACAACGGAGAAAGGCTTCCGACGCACCTTCTCGGTCAATTGCCCGCCTTCGTCATACCCAACATAGCCCGGAGGCGCACCAAAAAGTCTAGATGCGGTGTGCTTCTCGGAATATTCGGACATATCAAGTTGAATCAAGGCATCTTGATCGCCAAATAAAAACGCGGCGAGTGTACGAGATAGCTCGGTCTTTCCGACTCCAGATGGACCGGCAAAGATAAAGGAACCACCGGGACGCTTTGGGTCCTTCAATCCTGCACGAGTACGCCTAATTGCTTGTGAAAGCGCACGGATAGCTTGATCTTGCCCAATAACGCGACGGTGCAACTCATCTTCCATGCGAAGCAGTCTGGCAGTCTCTTCCTCGGTCAATTTAAAGACCGGGATTCCGGTCGAATGAGAGAGTACTTCTGCAATTAACTCTTCATCAACTTCGGCAACGATATCTAGATCGCCGGCCTTCCACGTCTTTTCGCGCTCTACCTTTTCTGCGAGCAAGGTTTTCTCTTTATCGCGGAATGAGGCCGCTTTCTCAAAATCTTGAGCATCGATTGCCGACTCTTTATCTTTTCGCGCGCGGGCGATCTTCTCGTCAAATTCGCGAAGCTCTGGTGGCGCGGTCATACGACGAATACGAAGCCTGGAGCCAGCCTCATCGATGAGATCGATTGCCTTATCTGGCAAGAAGCGATCAGAGATGTAGCGATCTGCAAGAGTTGCCGCAGAAACAAGTGCAGCGTCAGAGATCGAAACTTTGTGGTGGGTTTCGTAGCGATCTCGAAGTCCCTTGAGAATTTCGATGGTGTGGCTCAGTGTTGGTTCTGCAACCTGGATTGGTTGGAAGCGGCGCTCTAGCGCAGCATCCTTTTCGAGGTGCTTGCGATACTCATCTAGCGTTGTTGCGCCAATTGTCTGCAACTCACCACGCGCAAGCATTGGCTTCAAGATGCTTGCAGCGTCAATTGCACCTTCTGCAGCTCCAGCACCAACAAGGGTATGAATCTCGTCGATAAACAATACGATGTCGCCACGAGTTCGAATCTCTTTGAGTACCTTCTTGAGCCGTTCTTCAAAATCTCCGCGATAGCGACTACCGGCAACGAGTGCTCCAAGATCGAGCGAATATAGTTGCTTGTCACGAAGAGTTTCAGGAATATCTCCCTTAACGATCGCTTGAGCCAGTCCTTCGACTATTGCTGTCTTTCCAACGCCCGGCTCACCAATAAGAACGGGATTGTTCTTGGTACGACGGGACAAAACTTGCATCACGCGCTCGATCTCTTTTTCGCGGCCTATAACCGGATCAAGTTTTCCTTCACGAGCGGCTTGAGTGAGGTTGCGTCCAAATTGATCAAGAACCAAAGAAGTCGTTGGAGTGCCCTCTTGCGGACCGCTCTGCACAGCCGCTTCCTTACCTTGATATCCAGAGAGTAGTTGAATAACTTGCTGACGAACGCGGTTGAGATCTGCGCCGAGTTTTACAAGAACTTGTGCGGCAACCCCTTCGCCTTCGCGGATGAGACCTAAAAGTATGTGCTCCGTACCGATGTAGTTATGACCAAGTTGAAGCGCCTCACGGAGTGAAAGTTCAAGAACCTTCTTGGCACGCGGGGTAAACGGAATATGGCCAGACGGGGCTTGCTGACCCTGACCGATGATTTCTTCGACCTGCGAGCGCACGGCTTCGAGGGAGATGCCAAGGGCTTCAAGCGCCTTGGCGGCTACTCCCTCACCTTCATGAATCAGGCCCAAGAGGATGTGCTCGGTGCCGATGTAATTGTGGTTGAGCATGCGAGCTTCTTCTTGCGCGAGTACTACAACGCGGCGAGCTCTATCTGTAAAGCGCTCAAACATGGGGGCACCTCTTTCTACTTGCTTAGGAATAGCCTACCTGTAACAAGGTTTGGGTGAGATTTATGCCCCGTATAGCTTGCTTAGAGGATGCGGAGCATCCTGGTATTCCCCGTTTCAGAGGATGCGGAGCATCCTCGTATTGCCAAGGGTATTGGGCTTCACTCGCTCAAGTTCCAAGAATTCGGCGACACCTTCGTCGTAAGAACGCAGTAACTGCTGATAAACCTCTGGTTCAACTGGGGTGCCCTCGATGACTTCAAAGCCATTTCGACCAAAGAATCCAACCTCAAAAGTGAGACAGAAAATCCGCTTCACGCCAATGGTTTTAGCGCGACCGACAATATTGTCGATAAGGGCATTTCCAACGCCCATCCCCCGCATTTTTTCTAAGACGGCAACGGTGCGTACCTCAGCGAGATCTTCCCAGAGGACGTGGAGCGCTCCGCAACCCACTATTTCACCCTCAAATTCGGCGACGGTGAACTCTTGAACCGTTTCATAGAGGGTCACCGTTTCTTTAGCCAAAAGCCGGCGACCTAAAACATACGTGTCTATGATTGATCGAATCGCCTTGATATCTGAGGTGCGAGCCGGCCGAATTACAAAGCTATTACTCAATCGTTGGCCTCTGGCTTCACGAGAGGGAACAATATTGTTTCGCGAATGCCAAGTCCGGTCAGTGCCATCAAGAGGCGATCCAGGCCCATTCCCATTCCACCCATAGGCGGGACTCCGTACTCCATGGCGCGTAAGAAATCTTCATCCAAGTGCATTGCCTCGACATCGCCTTTCGCGCCGAGTGCGGCTTGCTCGACTAATCGGTTTCGCTGAATGACCGGATCGATCAGTTCTGAATAACCCGTCGCCAGTTCGAAACCATCAATATAGAGATCCCATTTTTCAACGAGACCTGGAGTCTGGCGGTGTGCCCGAACGAGTGGAGAGGTATCCACTGGATATCCCCTAACAAAAATCGGACCACCTAGTTGTCCCTCGGTCACATGCTCAAATATCTCTTCAGCTAATTTTCCTGTTACCCACTTTGGATCAACTTTTATTCCAAGCTTTGTCGCAATTACTTTTAATTGTTCTAAAGTGGACTGGGCGGTTACAACATCACCAACACCTTCCGAAATCAAATCAAATAGATTTTCACTCCGCCAGTTTCCGCCCAGATCTAACTGGCGGCCATCATGATGGGTGACTACGTGAGAACCGGCCACGGCCATGGCGGCCTCCTGAATCAAATCGCGTGTTAAATCCGCGATCGAATCCCAGTCACCATAGGCCTGATAAGCCTCGATCATTGCAAATTCTGGAGAATGACTGGAATCCGCGCCTTCATTGCGAAAGTTTCGATTAATTTCAAAGACTCGTTCGAGACCTCCCACGACGCAACGCTTTAAGAAGAGTTCCGGTGCAATCCGTAAAAATAACTCCATGTCGTAGGCGTTGCTATGCGTCTTAAATGGCCTTGCCGTTGCCCCGCCATGCATAACTTGAAGCATTGGAGTTTCGACTTCTATAAAATCACGCGAACTAAATGATCCACGGAGAGATTTCATAACTTGGGGGCGCAAACGAGCGTTGAACCGAGCTTCTGGTCTGACAATCAGATCTACATACCGCATTCGGACCCGCGTCTCTTCGGAGAGCGGCTTATGTTCGACTGGGAGGGGGCGTAGCGATTTCGCCGCTAATTGATAGGAGTTGGCAAGAATTGAGAGTTCGCCGCGCTTGGATGTGATGATTTCCCCAGTGACACTGACTATGTCACCAATGTCGATATCGCTCTTCCACTGTTCCAATATTTCAGAGCCGATTTTGTCCAGCGAGAACATTGCCTGCAATTCCGTCCCATCGCCTTCGCGAATCTTTGCGAAGCAGAGTTTGCCGGTATCTCGCTTAAAAATGACTCGACCAACAAGACTTTCCTGAATTCCAGTGGCTACATCTATTTCTAGTTCAGCGTATCTTGCGCGAATCTCTTTGAGGGATGCCGTCCGAGGTACTGCTACCGGGTAAACCTCAGCGCCACGAGCCAGAATGGCCGTCCGCTTTTCACGGCGAATGCGCAATTGCTCCGGGAGGTCATCTTCGTTTATCAGCTCGCTCATAATCGGGGAAGTCTATCGTGCTAGTTTTTGCGCTCGGTCGGCTCAGCCGCCCCAGTAGTCCCTGAATTGCGGTTGAAAACCATCGATAGACCAAGCAAAGTTAAATCGGGTTCATAAGTATCTATGGTTTCGCTAATTCCAATAACAAGCGGAGCCAATCCTCCAGTTGCGATAACGGTGGTTTGTCCGGCCGAAGGGTATAGAAGTTCAAGTTCCTCAATAATCCGAGTGACCAAGCCATCTACCTGGCCCGCAAAGCCATAGATAGTCCCCGATTGCAGCGCTTCCACGGTGTTCTTGCCTATTACTGACTTAGGTTTGATCAGTTCTACCTTACGTAACTGCGCGGCTCGAGCAGCCAGCGCATCGACTGAAATTTCAATGCCTGGAGCTAACGCGCCACCAAGAAATTCTCCTTTTGGAGAAACGACATCGAAATTTGTTGAGGTACCGAAGTCCACGACAATGCACGGACCATCAGAACCATAAAGGGTGTGCGCCGCCAGGGTATTAACAATTCGATCAGCTCCGATCTCTTTGGGATTATCAACAAGGAGTGGAACCCCAGTTTTGATACCCGGTTCTACGATAGTGACTGGAATGTCACTGAAATATCGAAGAACCATATTTCGGATTTCACGTAAAGATGCTGGAACGGTTGAACAAATTGATAGACCACCAATCGCAATTCCAGAAAGTAATGCGTGATATTGCAACCAAAGCTCATCCGCGGTGTCACGTGGATCGGTTTTTACACGCCAAGATCTAATTAACTGATCTCCATCAAAAGCTCCCAGCACGGTATTTGTATTTCCGACGTCAATTGTGAGCAGCATTTAGATTCCCATCATTAAGTCAAGACCAATATCAAGCGATTTTGCCGAATGCGTTAACGCACCAACTGCTAGATAATCAACGCCGGTTTCGGCGTACTCCAATGCGTTGGCAAATGTTATTCCGCCAGACGCTTCCAATTTAACCTGGCCAGCCGCCAGTGCAACAGCCTCTATGCACAGCGCTGGTGACATGTTATCGAGCAAAATTAAATCTGGTTTTGCGGCAAGAATTACATGCAATTGATCCAGGGTATCTACCTCTACTTCAACCGAAATATCCGGGTCATACTTTCGAACAAAATCAAAAGCTTCGAGAACGCCGCCGGCTGCCACAATGTGATTATCTTTTATTAGGGCGGCATCGGAAAGTGATAGTCGATGGTTAGTGCCACCCCCGGCGCGCACCGCAGCCTTTTCCAGCGCTCTCCACCCCGGCGTTGTTTTTCTGGTATCTCTGATGAGACATTTAGTCCCCGAAACTAGATCTACCCACCGCCTGGTTTCGGTAGCAATCCCGCTCAAATGCGTAAGAAAATTAAGTGCGGTGCGCTCTGCGAGGAGTATTTGACGCGTGTTTCCAGTGGCTTTGAGAATCAAAGTATGGGCTTCAACTTTGGTGCCATCTGTAACAAGTGCTTCTACTTTTTCAATCCCCACATAATGAAGGACTTCAATTGCAGCCGATATTCCAGCAATTACCCCGGCGGCCCGCGTAACAAAGAGCGCGATGCTTTCTTGATGCTCGGGGATTGTCGCATGAGAGGTAACGTCAACGCCGCCCGCTAAATCTTCGGCTATCGCTAAAGCAATCAGAGTTGAAAGCTCATAAGTCACTTGACCACCTCCATCAAAGATGAACTCCACGTTCCGTTCTGATCCAGTCTTTGGAGAATTCGTTTCTCCCATATCGGGTTGGTATCCGGATAATCAGTTCGCCAATGCGAACCTCTGGATTCCTGGCGCTCAAGCGCGGAACGCACAATAGCCGTCGCTAACACGTAAAGATTTGAAACCTCCCACGCATCAACGCCTGGAAGTTGGGTGTGTCTGGCTCCCAATTGTTGCAAAGTGGTGAGAGTAATCTGGAGACTCTTTTCAGAGCGCATAACGCCAGCGCCTTGACTCATTGCCAACTGAAGTGGAATTCGTATTGCAGGATCTATCAAAATTCTTTTTTCATCCGAATCATCGGTGGGAACTTCCTGTTCAGGTAGATGACTTGAGATGTGTTCAGAGATACGTGCACCAAACACCAACCCCTCCAGCAAAGAATTGGAAGCCAAACGATTTGCGCCATGCGCACCAGTACAAGCACTTTCACCGCAGACATATAAACCAGGAACGGTGCTCTCTCCATTGAGATCTACCAGAACTCCCCCGGATGCGTAATGTGATGCGGGTGCGACAGGTATCAATTGATTTTCTGGATCAATTCCATTGGCCCGGCACGAGGCGTAGATGGTTGGGAAGCGCTCTTGAAAATCTTTCACTTGGGTGGCATCAAGCCAGACGTGTGGAACATGAGCTTCGCGCATCTGATTAAAAATCTCTTTTGCCACAATATCTCGTGGTGCAAGATCTGCTTGTGGATGAACGGCGGCCATAAAGTGTTCACCCTTATGGTTCAGCAAGATCGCCCCTTCCCCGCGTACTGCTTCACTAATAAGTGGCTGTTGGCCGGCTGAGGAGGTATCGCGCCAAAATACCGTGGGATGAAATTGAATGAACTCAACATCGGCAACAGCCGCTCCAGCGCGTAAAGCTAGAGCCACGCCGTCGCCTGTCGAAACCGATGGGTTAGTGGTTTGCGAATATACCTGCCCAAGTCCACCTGTTGCTATGACCACTGCACGAGCTAACGCACGACCAACGCCGGAACTTGATCCGGCACCAATCACGTGAAGTGTGACTCCGCAGACTCGACCCGAATCAGAGAGCAACGCATCAATGACCAAGGCATGCTCAATGACTTCAATTCCAGAATCATTCTGCACAGCAGCCAGTAAAGCGCGCGAAACTTCCGCCCCAGTAGCATCGCCGCCTGCATGCAGAATTCTGTTGCGATGATGGCCGCCTTCTCGAGTCAGCGCAATTTCTCCGCTCTCTGATTTATCGAAAACTGCGCCTCGTGCTATTAGTTTCCGCACCGCCTCAGGTCCTTCTGTCACTAGAACATTGACGGCATCGATATCGCATAGACCGGCTCCCGCAATCAGCGTGTCGGTTTTATGTTCATCAGGCGTATCACCTGGACCAAGAGCCGCGGCTATTCCACCTTGAGCCCACTTAGTTGATCCCTCATCAATTTGCGCTTTCGTGACCAGCAAAACAGAGAGATTCGCTGCTCGAGCGTTTAGTGCCGTGGTTAATCCTGCGACACCTGAGCCAATGACGATGACATCTGCATGGGATGTCCACCCAGGCACTCCCGCGAATAATTTCATTGATCGGCTTCCATTCGCATATTGTCGATCAAGCGGACCCCATTTATCCAACCCGCAATAATTCCTCGGGAGAGGCTTGTCTTTGCGGTCACAGGCCCAAAAGTTTCTTCGTCGATGAGTTCGGCGTAGTCCAATTCAAATTTAGGCTCACTAGCCAATACCTTTCGCATCTCGTCCTTACTCTTAGAACGAAGCGCTTTATTGATAACTTGGGCGGAGACCAGTTCTGCAGGTGAGAGCCTGGAATTTCGAGACGATAGTGCAACACCATCAGCATCTCGAATTGTCGGCACGGCAATAATCTCTACAGGTATCTGATTCTGGCTGACCCATCTCTTAATGATAAAGAGTTGCTGGAAATCCTTTTCACCGAAAATCGCATAATCTGGCCGAACTAGATCGAATAACCGTTTAATGACGGTTAGCACCCCATCAAAATGCCCAAGACGTTCCGCGCCTTCAAAGAGCGTGCCTAACTGCCCAGAACTTTGCTTAGTTATCTCGCCGGGATAAATCTCCTCGTAGCTCGGAGCCCAAACTTTTGTGGCACCAGCGCCTAGCGCAATATTGCGATCCCGGAGGAGATCTCGCGGATATTTAGCGAGGTCATCGGGGCTTTCGAATTGCAAAGGGTTTACGAAGATCGAAACAATAACCGTTGAACTTAATTCGCACGCACGCTCAATCAGGGCAATATGGCCGTCGTGTAGCGCGCCCATAGTTGGCACAAATGAGATTGAGTTGTTCATGGTGCTCCAGTCCTTTCGGGGTACCGGGCTAATAAGGAAAGTTTAGCGCCTAAGTACAGCTAGCAGTTCAGAGATCGGTCCATATCCAAGGAGCACCGCCGCTGGGTCAATTTCTAACCAGGGTTCTAAAACAAAGGTGCGCTCATGGGCACGGGGATGGGGAAGTTCTAGATGAGGTTCGTCAATCTTGTGGTCACCAAACGTAATGAGATCTAGATCAAGGGTGCGTGGTCCCCAGTGCACTTCTCGAGTTCGACCGGCCAAAGTTTCAATTTCCTGCATGATGATGAGCAAGTCCAACGGATCCATATCGCTCTCTGCAATTAAAACCGCGTTCAGATAGTCATCCTGCGCTGGGCCACCCACAGGCGCGGTCTTATAAAAGCTAGAAACCGCCTTTACATTCATACTCTTGCCGAGCTCTGCTATTGCATGGTGAAGGTGCGAGTTGGTATCTCCCATATTTGAACCCAGAGCGATCACAACTTTCATCGAGCGCGTTTAATTCGGACAGAGATATCTCGCACTGGAAATCCGACTGGCGCATTAGCTTTATGAACAACGACCTCTACAGACTTGACTGGAAATTTTTTGAGCAAATTATTGGCGATCAATTGCGCTAGTCGCTCTATTAAATTGACTGGATCGCCATTAATTAATTCGTGCACCACTCTAATAACTTCAGAATAATCAACGGCATCTTTAATTGAATCGGTCCTACTGGCCTTCCTGCTTTTAAGTTCAAGTTTTACATCCACCGTAAAACTCTGGCCGTTAGCTCGTTCATGATCAAAAACTCCATGGTATCCAAAACCTGCAATCCCGAAGATCTCAATAAAGTCACTCATCAGTACAGCTCCTCAATTACCTTGATCGCATCAAGTTGTGGCTTAACGCTATGCGTTCTAACCGCCCACACGCCTTTTCGCGCCATCTCTGTCGTGATGGCTAATGTAGCGAATTCGCGATCATCTGGACTCCCTGCTCCAACTAAATCACCTAAAAACCGTTTGCGCGACACCCCAATTAGCACCGGAAACCCCAAGAGTTGAAGTCGATCAATATTCCGCAGTAGCTCCCAGTTGTGCTCACTATTCTTGGCGAAACCAATCCCGGGATCCAAAATTAGTTGATCCGGATTAACCCCTTGGTCGATCAGCGAGGTCACTCTTTCGGATAATTCATTACGAACCTCTTGTACGACATCGTTGTAAGTAGCCCTGTTATGCATATTCTTAGACTCACCACGCCAGTGCATCACAACATACTGAATTGTCGGGTTCTTTGCGATAACTGCTGCCATTTTTGGATCTGCCAATCCGCCGCTAATGTCGTTAACGAAGGTTGCACCAGCTTCAATTGCAGCACTGGCGATTTCCGAACGGGTCGTATCAATACTAATTACGGCACCCAAAGCATGTAAGTCAGTAATAATTGGGATGGTTCGGTCACGTTCTTCTTCAGTTGTTATCCGCTCGGAGCCGGGACGGGTCGACTCACCACCGACGTCGATAATATCTACACCTTCAGCGATCATCACCGAAGCCCGAGCAATAGCTGCATCAAAAGCAAAATGTCGCCCGCCATCGGCAAACGAATCTGGGGTGACGTTAAGAATGCCCATCACCAACGTGCGTTGCGTTTTAGTCATTAGCGATTGGATGCGGTAATCAGCGCCATTGCTTCAGCTCGGGTTGCCGCGCTACGGAGATTTCCCCGAACAGCTGAGGTGGTTGTTCGGGCTTGTGATTTTCTAACTCCGCGCATCGACATACATAGGTGTTCACAATCAATGATGACAATTACTCCCGCTGGCTTCAAAATTTCAACGATGGCATCTGCTACCTGGGTAGTTAAACGTTCTTGAACTTGCGGACGTCTTGCATAGAGATCCACCAGCCTGGCCAATTTAGAGATACCAGTTATTCGCCCTAACTCTCCGGGTATGTAACCAACGTGAGCAACTCCGTGAAATGGCATTAAGTGATGTTCGCATTGTGAAAAAACCTCGATGTCACGAACAATTACTAATTCTTTATGTCCGATATCAAAGGTGGTAGTTAATATTTCTTCTGGACTCTGCCAGAGTCCTTCAAAATTCTCTCGCATGGCTCGTGCCACGCGAGCCGGTGTGTCACGCAATCCATCCCGTAGCGGGTCCTCGCCAATTGAAAGCAAAAGTTCGGTGACCGCCCGCTCAGCCCGCTCCTGATCAAATTCAGACCGAGCTCGACCATCGAGCGGACCCATAGATATAGGTGTGATTTCTTCACTCATCGTTAGCCTGCTCAACTGGAGGGGGCGTGATCTTTGCGCGAGGTTTACGAGCTCGCTTTGGTGGTTTAGCTTCTGGATCACTCTGTGGTTTAGCGGGAACAAGTCCAACTGGGGGTATTTCTGACGGTGTCCGATTTGGTGAGCCTGTCCATGCGGGACGTGGCTCCACTTTCTTCACATTGGCGAATATTCGCTCAATGTCCTCCTTGAGAAGCGTTTCGCGCTCAAGAAGTTCGACGACCAACGCATCCAGGATTTCGCGATTATCAATGAGAACATTGAAAGCCTCCTGGTGGGCATTTTCAATCAGCTTGTGAATTTCCTCATCGATGACTCCGGCAATTTCCTCGGAGTAGTCGCGTTGATGGCCGTAATCGCGACCTAGGAATGGATCGCTATCTCCTGTACCAAATTTAATTGCCCCAATGCGCTCGGTCATCCCATATTGAGTAACCATTGCGCGGGCCAAGTTAGTGGCCTTCTCGATATCGTTTGAAGCACCCGTCGTTGGATCATGAAAAATTAACTCTTCCGCTGCGCGACCACCCAAAGAGTAGGAGAGTTGATCGAGCATCTGGTTACGGGTGATGGCGTATCGATCCTCATCGGGAAGAACCATCGTGTAACCGAGTGCTCTGCCTCTTGGCATGATCGTAATTTTATGAACTGGATCTGTATGCGGAAGCGCGTGAGCCACGAGCGCATGTCCACCTTCATGATAAGCGGTGATGCGGCGCTCTTCCTCCGTCATCAACCTGCTAGTGCGTTGCGGACCAGCCATTACGCGATCAATCGACTCATCGAGTGCCATTGTGGTAATTACTTTGGCATTCTCTCTCGCGGTTAAAAGTGCCGCCTCATTCAAAACATTTGCTAAATCAGCGCCGGTGAAACCGGGAGTCCGCTTCGCGATTTCGCCAAGGTCCACGCTCTTTGCAATTGGCTTACCTTTTGCATGTACTTCCAGAATTGCCTTGCGTCCGAGCAAGTCAGGACGATCAACCGGTATCTGACGATCAAAACGACCGGGCCGTAAAATCGCCGGATCGAGAACATCTGGACGGTTGGTTGCCGCGATCAAAATAACTTGGGTGTTAGCTTCAAATCCATCCATCTCCACCAAGAGTTGGTTAAGAGTTTGTTCTCGTTCGTCGTTTCCACCCCCAAGGCCAGCACCACGTTGGCGACCAACTGCATCGATCTCATCGACAAAGATAATCGCAGGAGCTGCTTCCTTCGCTTGATTAAAGAGATCCCGAACCCGAGAAGCTCCTACGCCGACAAACATTTCGACGAATTCGGAGCCTGAAATTGAAAAGAATGGAACATTTGCTTCCCCTGCTACAGCGCGAGCTAAAAGTGTTTTACCAGTTCCTGGTGGGCCGTAGAGAAGCACGCCCTTCGGTATCTTTGCTCCAATATCTTGATACTTTTTGGGTTCGGCCAAAAAGTCTTTTATCTCGCGGAGTTCTGCAACCGCTTCATCGGCGCCTGCGACATCGGCAAAGGTGGTCTTCGGCGCCTCTTTTGTAAGCAATTTTGCCTTTGATCGACCAAAGGAGAAAATTCGATTTCCACCTTGCGAATTGGACATGAAGAAAAGCAGGAGAAAACCAATTAAGAGAAATGGCGCAAAACTAAAGAAGAGAGACTCAAGGAAGGAAGTTGTAGGAACCTTTACATTCCAAGCCTTCGTCGGTGGGTTGCTTGTCAGCAGTTCAGTAATCTGAGGCTCTTCGTTCGCAACGTAATTGGCCTGCAAATGGGTTGAACCTTGATAGGAGTTACCGCTCTTTAAAATAATTTGAATTTTTTGATCTTTATCAATAACGAGCGCAGAATCAACCTTATTTTGCGTAATTTCGGCTAGAACAACTGAGGTATCAACCTGCGTAAAAGTTGCACCACTTCCAGAAATTCGTCCCAGTGCTACAACTAGAATCAGCGCAAGGATAATCCAGAATAAAGGTCCTCGCATCAACTTTCGCAGGCGCTTGCGTTGAGCCGTTTGCTTCTTATCTGCCATCGCTCTTCTCTTAATCTTTTGGGGTGGGGGTCGGGTACTGCAATAAAGATCAGGAATAAACCTCTTTGGCTAAAATTCCGATGAAATCCAAATTCCGATATTTTTCGCCGTAATCCAAACCGTAACCAACAACAAATTCATTTGGAATGTTGAATCCGACATATTTAACCTCAACATCAACCTTTGCCGCATCAGGTTTTCTTAGCATGGTAAAAATTTCCACGCTTTTTGTTCCCCGTGATTGCAGATTTGACTTGAGCCAAGCCAGAGTAAGTCCAGTATCAACGATATCTTCCACAATCAAAACTTCGCGTCCCGTTATATCTCGATCCAAATCTTTAAGAATACGGACGACGCCACTGGATTTTGTTCCAGAGCCATAGGAGGTAACTGCCATCCAATCCATTTCAACGTGGCGGTTGAGCGAGCGCACGAAGTCAGCCATTGTCATCACCGCACCTTTAAGGATTCCGATTACCAAGAGGTCACGCCCGGCATAATCACGTTCAACCTGATCTGCAATCTCTCTTAACCGTGCCTGGATCTCCTCCGCCGTCACTACTACGCGATCGATATCTTTGCCTGCGGTCGCTAAATCCACGATGCTCCTTTTTCTACGGTAAGAGCGAAAGTCTGCCCGAAATTCGGGCCACCTTCACACCACCCGGTAGTGAAATCTCCCCTTGGCCGTGCCACTCCGTGATTAACGCCTCAACAGGAGCTAAATGTTCCGCCGAGAGGGATCCCTCGGGCGCCCCTGCAGCAAAAATTGCCAATCGTAGAACCCGGATTCGAATCGCTTTTGGAAGGGCGGCTAGCCCCGCCACATCGAGATCTGAGGGGATTAGCCCCACTAAGTACCCTTCAGCGATCTGATCTAGGGCATCGGCGTCCTCCCGAAGGATCTTGGCACTTCGCGCGAGGGCGTCGATGATGCCTGGACCTAAATTTCTCTCTAAGGCGGGGAGTACCTCCTGGCGCACCCGGACCCGGGCGTAGGACAGATCAGAATTATGGGGGTCATCCCAAGGGGTGATCCCGTTTTCGGCGCACGCGAGACGGGTGATCTGGCGGTCAAGACCCAACATTGGGCGAATATAAGGCCCGTTTTCCTCGGCAATTCCAGAGAGTGAACGGGTTCCAGAGCCTCTTGCTAACCCTAGGAGTACGGTTTCGGCTTGGTCATTTTTTGTATGCCCTAAAAAGAAGTAGTCCGGCTGATATTTCAAGATTGCTGAGTCGAAGGCCCGATATCTGGCTCGCCTTGCTGAACTTTCCATGCCATCGGTCACCAGAACCTCAACTGGGTTAATTTCAACTCTTTCGATACCGATTCGCTTCAATTCTTGACTCGTCTTGCGAGCAACTTCGCCAGACCCAACTTGAAGTTGGTGGTCTATAACGATGGCGATCAGCTCCAAACTCGAGCTCTTCGCCTCCAATGCGCTCGCTGCGGCCAGCGCCAAAGAATCTGCTCCGCCAGAAACCCCGATGAGAATACGAGCATCCGCGGCTGCAATCCACGGCCGAACCGCTTGTCGAATTGAAAGTGTCGCCTTCACGGTTCCTAGCCTAATGAACTCCCTCTTTTTATAAAGCTTTAAGAAACTTTCCGGTTATACCCTTCCACCGGAAGGCATTAAGCCTGGAACGCTATACATGCTCGAAAAAAGCAAACCAGTCCGTGTTGAATTTGCCTCCCACATCATGCCGTCGCCAGCATAAATTGTGATGTGGTGAATATTCTGAACCGAACCGTCGTAGGAGTAGAAGAGCAAATCACCGGGGATGAGATTGGTAAGAGGCACTCGCTGGGTATCAACAAAATAGAGCGCTGCATTAAGTCGCGACCAGTTTGGATATCCAAGTCCCGCCGATTTATAGGCCGCGTAAACCAGACCAGAGCAGTCAAAACTCCTTGGTCCTTGCGCCCCCCAAACATATGGCTTTCGGGCCAAAACCTGTGCTCGGGCGTACGCCAGCGCCTTAAGGCGAATCGTGTCACTTCCCCGAGTCGTTGAACGCCCCTTGAACCCACGGTCTGGCCATATTTTGGCTTGCCCTTTTGTGTGAGCAGCGGTGTTTGCACTTGATTGCTCGAGTTCCCAGAGCGCTAACTGCTGCTGCAACGTAATTCGAACATTTCTGGCCTTTACCAATTCCGCCATCAGTTGTGCCTGAACCGCTCTTAACTTTGCAACTTCCGCCGCTTGAGCAGATTGCGCAGAGACAGCTGCTGCTTTGGCTGCTGCGACTTGAGCTGTTGCAGCAGCTTGGGCATTTTTTGCTTTCGTTGCAGCCGCTTGGGCCGCTTGGGCAATTACCAGAGCAGACTTATAGCGAGATAAAGCGACAGCATCCGTTGAACCAACCTGATCGAGAATGCTTAAGCGATCAATTAAATCTTGAGGTCCATTTGATTCCAAAACGCTATTGAGTGTCGTAAACCCACCACCCATGATGTAAGCGTTAGCCGCCATTCGCCCAATAGTTTTATTTGCTTGCGCGACGGCGACTTGAGTTAGTGCAGCATGAGCTGTCGCCAGATTCGATTGACCAGTTGCCACGACTAACTGCGCCTGCGCCGAAACTAACTGCGCCTGTTTGTGGCTTGTAATTGCGGTGAGTTGTTGTAAGACATTTTGTGCGGATGTCAATTGATTTGTGGCGTTCGCAGCAGCAGCCGCCTTCGCATTTTCAGAGGCTTGCGCCGCAGCTATTTGCGCTTTGGACGGTGCCGTGATTTTCGGCTTTGGTTTTGCAGTTGGAGTTGCTGCCGGGGAAACTGTAGGGATCGACATGAGGAGGCTTGCTAAAAGCGCAACGCTCTTTACATGCCGAAATTTCATACTAAAACCAGCCAATCACGAGGAAGTAACAACCAAGGATAAGTGATAGAACCGGGTGATTACGTCACATATTGAATGAGAATTTGCTGTGTCTCTAGTTTGCAACATCTCTACGTTTAAAAAGCACTGCAACAATTGTAAATCCAACGATCAAATAGCCAGCAGAAAGCGCTAAGGACCAATGATAGCTAACAGTATCTGAACCACCTTGTGCAATATTGTCAAAGTTCTGTCCCGGTAACCATTTCTGGGTGCTCGAAACCACAGCGCCTAAAATACTTTCTAAAATGAGAGTCCAGATCACTCCGGTTGCGATTGCGCTAATCGGTGAGCGAAAGAGTAAACCGAGAATCATTCCGAAAGTTCCGAAAGCAATAGTTGTTAGCATGACGTTCGCAAATGTCTTGCCAAGTAATGCGATTCCAGATGAGGTAAGCCAGGCCGTTGTGGTGACTTTCGCGTGTGATGCCAGACCGAATGAAATTCCAATTGCGACGACTGCGTCAATAAATACCAGAGCAATTGCGAAGATGATCATTGCGGAATATTTACCCGCCAAAATTTTCATCCGAGAGGGCTGGCGCACAAGAAGGTTTCTTAAGGTGCCGAGGGTGTATTCCTGCGCCGTTTGTGATGCAAAGACACATAACGCTGTAATCCCAAGGAAGAAGGAGACTATTTTGAATCCATAAACCAATCCCATTGCTTGGCTCAAGGTCGCAGGAGAGACGATTTCTCCGCGCTGACCATTGCCTGCACCGGAATTAGCCCGGAGGAAGACAATTGAGGTAAAGAGAGCCGTAAGCGCAGACACAACTAATATCGTCGAAATTAAAAGTGTTGGGCGGCGCAGTTTGCGGAGTTCAGCTCGCATCACATTAAACATGGCTACTCCCCCGTCATTTCAAAGAAGGTTTCTTCAAGCGTTGGTTGAGTAACCTGTAGCGCCGCAAGTGTGACACCCGCATTAAAAGCTAAACGGTTGAAGGCGGCACCCCAGTCAGCCTCGCCACTTATGTGGACCGCCCCATCTTCAACGATCGCCGTATGACCATGCTTGGTTGCAATTTCGGCTAGCGTATTGAGGTCGACAGAAAATTCTGGCCTTGCAATAAGAGTCGCGGTCTGCGCCGCCAGTAAATCTTTGGTGCGACCTGCGAAGAGAACTTTTCCTTCGCGCAACATCACTAAGGATTCTGCAATCATCTCAAGTTCAGATAACAAATGTGATGAAACAAAGACGCTCGTGCCATCACTTGCGAGGTCTTTAATCAAATTTCTAACCTCTTGAATACCTGAAGGATCCAAACCATTGGTGGGCTCATCTAGAACTAGAAGTTTGGGATTTGGAAGAAGCGCGGCAGCTATTCCGAGGCGCTGTTTCATTCCGAGGGAATACGTTTTGTATTTTGATCCGCCGCGGTCACCGAGTCCAACCTGTTCGAGTAGTAGCCCCACCCGCTCTTGAGGGAAACCTCCCAGGGAGGCTAAAACTTTGAGATTTTCAGCGCCACTTAACGCGGGATAAAAAGCAGGACCTTCAATCATGGCACCGACCCGCGGGAGGTAACGCTCTGGGTGCGCGATGCTTTCGCCAAGAACAGTTCCTGTTCCGCCTGTGGGTTGTATCAATCCAAGCAACATCCGAATCGTCGTTGTCTTGCCTGAACCATTGGGACCGACGAAGCCACACACGGTTCCGAGAGGAACCTCGAAGGTAGCGTGAGAGAGAGCGCTGCGCTCACCGTAGACTTTGGTTAAGTCCGTTACCGAGATCGCTGTCGTCATTTGATAACCATACGGGTTAACGAAGAAAAATTCCTTGATGGATATTGTCTGTGGAGCAACTAAATTTAGATCGAGGGTTTAGCCAAAATCGTGGCGATTACCAGTATTAGTGAGTAAATGCTCAAGTAGGTGATCGACCAGTGAAAGAGTTTGAGCGCGGCGGGTTCAGAATCGGCACCTGCAATCTTTAGCAGTTGTGTAACGAAGCCGAGTGCCAGGAGCCCGGTAACGACGTAACTCCACCAGGGGAGGTGTGCGCTGACTAGAACCAGAATCGAGGTCACGATCATAAAGATGCTGTGAAACCACATCTGCTTCTGTACCGATTTTATTGTGGCCACGACGGGGAGCATTGGGATCCCTGCCGCGGCGTAATCCGCTTTGTACTTAATCGCCAGAGCCCAGAAGTGGGGCGGTGTCCAGAAGAAGATGAGGAAGAAGAAGAGCCAGGCCGTCAATGAGAGTGAATTAGTTATCGCGGCCCAACCGATAAGAACGGGCATGCAACCTGCGATTCCGCCCCAAACAATATTCTGCGAGGTACGACGTTTTAGCCAGATCGTATAACCGACGACGTAAAACAAGATCGCCAAAAGTGTCAGCGCGGTTGCCAACACAGTTGTAAATATCAGAAAAATCAAAAGTGAAACAATTGTTAGCGCGAGTGAAAAAGCTACTGCCTGTTGTTTTGTAATTTCCCCGCTTACCAGCGGCCGCTTCTCCGTCCGCTTCATCAAACGATCCGATTCAACTTCGATTACCATGTTAAAAGAGTTCGAGGCTCCTGCCGCCAATGTGCCACCTACCAGCGTCGCGATCGTGACGCCTAAGGACGGAAAGTGATGAGCATGATTTTCCGCATAAGTCGCCATAAATAGCGCAGGAAGTGTGGTGACGAGCAGAAGCTCCACAACCCGCAACTTCATTAGTGCCACATAGGCGCTTACATGGCTCATATCCAAATTCTAACCACGAATTCGGCAACCCTAAGGCTTTGCAATAGTCCCCAACATTTGATCGATGGTTACACGAGCGGCGGAGCGGGCGCTTTCAAGATTGTGAATGTGATTTGCTACGACCGCAAAAACGTACTGGTTTGCCCCGACCGTCACATACCCCGCAAGGCTCACGGTCGTATTAATCCAACCGGTTTTTGCGTGCACGAGACCGACCGCCTTGGGAGCATCGAGCACAAACCTAGTCTTAAGCGTTCCCGTTTTCCCCGCGGTTGGAAGACCGTCGATGATTACCTTGAACTTCGGGTCAGTTTTAATTGCTACCAGAAGATCTGCGATCTGACGAACGGTTACTCGATTTTGATGGGAAAGTCCGTTTCCGTCATAAACATGCAACCCTGCAGTGGAAATCCCAAGGTCGAGCAGAGTCTTAGTAAATGCTGATTGGATTCCAGCTGCATCCGTAGAAAAACCCATGTCTTGTGCGGCGGCTCGAGCCAAACGATCGGCAAGCACATTGTCGCTATATAACAAGGTGAATTCAATAATTTTGGCGAGTTTTGGAGATTCTATTGATGCGAGCTCCGTAGTTGCATCGTTATCAGAGTTGACTTTAACTGGAGTAATGGTGAGGCGCCCGGCAAAGTAACGTTGCAGTGCTTTTACATCGAGCGCGTATACATTGTCATATTCCAGCGTGATGCTTTTGAGATCGGGATGTAATTTCAAAACTTTATCGATCAACGTTGGTGAAAAGGCGCGCTGATATTTCTGTGCTTCAAAAGGACTTTCCGTTATCCAAGGATCGCCCTCCCCGAGCAAAATAAAAGTCCCTGGGGTCGGTGTATCACTTATCGTGGTTTTAAAAGTCATATCTGGACTAAAGGTACTAAGCACCGTTGCCATCGAAATCAATTTTAATACGGACGCTGGAGCTCTTCCGATGTCGGGATCGACGGAATAAATCGTTTGGTCCGTCGCAGGATCAATCAAAATAATTCCTGGGTGAGCGAGTGTCGGTGAATCCGCAAGCTTCACGAAGTTTTCAGGTATTACCAAAGCTTGAGCTGGAACCGAATTGACGAGGAGCAGAGAAGCCACAACAAGCCACATGGCGGCGGTGGATCCCCTGCGAAGCATGGGGCGATTATGCCTCTCGTTGGTGGGAATTGATGGATTAAGGTGTTCCGGTGGCTGCAGAAATTGGACCGGGTGAGTTTTTCCCCGTTGTTGGCGTCGGCCCACATCCTTTGCCCTGGCCGATGGGGGAGCAATATGACCCCGAACTACTTGAAAATGGCGATCGCCGAAATGTTCTAGATCACTACCGTTATTGGTCAGTCCCATCCATCGTGGCGGATTTGGATACCAAGCGTCATCCGCTTCAAATAGCCATCGAAAATTGGCAACATGACCTCAATATCGGCTCCGTCGTGCGTACCGCGAACGCGTTTAACGTGCGCTTCGTTCATATTGTTGGGAAGCGTGACTGGAATCGGCGGGGTGCCATGGTGACGGATAAGTACCTTCACGTCATCCACCATCCGACTGTTGCCGATTTTGCCACTTGGTGCGCTGAGAATGAGACGCCAATAATTGGGATAGATAACCTCCCCGTTTCAAGGCAACTGGAAAACTACCCCCTCCCCGAGAAGTGTGTCCTTTTCTTCGGACAAGAGGGCGCTGGAATGTCAGATGAGGCCGTTGAAATTTGTTCTGTGGTGCTTGCTATCCAACAATATGGTTCGACTCGCTCGATGAACGCCTCAGCGGCAGGGGCGATCGCTATGTATGCCTGGGCAATGCAGCACCTGAACCCGGAGTTACCTACTCCTCAATGATCTCGGTGACTGAGGATAGTCGGCGTTCGATTTCATCGGCTTCCTCGATGCGACCTAACTGACGCATAACTCCAGCCATATGCCGTTCGATTTCAACGATAAATTCGAAATCCTTCCAATCACTCTCGGTGGCAATTTCTAGGACCCGCTCGAGGGTATCCAAGCCCTCCTGCTCTTCACCGATCAAGATCTGGGCCTTACCAACCTCTAATAATGAATAGGTTTCGCGGCGATGATCGTGCGCAGTGACAAAGACGTCGAGTGACTTTTGAGCTGCGACCAGCGCTTCCTCGCCAAGACCGAGCTCGATGAGCGCGTGCGCAATTTTCTGGTCACAGCGCGCAACGTTAATTACCTCTTTGAGACTTTTAAAGAGCGCGCGAGCTTCTCGAAACGCCTCCGCAGATTTTTCGTGTTGACCCAATTCGCGATGGGCACAACCAATGAGATGGAGGTCATTTGCTGCGCCAGCTTCATTGCCGTCGACGAGATGTTCTTGAACGCATTCACGCATGCATTCGATCGTCTTTACATAATCCTTTGCACCAAAACACCATTCGCCAAGCGTGCAGGCAAGGTCAATTGCAAGCGGTGACTTCGACTCTCGCAACAAGTCCACTGCCTTGCTCATGGCAGAGGCTGCTTCAGAATTACGCTTGAGTTGGTTTAAGTTGTAGCCGATCGCCGAATAAGCCTGCGCCAATCCATCGGCAGGAGCTACCGCACCTAGTTCCGTATAAATGTCGCGTGCGGTTTCTGCAAGCGCGAGCGCTTCGTCATACTGCCCACGGGCATAGATCCGAGCGCTCAGCTCGTAATAAGTATTTGCGCGTTCAAGTCCAGTAGTTTCGGGTATCCGCTCCCAGAGCATTTCCTCGGTAACAATATCGTCTAAGCCATTATCGTCGTCGTCACTCACGATCCGACCCCCTATAGCCTCATGAACGCCTTCAAACTGCCTCCCCCCACGCCGGGGGATCACATGAATGAGTGCTCCCCTTACAGTAGCAACTCAAGGGTTAACCTCGCAGCGCAACGCAGGAAGTATCCTTGGACGGTGCCCCTAAATCGTCGTCAATTCTTAAAAAGTAGCGCGGTCGTTGCTGGGGCTACGCTGATTTCGGGCATTTCGGACCTAGATCTACAGGCAAACGCGGCAAATCCAGATATTGCAAACGGTTCGCGTAATAAATCCGAAGTTGCGCTCACCTTTCACGGTGCCGGCGATCCAGCGATTGTTCAAAAACTGCTAGCAATTTTCAAAAGTACATCAACACCGATTTCGGTCTTTGCAATCGGAAACTGGTTACAAGGTTATCCATCAGTTGCCAAACAGATGCTCAATGCAGGTTATGACCTTGGGAATCACACAATGAATCATTATCAAATGAAAACTTTAAACGCAAAGAAAGTTGACGCTGAAATTGCCGGGTGCGCCGCGGAGTTGAAGAAATTGATTGGCAACCACGGTAAATGGTTCCGTCCATCTGGGACGCAAAATTCAAATGCAATCATTCGCAAAGCCGCGATTAAATACGGTTACAAACAATGCATTTCCTATGATGTTGACTCCCATGATTATCAAGACGTTGGAAAGCGCGCTGTGCTAGCTGACATTAGTAGCGTTATCAAAAACGGAAGTATCGTGAGTTTGCACTTCGGGCATCAAGACACTATCGACGCGATGCCTACTCTCTTAGAAAATCTGCATGCCAAGGGACTCATCCCAGTCACACTCACTACTCTACTTGGAGCGTAATTTCTTGTGAAAAAAGCCCTAATTATTTTTGCGCTCTGCGTTGCCTTAATTCCCACTTCTGCGCAAGCTTCTACCCCACTGGCTGGTATGCCTCCCGTAACTGATCCCAACGATATTTACGCGGCCGACCGCCCAAATAATCTAAGCCCCGTAGTAAAAAATTTCCCGGAACGGGTATACGTACCAAACCACACCGGCAACTCAATCACTGAAATCGATCCAAAAACATTTAAAATTATTCGCACATTTAGCGTACCTAAGGGACCACAACATGTAGTTCCTTCGTGGGATCTCAAGACTCTCTGGGTTAATGATGACGAGGGAAATCATTTAACTCCAATCGATCCAATGACTGGCTTGCCAGGAAAATCTATCTACGTCCATGATCCTTATAATTTGTACTTTACCCCCAACGGCAAATACGCCATCGTGATGGCGGAAGCCGACAAGGAGATCGTCTTTCGTGACCCACACACGATGGCCATAAAAAAAATCGTTCACGTCTCTTGCGACGGCCTAAACCACGCGGACTTCACGGCTGACGGTAATTTTTTCGTAGCATCGTGCGAGTTTTCTGGAAAACTTATTTGGGTTAACACAGCCAAAATGAGCGTAGTTAGTTATTTTACGCTTCCTTCGAAATCCGTTAACGGGAAACTCTTACCGACTTATAAGCATATGAACCAAGCGGATGCTCCCACCCCACAGGATGTGAAGATTTCACCGGATGGCAAAACTTTTTACATCGCAGACATGATGGAAAATGGAGTCTGGGTAATGCCTGCCGCTCACTTTGGAGAGGTCTCTTTTATTCCTACTGGCGTTGAAGCTCATGGTATGTACGTCACGCGTGACTCGAAATACCTTCTTATTTCTAATCGAGGAGAGGGAAGCGTCTCTGAGCTTCGTTTTTCGGATAACAAATTGGTTGCTAAATGGAAGATTCCGGGAGGTGGCTCCCCCGATATGGGTGGAATTTCCGCCGATGGAACTCAATTCTGGGTATCTGGGCGCTACGACAACGTGGTTTACGTCTTTGACATAGTTCATGGAAAATTTCTTCGAAGTATTAAAGTTGGAAAAGAACCTCATGGTTTGGCTTTCTATCCACAACCTGGTCGCTATTCACTCGGACATACGGGAGTATTTAGATAATGAAATCACAACGTTGGGTTCCAGTCTGGATAGGTCGAGCAACTTTCCTGGTTGGGCTCTTCGACATTCTCGCAAACGTTTCTCGAAAATTTCGCGCTCCTGTCCACAAGTTAGACCATTTGATTCCAGTCTTTTTAAATGGTTCGGCTACAGCCACCGCCATTTTTACAGGAATGATTTTGATGATTTTGGCCCGCGGTTTATCCAGACGTAAACGTCGGGCATGGGTTTTAGCTTTAATAATCCTCTTCATTAATCTTTCGACGGAATTATTTAGAGCTAGTCACCATCCAGTTCAAATTGCGCTATCAGTTGTCAGCATCTTGTTGCTCTTAATATCTAATAAATCTTTTTATGCAAAATCTGATCCAAGTACACGTCTTCAACCCTTTATTGGCTTTGGAATTGCACTCGTCGTGTTCTTCATTGCAAGTTTGATGCTTCTTAAATTTAGAAATCAAGATGAAATAGTTGGAACTCCTTCGATTAAGAACATCCTCCTCTTCATCGTTGAGGGATTCGTCGGAGTATCCGGTCCAGTTAAATTCACTTCTGAAAGAGCCAGTGATTTAATTGCATTTACACTTGGAACCTTTGGGGTCTTTACCCTGATCGTCCCACTCTGGTTATATATTCGTCGAGTAAAACCAATCCCTAAAATGACCGATGATGATTTAAATCAGGTGAGAACTTTAATAAAGCATGATCTCGAACAGGATTCACTTGGATACTTTGCCACCAGGCGCGATAAAAGTGTGGTCTGGGCTCCTAATCGCAAGGCTGGTATTGCTTATCGGGTGCAAGGTGGCGTCATGCTCGCAAGTGGTGATCCATTTGGTGAATACAGCTTGTGGCCAGATGCGATTGCGGAATTTATTAAGATCGCCGAAGAATATGCCTGGACTCCGGCCGTCATGGGCTGCAGTGATCATGGCGGAGAAGTTTGGCTAGAACATGCAGGGATGATTGCGATTGATATAGGCGATGAGGCGATCATCGCAGTAAAGGACTTCACTTTAGAAGGACGCCCGATGGCGAATGTTCGCCAGATGGTAAACCGCATTAAACGTAAAGGTTATTCCTGTACTACTCACAAGTGGTCAGAACTTGATGAGCCCACCCGAATTAATCTGCGGAAACTTGCGCACGAATGGCGATATGGCGTGGCGGAGCGCGGATTTTCGATGTCCATGGATCGATTTGGCGATGATGGCGACCCGGACACTTACATAACAATTGCCTGGCTAGAAGGTCAGATCAAAGGTCTGCAATATTACGTCCCGTGGACAACTAATGGGCTCTCTCTTGATCGCATGCAACGCGAACGCGGCACAGACCCTGGTGTCAATGAGTTAATGATTGTCGACTCCGTTGAGTACGCGCGTACCCATAATTTGGCACACGTCTCGCTCAATTTCGCCGCATTTCGTTCATTATTTGAGCGCGCCGACAAAATTAGCGCTGGACCAATCACGCGAGGAATGAGAAACCTAATTCGCTTCTCATCAAACTTTTTTCAAGTCGAGTCGCTCTATCGTTTCAACGCAAAGTTCCAGCCAGGTTGGGAAACAAGATACGTTCTCTATCCGCGAGCAGCCGACTTGCCAAAAGTTGGATGGGCCGCTTTGCGCGCCGAAAAATTTATTTCGGGCTTCCGCTCGCACTAGGCGTGGGCGTAGTTGTAGGAGTCGGAGCAAGAGTAGGAGTAGGAGTAGGAGATTGTGGCGTAGGCGAGGCGGAGGAGATGATTTCGTTTGCGCCACTCAGCCATAAGAACCCGCTCGCGACATAAGGTTTCCAGACACCAATATTGTGGCCACCCGTAGGAATTGGAACGTATTTAATTGGAATAAGAGTGAGCGCGCTCTTCATGAAGTTTTGCGCCGAACTATTTGCAAAGCGATCTTTCACGGACGCAATAATCATTATCTTGGTATTGCGCGGACCGTGAACTAAATGACTTACCAAGTCGTAATGAGTGGAAAGGTAATTCTTCTCACGCTTGGATAGACCCAAGGGAAGCAACGGACTGAAGTAGCCGGCGAGAGATACCCCTTGTGAATATAGATCTTGATGCAATACCGCTACTTCCGCAGCGCACCAACCGCCAGTTGAGTATCCATACGAAGACCAGAGCCGATTATCTATTCCCATGAATTTCAACATAAATGTCTTCATGTCTTTCGTTATCCAAGTCTCCACTTGTGCACCACCAACGAAGTTCATACATTCGGTATCCTGTCCAGGTTGCACATTAATCGCAGGAATGACCGCAATGGTTGGAGGGATCCTTCCCGCGATCTCCAAATTTTCCATAGTCGTTATGCCATCTAACGTTCCGATCCAAGTCTGTGGAACGCCAGGACTCCCTGGAAAGAGCTCCACGACTTGATAATAATTACCCACTGAATGAAGCGGACTTTCTAGTTGCGCCGCTATCTTTGGCGAAGCAACAACATAAACCACATTTGAAATACCGGACTTCTCACCTTTGATCACTTTTCGAAAAATTAAACTCCCCCCTTTGGTATGGGTGGCATTAGCGAGATCTACCGCACTAAATTGTGAGAGTTTTGATGGGCTTATAGCAATTTTTTGATATTGCCCTTGTGCTCCAAAGAGATCAGACCAACTACCGTAAAATTCACCAGAGCGATTGATGGTGACACCCATAGATGCAAGGGCAAAGCATTGAATGGTAATGATTAAGGAAAATCGTGCGGTGATGTTTTTCCAATTATGAACTGCAAATTTATGCCAATAGAAGACCGTAACGACCAAGATCGCGAAAGTTGCTATCCAAAATTCAACTTCAGTAGAGAGCGATAAGAGGGGCAACATGGTAACCCCAGTTTACTCAGTGTTGTTACTCGACCTCGCGCGGAGGGTCATCAGAATCATCATAGAGCTCCTGTGGTTGGGAGAGTTTCCAATACATATAATAAATAAAGACTCCAAAAAATGGCCACTCGATGACATAAACCCAACTGAGGTGATTTCCGCCGAGCGCACGGTCGAATTCCCAAAATCCCATAACCCCACAGAGTGGTAGCCCCCACAAAACCCATTTTCGTTTTGGGTCTAGGTCAGGCGCGGGCTGCGGATTCATCTTCTTCTGCTGCGAGCCGCTGCTCGTCAGTAAACCAATCTTTAGTTGCCAGCACTACCCAGAGGCTATCAATGAGCATACCCATCGCCCACATAATTGAACCGCCCCGATGCTGATCGGCTAGCCCCGCGACTTTAGGGATCGAGTTGGGTAAGGAATGCATCATGGTGTTCCCAGAATATANNGGCAAAGAGCGAAATAACCCGAACTTGGTGTGCGATTGGAACGGGTTGCGGGTTCCCATCCATAACCGGATAGTAAAAAATGAAACCACCGAGAAGAAATAAGACTATTTCGAATGAGTGGACATTTGAATTCAACATACCTGCATCGGCGAGTGGTGAAAAATGTGTTCCGATGAGAACGCTTAAAAATATAGCGAAGCCAACGGGTGCCTTCAGCAAGAAAAGAGTAATTGGGTTTTTAAAGAGGGACTCAATACCTCTTCGCAGGCGAGGGCTCTTAGAATTAACAGCCACGGTGACCGGCGCACCGAGAACGAACAATGGGGCGATGAGCATCATCAAGCTAATGTGTTGAATCATATGTATCCAGAAGAATTTGAGCGCCAACCGCGGAATTGGCCCGACGGTAAGAATCAACGTCGCCAAAAGTGCCAGATAAAAAAGGCTCTGCCGCAACCTGGAAATAGCAGTTCTAGCGCTTTTCTCCGTGAAGTACCAAAAACCTAGGCTCACGAGAAAGAGGGCGAAAGCCAAGTCCCAGCAAACATTAAGTTTCAAAAAAACCACCCAAATCCCGTCGCCTTTGCTAAGTATGGTAGATATTTGTTCCTAAATACTTAAAAATAATAAGTAGATTATCTGTCTTTCCCAGCGCAAATTAAGGTATCTTGTGGCGCAGTTCACAGCAATTGAATTGGGGTCACATGGAAACCACAGCACAGTCCAAGAGTCGTTCGCTTATCACTGGTCTACTCACCATCGCTCTTGGGGTGCTTGCCGTCACGAGCGTGGGAGTTGTTCTCCATCATTCTTCGGCGGATCCTCAGCCTAAAGAATACGCGACTATCAAAGGGACCATTGTTGGACCAGATGGGAAGACATATCCTCACGCTTTCCTAAAAGATGGCGTATATCCAGACCCAGTAAGTTCTAAAGCACATGGCACCTGCGCAACTTGTGATGGTGGCCATCCAAGTTGGCCTTCCTACGGTCCTTACACACACTTTGTTCTCCCCGCTCACACCTATGTGACGATTGACCTTGTCGTCTATGACAGCGGAGGAAATCTCAATACTCCTTATTTTGGAAATGTGGTTGGAACTGTTGCAGGAACGGCAACTTACGATGGTGTTACAAAAGCAAATCTAGATCCGACTGCCGTTGAACATACTTGGACTCTTCATGGCGTCCCCACCACCACACAAGATCCTTTGTTCGTGAACGTCCCGCTACCAATGAACACTGACTCGGAAATGAAGGCCTACAACGACGATCCAACCAAACTTCCTAAGGGGCACATCGTGGAGTTTTCTTTTATAACCGGCGGTAAAGGTGAATATCTTTGGAATTGCGAGTATCCATGCGGAGATACTTCCTATCAAGGATTTGGAGCAGTTATGGGAAGTGCAGCTGGGTACATGGGTGGAAAGGTGTCGGTAATTTAATATGAGCTCTGATTCTTTGGAAGAAATGAAACCGACGCCTGGTCAAAGGATTCGAAGTTTTGTTCAACGTAAAGATGTCATGCAGACCTTCGTTCTGGGCATCGTTATAACTGCAGGCTTCACTCTCATGGGTCTTTATGCCTATCCAAACTGGATGCCAGCGGTGCATAGCAAAGAGATGCATTCGGCAAGACTCATAATGACGATCTTCACTGTTCTTTCGGCTCCGATAGCCGGTTTGGTCTTAGCTGTTGCGGTACGCGCATTCTTAAATATGCACCACGGAGATACTCCACCACCAGATTCGGAACTATCAGAAAGATCAAATACACCAGCGATTTTAGTCTGGTGTTTTAGTACCGGGGCCTTTGTAGTGGCTGCAATAGCTATCGGGCTTCTAGCCTATAACTCTGATACAAATTCCGCGGTTGCTGATGCACCTGATGCCATAACAGTAGATGTGACAGGAGCTCAATGGGCTTGGTCATTTTATTACCCTGCACAAAACATTCAAACTCATACCTTGGAATTGCCTTCGGGGCAGCCAGTGGATTTTCATGTTAAATCTGTAGATGTAAACCATTCTTTCTGGCCAGTGCAACTCGGAGTAAAAGTCGATGCCAACAGAATCGTAACCACGACAGCAGAAACTCGACCAACGACGCTAGGCCCGATAGACATTAGATGTGCAGAATTATGCGGCCTCAATCACGCTGTCATGGAAACAAGTGGCGCGGTGGTTTCTGCCAGCGACTTTGCTAACTGGGTAAATTCAATTAAGGCATCAGGAGGAGTTCAGCAATGACAACACTGGTACATCAGTCAGAAGTTAGCAGTCCAGCACCAGTGCCTGCCAAGAGTCTTATCACCAAACTCAACATAGTGACTGGCTTTATAGTCGGTGCCATATTCTGTTGGGGTACTTACTATGCCTTGCGTGCTGGGCGTGATATGACCGATACTCACAATGTAAATAAGGTCTTGATCATCAGCATGTTCATGTGGAGCCTTGGCTTCATGATCGGAATTGGCGCACTCATCGGCCCATTTCGTTGGCTGATCGGTAAAGACCTCACCCCGGAAGAAGAGCTCTACATGTCTGGCGAAGGCCAAGGTATGAAGAGGTATTTCAAGTTCTGTACCGATCACAAAGTTGTTGGTATCCAGTACCTAGTGGCGGTAATGGTCCTCCTCGGTGCCGGTGGAACCATGGCGATGATGATTCGCACAAATCTGGCCAGACCTGGATCGCATCTAGTCCTACCTCAAATTTATAATTCACTCGTTGGTCTGCACGGAATAACGATGATTATTGCAATGATCATTGCGCTTACCGGACCACTTGGGAATTTCATCTTGCCAATGATGATCGGCGCTCGCGGTGAGGCTTTTCCAAGGCTAAATGCAGTCAGTTTCTGGTTGTTATTTACCGCAATTCCCGTGCTGTGTAGCGCTTGGTTCTTAGGTGGAATTCCTACAGGATGGAGTGCATACGCACCGCTCAGCACTCAAGCTGGACCGGGAATGAATGCCTTTTTAGTCACCATTATAATCTTTGCAATTTCCACTGCTGTTGCCGGTACGAACATCACCACAACGGTAATAACCATGCGGGCAAAAGGAATGCGCTTTAATCGAGTACCGATCTTCGTCATCGGTTGCACAATTTCTGTGGCCCTAGCTGTTCCTGCTTTCCCAACTTTCATGGCGGCTATGGTTCAAACTGGAATGGACCGCACTATCAGCACCGGATTTTTCGATGCCAACGTAGGTGGCACGGGTTGGTTGTATGCAAACTTATTCTGGATTATGGGCCACCCTGAGGTGTATGTAATCCTGTTGCCTGGAGTTGCTGCGCTTCTCGAAATGCTTCCAGTATTTACTCGAAAACCACTATTTTCCTTCCCTATGGCGGTAGCCGGTATGGCTGGAATCGCTGGAATGTCTGCGCTGGTTTGGGCGCATCATATGTATATGTCGGGTTGGATGCCTGCGCTTAACGGGCCATTTATGGTTACGACAGAATTCATCTCTTTCCCAACAGGACTTCTATTTTTGGTTTTCGTTGGAACGCTCTGGCGCAGTCGGCCATGGTTGAAATTCCCCATGCTCTGCGTTTACGCAATGATGTGGAATCTCCTGATTGGCGGAATCACGGGCGTCTATGTTTCTGACGTACCTCTTGATGGAACGCTGCATGGTTCAATGTTCGTGACTGCTCACTTCCATTACACGATCATGGGAGCAGCTCTGAGTGGGGCCGTGGGGGCAATTGCTTATTGGTTCCCTAAACTCTCCGGACGTATGCTCAATGAGCGCGCCTCATACATTTCATTCTGGTTCGTGCAAATCGGACTCAATGTCTTGTTCATGGGAATGTTCCTCGTTGGAGCGGAAGGCCAAGCTCGACGAGTAGCAAATTATTCCGAACAGTTCGCCGGTGGAAATTTGGTGAGCACTATCGGTGCCTACTCAGTTGGAGTCGGAATGCTGGTCTTCCTCTGGGCGATCATTCATTCAGCAGGAAAAGGCGCCATCGCTCCTGCAAACCCTTGGGGTGCCAAGACCCTGGAATGGACCGTTCCGTATCCAGCACCAGTTGAAAATTTTAGCGAGGAGCAAGTAGTTACGAGTGATCCTTACGGATTTGGAAAGCGGGTTTCAAAATGACCACCAACTCAACCAAGTTGCCTCATGTCTATTCTCCAGAAGTTCAGGGACGACGTGAAAGGTTGGGAGTACGCCTCCTTATAGTCGCAAATGGCTCTTTCCTAGCTGCAATGATGTTTACTTGGTTTTATCTCAGGAACTTAAATACCAATAACGCCTGGCTGCCCAAAGGAGTACATACCTTTTCAGTCGCCTCTGGCTGGAGTGCCGGGGCAGGGCTAATTTTGGCTGGAGTGCTGCACGGGATTGGAATTCAAAATATTTCTCTGCGTCGCCTGACCTCCAAACTCGTACTGGTTGTTTTGGTAATTGGCGCTTACTTGGAATGGCACCAAATGGCTCACATGCCATTTATTGCTCAAGACGCTGATAGTCGACCTTTTTACAATGGTGCCTATGCTTCCAGTTGGGTAATAATGGCTGGAACTCGCATGTTCGCCTATCTAATATCAATCTTTGTAGCGCTGGGCCTAGTTATCCGCGGATATCGGGTCACTTTAAATCCAATTCTCGAGGAGTGGCGCCAACGTACGGCCGGCTCTTGGTTCACTTGGGTAGCGATCGCCGGTTTCTTAAGCGCCGTAACTATCTCCTTCAGATAATTCAAACGCAGAAAAACCCCGCAAGAACTTACTTGCGGGGTTTTTCTTTCGCTACTTTCAGGTACCCTAAGGACAGGCTTACGAAGGAGAAAAAAATGGCGAATAAAGAACAGAAGAGCAACGCAAATTCCAAGAAGGAGCCAAAGCTCAACCTCAAGGAAAAGCGTTTAGCAAAGCAAGAGAAAAAGTCCAAGAAAGACTAATTTCGAGAATTACATGGAGAAGGCCAGTCGTCGCTTATATGGATGGCTTGCCTTCTTTGCTTTTATTGGACTAACCCTTTCACTTTTCCTCAACGCTTTTAACGTTGATCCAATTGTCGTGACGGATCAGACTCTTTTTCACCAAAACACTGCGCCAATTCGAATCGTTGGATTTTTTAGTTATTTCACTATTTGGTCCAATATCTTGGTTATATATATCGGGATCGCAATTGCCTCTGGACATAAACTTTCCAGATACTTCGGCACTCTCTTTGCTTCCGGCCTTGTCATGATCACCACTACTTGCCTGGTTTACAACACCGTTCTTCTACCGGTCTACCCACCTAAGGGATGGTATTGGCTCACCTCAATTTTGATGCACCTGGTCTCCCCAGTTATGTACATTTACCTCTGGATCAAAAAAGGACCGCGTGGATTCATCAATTCAGAACGCTCAATTCAGATACTTACGATCCCGATTATTTACCTTGGATACACAGTCGTGCATGGATTAGTAATAAAGCAGTGGCCCTACAAATTCCTGGACCTCACCTCCGCAGGGCTCTTGCTCTGGATTTTCAGCGTAGCGGTGATACTCGCCTTTGGAATAGGACTTATCTTCGGATTTTCGAAGTTAGATAAGAAACCCCTTAAGCAATAAATTAGAGAAGATCTGGATCGATCTTTGTCTGCTCTTTAATCTTTGCGAGGTCGGCAGTAGTGCCCTTCACCAGATTCTCGGCATCAGTCGCGATGCCCTCTAAGTGATTGGCAATAAAGGTCTTTGGGTTGAGGTCCTGGATATCTAAGTTAGCGAACTCTGGTCCCAGTTGGCCCTTGAACTCGTTCATCGCCTCTTTGCTCATACCCCGAACTTTTTGAAGGAACTTGGCGGCATCGACTGCAAATTGCGGCAATCGATCAGGTCCAATAAGCACGGCAGCCAGAATCGCGAGCACCAGGAGTTTCTCAAAACCAATTCCGAACATGCTTCAACGATACAGTCATGTGTATAGTTAGGCAACGTGCATTTCTTAAGTAGTCCCGTCTCTGGCCAAACACACGATCTCACATATGACGATGTGTTCATGGTTCCCAATTACACTCAAATCGCTAGCCGTATGGATGTAGATCTAGCCACGGATGATGGCAGTGGAACAACAATTCCGATCGTGGTTGCCAACATGACTGCTATTGCTGGTCGACGGATGGCGGAAACAGTTGCTCGCCGTGGTGGCCTTGTTGTAATTCCCCAAGATATTCCTTTGGAGATTATTTCTGATGTCATTGCTTGGGTTAAGACTCGTCACATTTTCTTTGAAACCCCTGCAACCTTAGAAGGTACTGAGACTGCGGCGAGCGCCCTCGATCTGATTACAAAGCGCGCACATGGCGTACTCGTCGTCGTGGACCGTACGAAGCCAATCGGAGTAATAACGCAAAGTGACTTGGAGCGAGTCGATCGATTTACACAGTTGCGCCAGATCATGCACACCGATTTCACAACACTTCAAGAAACCGTTCAACCTCGGGAAGCATTCGAAGCGTTGGAGCAGAGCCGCCGCGAATTCGCAGCCATCGTTAATTCGAATGGAGATCTCGTCGGAATATTGACAAAGGCTGGTGCGCTTCGCGCAACTCTCTATCGTCCAGCTTTGGATTCCAAAAATCGATTACGTGTAGCTACTGCCATCGGAATCAACGGAGATGTCGCCGTCAAAGCAAAATTCCTCATCGAGGCAGGCTCAGATTGTCTAGTCATTGATACAGCGCATGGTCATCAAGCAAAGATGATAGAAGCAATTAAACTTGTTAAGGCGCTAAACCCTGGAGTTCCAATTGTTGCAGGAAATGTGGTTACCGCTGCGGGCACAAAAGATTTAATCGAAGCTGGGGCGGACATTGTTAAAGTCGGAGTCGGCCCTGGAGCAATGTGCACCACCAGAATGCAGACCGGAGTTGGACGTCCACAATTCTCTGCAGTTCTAGAGTGCGCGAAACAGGCGCGCGCGATGGGTAAACATGTCTGGGCTGATGGGGGGGTGCGCCACCCCCGTGATGTCGCGTTGGCACTTGCGGCCGGAGCCTCGCAAGTAATGATCGGATCATGGTTTGCCGGGACTTTAGAGAGCCCTGGTGATCTCATTAAAGATACGAGCGGAAAGCTCTATAAGGAGTCATTCGGAATGGCATCGGCCCGCGCAGTTAATGCCCGAACTACCGCCGAAAGCCCCTTTGAGCGCGCCAGGAAGCGGATTTTTGAAGAGGGCATCTCCTCGAGTCGGATGTATATCGATCCAGCTCGGCCAGGCGTCGAGGATTTAATCGACCAAATTATTGCTGGAGTCCGCTCATCATTCACCTATGCAGGGGCCATCACCATCAACGAATTTCATGACAAATGCGTAGTGGGCATCCAATCTGCATCGGGTTACGCAGAGGGACGCCCACTTCACACTTCTTGGTAGTGAGAGTTTTTACTTTTCTGACTTAACTTTCTTGGCAGCCAACAGGTAGTACAGCGCGAAAGCGACCACAAAGCCAACCAGGAAAGTAATGTCGCCGATACTTCCATTTTTCTTGACGAAGTAACCACTTACGAACTTAAACGACTTTCCATGTCCCCATGTCTGGTTAACAAAACCCCAGATAGAAAATGCGGTGGCCACTACAAATGCGATCGGGCCAGCGATATTTTCACGAGTTGCAAAGAGCAGACGTTCTATGGATGCACCCTTGCGCAGGAACTTATCAGCAGCGATGACTCCAAGCCAAGGTCCGATCCAGTAAGACATGATGAGAAGGAAGTTCTCGTAGTTATTGGCCGGATTATTGATGGCAGCATGCGCGAGCGCAAAACCTGCAATTCCAAAGATCACAGCGGTTACACCGCGGCGATAAGTCGAACCAAGTTTGAATCCAATCGCGAGGAAGGAAACCGCGCCTGAGTAGATGTTCAAAACGTTGGCGCAGATCGATCCAAGGACAATTCCGATCAAAATTAATTTTCCTAGAAAGCTAGGCAGTAGCCCCGTGAAGTCCCCTGTTGGATTACCCGAGTCGAAACTGTGAAGTCCAGCAGTTCCAGCGGCGGCACCAACGATTTCAAGTAGACCAGCAGAAATCAAGATTCCAAGACCAGCAGCTGCTCCAGCTTTTTTAGGATCTTCGGAGGCTGGGAGATACCGTGAATAATCAGAGGAGAAAGGATTCCAACCGGCGGCATATCCATACGCTGCGGCTGTCAATATCAGGAAGCCACCGGGAGTTCCACCTGCCCCAGCATGACCAAGGTGCGTCTTTGAGTTAGTAAGAACGTAGATGCCCGCAATGGTGAATACCACCACGAGGTAAGGGAAGAGATACTTTTCGATATTTTGAATCAAGTTGTGTCCGACAAATGCCACGATAACTTGAACCAGCACAACAAGTACCAATGATGTGACAACGCTCAGTTTCGTAATGAGAGTAGAGAGCGCATAGGCACCTGATGCACTGTTAACAGCGAACCAGCCGATACCAGCAGCTCCCGCGTTCATAACCGACGGAATGATATTTCCAATTTTTCCGAATGCAGCGCGCCCAATAATCATCTGGGGAACTCCATACTTTGGACCATCTTGAGTCAAGAAATATTGACCGAGTCCGCCGAGGAAGTTTCCAAGCAAGATTCCGGCAACCGCCTGCTTAAAACTAAGCCCAAAAGCGATGACGGCGAGTGCACCTACATAAATAGTGGCAAACTCCATATTTGGGCTGACCCAGGTAGCAAAAAGGTTCCGCGCCTTACCGTGTCGATCTCTTGTTGGGATGGATTCGATTCCACCTGGCTCAAGGGCGAGGACTTTGTCCCCGTATTCGCCTTCGCGAATTTCCAGATTAGACATACGTCATCTCTCCTAATTTTGTTTTCGGGGGTGATTGCGACCCCGTATGAAATGACGGCTCACAAACCGAGGGAATGGCGAAACCGTATAGGTAAATTGAGCAAATGTGGAGCCCACACTCAGGCAATTTTCACTTAAAGTAGCCCCCATACGGGTGAAATGGGGCGAAAATGGACGACCAGAAGTTCTTGGAATACGCGATTGCAGCAGCCCGACAAGGTGCCGCAGAAGGCGGGGTCCCCATTGGTGGAGCCCTCGTTGTTAATGGTGAAGTCCTAGGGGTTGGCTATAACAAGCGAGTTCAACTCGGTAGTGCGATTCGCCATGGTGAAACAGATTGCCTCGAAAACATTGGCCGTCTGCCAGCGAGCGTCTACGCCCAAGCGACCATGTACACGACCCTCTCCCCCTGCAACATGTGCACTGGAGCAATACTTCTCTACGGAATTCCGCGCGTAGTGCTCGGAGAAAATCAAACCTTCATGGGGGCCGAGGATTTACTTCGCGCCAACGGAGTGGAAGTCATCAATCTGGATTCACAAGTCTGCAAGGACATGATGACAAAGTTCATCTCCGAAAAGCCAGAGGTATGGAATGAAGATATCGGCGAGGAGTGATGTCAACTTTTACCCACACAGTTTGGAGTCAGTGGCCCGATCTCGTCGTACCCGATAATTTCAAAAGGCTCTCCGAATCAAACTATCCACTTGATAGTTCAGACCTCTCAAAAATCACTATTTATATCCCTCCTTATATGACGGGCGTGGAATATTTAGAGCCCATTAAAGCCATGACCAACTTGGAGATTGTTCAGGTGCCAAATGCTGGTTTTGAAAGCGCACTTCCCTATATCCGCGAAGGTATAACCCTCTGCAATGCTCGTGGGGTGCACAATGCATCAACAGCCGAACTAGCTGTGGGGATGGCTATTGCAATGAAACGAGGATTTCCTGACTTTATCCGAGCACAAGATAAAGCCCTTTGGAGTCACGAACGGATGGGCTCATTAAACGATAGCAACATCGGAATTATTGGCGCGGGATCGATCGGGCAAACGCTGGCTATATTTCTTGCGACTTACGAGGTAAATATCAAGTCATTTTCCCGCTCAGGAATGAACGGCTCCTTTGCTATGGATAAACTCGATGAGTATCTGCCAACTTTCGATATTTTATTTTTGATCATTCCACTTAATCCTGAGAGTAAGCACCTGATCGATGCACGGAGATTGGCATTACTCAAAGATGGTGCAATCTTGATAAACGTCGCTCGCGGAAAAGTGGTAGATACCGATGCTCTGGTCGCTGAACTCAAGACAGGTCGGATTAGTGCGGCCCTTGATGTAACTGACCCAGAACCGCTTCCCGCTGATCATCCACTCTGGCACGCCCCCAATGTGATGATCACACCGCATGTGGGCGGAGATTCCGAAGCCTTTGAAAAACGCGGCAAACGTTTTATGGAGGAGCAACTGCAAAGAATCGCTGCTGGATTAGAACCTCGCAACATTATCGAAGTTGAGAAGCTATAACTCCTTTTGCATTTCTACGGCAATAAATTCTTCTCCCGCTATTCCAGAAATAAATAAATCTTCAACAATTCGGGATCGATCCGCTTCCGATTTGTTCTGACTGAGTTTAGATTTGGCTTCTACCTTGGTTACATGCAAAATCACGGCGATTATTCCTTTTAACTGCAGTTCAAAATACCTTGGATCTGATTCTTCAACGCTCCAAGGAACTTCACGTCCCGATTCATGGAGCTTGGTTAGGTCCGTGACTATCCGGCGCAGTAACTCGGTATCTTCGCTCACTTCGACGGTGCCACTCAAATGAACGGATTGGTAATTCCAAGTAGGTACAACTTTGTGATCCGTCTTCTTGTTCTCGTAATTTGACGGAGAAATGTAAGCCTGAGCCCCTCGCACTATTGCCAAGCCTTGAGCCCCTGGAGCAATCTGCTTCCATTGCTCATTTGCGCGGGCCATATGCATGATGAGTTTTCCGAAATTACCTGATTGTGGGTCGTCCACCTGCCAGACCATCGGCATTAAAGTAGCTACGGGCAAACCTTCAGTATTAACCGTTACTAAATCGGCTGCGCGAACAGATGTCACAAAGCGCTGTATCTCATCCCAACCTTCGAGTTTGTTTTGGTGAGGGATGTACATGGCTCAAGTATCTCATCCCATCTACAATTCAGGCATGGAGGATGTCCTTAAGAACGCTTCAGTGAAACGGATCATTGCCGAAATGCGGAATCGAAATATCTCCGGAGAGGTAAAAATTCTGAGCGAAAGCGCGCGATCAGCGGCCGAAGCGGCGGCGGCTCTAGGAATAGAAGTAGGTCAGATTGCCTCTTCAATCGTCTTTAAACTCCCAGATGATCGCCCTCTTTTAGTCATAACTTCTGGCGCGCACCGTGTCGATACCGTCCTTGTCGCGAGGAAAATAGGTGTCGACAAACTACATCGAGCCGATGCCGACTTTGTTAAGTCCGCCTCTGGAATAAGTATTGGCGGGGTGAGTCCATTTGGCTGGCAACACGATGGCACTCTTTCAAATCCAGAACCAATGATCCTGATCGACTTGGAACTGGCGACTTTCGATGCAATTTGGGCCGCTGCCGGACATCCGCACGCCGTCTTCCCGACGACATTTGCCGAGTTACAAGAACAAACTCAAGCGACCCCAATGATCGTGGGAATATAGTTCCATGATTCTTGCTCCGCGGACCGTCAAATTAACAACTCGCACTGGGATCGACATCCAGCGAACGCTGCCCCATCGAAATATTCGAACCATTGGGGCTTGGTGTTTCATCGACCACTATGGTCCCACAACCCAAGAAAATGCCATGAGCGTCGCCGCCCACCCGCACGTCGGTTTGCAGACAGTGAGTTGGCTCTTCAATGGCGAGGTTGAGCACAGAGACTCACTGGGGAGTATCCAGGTAATCACTCCTGGAGAACTCAATTTGATGACTGCGGGCCACGGAGTGGCACACTCAGAACTATCTCTCCCATCAGCATCAATAATGCATGGCGTGCAACTTTGGACCGTACTCCCCAATAGCGTCCGAGGCTGTGCCCCGCTCTTCGATCATCATTCCGATCTACCTTCCTTTGCTACCGAGAAAATATCTGCAAAGTTATTTATTGGCGACTTTATGGGTCACCACTCTCCTGCAAGAGTATTTTCGGAGCTAGTTGGTGTGGAAATAGATATTGCTCCTGGAGCTCTCGTTGATATCCCTCTGCAGGTAACTTTCGAATACGGCGCGCTCTTGGTAAGTGGTGACTTAGCAATCAATCAAGATGAACTCCCATTAGGGAATTTGTATTACATATCAACTGGGTCAAGTAGCGCTCAAGTTAGTACAACGAACGGAGCAAAAATCATCTTACTTGGTGGCACACCATTTCCAGAGGAAATCATCATGTGGTGGAACTTCATTGGTAGGTCGCATGAAGAAATTGTTAAGATGCGAATGGAATGGAATGGCGGTAACGAACGCTTCCCAAATTTTGAAGATCGAATTCATGGCAGAATCCCTGCGCCAGAACTACCTAATGTGAAACTACACCCACGTGGAAATATTCAGCCAACTACTAATTAACTTTAAAACTAACAGATACGGTGACGGTTACAGTCTTTGGGATCGTGGTCGTGTCATAAAGACCACCCCCAGAGGTATCGACAGAATCTGGAGAGGTAACTTGTACCGGACCGCTTGATACTGCAATAACATGACCGAGTTTTGAACCTACCGCCTTAGTCATGGAAATCCCACGAGCTTTTGCGTCGACCATGGCTTGGGCAAGTAGAGTTGGGCGCAGCGCCGCAAGATTAGAAACATAGAACTGTGGACCGTAATTATTGATATTCACGCCAGTTTGAAGCAACGTTCCTATTCCATTACTCAACGAATTCACCAAGTTAACATCGGTCGACCGAACGGTCACGCTCTGATTTGCCTGATATGACAAGACGCGGCCAGTGGGATTGCCATTTACATACTCACCGATGGCATTTGTGGTCACTCCGCCGGATTGAATTGCAGTAGCTGGAATTCCACCTTTAGTTAGGTATTTAGTGAGCTCCGCAACGCTGGCTCCAACTTTTGTGACGGCGTTAGCGACAAAGGTAGAACTTTCCTGAGCATTGAGTGTCCAAACCGCGTTGTCAGCCGTCGCTGTGGTGCGAGCCTGACCTGTCACGGTAACTGAATTACCCGCACGCGCCGCCAGCCCTTGACCGACCAAACTGAGTCCATAACCAGTTGCTAGCGCCAAAATAAGAGCCGCGATAACCATGCTGATGGGTTTGGCGATCGAGCGACGAGGTTTTACGAGTCCGTTCATAGTTCAAGAATAGGGCATCTTCCTCACGAAGATACCTCTACCAAAAGTGCTGGCTCTAGTAACTCCAGATTTCCGGTGATGTTTGGACAGTTTTTCCAGTTAGAAGCGACTCATCGATAGCTAACGAAATCAACTGATCCTGAGCGGCCTCGCGCAGCGGGTATGGGGCATCACCCTTACCGGCGATCCAGTCAGCCATTCGCACCATCATGGTTCCGATAGCGATTTCTTCATCCATCAGCCGCAACCCAACGAAGGGGTTTTTGTAGAGAACTTCGCCATTTAAAGAAATGTGTTCGGTATCAAATCCATCTAGGTTGAGGTCATAACCGAGTTGGTATCTCCGAAATTCTGATTCCGCGATAGCCGGGCCTTCCACCAATGCAATAAGTTGATTGTCCACAATCTCGCCAGCACTTCCGCGAATAACTATCCTGCGGTGGCGAAGTTGGTTATGCCATTGATTTTCAACAAAATTGTAAACCCCAGATTTTCCGCCCCCAAAATCAATAGTGGCTATCGTCGTGCTCCGCGGAGTTGCACTCAACTCCTGGTTCCAACCATCGCGTGAAAGTGGATCAATTAGTGGAGCGATGAACGATTGTGCGTTTATTACAACCGCTCCAAAGCCGACTTGAAGATAACCACGCATCAGCGATACCGCGTGATACCCGTGCGTTGATGAAACCTCGACGGAAGTGGCCAGACCTATCGCACCTGCCCTCACCGCACTAAGCCGAGCTGAATGACCTGGAAGATATAAATATTGCTCCGCGACTTGAACCAATTCACTCACCACCACAGTCGACCATAATTCACGGAGTGATTGGAGATCAGGGGCGGGTGGGGTCTCGCATAAAACTGGTATTCCCAAGGAAACAAACTCCTCGACAAGTGCTGGATTAGAAGCCCACGAAACTGCGATAACGACAAAATCAGGCTTATCGAATTGCAATAACGCACCAGTAGACTCAAAGATTGAAACTCCAAAATCAGCCTGAAGTTCTGCGGCACGTTCTGAATTTCGAGCAACTACCCCAATGAGTTCAAATTTTTCGGGGAGCAACTGTCCCAAGCGAATATAAAACTCACTTCGCCATCCACCACCAATGATTGCATAACTTGTCATTGCTCCGGTTCAATCGACTACTTGAGGGTGTTGAAGAAAAATTCTAGGGTTCTCTCCCACGCAAGTGCAGCCGCCAGTGGTTCAAAAACTTCTGGTCGATCATTATTGAAAAACGCATGCTGTGTTCCAGGATAGTCATAAGCGAACGCCGTTCCTCCAGCCGAGGTAATTTCATGAAGCGCTTCTTGGATTCCCGGTGCCGCAGAAGTCCCATCGCCTTCAGTGGCGTGAATCAGCGCTGATTTACCAGCGTAATTGGCCCAAACCGGAGCATGCCGTTCCCACGAAGAGCCGGGATAGAAACCTACAGTCGCAGAAATCATTGGAGTGAGCGTCCCACTCACAATCGCCAAACTTCCGCCCATACAAAAACCCACTACACCAACGTGTTCGGTCGAAGTTTCTGGAAGTGACAACAAGTAATCAGATGCATTAACTATTTCTCTACCCGCGCCATCAAGTTCAAGCTCCATCATCAATTTCTTTGCGATATCAGGTTCTGTCGCCGCCTGACCGTGATAAAGATCTGGAGCAAACGCAACAAAACCAGCCGCTGCAAAGCGATCAACTACATCTTTAATGTGGCCGACCAAACCCCACCATTCCTGAATTACAATCACTGCAGGGCCACTCTCAGTTTCCGGAAGAGCTAAATATCCTTCACCGCTCTGGCCGTTGTGGTTATAAATTAAGTGCATTCCCACCTTATTTACGCCTAGTTTTGCGCCCGACGATAAATCCAATTCCGAATCCGATGAGCACCAGAGTTAAAAAAATAACCAAGGTCACGCCGGGGCTATGATCTTCGCCACCGATATTCGAAATACGTGGCTTACCTTGATCTGAAGTTTCATCCGCCCAGGCAGGAGAACTCAACAAAAATAGTTGCGAGAAAATAATGGCAGAAATCAATTTGGCCTTCACAAAGTCCTCCTCCTTCTTAAAACAGTGCTGTAAGTAAATAGTCTAACTATTGGTTAAGGATGATGGGTAAGTACTGAAGAACGTCTGGGGAGGTAATGGGATTTAACTCTTGCGAGGCGGCTTTCGCTGCGAGCGCATGCGCGCTAATAGCTTTAAAGACAACAACAACGACATCCTTCATGGTTTTTGGCTTCCAACTCGCCAACATGGAACCAATCAGACCTGTCAAAATATCGCCGGTTCCCGCTGTTGCCAACTCGGGACCAGCTAGTTCATCTACCACGACAAGGCCGTCGGGTGAAGCAACGACAGTTCTATGACCTTTTAGAACTACAACGCATCCAAGAGCCTTGGCCATATCCAGTGCGCTAGCTCGCCTTCCAAAATCCCCATCTCCGATCGCGAAGCCAAGTTTGCGAGCCTCCCCTTCGTGTGGGGTTATCACTATGAACTCGGAATTGAATTCCTTTGCGAATCGCATCGCATCGGAATCTAGAACCGCGTACTTGCTCGCGGGAGTCGAAAACCTTCGCTCCAATTCGGGAGATCCAGGTCCGACTATCCAACAATCCACCATTAAGTCTTTGGCCGATTTGTGAACGACCACATCTGGATACGCGCTCAATATTAGATTGCGCGTTAACTCATCTTGATAAATGTAATTGATATACCCAGAACCGCCACGACGAGCTCCTCCGACGCACAAAACAGCCGCGCCCGAAAATTCGGGACTTCCGGCTATTACACCAACGGTCCCATGTGAATACTTATGGGCTTCCTTTGGTAGCTTTTCTAAGAAGTTCTTCTTCACGCGGTTGATTATCCTCTCAAAGTCATGGATAAGGGAAGTTGAACCCCTCGTTTTAGACGGTCTCCTGCTGGACTCCGATAACGTAATAAAAGACGAGAGTAAAGCACATAATGAAGGCGGCGACGGGGTAAAACGCCGCAACTATTGTTGCGAGGATGTAGATCGTGATACCTATATATCCTTTACGCAACAAGGACTTCAGCGTCACCCCAGTGACATTAGCCGATAGATGCTCATGCTCCATAAGGTGGCGAATAATCAAAATGTACATAGCTGAGGTGTAAACCCAGATTCCGCAATACACCGTTATGGCCCACTTGGCATTTGAGCCCTGGTTAATCCAAGTTGCTGCGAGCGAAGTCGAGAATGGGATAGCTACTATTCCAAGCAATAATCCTAGATTTGCAAAGAGGAGTTCACGGTCGGCCATCGCTACGCGATCGAAAATTGAGTGGTGATTCACCCAACAAATTCCAATCGAAAGAAAACTAATGAGATAGGCCAAATATGATGGCCATTCATGACCCAAAGATTTCCCAAGGTTACCTGAAGCGACATCTGGAACTTTTACATTGAACACCAGCAAAGTAATAGCGACGGCGAAGACACCATCGCTAAATGCTTCCAGGCGGCTCGGTTTCACGGAGATAGTTTGCCTCACGTAGAACCAATTAACGTTAAACTGGAGGTAAATCGGGGGTAATGTGGCGATTATTGAATTTAAAGGGCTGACAAAGGCTTACAAGGATATTGTCGCAGTTAAGAACTTAACCGCCAGCGTTGAAGCGGGCAGAATTACCGGCTTCCTCGGGCCAAACGGAGCAGGTAAAAGTACCGCACTCAAGTGCTTACTTTCCTTAGCTACTCCAACGTCCGGCAGTGCACTGATTCGTGGGGCAAGTTATACGGAGTTAGCACATCCAATGCAAGAAGTTGGAGCGGTCATTGAATCTGGTGGCTTTAATCAATCCCTCAGTGGGTTAAAGAATCTGAAAATTATTGCCGCATCAGCGGGAATTCCGGACCACCGAACTCTGGAAGTTCTCGATTTGGTCGACCTAACCGATGCTCGCAATAAGAGGGTGAAGCAGTACTCCCTCGGGATGAAACAGCGACTCTCGTTGGCGACCGCCATGTTGGGTGAACCAGAAATTTTGATTCTAGACGAGCCAGCCAACGGTCTGGATCCCATCGGTATTGCTTGGCTCAGGGAGTTCCTAAAGAAGTTGGCTCGAAATGGGCACAGCATCCTGATCTCTTCCCATCAGCTTGCCGAAATGCAAAATACCGTTGATGACGTTCTAATAATTCATAAAGGGCGACTAATCACACAAGGAACCATCTCTGAAGTCGTTGGTGGGGGAACGCTCGAAGAGGCTTTCATTCGCCTAGTTGAGGCAACAACATGAACCTTATTAAGTCCGAATATCGCAAACTCGTATATACCCGCTCCTTTTATGGATACCTGGCCGGAGCCGTCTTCCTCTCCCTCATTTCTTCAATCCCGGCTGCCTTTTCCTTCAATTCACTTAAATCACAACTTAATGGAACGTCTCTCATGGATCCACAGTTGGTCGCAGGGGTTTATGGGAAAGCTATCTCGGGGTACCTGTTTGTAATGATTTTGGGGATTGCAATCATCGGCAATGAATTCCAAAATGGTCAGGCTGTCACAACTTTCTTGGCCACTCCGAAACGTATAAAAGTTCTCTATGCCAAGTTATTGGTGGCAGCTGGAGCCGGCATCTTCCTCATGTTGGTTTCAACTTTATTAGGATTTGTTGGAGCTTACGTTGGATTAAGCCATTACCCACATGCAAAAGTTGACAGCACCATATTTTTCGACCTGTTAGTCGCGGCAGTGGTATCAGGAGCAGTAATCGCAATCATGGGGGTGGCGATCGGTGCGTTGATTCGAAATATTAAGATCGCTCAGGCGGGTGCAATAATTTGGTTGAGCATTGTTGAACGACTAATTGTCCTCTTTTGGGCAGCGGGTGGAAAGTACCTTCCATCGGGATTGATATTGGGAATGATGAACATTCACATCAGCGTGAAATCAACAAAAAAGTTTTTTGATATTTCGACGGCAAATTACTTTGGACCAGGGATTTCAGTTTCATTGCTCTTGCTCTACGCGGCGATTTTTGCATCGCTTGGTTCTTGGGTCTCGCTACGGCGAGATATCGGTTGAGCTACCCCCGATTAATTACTTAAGTCCAGCCTTTGCAAGGGCCGAAACCAGCGAAGTATAGAACCCTACGGAGGTGTAGGAAGCGCCACCAATTCCGTAGATTTTTGAAGATTGTACTTGAAGCACTTCTTGCTCAAGCATTGGAATCGCTTGCGCGTTGATTTGTTGATCTCTAAAAGTGCCCACTGGATAAACTGGTGAATTTACCTTTGTAATTTTTCCGTTATCGACGCTCACCGAAACTTGTACTGCACCGAATTGGGTCATAGCGGCAACACCTAAGAAAGTTCCCGATTTTTTAGCAACGGTTTTTGTTACCTTAGGAGCAGGTTTGGTCTTTGTGGTGGCAGCGCTAGCCCCGGTCATTCCGACTGGAATAAAAGATGCGACGGCACCAATTCCACAAAAGGCCACCGTCTTTAACAACTTGTTGGTTGCCACAGTAAATCCCCTTTAATTCATTTTCCGGTACTTGAGCCAATCAGTAATCGAATTAAAGGGCATCGATCTGAAAGAACTCTGAGAACGCTATGAATCTAGGCTTCGGATCTAGCCTTGCCTGAGCCTAATTTTGGGTTGGAAACCCGAGATTAATTCCGCCATGACTTGGATCCAGCCAACGACTAGTAATAACTTTCCCGCGAGTAAAGAAATGCACCCCTTCTGCTCCATGCGCGTGCGAATCACCAAAAAGCGAGGATTTCCAACCGCCAAACGAGTAATAAGCCACCGGCACGGGAATTGGGACATTTACGCCGATCATTCCGACTTCGATCTCATTCGCAAAGCGACGAGCCGCGCCGCCATCATTGGTAAAGATCGCGGTTCCATTTCCGTACTCATGGGCATTGATCAGCGCGACTCCTTCTTCATAGGACTTCACCCGCACAACCGACAAGACAGGACCAAAAATTTCGTCGGTATAGATGCTCATATCAGTCTGTACATGATCAAATAACGTTGGTCCAAGCCAAAAACCTCCAGGCTCGCCATCAACAATGGGATTGCGACCATCGACGACCAGAGAAGCGCCTGCTGCCACTCCGGCATCGACATAGCTCCGAACCTTGTCACGGTGCGCGCCAGTTACCAGAGGTCCCATATCGCAACCGCGTCGCCCATCTCCGGTGCGAAGTTGCGGCATTTTATCTGCAATCTTTTGAACTAACTCATCACCAATTGGATCCACCGCGAGAACCACAGAAATTGCCATGCACCGTTCTCCCGCCGAACCAAAGCCGGCATTAATTGCTTGATCTGCTGCTAAATCCAGGTCTGCATCCGGGAGGACCAACATATGGTTTTTAGCACCACCGAGCGCTTGGACTCGCTTTTTGTTTTTGGTACCTGTTTCATAAATATATTGTGCAATTGGTGTAGACCCCACAAACGAGATGCTCTTAACCACGGGATGTTCTAGCAGCGCGTCGACCGCTTCTTTGTCACCATGGATCACGTTAAAAACGCCATCTGGTAGACCGGCCTCCTTTAAAAGTCCAGCAATGAAGTTAGCGGCTGAAGGATCCTTCTCACTCGGCTTCAAAATTACTGAATTTCCTGCTGCGAGGGCGATCGGGAAGAACCACATCGGAACCATCGCCGGAAAATTAAATGGCGAAATAATCGCGACCACGCCTAGCGGTTGGCGCACTGAATGTACGTCAACACCGGTTGACACCTGTTCGGAAAATCCGCCTTTAAGTAGTTGCCCAAGACCGCACGCAAATTCAACAACTTCTTGGCCTCGAGTAATTTCTCCAAGTGCATCACTCAAAACTTTTCCATGTTCTGAAGTAATAATTTCTGCTAGCTCCCCTTTTCGTGAGTTAAGGAGTTCGCGAAAAGTGAAAAGAATGGAGGTTCGCTTCGTGAGCGATACTTCGCGCCAACTTACAAAAGCAGTCGCTGCGACCTTGACCGCGCTATCGACGACCTCTTTCGAAGCCAAATCCACCGCTTTACTGGCAACTCCAGTCGCCGGATCGAATACCGGAGCGGTTCGCTCAGTTGCGCCTGTCCAAGGTTGACCAGCAATAAAATGCGTTATTCGTGTTGTCATAGCACAATTCTAAACATATTAGCTATCGGCATGAACAATAACTACGGGGCACTTCGATTTTGCAGACAAGCTCTCAGAGACAGATCCCAAAAGTAGATCCGCCAACTTACTATGACCACGGGAACCCAAGACCAAAAGGTCTGCTCCTTTGGAGAGTTCTACCAGGGTTCTGACAGTTCCCCCTTCGACCGAACTTATTTTTATCTGGGTCGCCCTATCTCCAAATACTTCTACTACACCCTCTTTTAAAATCTGATCCGACCAAATTTTAGGATCGCTCTCGCCGACATAGCCAGCCGATCCAAATCCAACTCCCGCGACATCCAGAGGCGATTCTGCATACTCCCAAACATTTACCACTTCGATTTCCAGATCGAGCAGTGGTGCTTTCTTCTCCGCCCAGACAAGTGCCGCCTTTGAAGAGGGCGAGCCGTCGAAGCCAACTAACATAATTCCAGTTTTCGATTTCATTTGGACTCCCTTTTCGTACTTTTAGTATCCTCGGTATTCGGAGAATTGGCGATTGGAGAGGCGTTAAATATCAATTATGTAGTGCTGGCTCTGTTCGGGAAGCGAGGTTTCCACTCCCAGTAACTCAGATTAGGTAGAATTGGAGCGTGCATATGCATAGTCATGATCACGCGAAACGCTCTGCCTATGTCGTAATTCAAAAAAATTTTACCGAGATTTGGGAAGATGACTTCAAGTTAAATACACGCCCCGTCACAATCTATGAACCAAGTTCAATTCCCAAGGGAGTTCGTCATGATCTGGATGCATCTTCATCTACCTACGACGTCGCCACTTCGCAGCGAGCGAACAAAAGTTTTCCACTGATTCCCAACTGGATGAAGCCAAACCTTGAGAACCATTATCAGCAACGGATTTTTCAACATATAAAGGGTTTCGATCAGGTCTTTCTAGTGGGCGGCGGCATTGGTCGATGGAGCGGCAGCAATAACTTTATGGCTTACGTGGAAAATTTCCACCCGCACTTTGTGGATCGAATCAAGCACCAACGAAGATTTCGATTCACCAACTTCCCTCAATCAACCTTATTTGATATTTTTGAGGAAATGTCAAAGCACCATCACTAGAATCAAGCCGTGCTAGACAAGTGGACGCGGTACGTACTTAGACGACGTCTTGCCGTATTAGTTGCCTGGTTCCTGATCGCCCTGTTGGGCATACTTTCTAGTTTCGGTTTGAACTCGCACTTGACGACCTCACTTTCAATCCCGCATAGCGCTTCTGCTAAGGCAAACAATTTACTCGCAGAAAAATTTCACGAAAATGTCGAGGGTACATTCACGGTAATTTACAATTTTAAGGAAGCCTCGGCGTCAGAAATTCTGAGGTTTGAAGCACAAATCGCGCAGTCGGCAAAGGTGATTCCTACTAGCGCAGTTACGCTGGAAAAGTCGTTGGGTGGAAACCTCTTCGTAAATTTAGGCACGCAACTTTCGTTGCGAGACGCCGCAAAATTCACCAACGTCCTCCGAACTAGCCTAATCACAAATGGACTTAGCGGAGCGCTAGTGACTGGACCGCCTGCAATTGAGCACGATGTGACCCCAATTTTGGCGACTGATTTACATCGTGGTGAATACATAGGCCTATTAATTGCTTTCGCGTTGCTTCTGCTGGTACTCGGGTTCTGTTGGGAAGTTTTCATCCCATTCCTATTTGCAATTGGATCAGTGTCGGCGATTATTGGGTTGGTCTACCTGATCGCGCAGAAGTTCCTAGTCGTTCTCTATATCCCAAATATTGTCGAACTGATTGGTTTAGGTTTGGCGATAGATTACTCACTCCTAATTATCTTTCGATTCCGGAGAGAAATTTCCAAAGCGGCAGAAGATCCAACTACTGCCATCCTCCGGACTATGGCGAGCGCAGGTCGCACAGTAAGAATTTCTGGTTTAACGGTCGCGATTGGAGTCGCGACATTGATTTTGGTACCAGTTCCTTTTATTCGGTCACTTGGGGTAACCTCGATTTTGGTTCCACTTGCCTCCTTGGCAGCCGTTTTCACTTTGCAACCAGTTTTACTTTCATATTTCGCCAGCACTCATCGACCAATAAGAAATCATGAACCGCCGTTCACTCAGCTGGCCAGATTCATCATTCGCAGACCCAAGATTGTTGCGTTCACCTCACTGCTTGTTCTGGGAGCTCTCTCTTTTTCGACCTCCTCATTACACCTCACCCCAAGTTCACTGACTGCCATACCGCCTCAACTTGAATCGCAGCGCGCCCTCTCCCTGGTCACTTCGACAGTTGGTACTGGGATTATTACCCCTAACGAAATTGTGATCGATCTTGGATCAAGTGGGCAGGCAACCAGAAGTGAAATAAGTGTCGCACGAGTCAAACTTTCACACTTTCTGTTGAAAGTTCCTGAAATTCTGGTGGTCGCGACCGGGACTGAGCAACCATATGTAGACATAACCGGTCGATATTTACGGCTCTTTGCAATCGGACGCCACAGTTTTGGAGCTCCACAATCGCAAACCCTAGTTTCCGAATTCCGGGCTTTAAACCTCCCCCAGTTTGGCTTCCCTGCTATCGCCACTTTGTATGTTGGAGGAGCCGCTGCGCAAGGCGTGGATCTCCTAACCGTGCTTGGATCAACTTTTCCGTGGATCGTTGCCCTGGCGCTCTTGCTAACCCTGTTACTACTTATACGGGCTTTTAACTCCATCATCTTGCCGATTAAGGCAATCGTCCTTGACTTAATTTCACTTGCAGTGGCGTATGGAGTGGTGGTTCTAAGTTTCGGCTCTTCGGGTATTTCCAAGGCGCTGGGGATCTATCACCTTACTCAAATCGAGGCGTGGGGTTGCGTCTTCCTCTTTGTTCTTCTCTTTGGAGTTTCCATGGATTACGAGGTTTTTGTGATCGCCGGCATTAAGGAGGCAAAAGAGCGTGGTATCACCAACGATCATTCCATTTCCGAGGGCTTGGCCCAAACTGGCATGGTGGTTACTGCATCGGCCCTTATTTTTGTCGGAAGCGTGTCAGGGCTCGCGCTTAGCCATTTTGCTGGATTGCAAGAGATCGGGATCGGATTAGTTTTTGGTGTTCTAGTTGATGCCACAATCATCCGTGGATTATTGCTTCCTAGTGTGATGGTGTTGCTAGGAAACTGGAATTGGTGGATGCCCACCCGCATCTCAAGAATGATGCAAACGAGCCCCACACCTCTTAATGAAGTGCGGGGCGAGTTTAGCTGACTGCGGTTTTTACCGCGTGATCCGGATTGCGAAGTGGAAAGAAGGTACCTGATAACCAAGTGCCAACCCCGGGAAATCCCGGTCAGATGAAAGAACTGGGAGCATTCCATAAGGTGTGTTAGCAAAAGATGGTTGGTTTGTATAAAGCAATGGATGGAAATCAATGATGTGCGTACCAGGAGCACCAGTAGCAATCATTTTAACAACCATGTATCCATTCGAATTAAAGCCACAACCATATCCGATGTAGTTATTGTCGTAAGTAACAGCAAGGGTGTTATCCAACTGAGTCCAACCAACTCCTTTGATACTAATAGTGAAAGCTTCACCATTCTTAAATGTGGTTGTCGGTTCTCCGGCTTGTCCTCGTGCCACAGCATCAGGTGAAGTGGACGGATCAAACTTGGCAACACCCATTCCGATCACTTTTCCAGTCTTGTCATAGAATGGCATAATGCTTTCTTTAACGTAGTACGGCGTCTGTGCCTCGATAGCCGTTCCCTTCATCATTTGAATAACATGCCATCCACCTAAATTATCGGGGATTGTCACATCAGTCGAAGAAGAGCCATTAACCACTGTTGCCGTACCTAGTGGAATCGAATTAAAAGCCCAGCAAGTTCCACTGCAATTGACTCGATTTCCGACTACGGTTGACCAAACTAATTGATAAGTACCATCTGTACTTACTTTAGTTGTCTTAACCGTAACTTTACTTAAAATGTCGCCACTCGCCTGTGAAAGTGTCATAGCGGCTTGAGTATTTGGATCGAGCCCTACCGTACTTAGTGTTGTCCGAAGTGATGTGGTCGGCTGCACTGAAACTGGGAATGTTGCGGATGGCTTACCGACTCCCAAATCCCTGGTGACCTGGAATGGAAGGGAACCACCATTGGCATATGGAACTGGGGACTGAATTATGTTCATATATGTCACGCCGATCGCATCTCCTACATTCACATAGTGAACGCCAATCGGGCCAGCTGCACGAATTTGTACCTGTCCCACCCCACGAGTCCAAATTGCTTGCATTTCTCCGGCCATGTTGTTATCCCAGTGAACAGCAGCTCCTGCGGTATATAAGCTAGCGCCCATTCCNNTGCCCCAAAGCGACTCCATTTTGAACTGCATATATATCATGAACACCACCAAAATCTGATGGAACAGTAGTTGAGTAGGTAAAGGATCCACTTGCGTCAGTGGTCACCATCGCCATATTTACATTGAATTTTGTAAAAGTATCACCTAAATAGTTGACAGAGCTCGGTTCAACATCAGCGATCCAAGTGCCCGAGAAAGTTCCCCAAGTCAATTGGAGAGCTGTAGTTGCAGGGAGCCCGGTACCAGAAACAACCATTTGAGAGCCCACGGTTCCTTGATTCGGAGTAACCGCGAGATTGACCATTGTCGTGGGAACAGTAAATGTAGCAGCTGTGACTCCTGTAAATGGGAGCGGGGCGACATTAGGAATTCCCGTTGGTGCCACCAAATTGATTGGTGTTATAGCCGTATCGGCTCCTAGGGCAGGGGCCACCAGAAAAACAGAGAACAGCGACACGATGACGCCTTTGGCGATTAGAGACCTTCGAGTTGAAGCTATTTTCGTTTTCATGATGAACCCTTCCTAGGTTTTCTGATATTTGGTTTGTAGGAACCGCGTACTGGCTTCTCTATTGTTTTCTTTAGTTGGTAGGAACCGCGTAGAGCGTTACTTGTGATGTTGGTGTGAAGCTTGACTGCCATGTTCCCATAGCACCCTTGAGGGCTGGAAATACTGGAACAGTGCGGTAGTAACTAACACGGTCATATATCTGAGCGCCATTGGTATCTCTGACGCGCTTTCCATTGAGCATGCGTGGTTGCAACTTCGTAGAGAGAACTTTGACTGAACTTTGATCCTTGGTTACAACTGTTACTTTGAAGTTCACAACACCCAAGGTGTTGTACAGGCCAGGGGTCGTTCCGGTCTTTAGTACTCCGGTCCAAAAGGCGACTCCGCTGTGATTGCCGTAAGCCATTGGAATGGGGGTTGCAATGCCCGCAACTTGAATGCTTGCACTAGCGACATTGCTGCTATCTAAAACAGCTCCGCCTAGATCCGAGTCATTTCCATAGACACGAAAAACAATCGTTTGACCAACTATAAATTGGCTGGTTACTGCGCAACTGACGCCAAAACGCGGAGCTAGGACACCTGTACTTCCACTTGCAAGAACAGTATCGACATAGAGGCTAATGGGCGATGGAACGATTCCTTGAACAGGAGTACCAATTTTTACCGTGAACGGCGCTGCGGAAGCAGTTGTGAAATTTACGGTGTCAGTTGGTGTGATTGTTGCGTTGAGAACAGTTGCACCAGCAGCTGCTGGAACCCATGAACACTTTGCAGCAAATGGAGCGACTGTTGTAGTAGCGACGGCTTCACAACCGGTGATAACGGTTGTTCCGACAGAAAATGCGACATTTCCCGCAGTGCCTGTCGTTGCAATAATTATTGCTGGATCAAGACCGAAGACGGTGCTTCCTCCTGATAGGACGATCGTGGGAGCCGCTGCGGCAGCGAACGCTGCTGAGCTTCCAACAATTGCGCTTCCTGATAAGGCGAGAGCCACTATCAAGACTTTCGGGGTCATACGTTTCATTGCTGTGCTCCTTTTAGTTGTGAACTATTTAGTGTTGAAGGTGCCTGATATGGTGAGTGTCAGCGCGCCGGTTTCATTAGTACCCGCTGCCGTTGAGTTGACCGGAAAACTTCCTGTAAATTTCAAAGTGCCACTTGCGCCTGCGTACTTTCCAGTGCCACCAGTGATCACTGCATTACCGTTGATTGCAACAGTGGTAGGAGCTGCTGAAGCTTTTGCGCATCCCTGAGAAGATGGATCGAAATTAGCTTTTAGCGTGTTCGTTCCATCGGAGATAGAGCCAGCGCCGGAAATCGAATCGCACTGGCCAGAGGGAGATGAAGAGCCAGACCCAACGAGTTGCGTAAGTCCGAGCGTTGTTCCGCTACCGGTTGCCGTAACTGAAGTAGCTTGCACATCTGAATCACTCCAGAGCATTGCGATTTTGCCGCTATAAGTGGCGTTAAGGCTTAAAGATTTCGTACTAGGAGAGGCAGGCTTGGTCGCGACTGGCTTGGTTTTAGTCCAACCAGCAGGACACTTTGGTGAGGCGGCTTTTACTACTTTGACGCCGGTTCCCTTGTAACAGTTAATTGACTTTGTGGCTGCGTTAGCTGTGGATGCCCCAATTACCCCACCGCACAATAAAGTCGTAGCAACTAGTGAACATAGCCATTTTATGCTTGTAATCCGCGTCATTTCCAAAACCGCCATCTCGTATATAGGTTCTTGCTATACGAGAATTGTTCACCGGTGCTTAGGTCAAGTCATTGATAATCACTGGGGCTAGCACTTTAGGGATTATCTGCTGGATCACATTAATTTCGCAGGGGGTGTGATCCAGCAGACATCAGTTGCCACTAAAAGGTCTTACGCCCCGTTTACTAATTTTGCAGAAACGATGTATCGGTCCGGGGCACTGCCAATGTAATAGAAGGGATAACAGGTACTTAAAGTGAGTGTGGCGGTAGGTGTGGGCACAATGACAGTCTTGTCGTTCGCTTGGACGATTCGAGTTCCTGTGACTGAATAGTTGAATGTTCCACTACTCGTTTTAATTACTATGAAATCACCGATCTTTAACTTACCTATCTTTGAAAAAACTGTATCCCGATGACCCGCCAGCACGGTGTTGTCCTTTACCCCAGGCATCACACTATTAACATAGTGGCCTACTCCAGCCTTCAAAGACTTGTCATCTGTCCCTTGAACAATCGGGTACGTCTCTGAAAGTTTAGGAATTGTAATGATTCCGATTACTTCTCCAAGTTTTACTGGGGTGTACACAGCGGAGGTAATCGCAGGGCGATCCAACTTAGCAATTTCAATCTTTGTAGATGCTTGGAAATTATTCTCTTGGTAAATCTGAACAAGAGCCACCCCCGTACTAGCTCCCCCGATCGTGAAGACCAGGGCTGCCAGTACGAGAATAGCTCTCCTCATTTTTCTCATCCAGTGATTCTTAGATCTTTGGACTTCTCTTAAGTCCCATCACGAAACCGGATAGAACCATCGCTCCAATACCAAAGACGAGAAGGTTGTACCAAGGTGATCCCGTCTTAGGCAAAGTTCCGCCTGTCTGGGTTGGTGGTGGAGTTGGAACTGGTGTTCCAGGAGTAACGGGTGCTAACAATGGAGGTAATTCAGTATTTGTCTGAATAACCGTGATGTTATCTCCCGCTGCCACATTGATGAAGTTAGACGTTTGACCTTGGATGTCGAAACTATTGATGTATTGCGAGAACAATGCACCGTCAACTTCGCCTACGACATAGGTTCCAGGTGCCACGATGTAAGCACGACCAGGTGCGGCCATTCCTATATCAGGACTGCCAACAACATCTACACCCCAATGGCGAAGGGAGATTTGGAAATCACCGGGAACTGCTGTTCCGCCATATAGATTCTTCACTACTTTAATTACGTGGATTGTGGCTGTAGTAACTGTGGGAACAGTAGGAACTACTACTGGCACGATAGGTACAACGGCGGCTGCTGTGCAGATAAATGTCTGTACGGCTAACAGTGGAACCGCTCCGTTATATAACTGAATAATAACCGGGCCGGTGGTCGCAGCTGTAGTTGTGACTGTAATCGTCTTTGCGGTCTGCACCCAGTTAGTTGCTGGAATGAGTACTCCGTCCACAGTTATGTTTGAGAGTGTTGTAGGGAAAGCACCATTGAGAGTTACGGTAGTTGGTCCGCTTGTTACACAAGCAGCAGGTGTAACTGAATCAATTGTCGAACTTTGAACCGGTGCAGCCACTACAACGGCAGGTGCACAGTTATCATTTGTAATTGCATTGTTATTTAACGTAACGGCTTGTGCTGCCATNNGAACCTTGAGCGTAAACGTGACCGACGAAAGTGGCGGCCGTCCCGATTGTGGCTGAGGATTGAACCGCCCAGAACACGTTACAGGCTTGAGCGCTACCACTCAGCGTGATCAAACTGCTGTTTGCAATGGTGAGAGTTGATGATGTGGTGAAAATGAAGACAGAATTTGGATTTCCGCCGCCGTTAAGCGTCAAATGTCCACCGTTGAGCGCACCTGCTCCAAGTGAATATGCACCTGATGTTAATACCAAGGCATCCAGTGGAGTACCATNNCAATGGCTGTAGGTGATTGACCGGTAGTTGCCGCCGTATAGGCAGCGACTCCAGCATTCATAGCATTTTGACCGATTGCATCGCTGTTATGCAAAGTTCCTGCGATTCCAGGTGGAAATCCAGTCGGTGCAGGTCCAGTGGCGCCACCATAGAAGTTGCCCGCTGTTCCAGAAATAACCGAGTTGCCAGTATTAGTTATGGTTTGCGCAACCACACCAAAAGTGGAAGCCGCACCGAGATCGACTTTGGTAGCTGCCATCGATATAGATGGCGGTAAAACGATATAAATAGCAGTTAATACCGCTAAAGTAGCAGCGGCCCGCTTGATAAATCTGTTCATGTTGCTCCTCTTTTACTTTCAAAGTACCGGAGCTAACCTGCTTTAGATTTTTGCTCCTGTTCGCAGGTTAGAGTGCTGTCTCTTCAATCCGCTCCCGCATTTCTCAAGATCAACTCACAAAGCATTTTTTATTATTTTTATGGGGCTATGATTCGAAAAGAGTTCCAGACACATATGCACTCGGTGTATGGGAATTCAATTCAGGGGGATTACATGGACGATATAAGAGAAACACCAGATCAAGTAAATAATCTTTTACTTGTCGAAGACGCACCAAAGAATAGATTAGAAGTTCGCTTGCATCTTGAGTTAATGGGCTTTGTTGTATACGACACTCCATCAAGTTCAGAAGCCAGGGAAATTTTTCACCAAAGAGATTTCAGTCTTGTTCTGATTCACTTTTCTGTGGATCCACTACAAGGGCTTGCACTTTGTCGGTGGATCAGAGCAGCATCTAATATTCCAATAATTATGTTTACAAAACGCGGTGAACTTGTTGACGAGTCGATGGTAATGACTGCTGGTGCTGATGACTACATTGCAATGCCAGTTGANNTACCAAGAGCTAACATCTTGACTTGGGAAACCATGCATATGGATCTTAGTAATCATGAATTTAAAGTTGGCGACAAAGAAATTCATCTAACAAATACCGAATTTCAATTTTTGCAACTTTTAATGGAAAACCCACGGCGCATCTTTACCCGCAACCAGATTCTAGAAGCAATTGGGGTCATGAAAGGCGTTGGAAGTAATCAACTCGTTGATACACATGCCAGCCGGTTACGCAAGAAGATTAGGGATAGCGGGGGACCGACAATCATTAGCGTTGTACGAAGTGTTGGTTTCCGTCTAGTCGACTCCCATCAAGAAGAAGGCCATCACGTTCCTGACGAAGATGTCCACTTCCCGGATGACGAAATTCCTATCACTGATGTGGTCGCCCCTGCTGGGGAAGTTAAATAATTTAACTGTTCTTTGTTGTCTGCACTAAATTTGAACTTGGGGCATTGTGCAAAGAGGAAGTTACCGTAAGGGTCCTTCCGTTCTGACTCGATAGCGCACGAAGTCTGACGCTTCCTGTACTGGCTATCATTGGTAGCGAATATCCAGTTGAGGTCAGTGGAGTAGTGACGCTGGTAACGCTGGCAATCACATTAATCTGACCAACGCATAAATTATGGACTTCATCCCAAGCTAGTGATGTTGTTCCAACACCGCCTGCGTTACAGGATTGAAGTTTCATAGTCTGACCAGCGGCCACATTGGTGGCATCAATTAAATTCACCGTATTAATTGCGGCAGTTCCGGTGTTATTGAGATTTAGAAACGTCGACTGACCAGTACATGTGGAAAAAGTAAGCGTCGTTGGGGTGGTAAAAGTGTTTCCCCCGATACCAAGGGTGACGTTAGGACTTGCGATTGAAGCGATCCAGTTGATGCCGGGGCTAATAATTGTGGTAGTGCCCGAAGCAACCGTCACTGTCATTCCCGCAAAGAGGTTCGTTACGTTGTTCAATTGAACCGTAGCTCCGCTACCCACAGCTGCAACAGTTTTGTTTATTGAAGCTGTACAAGCCGTTGCGGTCGTGGCTACATATCCAGTTGGTGTGCACGCGCTGGCCGAAGTCGCACCCGCGCAGAGCTTCCACGTTCCAGTTGGCCCGATCGTTTGTATGGTAGAGCTATTGGATGTCTTGCCGGACCATGTCGCAAAAGAATTTGAATAAGGAAGAACTACTAGCGGCATAACAGCCGCCAGTAGTGTCCATGCTACCTTTCGTAACATTTGACTGATAGTTGGAGAATCTAGTTACCCAGATTATCCGTTGTTCGAAATAGCGGCACGCTGTGCTTCACTAACCGTCCAAGTAACTGTCGAAGACAAGTTCTGAGCTGTTGGTAGCGAGGCAGATGCTGTTGAAGTGGCGCCGGTCGCGGCATTGGTAACTGCAAAGCTGGTGCTCGGCACCACGTTTGTAATTACAAAGGTTCCGTTGTATCCAGCAATGGTGGCACCAGAAACGGTTATCAACTCACCTATCGCTAAACCGGTAGTGCTAGCCGTTGAATATGTAACCGTCCCTGCAGCGGCCGCGATGGCGGTGATTGAGAACGGGCTACTCCCCACAACGTTAGTTCCATTGGTCGTTGTTTCATTGACGCCTGATGGGAATGTGATCGCATACTGCAGATGGCTCACAAGACCCGAAGCGAGTTGGAATCCGGCTCCCAAGGCGGTTGCGGATTTGAGTGTGGCTACCGGAGTCGAAGTCAATGCGGGCGTGCTAGTACCAGTGCATGATTGAGTTGATGTAGCCAGCGTGAATGTCCATGGAACCGAACAATTTGTAACCGTCAAACTGAGCCCACGAACAGTGTCTCCAGCAAGCAGTCCTGCTGCACCTGAAGATCCATCAGTAATTGTTAGGGTTGGTGTAGTAGCCGTTGCATTTGTGGCAGCTTGTGTGTAGTCCACGTAGCGGTACTGGACGTCTCCGGGAACCATGCCTGAAATTGAAGAGGTAAAGCCGGCGCTGGTCTGTGTTTGACCGACTCCTGCCGCTAATGTCAATGAGAGCGTTCCAGAATTAATGGTTTGGGCTGATGCATTAAATGCAGTTGCATTCAAAGTTGCTGTGACAGGGTTGGTTACATAAACCAACCCAAGAACTCCAGCCAGGGTAACCGTGGCAACAGCCGCTGTTNNAAAGTTGCGTATAGGGTTTTTAGTACTCTACTAAACATGGGATTTTCCTTCGACTACATAGGGATTTCTATCGGGGATTTTTAGCTTGTCTTTCACTTTTTCTTCTTTTTTTGATCCAAATCGTTTTTCCACGACGTACATGATGATTAAAAGTGCTAAGAGCCCAACTAAGAGATATTTTGCTGCTGGAGTATGCAGCGCAGCGACTACCCAGCCCATTCCAGCGACTACCGTGACCACTTTGGCGATTTTAAATGACCTTGGTTCGGTGATCGTGCCATCAGCGATGGGGTTTGCATCCCCCTTAGTCGTGACATTTACATTTAGTCCGTTATCGACCACTGAAATAACACGGTGTGAAATTGGGGATTTTGACTTTAAATCATAAAAAAGAATCACTTGACCTTTTTGTACAGAACTCATAATTTCGAGACGTGTAATTACTAAGTCACCAGGCTTAATCTCTGGACGCATGCTTCCTGTGGTTACCGTATGCAACTGGATTCCGAAACTGGCTAGCGCCAGCGAAGGAAGAAAAAAGACTACAAATGCCACGAGCAGGTATGGAATTCGCTTCCGTTGCGCCATTAGGCATCCACCTCCATTGGTGTCTAGACAATTCGTATCCTAGGGTCCCCGCGATACACGTCTTCTTACGATTCACTTACTACTTCATTACATCCAAGCCTCCAAAGCGTTGGTATAAGAGGATTTGTACAGTTCAAAACTTGATTAATATATTTTTAGTCTAAAATCCCCATGTCATACTCTTTCGCATGAGAAGCGCCCTCCTAGCCATCGGAATATTCTTTTTAATTTCAGCCGGAATTTTTCATATTTACATATTTACTCTAGAAAGCATTAGTTGGCTCAAGCCGAAAACGTGGAAAACCTTTGGACTGCCTTCCCAGGAAGTCGCTCTCGTGATTGCGCCGATGGCATTTAATCAAGGTTTCTATAACCTCTTTCTAGCAATTGGAATTACCGGTGGAAGTCTGGTCGCAATTTCTTATGAAACCATAGGCTTTACGTTGATGCTCTTCGCTGCGAGCTCAATGGTTGGTGCCGGACTAGTCCTTTTCATTAGCGTGCAGAGATCTCGTAAAGCGGCGCTCTTGCAAGCTATCCCGCCATTAATTGGAATTCTTTTCATCTCAATTGGCCTTGCAATATAGAAGCCAATAATTACTAATTGAGTGCTATCTCTATTCCGTAAGACACCTCTGATACTTACGATATTCGTATAAGGAGCACACTAGTTAATCGAGTCTGATTCTTATATGAGAGAGAAGCCAGAAATGGAAGGCATTCAAAATTCAGGAAAGAAAGTTTTCGTCGTCCTATCAAGAACTCACACAAAGATCTGGAAGCAAGATTTTGAACCAAGCTCCTCCCCGATAACATTCTCTGAAGAGTACATCGATAAGGATTACAAAAAGATGCTGAGTCAGTATTTCAGCGGTCGCAATCGTTCCAAGATGGATCCCCACTTTGTGGAGCGGGTATCCCTGGAATTGAAAGGCTTCGATCACATTTACCTTGCGGGTGGTGGAAAAGGAAAAGCCAGCGCTGTACACAATCTCGCATCTTATTTGAAGGATCACCATCACGATATTGCAAAGAACATTCGCGCGATCCAAGATATTGATGCCGAAAATATGTCGGACGGGGAGCTGTTGGCCGTCGCACGCAAAATGGTTGTTCATGATCTGTAATTAAAAGTACGTGAGGGAGAATTGGCATGACTCGTCTATATGTTGTAACAGGAGCGGCTTCTGGAATAGGTGCCGCGACTTATAAGTTGCTCGAGGACCGTGGTAAGGATGTAATTGGGGTAGATATCCATAACTCTGATATCAATGTTGATTTAAGTACGGCAGAGGGTCGGAAAGCTGGTGTGGCCGCTGTGATCAAGGAGAGCAAAGGTAAAATTGACGCTGTTATCGCATGTGCAGGATTGGCTACTCCTTCACCAAAAACAGTCTCCGTAAACTTCTTCGGGGTTACGGAATTTTTAGAGGGTTTACTCCCGACCCTGACTGAAAGTTCATCAGCCCGGGTTGCCATTACTAGTTCCATGGCATCTTTAATGCCTAACTCTCCTGCACTCGTGGAGGCGATGCTTAACGACAATGAAAATTCCGCACTTTCAATAGCCCAAGGTCTCTGCGATGAGGGTGATGTAAGAGCAGCGCTCATTTACGGTTCCACAAAGCGTGCCTTGAGTCGTTGGGTGCGTCGAGAATGCATTAAGCCCTATTGGGCTGGTGCTGGCATACCATTGAATGCAGTCGGGCCCGGGATCGTTGAAACTCCCATGGTGGCGGACATGATTGCAACAGAAGAGGCGAGAGCCGCAATTGATGCCATGGTTCCCATGCCACTCCACCACTACATGAAACCAATACAAGTTGCATATTTATTAGCGTGGCTGACCAGCAAGGAAAATACTCACACAACTGGTCAAACAATCTATATAGATGGTGGCTCCGACGCAGCACTTCGTGGGGACAATATTTGGAGTGCTTAAAACACCCCGATTATGAAGAAAATACCTTAAGTCACCTTCAAGTCTTATGAGAGTTGAAAGTGAGGACAATCTCTTAGACTAAAAAGAGTTGATTAAACATCTCTTTGAATGTGGGGACTTTGTGAAGATTTCTAAGATTATTGATTTGTCACTTCTATCGATAAACCTTCTAGCGGCGGTCAATTTTCTAGTCTTTTGGCTCACGATTGCAACTTTTCCGGATTTCTTCTTTTTCAATCCACTTGGAAATCAAAATATGGTACGACGCTATGAACTCGTAATTTCTACTGTCGGCTGGATATCTATCTCGACATTAGCGCCAATACTTTTATTACTTTATTCGTCCAGCTACAATAAAATTGGTCGCCTCTTACCATTCTGCGCATTATTGTGGCCAGTGAGTTTAATTGCCTCTCAGATTACAAGATATGTGCAATCTGGTTCCTTCTACTTTGGATACTTAAGAAGTTTTCCTATATTTATTTTTACCGACATTTTGTTACCGATTATTTTGATGACCGTTTGGCTTGCAATAAGACACCAACGTCGTTCCTTAGCGCGCGGTGTGACTTCTAGAGTCACAGCCAGCGGAAAAATCCTTGAAGCTCAACTGATCTGACCAGACAAATGTATAAGAATATTTTCTCTAGGGCCTTGCTCAGTTTGGCTTGCGTTGGTTCAGTTGTTCTCGCGACGAATCAAGCGCAAGCGCAATCGTTCTCAACTCCTGGCATAAATTTTATTGCTTATAAGACAGGCAACACATCTCTAAACCCGTCAGAATTTATTGGACCTCAAGGCCTCTCAGGTGTACCCCTTCCCCCTGATTCCTCTGGGGCTCCGGGATTTGTGGGACCTCAAGGGGCATTGGGAAATACCGCTTCTACTGGAAATGTAGGTCCGACTGGTGCAACTGGCGCTGTAGGTGCAACCGGTGCTGTAGGTGCAACCGGTGCTGTAGGTGCGACAGGAACTCGAGGATCAAACGGTGCGACAGGAACACAAGGTGCCCGGGGAACACAAGGTGCCACCGGAGCACAAGGAGTTGCTGGTGCCACAGGAGCTCAAGGTCTCAATGGTCTTCAGGGTTTACCTGGTTCAACTAGTGCTACTGGAGCTACTGGAGCTACGGGGGCAACTGGTGCTACAGGTGCAACTGGTACTGCCGGATCGAACGGCGCCACGGGCTCAAATGGTGCGACCGGTTCAGGTGGAACGATCGGCGCAACAGGTCCGCAAGGTGTCACTGGATTAACTGGCGCAACAGGTCCGCAAGGTGTCATTGGTTTACTTGGCGCAACAGGTCCGCAAGGTGTCATTGGTTTACTTGGCGCAACAGGTTCGCAAGGTGTCATTGGTTTGACTGGCGCGACAGGTCCGCAAGGTGTTATTGGTCCACAAGGTGTTACTGGTTTAACTGGCACAACGGGCGCAACTGGCGCAACTGGTGCACAAGGTGTCATTGGACCTCAAGGTGTCATTGGACCTCAAGGTGTTATTGGTTTAACCGGCCCAACCGGCCCAACCGGATCCGCTGGTGCAACTGGTGCAACTGGTCCAGCAGGACCAACAGGATCTACGGGTGCCGCTGGAGTGGATGCAACCGTCTCCGCACCCGTTTCATTCACCCCGGTTTTCACAGCTTCGGGGATGGTCGGAAGTCCGACAACTACTGGTTCATATATTCAAATCGGCAAGTTAGTAAGTTTTTGGATATTGGCAAACCTAACAGGGGTGACTACCTGGGGAAGTGGGGCTATAACGCTTACGCTTCCAGCAGGTAAACCAGTCGCTTCCTACTATTCATTCAGGGATGCTCAGGTTCAGGACAACACCAACACAGATAACGTGCTGCTAGTCGGATACGCACCTCCTAGCTCAACGCTTATCAGTTTGTGGAATTATAAAAACGATGTTGGAGCGCCTTTTACAGGTATAGCTCCGATCGCCTTAAATAGCGATGATTACATCTACATCTCTGGAAGTTATCTCACGCCATAAGTATCAAAGAGAACAAGACTTATACCGCCTGTCACCTAATAAGATGAGTCATGGATTTTGATTCCGTTGATTATTGGAAGAAGAGATACGCAGGCGGCGGAAACAGTGGTAGCGGCTCATACGGCGGGTTGGCAGAATTTAAAGCCAACAGCCTAAATTCATTTATCTCTGGAAATGACATTTCATCGATCATTGAATATGGATCGGGTGACGGAAACCAACTTGGAATGATCAACATTAGTAAGTATTTGGGGTTGGACGTCTCTCCCGATGCGATAGCAAAAACTAGCGAAATGTATAAGAACGATCAAACAAAAGCATTCCAACTTTATGAACCCGACAGCTTTAAGGTTTCGGATTTTATGAGAGCAGATTTGGCGATTTCGATGGATGTTATTTTGCACTTAACTGAAGATGATAGGTATGAGAAATATCTAACAAACCTATTTGACAGCGCGATTCGCTTTGTTGGGATTTTCAACACTGCGACGGAAGTTCAACTACCAACTATGGCTAAACACAATCGGTTTAGAGATCATCGGCTTTGGATCAGGAAGCACTCAAGTTCGATTTCCGATGTGAAAATTGAGATGCTGCCGGACTCTTATGGCTATCCAAATCAAACTGGCTTCTATTATTACAAGCTCGACTAAAAGCTCCTTTCAAAGGGTTCAAAGGGTTCAAAGTTCGCCATCGTGGTTTCCCATTGAACTGGATCTGGTTTTTTCCTTTGGGAGTGCAAAAACAAGCAAAAAAAGCAGGGAGAATCAAGAAATTAGATTCAGGGTGGGACCTCAGTTGATCCGCAGGGAACTCTCAACTGGCTCGAGAACAATCCAACTTATGAAACTACAGGTATTTATACTCGCCATTGGGGTCGCCCTTAGTGCTGGAGCGGTTTCCGCAGAAATGCATCGCGCTGCAAGCGTTACCTCTATCGTCCAAACTGGTGGCTCAACGATTGCGGTCGCACAAACTCCACTTCAGCAACCGGCTGTCACCCCTAAATCCAAGATATCGATTTCCGGAGCACGACCTTCAGTCAAAGGTGGATCAGGGGACGATTAACTATCTTTAGCAATTCGCCCAGAGTACGTTATAGAGATGGTCGAAAGACGGTTGACTCTAGCGCTTGAAAACTTAGTTTCTCGCGGGGAGTTGAGCCCAGAAGATGCTAACAAAGTTGGCGTCGAGTACGAAAAGACAAACCATTTGGTGGATTCGCGCCGCAGGGTGTTGGCGGAAGTCGGAGGCTACCTCGGAGGCCTCTTTATTGTTGTCTCCTTAGTTATCATTCTCGGTCAGCGCTGGCATAACATTTCGCACCTAACTTTGTTCTCTCTTTTTCTAGTTCTCGCAATTCTGCAGGCTGTTGCTGCTTTGATAATTGGAAAATCATCCGGCGTAAGGAGTCGACTGGCCGGATTGCTTGGCGCCACTTCAGCCTCCTGTGCAACTCTGTCCGTTATCGCACTCAGAGCGCACGGCAATGGGGTCCTTACTTTTGCAATATTTGCGGGATGGCTAATCACACTCTGCGCGTATATTTGGAATAGAACAATGATCGGCGAGTTAAGTCTCGCAGGATTTTCGATCACTGTTGGAATCTCGGGAATACATTATGTAAATCCACACTTTCAAAATTATTCTTACATTGCAGGCTCTGTACTAGTCATACTTGGATTTATTTGGTTGGTTCTATCCAATATTCATATCTTTGATAGGCGCTTGGGCGATGCCTTGGCCATGGGAATGCTGCTATGGAGTGGACAGATAGTTTTCTTCGGAAGTTATCGATTTTTGACATACCTTATTTATTTAGCGTTGGTTCTGGCTGCACTTTGGATATATTCGCGTGCTCCAGAGTGGCCGCTACTCGTTGGAGCTATCGCCGCAATCACGATAGGCGCTGGAGAATTTGTTGGTGAAACACTAGGAGGATCTCTCGGAGCTACGTTTGGGCTGCTAACGAGCGGGATATTATTCGTGAGCGGCAGTGTCTATTCATTTAAGCGATCGAAGCGCATCGCCAAATAATTAACCTCAAATAACCTTGCAATTACCAAAAACTTTAGAAATGCTTACCCTCCGTCATTGCATCAAACTAAAGGAGAGAATATGCAGCGGTATATAATCGAACGAGAAATTCCTGGCGCAGGAGCACTTGCTGAAGAAGATTTGAAAAACATTTCTAAAGTAAGTGATGGAGTTCTTGACGCGATGCACCAAGAAGGAAGTGCTATTGAGTGGATCGAAAGCTACGCGGCCGGAGACAAGATCTATTGCATCTACGCGGCCTCCGATGAAAAAGTGATTCTCGAACACGCTAAACGTGGGGGATTTCCAGCAAATAGCGTCGTTCCTATTGGTGGAGTTTTAAATCCAGAAAAAGGACGTTAGTAGGGCCAATTAGTACACAAAAAGCTGCTGGTTATTTATGCCAGCAGCTTTTTTAGTGGGCGACCACCTCAAACTTCTTAGTGTCTTGGGCTACCAGAGAGCCGTCCTTTGCAGAAAAGTCTTGGGAAGCTAGTTGGTACGTGCCCGGCGCCAAAGTTCCCAAATTCAAAGTCCAGGTTGATCTTGTGGGACACGCTTCCTTCGCGGTGACAGCCCCGGATTTCACCAGAACACCACTTTTAGAAAGTTTCCAAGCAACATTCGCTTCAAAGGTACATGCCTCGCCGTTGACGATTATTGGCGAAACCATTTTTTCTCCCTCAGTTACCGAAGTTATCTGCACTGCGCTTAGAACGTCATATGAAGGTTCGAGAATAAAGGTCTGTCTTGCATCCACATGACCTGCTAGCGATTCCACTTTCTTGCCATCGACCAAAAGGTTCATTTTGGTTATTGGTGGCATAAATTTTGCAATGGTCCAGAAGATTTCATCAATTGCCCTCATCTCTGCTTCTGAGCCAACATTGAGTTTTCCCAGATGAAGATCAACCCTTGCCAAAGGCCCAAGTATTTTGAGCGAATTAAGCGATGAACCATTCCCCCATAAATTGAAATAGTCGGGATCATGTGGTTTGGCTACGCCGTCAAGCAAATCCGAAATTAATTTTTTAAGTGAAAATATCCCTAAATCGGTCACTTGGTAATTCTCACTGAAAAGTTTGAAGCCGGTAGGAGTATCTCCAACATAAAAAATTTCCGCGTGCTGTTTAGGCGCTGGCTTCACCGAAGCAGATGGGGTTGGCGTAGGGCTGGGAGTTGGTGCACTAGAACCACAACTTGTGAGCGCTAAAGTAGCCACCACTATCACGGAGATAAAAAGCCCCATGCGCTTCATATCGTCAGTGTAACTCTGATAATAATATGAGATGGCTTGAGTCTTACAAGTCCCTTACGATCATCAATAGCAATTCGATGTCGATTTTTCGGCCGCGGAAGATCCCTAAATTTCGCTCTGTTCTGGGCTCCTGAAAGGTAACCTGCTCATCCTTAATACAGTCGAATGGACATAATGATTACTAAAAAGCAAAGTATGGAGTTTTATCGGGCACTCGTGGAGAAGAACCCGGAGTTTGAAGGTGTGTTCTACGTCGGAGTTAAAACTACGGGAATCTATTGCCGTCCCACTTGCCCAGCGAGAAAACCAAAATTTGAAAATTGCGAATTCCATAGGACGGCGCAGGAAGCACTGCTTGCATCGTTTAGACCCTGTCTCCGTTGCCAGCAGCTCTCCAATCCAAACCAGGTGAGCGATTTAGTGCGGACGTTAGTTGATGCAGTTGAGTCAGATCCCACAAAACGTTGGTCGAACCGTGACTTCGATAAATTGTCGATAGATGCCGCAACAGCACGCCGGCAATTTCAAAAGCGGTTTGGGATGACTTTTGTCCAGTATGCCCGAGCAAGACGGATGGGCATTGCGACAAAGCAGATACGTGAGGGCTCGGCCGTGATGGAAGCCCAAGCGAAGACTGGATATCAATCCAGCAGTGGCTTTCGCGATGCATTTTCTAAAGTAATGGGGGCAGCTCCTACCAATTTTGGTGCTGCGCAAAAGATCCTAACTACGGCCTGGATCGACACCAAACTCGGGCCTATGTTGGCAATTGCCGACGAGAAAGAACTCCACTTATTCGAGTTCATTAGTCGTCGGGGGCTAGAGCGAGAGATCGAAAGGTTGAGGAACAATGGGAAAGTCGTAATCGTCCCGGGTCGTACAGCACCTATCGACTCAATTGACGGAGAAATCCAAGCTTATTTTGCCGGCACCCTGAAGAAGTTTGAGACACCTATTCGTTTACACGGAAGTGATTTTCAAAAATCTGTCTGGGGAGCACTCTTACAAATTCCTTATGGACAAAGGCGAAGTTACTCAGAGCAAGCTGATTCTTTGGGCAAGCCCACTGCTAGTCGCGCCGTAGCAAATGCAAACGGAGCCAATCAACTAGCGATCATTGTGCCTTGCCATCGAATTGTGCGAAACAATGGAGATCTGGGTGGATATGGAGGTGGTTTGGAGCGCAAGCAGTGGCTTCTCGATCATGAAAAATCAGTTGAAATGGTGACGTCGATTGGAACTGAGGTAAATCCGCTGGCAACTACTTGTAGCGTTGAAGGTCCACCCGCAACGTTCGAAGGCAGCATGAACGTCATGGATGCCAAATTTCCAGGGGTGATTGATGTTGAATTTACATCAAGGGTACGGGCATAGAAAACTGTACCTGACTTTTGATTCGTAATTTTTATCAAAGGATAATTTGTTTGGTTGTTGCAATCGTCACCGAACGAACTACCTTCAGTCAAACCACTTAACTGCTTTCCCGTTAAAGTATAAACTTTAGAGTTGACCAGATTGGTGGGTACGCTCTCAATTTGCGGAACCCAACTTGCGGCAGCCTCGCCTTGTGAGTTGTACACATACATATTTTGAGATCCCATCCTCTCATTGACCAATATTTGACCATTTGGTAGAGAGAGGAAATATGGAAAATTTGATTGAATTTGAGATTGATCTGAAGGCGGTTGAATAGATTGAACCTTCTTGCCGTCAAAGATAAAAAATGAAACGGGAGGTGCAAATTTGCCATTCGTAACCGGACTTGCATCAAAGAGGACGTTCCCGTTCTGCAAGATGGCCGAACCTGCATCATCTGCGTGCATTTGCTTTCCATTGACGGATGGAAAATCTGGACCTGTCGCCCAAGAATTTGTCTTGTAATTGTAGATAGCCGTGTGTTGATTTGACCCCTCCGCAAAGACCACGCCACTCGGCATCACTATCGCCGGCCCAATTTCAGCAACTGCTTCACCCGCTGCTGTGGACGGATCAAGCAACGATTTAGGCGTTACACCAGCAGAACTCCACACCCCCGAGATTGGATTAAATATTTCTGTTTTCTTCCCGGAGTGCACAGGCGTATCAATCATCAAAATTTTGTTATTCGGGAGCAGGGTATATCCAGCTTCCGGATTAGCACCGGACATACCCTTACCCGTTACCGACCAAGAAAGATTTGATGGATTTAGTATCGCTTGTTTAGTCTGACCCAATTCCCCTGCATCACCGTTCCCGGCGGGACCAAACATAAATTGACCATTTGCGAGGATCACTGAAGGTCCGTCCGCTATGGAGACAAATGTGCCGCGCCCCTGATTGGGAGGAGAAACCGCGGACCAAGTTTTAGCGACGGGGTCGTAAATTGCTCCCAAATTTTCGCCAACCCAGGTAGAACTTCCATTTACCTCTCCACCTTCAACAATTACTCGGCCATCTGGAAGAACACCGGAAGAAGCGTATAAAGGCTTGTACCCGGTTGGCATGGCGCCCGTTCGCGACCAGGTTCCATCCGCGTAATTTCCTTTGGAATCTGGTGTGAGAATCCACCAGCGCTCCGAACCTGAATTGTTAATTCCTTGATCCTGTACAAGAACCGTTCCATCCAAAAGTAGAAACATGATTCCAGGGTCTGCATCTGCAACCCCTTGCAATTGCTGCCAAGATCCGGAGTCTGCATAGGAATCAGTGATCGGCAAAAGGTTAGCTGTTAAAAGTAAACTTACGATTAACATACATTTTAATGACGATTTCCTGTCTTTTTGCATACGGAATGATTACTCGTATGGTGGGCCCTGTCTAGCACCGCTTATTGAGAGATTACTTAATGCATGTATAGAGAAAATTTAATAAAGGCGCCGCTCTATTTATGAGAGAGTGTTAACTAATAGGCGGAATACAGGTGGTAGCGCTTGCGCGGAAGGAACTATCGCAGGTCTGATAACTCGATTGGAAGACGCCCACAGCAAACCCCCAGCCAGCAAGCGATAGGAGCGAGTCACCCTCCGCCAGTGCGCTTCATAGATTTTCAGATCATTAACTAGCACTGCCCGAACCGCCGCTTCCGCTTCTGCAAAACCTACTTGGAGTCCTTCACCTGTCAGGGCGTCGACATAACCCGAAGCATCCCCTACTAGGAGTACCCGTCCGGCGGATCTTGCACGAACACGCTGCCGAAGTGGTCCGGCGCCGCGAAGTTTGCTCGCCGAAGGAACTGAATTTAAATGTTCAGCTAGCTGCGGAATCTGCCCGATAACTTTTTCGAAATTGAGTCCAGTACCTCCAAGTATTGCCACTCCAACCGTATTTTCATCCACGGGGGTTACATACACTTCTGCATTGGGTAACCAATGGACCTCCACCACGTCGGCCCAAGGAGCAACTTCAAAATGTTGTCGAATTCCATAGCGTTGGCGCTGCTTATTCTTCGCAACTGCCTGTAGGCCAATCTGACTTCTCACGTTGGAATGCAATCCATCAGCCCCGATGAGGTAACGAGCACGAATCCCCTCCGCCTCAATATGATCAAGGTTCTGAACGATCTCTTGCACACGTCCTTCTACGAAATTAATACCAAGTCCTTTTGCTCGCAGCATTAGTGAATCGTGGAGAACAGTCCGACGCACTCCCCTGCCAGGACCACCAGAAAAACGCGCCTCGGCGCTGCGATCGCCAGAGATATAACGAATCCCGAAAAAATCCGCACCTTTCGGATCCACCCCGATTCGGGATAGATGCGTCAAGGCCCCCGGCATAAGTCCCTCACCACAGGCCTTATCAATGGTTCCAACTCGAGGTTCGACAACAGTTACAACAAGACCCGCCCCTGCCGCGTGAATCGCAGTTACAAGACCAACAGGTCCAGCCCCAGCAACGAGCAGATCTATCATGGTGCTTTTGGAAGAGTGGCGAGCGCTGCATTTTCGCTCTTCAATCTTGCGGTCAGCACGAAAATATTTAAAAATGTAAATATTAGGGCGGTGCGCCATGCGAAACCGACCATCGGAAGCGCAAAGCCTTCAATAACTACAGCTACATAGTTGGGATGTTTTAACCACTTATATGGACCATCTTGTATAGCAGGCATGCCGGGAATTATGACCACTAGCGTGTTCCATCGACGTCCCAGGGTTGAAATACACCACCAACGCAAAACCTGCGATCCGATCGCAAAACCAAACATCGTCCAACTCAATAGCGGATTAAGTATCGGTCGAACTATCCAAACCTCGAGCAACGAACCTAGAAGAAGAAAGATATGGATGACAACCATATATTTGTAATGAGAGCGTCCAAATTCGATTCCCCCTTGGGAAAAACTCCAACGAAGGTTTCGCTTAGAAACAACGAGTTCAATGATTCTTTCTATTGCAACAAGTACCAGCAATACCGTGAAAGCTATATATCCTGCCATCGTCTACCACTCCAAAAGTACAAGTTCGGAGGAAAACCCAGGGCCCATAGCTAGCAATAAACCTAGCGTCCCCGCCACTGGCTTCGGAGTTCCACAACCTTCAAGAACATCGCTCAAGACGTGCAATACGGCTGCCGACGAGAGATTTCCTTTCTCTGCCAGGGAGTTCCAAGAGACAGCGAGTTGTCCGTCATGCAATTCCAGACTCTCTTCAACCGCCTGCAATATTTTCGGACCCCCGGTATGGCACACCCATTGTGCAATATCAGAGGTGCGCAGACCTTGACTACTTAGGAATGCGTCAACGTCCGCGCCCAGATGTTCCGAAACTACATCACCTACCGTCGGCGATAGAACGATACGAAAACCACTGCTACCAATATTCCAGCCCATCACATCTTCAGTATTAGGAAATATCCGACTATGTGAAGCGATAACGCGCGGTCCACTTATCCCCATACGTTCTGCTCGCTTTGCACCTACCATGACGAGGGCACCAGCTCCGTCACCGAAGAGTCCTGACGAAACTATATTTGCCATGGAAAGGTCGTCATACTGAAGAGTGAGTGAACACAGTTCGACCGAGAGTAGGACTGCGACTTCATCAGGGTGCCCAATTAAATAGTCATTTAAACGAGCGATACCCGCGGCACCTGCTGCACATCCCAATCCGAAGATCGGTACTCGCTTAATGTCTGATCGAAAACCAACGATAGGAACTAGGCGGGCCTCAATTGATGGGGTGGCGAGGCCAGTAATGGAGGTTGCCATGACAAAGTCAACTTCATCCGCTCGTATCCCTGCCTGCTGAAGGGCAGCGACGATAGCATCTGCACCAAGTTTAAGAGCGACAGCAATGAAAGCATCATTAGTTTCGCCGAAATTATTAAGACCGGTGTAAGCATCTGCAGGAAGCGCAAGGCTTCGAAATTTTACTTCGGTTGCCTTATGAATGCGATCTATTACAGCTGCTTGATTTCCTTGTGGCGAAACTACCTTTGTAAATGAGGTCGTGATCTCTTCTTGCGAATATCTATGAGCTCCCAAGACGCCATGAACTGAGGCTATTACTGACATACGGCGATAGTAGCCACTTTAGATACCCCCGGCTTCTCTAATTTGGTCGGAGCTAATAAGTTATTGATTTAGATTCTAAATACCACTTGAATTGCACTCATGACTTACGATGTTGAAAAAATACGAGCAGATTTTCCAGCGCTAGAGTCTGGGTTAGCCTTCTTCGATGGTCCGGGAGGAAGTCAAGTTCCATCCCAAGTTGGAAACGCTATAGCTGATGCAATCACCAAGCCAATTTCAAACCGCAGCACCACGACGATCTCTGAAAGAAACGCCGATGAAATAGTCTTCAAATTTCGTCATGCGGTGGCAGATTTGATAAATGCCGATCCAGGTGGCGTCATTTATGGTCGCAGTTGGACTCAAATCACCTATGACTTCTCCCGAACGCTGGCCAAAACGTGGAAACCTGGGGATGAAATAATTGTCACCACACTTGATCACGACTCGAATATTCGGCCTTGGGTTCAGGCTGCCGAGTCAGTCGGAGCCGTTGTTAAATGGGCCAAGTTTGATGTTGAGACTGGAGCGCTACCAACGGCAACAATTTCTGCATTATTGAGTAGTAAGACGCGCTTGGTTGCAGTGACTGGTGCCGGAAATACAATCGGAACAAGACCCGATATTCGTGCAATAGCCGATGAGGTACATCGATCCAATGCATTGCTCTACGTGGATGGAGTTCACTTAACGCCCCACACCGCTGTCGACATGCAAGCGCTGGACACGGATTTTTACGGATTTTCCTTTTACAAATTGCTCGGACCACATTGCGCGGCTATAGCGGCAAAGCCGGAGTTACTCGCCACCTTAGAGAACGACAAATTACTACCTTCTACAAGTGCAGTTCCTGAGCGCTTCGAATTTGGAACACTGCCGTACGAGCTTTTGGCGGGATGCACTTCAACCGTAGACTACATATCAAATTTGGTAGCAAGTGACCAACAGGATCGACGTCAGAGAATCATCCGCTCCATGCAGGAATTGGAAAGATATGAAGAGCACCTATTTGGCGCCATGGAAGAACAAATTCAATCATTACCGGGCATAAGCACGTACGGTCATGCTTCTAAGCGAACACCTACAATTTATTTCAATATGAAAGGGTTCGAAGGCGCTGAGGTTTACAAATATTTAGCAGAGCAGAAAATCAATGCTCCTGCTGGAAATTTCTACGCACTTGAGGTTTCCAGGGCACTCGGTCTTGGAGATACTGGAGCCGTTCGCGCGGGGTTGGCTCCATACAGCACTCTGGATGATGTGACTCGTTTAGTCAGAGGATTGCAAGAACTTTCACTTGGATTTAATTAGGATCGTCTCATGACCTGGGCAGATAAGATATTCGCAAATACCCTCTTCATCTCTGACCTAGAAGAATCTAAAGCTTTCTACTCAACCGTCTTTGAAAAAGCTCCAGTTTATGAGGATGAAAATTCCGTTGTTTATAAGTTTGGTGATCTACTGATAAATCTTCTGCGCCGTAGCGAAGCGCCTTCATTGATTGCTCCGGCTCAGGTCGCCTCCCCGGAGAGTGGTTCCGCATTCCAGTTAACTATTCAAGTTGATGATGTCGATAAGCAATCTCTGCGAATCCAAGAATTGGGTTTTTCACTTATAAATGGCCCAATAGATCGACCATGGGGGGTTCGAACCGCCTTATTTGCTGATCCTGATGGCCATCTTTGGGAGTTGGCGCAATAAACTAACTAGATGTTTAGGGGCCGCCGGCGCGTTGCTTTAGTAGCGGTTTCTCTGTTGCTTGCCGCATTTCAACCTGCAATTTGGCTACAGGCCGCCCACGCTTCGCCTCCAGACACAGTCCACCTAACTATTCATTACCAAAGGTCGGCCGCTGACTATACGAATTGGAATGTTTACTTGTGGCGAGATCTGCCCGGGACGGCAAATGATAAAGAGGTAAGCGCGGCAGGATTTCCATTTACAGGAACAGATGCATTTGGAGTAATCGCAAATATCGATGTCACGGGGTTATCAACCTTTAATCAACTCGGGATAATTATTAGGAAGGGGGCATGGATCGAGAAAGATGGAGGTATCGACCGCTTCATCTCCACATTTGATTCAGGCGGAAATGCTGAAGTTTGGATGCGTCAAGGGGATGCAACTATATATTCGACGTTACCTACCGGAGTTATCCCCCCAAATCCTGTTGTCGACCAAGCTAAAGTTTTTGATTCGGCGGATTTTGCAGCAAAGTACACGTATACAGGAAATGATTTGGGCAACACTTACACGGCCCAAAATACTAAGTTTAAAGTTTGGGCACCGACGGCATCCAATGTTTCATTACTTACCTTTCCTTCAGTCAATGGTGGCGCCGCTACTGAAATTCCGATGACCGCTGACGTAAATGGAACTTGGGTAACGACACTTCCAGGTGACCAGAATGGTCTGGTTTACATGTATCGAGTAACAGTGAGTGGGACTACAAATGATGCTGTCGATCCGTATGTTCGAGCTACCACGATCAATGGCTTGCGTGGTGTAGTAGTCGATCTCTCGAAGACAAATCCCATTGGCTGGAACAATGTGAAGCCTAAATTCTCTGGCAACCCGACGGATGCCTCTATATATGAACTGCACGTTCGGGATCTTTCGATTGACCCAAGTAGCGGGGTTCCCGCTGCGCATAAAGGTAAGTATTTAGCCTTTACCGATATAAAAACCTCATATAAAGGAGTTCCAACCGGAGTAGCTCATATTAAGAGCATCGGAGTTACACATGTGGAATTACTGCCAATCTTTGACTTTCAATCCGTAGATGAAGCTGTGCCGACGTTCAATTGGGGATATGACCCACAGAACTTCAACGTGCCAGAAGGTTCATACTCGACAGACCCTGCAAATCCAACGACACGAATAACTGAATTAAAGAGCGCAATCCAATCCATGCACAACCAAGGGCTTCGAGTAATCATGGATGTGGTCTACCACCACGTATTCAATGCAAATACTTACAGTGAAAGCCTTATCGTTCCCGGTTATTTCTTTAGAACAGATTCCAGTGGCAACTTAACAAATGGGAGTGGAGTTGGGAACGACGTCGCAGATGAACGCCCGATGGTCTCCAAGTTCATCAACGACTCGTTCAAATACTGGGCAACGGAATACCACATGGATGGATTCCGAATCGATCAAATGGGGCAGATGAGTATTAACACCGTTAATCAAGCCCGCAAGAATCTCAGCGCGATCGATCCAACCATATTGATGCTCGGTGAAGGTTGGTACGGATCGAGTTCTCTCCCTTCTTCAAGCGCAGCTACACAGGGAAATATCGCACAGATCCCAGGCGTAGCCGCATTCAACGACCAAATACGTGACGGCGCAAAAGGTCCAGTCTTTGATCCCAGTGCCAAAGGTTTTGTCTCCGGGTCCTTTGTGAGAGCCCTTGATGTAAAAGCAGGCATTGTAGGTAATACCTCGTACAACGGAACGCTGACAAATACTTGGACGACAGGAGCGCCGGGTCAGGCGATAAATTACGTGGAGTCCCACGACAACCAGACCTTATTCGACAAATTAAAAGCAAGTGCTACAGGAGCATCTGCCGCAACGATCATAAAAATGGATCAAATGAGCGCGGCTATCGTTTACCTCTCGCAAGGGGTTCCATTTATACAAGCGGGGCAGGAATTCCTTCGCTCTAAGGGTGGAGACGGCAATAGCTACAACTCGGGGGATGCGGTGAACTCATTGAAATGGAGCACGCTTCCTACAAATATCAGCGTAAACAATTACTACAAGGGGTTAATTGCAATCAGGAATTCTCATCCAGCGTTCCGACTTGCCACAACAGCTTCCATAAAATCGAACCTTACCTTTTTGCCCACTCTAGATGGGGTCGTTGCCTTTTCACTTAATGGTGCGAAGAGTAAGGACTCATGGAAAAAGATCGTGGTTGCTTTTAACGCCACTACCATTTCCCAATCCGTTCTCTTGCCAGCCGGTGGTTCTTGGAAAATAGTAGTAAATGGAAATACCGCGGGGGTTAAGATTTTATCATCTGTTAAAGGATCCCAAGTAAAAGTCGCACCACAGACTTCGATCGTTCTAGAGCAATAGCTAAAAAAATCAACTAGCAAATTACCGAATTCCTGTATCGCAAATTACCGTTAGTTTTAAAGTTTTCTTGGAAGTAATCAAAAACTTGGTTTCAGAACAACGTGGATATAGGGATCCATTCACTGGTTTTTTCACTTGAAGAACGTAAGGACCTGGTACTAATGAGAGTGTGAAAGCACCGACACTATTCGTAAAAATTGATTTGTATAAACTTCTTGTCCGCGTGCTCCACACCTGGATGTTTGTTATGTACGGTTTCGGTGCGCAGGCCGGATCCGGTGGAATTCGTTCAACTGGACAGACTGGGCTCAAAAGCACTTTCCCATTAACACTCCCATTGATCGCGATTTTATTATCGAAGTAGGAGGTGGTGGTGGCTGACGCAAAGTATGACCCCATAAACATTGAAGAAAGTACGAAGCCGACCGCGAGAGTGATTACTTTCATAATTGAATAGTAAACTGTATTCCAATTCACAACTTATTTGTTTATGCTTCAACAATGACATCGTCCGGAACCTCACGGAAGTCTCTAGACCTGAAACTTGAGCGAATTCACGCTGGTAAATACACTACAAAGGATTTCATCCTTGCCGATGCGAAAGATGCCGACATGGCTTTTGGAGTAATGGCTCCCGCAACGCGTCTTGGTCACACCCTGGGGGAAGTTGGTCCTGGGATATATAAAACTCGTCAAGATTATCTAAACGATATGAAGGTTCTCCTAGAGCAGGGCGCGCTGGACATAATGCTGACTTCAGCTTCAAATGGAGAGCAATTAGCTCGCAAACCAGCGAAGTTCAAAAAAATAACGTTGGCGGTTCGCGGGAATGACGCGTCTGATATTTGGAACCAGCGGGGAAGTAATTATCTTTCGCCGAGATCTCGCCCTTTTCAGACAGTAAATTTAAAGAAGGTAAAGGATTTCAGTGACTTAGTGCTCTATTCCGTGACATTCAATAATGATCTGGAAAGTGACCTGATAACTTTAGAAGCCTATAAAAAATTCCGTATCGAAGCCGCTGAACTTGGGGTCCGACATTTCTTGGAGGTTTTCAATCCAAATGCACCTGTGGAGGTCAAACCCGCGGACTTTGGCGCTTTTGTGAATGATCACATCATCAGAACCTTGGCAGGAGTCACCGAATCTGAGCGTCCAACATTCCTTAAGGTCGCCTATAACGGGGTCAATGCGCTCAAGGAACTAGCTGAATCAGATTCATCACTTGTGGTCGGGATACTTGGTGGTTCGACAGGAACGACGAGAGATACCTTCGAACTCTTGCATCGGGCCGAATCTGCAGGAGCGCGGGTAGCGCTTTTTGGTCGTAAAATTCAAAGAGCCGAGTCGCAAGTAAATATCGTAAAGCTCATGAGACCAGTCCTCGAAGCCAAACTAACTCCCACTGAGGCTGTCAGCGAGTATCACAAATCCCTTGGAGAATTAGGAATTACACCTTTCCGCACGCTGAGCGAAGATTCAAAAATTACAGATCCTGTTCTTAGCGCAGAATAAATGCGTAAAGGCGTACTTTGTGTTGGCACAATAACTGTCGATTATGCAAAAACGATCGACCACCTTCCAGCCCTCGAATCTCTCGTGATGATAGATGAGATTTCGCGAAGTACTGGTGGGGCTGGATTTAATCTCGCTTTTGATCTCAAACTACTTGATCCTTCCTTGCCCGTTGAGGCTATAGGCCCGATCGGGGAAGACAGTGACGGACAATACGTAATTACTGAAACAAATAGGTATGGCATCGATTTCTCTCATCGACAGGAAATTGTTGGATTTTTGACTGCGACTACTGATGCACTCACGCTGAGCTCAAATGGTAAACGTACCTTTCTTTTCCATAATGGAGCATGTAACGAACTAGATTTATCGATCATTGATCTAAATGAAAGTACAGCCAAGATTCTTCATATCGGTTCTCCTGGGCTTCATGCAAGAGCAGATGCATTTGATGAAAATGGTGACTCACAGTGGGTCAAGTTGCTCAGACGAGCAAAAGCTTTAGGAATCGAAACAAACGCGGAGATGGTTCAACTTGATGCAAAGACCTTGCAAAAACTCTATCTTCCTTGCCTTCCTTATCTGGATATGTTAATTATCAATGAATCTGAAGCCGGAGCGCTCGTCGGAATTGAGACCAAAATCGAATCTGCTGACAGCGATGTTGATTGGGATGCTCTGGAAGGAATAGGACGTAAATTAATTAAAGCGGGAGTTCTACAAGTCGTAGTAATTCACTCCCCTGCAGGAGCTCTTGCTGTTACTTCAGACGGGAAAATTGTTCGCCAAGGTTCCGTGAAAGTTCCGATGAGTGCAATTAAAGGAACGACCGGCGCTGGAGATGCCTTCGCCTCCGGATTTATTTATGGCTTCCATCAAGGTTGGCCACTTGAGGAATCTTTAAAGCTTGGAGTGGCTACCGCCGCCCAAAATATTCAATCTGTTTCAACTTCAGAGGGAATAAAGCCTTTCCTTGAAACTTTGGCGCAGGCGGAGCTGTACGGATACCGAGAGTGAGAAGGTACTGCTTACGATGAAAATCAACTTCTCGAACGAAATTTGGTACTGGCGTGGCCCTTCCCCATTTCACTTTCTCACTGTTCCGGAGAAAGAAAGTGGCAAGATCAAGGAAGTTTCAAAACTGGTCACCTACGGGTGGGGAGTCATACCTGTAGTTGCTCGCATTGGCAAAACTGAATGGACAACCTCATTAATCCCGAAGGACGGGCTTTACCTTGTTCCGCTGAAAGATGCAGTTAGGTCCAGCGAAAGCCTTGCCGTTGGAGATTCGACCAAAATAGAGCTCAAGCTTAAAATCTGATTAGGAAAGGAGGCCAACGTGAATATATGGGTTGCGTTGCTTAGAGGGGTAAACGTGGGTGGCAAGAACATCTTGCCCATGAAAGAGCTCTCCGCAGAACTTGAATCCGTTGGCTTGTCGAGCGTTAAGACATATATCCAAAGTGGAAATATCGTTTTTAGGGAGAGTAAGAAAACTAAGAGCGCTCTCGCTGCTCAAATTAAGAAAACTATCAAGAACAAGTTCGGTTTTGAAGTTTCTGTAATTGTCGTCAGTCAGAAGGAACTTGCAGGTGCAATAAAAAATAGCCCGTTCGCCAAGATACCAAGCGAGGAGGCTAACAAGGTTCTTCACTTATTCTTCATGGACGAAGTGCCGAGCAACATACGCCGAGACCGCCTGGAGTCACTTCAACAAGTAGGTGAAGAGTGGAAATTGAAAGGCTCGGTCTTTTACCTTTACACGCCTAACGGATTCGGAAAATCGAAACTGGCCACCCAAGTCGAAAAAATTCTTGGCGTCCCCGCGACAGCTCGAAATTGGCGAACAGTCTGCACACTTCTCGAACTCGCAAGCGCAGATCAGTAAGAAACTGCAGCCAATTCCCTAAAAACAACTAAAAAGCAGTTGTATACGCATTTATAGCTGGCTGACCCCCCAAATGTGCATACAGCACTCGTGAACCTTCAGGAAAGTAACCCTCTTTTACGAGATCGATGAGCGCAGTGATCGATTTACCTTCGTAAACGGGATCAGTAATCATTCCTTCCAGGCTCCCAACAAGTTCAATTCCTTTAATAGTGTGCTCACTGGCGATGCCATAAATTCCGTCATGCCAACGATCTAACAGGACAATTTCAGAATCACGGAGTTCACGACCGAGATCAATGGCCGCAGCCGTTCTGGAAGCAATTCGTTTAATTTGATCCCATGTCTTTTCAACAGTTGCTGATGCATCAATACCGGTAACACTTTCGGCGCGATCACTATGAGCAAAGCCTGCGATCATTCCAGCCTGAGTTGAACCGGTCACAGAACATACAATTACATTATCGAATCTAAACCCTAGATCCCGTTCCTGGTCTTCAACTTCAAAAGCCCATCCAGCAAAACCATGTCCACCTAATGGGTGGTCAGATGCACCAGCGGGAATTGCATATGGCTTTCCTCCTCGGGCGATAACATCTGCGATCGCCTGATCCCATGATTTTCTAAAACCAATATCGAATCCGGATGGATCCAATCTCACCTCGGCTCCCATAATGCGACTGAGTAAGATGTTTCCGGTTTTCTCATAATTAACCTCATCCCACTCAACCCAATGCTCTTGGACCAAGACACATTTCAACCCAAGTTTTGCTGCAACCGCAGCAACTTGGCGAGTGTGATTCGATTGAACTCCACCAATTGAAACTAAAGTGTCACACCCTTGTTCAAGTGCCTCTGCGACTAAGTATTCGAGTTTTCGAGTCTTATTTCCTCCATATGCCAAGCCAGAATTTACATCTTCACGCTTGGCCCAAATTTCAACTTTGCCACCTAGGTGTTCGGTGAGTCGATCAAGTCGGTGAATAGGAGACCGGCCAAATGTCAGGGGTACTTTAGAAAAAGTTTCTAGTTTTGCTCGTGTCATTCATGAATAATTGCATGTGTGTGAAGTCAATTGCAATGCCGCTCCTCGGAATTTCTTCTGCAACTAGAGAATCTATATTTTTAAATAAGTTTGGTGCGTAACTGTGAGTGATTTAACTGGCGGCAAAGGTCGATAAAGTCGCAACTGTGACTCCCGATGGTTAAAGAGGAGTTCTCCTGAACCCAAATTGATGGGTATTTGAGTTGTATGAATCTCGTCCAAGAGTCCCGCCTCCATAAATTGTTGAATCGTATTGGCCCCACCGCCAACGCGGATGTCTTTCCCATGTGCTGCCTTATTGCTTAACTCAAATGCTTGTTCAATCCCGCCATTCACGAAATAAAAAACCGTTCCGTTGCCCATATCAAGCGGCTCTCTTGGATAGTGGGTCAAAATAAAAACTGGATGCTGGAAGTTTGGGCTCGGTCCCCACCATCCTTCCCAACCATCATTTAGCCACGGGCCTCTACTTGGCGCAAACATATTCCGGCCCATGATTGTGGCACCAATATTTTGAAAACCCCGTGTGACATAGTCATTATCAATTCCCGTAGCTCCTCCGGGCTCCCCAATCCACTCCCTGAATGCTTTGGTGGGAAAGACCCACTCATGAAGCGCCATCCCATTTTCACCGAGCGGTTGATCAAATGATTGATTAGAACCGGCCATGAATCCGTCCGCAGAAACGGAAATGTTGAGCGCAACGTATTTCGACATCTTCTATTTACTTCCGCTCGATTTGGCTTATGAGAAGCTTCAACTGTTTAACTTCCTCGCGGAGTTCTAAACGACCCGCCTTCGTAATCGTTACCCAAGTTCGCGCCCGCTTTCCTTCGTACCCTTTCTCGACCGCGATTAGTCCCGCTTCCTCAAGTACAGTTAAGTGCTGCGAAAGGTTGCCACCCGTTAACTCCATCGTAGTCTTCAAATATCCAAATTCGACTCGATTTGTCTCATGAGCAATAGTCAAAATTCCCAATCTGACACGCTGATGTACCACTTCATTGAGAACATTAATCGGATGCCTGCTCATACTCGTCTTTTCGCTTCCGTCCGCTGGGTAAGCGAAAAGAGTATCCCGACAATCAGGAGTACTCCACCATCTATTACTCGGTACGGGGCGAGGCTCCAAAACCCGGTTCTATGCAACCCGCGAATTGGCGGCCAAAGAACGAGCACGCCATACAACAAATCAAAAACCAAAAGTACATTATTCTTTTCAAATCGCGCAAGGAACAGCAATGCCAGGCAAATGGAAAATGCCGGAGCAAGCGCTCGGAAGATAATCGAATTGGATGGATCCATAAAATAGATTCCGAGAACCGAGCGTTGGCGAGAAGAGAAAAGGAAGAGTAGGTAGGAGGCCGCGCTAAGAAGTATGGCTATAGCCGCTCCCGGGATTACGTACTTCCTTGCACTTGTTTCAACGCCTAACTCCCGAGACTTAATCTTGTAGAAATTCGAAATAACTGCATAAGCGATGACAAGTGCTATGGGCCAATAAATTAAGCCTGAGACACTGTATATACGACAAAAATGAGGTGTACTGCTTGCTGAGGTCACGGCACCGCATTCTCCAATTGTTCGACGACCAAGACGTTCAATGGGAATCGCTAGGAAAGTGACAATTGCGAGAACGATAAGTGGAAACCAAGTGGCGCGTTGCGAGGTCCGGACCTCTTTAACAAACCCCGCTTGTGCTGCCAGTATTTCCCGGGGGTCATCATCCATACCTGATTTACTGTTCGCCATGGCAATAGGTTTGCATAACAAACCTATTATGTCAAGAAACCCTTCCTTCTGGGTTTTTAGGCGGGTTCTAGTCCAGTGTTTAGACGAATCTCTGGGATGAGAGCAGCCCCTTGGGCGCCGGCAAGAGGTCCAAGTTTCGAAGGAACTACTTTAAGACTTTGAGATGTATATATTCCAACTTGTAAATTCTCGTGTACCAGATTTTCTAATTTGTCCCAATATTGAGCAACGCTACCGCCTATTACTATCACTTCGGGATCTAGTCCATTAATGATTGAGAGTAAACCATCACTTAAGTTCTTTGCGTATTCTCGCCAGATGAATGGATTATCGTAACCTTCATCTTCAAATAACATTTCTAATGCTTTACGCGACGCCGATTGTTCCCAGCAATTGTCCAACCCGCAGTAGCAGGGGTGCGAACTTCCAGGTGTTGCTATGTGTCCTAGTTCGGGATGTTCACCTTTAAGATTGCGCATCGGCTGGCCGTTTCTTAGCGCGGCAACACCAATTCCCGTTCCCAGAGTTATCATTGCCAAAGCTTGCACTTTTCGATTAAAGGTCCATTCATACTCAGCATAGGCTGCCGCAATAGCATCATTATCAATACACACTGGGACGCCAAATGCATTTGATAGAGCTCCAATTAAATCGACGCCCGTAAACTGTGGCAAAGTGTCTGCATTATTAATCAAATTGGTTTTTAAGTTAACAGGCCCGCTTGCGCCGATACCAATTGAAACTAGAACTTTGTCGTCGAAGACCAACTTTTCGATTTCCTCGATTAGCAGCGAAATTGGAGCGTCTTCAAAGCGTACAGTTGGAATGTCGAATGACGCTACTACTTTGCTTTTTTCCGTGATGGCAACGCCCTTTACGCCGGTTCCACCAAGATCAACTCCCACGCGACAATAGTTAGGCACTCTTAATACTCCCAATCCAATTAAACGCGTTGGACATTAAATTTCTGAGCGGCGTAGCTTTTGACTAATTCCGGTTTTAATTTCCTGTCCGTAACAATCTTTTTAACACTACCTAGATCACAAATATGGGCAAAGGCGACCCTTCCGAACTTCTTTGAATCGGCGATCACAGTGGTTTTGGCTGATACACGCATAGCTGCCTGTTTTATCGCTGCATCTTCAGAATTCCATTCAGTGCATCCGTTGGTCAGATCCACTCCCGAAACCGTCATGAAGTAATTGTCAAAGCGATAATTACTTAAGGCTTGAATTGTCGAAGCACCGATGAAGGTTTCTTCTGGTTTCCTTAAAAATCCACCAGGAATGATTAACTGAATTTGCGAGCCCGTTACAAGAATGTTCGCAACTCTTAGACTTGGGGTGCAGACGGTGATTTTACGATCTATTAGTGCCTTGGCAAGAGCGACGCCTGTACTGCCGCCATCGATAATGATGGATTCTCCATCTACCACCTCAAGAGCAATGCTTTCAGCAATGTCTTGCTTTTCTCTTGCATTTCTCTCGGCTCGAATCGAGAAAGGCGGCTCATATGAAGTATTCGCCCCTCGAGTGACAACTCCCAGCCGAATTTTCACAGCGCCTTCAGCCTCTAAACTTTCGACATTTCGTCGAATAGTCATCTCTGAAACTGAAAATAATTTCGCCAAATCAACAAGAGGTGTATCACCAAATTTTTCAATGTGATCAAAAATTGCGTACAGGCGAGCAGCAGGCTTCATTATTTCCTCAACTAGTTAGCCAATGTTGAACATCATCTAAATACTCATCTGTGATTTCTGTGTCAGTCGCAATTGTGTACCAAAGATTACCACTTTCCTTCCAATAGTCCCCCATGTGTTTCAAGCCAGCGCGAACGTCAGTCCATGTGATTCCCATGTCCTCCGGCTGATACGCGACCCCTATGGCATCCATTTTATCTTTGATGAATTGTGGATCATTCCCTTGCAGGTAACTCATGAGAAGAACTCCCAAGGCGACAACTTGTCCGTGCAAATATGGTTTATGGGTCAGGTGCTCGAGTGAATAGAAAAAGGTGTGCTCCGATCCCTCTATTGGTCGTGGATTCCACCCCGTATTGTTAAAGGCCGCACCGCCCCACCGCAGTGCGCTCATAAGAGTGCGAATTCCTTCATCGCTCACCTCATGAATCTCACTTGTTGCATTTAAGACAGAATCAAGTACTTCCCTTGCGGCGGAGACCCAATTTTCTTCCAAGGGCCATTTGCTTTCAACTCTTCCCTTTTCTACTGCATAGCGATAGTCCCAATGGCCCGTGTAGTAGCAGAGAATGTCTCCAACTCCTGATCGATTAATGAATTTTGGAGCACTTTGAATAATGTCGTAGTCGACATAAACCATTTCAGGTACTTTGAAGCCCACATATTTTAGAATGCCGTTCTCTCGAATTGCAGCTCTTTGCGCAAATGGAGCGTTAACTGACATAGATGTTGGCACCTGGAATAGCGGTTTGTCAGTTCTCCAAGCCACATATTTAGCGATGTCTATGGCAACCCCTCCACCGAATCCGACAACACTATTAAATGAAGGAAGACTACTTATCTTCGCTTCCAGATCCACAACTTCCAGCGAATCTGGGGTGTAAAGAATATAGTCACCGCCGTCAAAATTGTGAGCGTAAGTTGGCCAGAGATCCTTTGCAGCCACCACTAAAATTGGTGCGTTAGCAATTTTGGGAATCTCTTGCAATAAGTTTCTTCCAAAAGCTACATCAAACAGTTGCATTTCTTCTCCTTTATAGTTGAGTCATTCTTTAACTGCTCCAAGACTTAGGCCTCGAATTAATTGCTTTTGTACCACCAAAGTCACTAACGCAATTGGAATAATGCAGAGGCATGCAGCAGCCGCCATACCGCCATAGTCAATTGTCCGGGAAGTGACGAAACCCCCTACGTACACTGGGAGAGTTTTTGCATTTTGGTCCGAAAGGATAAGTGGGAGTAAGAATTCATTCCAGCAAAGCATCGCTACGAAGATTGTTGTAGCCCCAAGTCCCGATCTGACCAGAGGAAGAATGACTCGCGTTATTACTCTAAATTGATTTGCTCCATCAATTTGAGCTGACTCTTCAATCTCATATGGGACACCTTGAATGAAGCCGACCATGAGCCAGACGGAATAAGGCAGATTAATTGCCGCATAACAGATAACTAAAGCCCAAGGATTATCATAGAGACCTACCTTAACCACCAATTGATAGAGTGGAACGGCCAACACTATTCCTGGCAATGCCCGTAGCACGATCATCCAGGATTCGAAGGGTCGACGAGTTGTAAATGATTTCTTCCGTGCCAAGGCATAGGCTGCTAGTGATCCAGCTAGGACCGAGATGAGCGTTGCCATGACAGTTACAAAAACTGAGTTCTTAAAAGATGAAATGAATTGGCCATCGGCGATTACGTGGCGATAGTTCGCCAAAGTAAAATGACCCCCGAAGAATTTAGGAACCTTCGCGAAGATATCGATCTTTCCCCGGAGGGATGTTAGGACGGTCCAATAAATCGGGAAGAGGGAACCGACGAAAGCTGAGGTTAAGATTATGTACGCTCCAATTCGCCCCAGTCGAGAAGTTTTCATTAGCGATTCGCCTTTCTCCATAAAAGGTACATTGGCGTCAAACTCAAAGCGATGATTATTCCGAGTGCCGCTGCTTGAGCCGTTTGAAGAAATGTAAATCCATATCTAAAATTGAGAAGGCTTATGTTTTGGGTCGCAGTTCCCGGACCTCCACTTGTTAATATGTAAATGAAATCGAATAGTTTTACACTTTCAATGATTCGAATCATTACTACAACTAAAGCGACCGGTGCTAGTAAGGGCAAAATTACGNNTTACGTGGCGGTAAATCTGAAATGTCGTTGCCCCGTCGACGCGGGCCGCCTCCACGGGACTTACCGGAATATTTTGTAGTCCAGCAAGAAGCAGAAGCATTACAAAAGCTGTATTTTGCCAGGAATCAACAAAGACAACACTCCAAATAGCTGCATGTCTATCTCCCAACCAATTAATGGCGGGAAGTCCAAACATGTGAAGTGTTCCATCAATAACACCATTATCAATGTTCATCATCAATCTCCACATGAGACCTACAGCCACCGGAGTCAACAGCAGTGGCATTAGTATCCCTGTACGGAGTAGTGCTGTTCCCCGTAACTCCATATTCAGAAGCACAGCTAGGAAAAATCCAAGGGGGATTTGTATAAATAGAGAAATTCCAGAAATAAGCATGGTGGTTCTTACGGCTTGCCAAAATAATGAATCGTGAAATATTTGGGTGTAGTTGCTTAACCCGACATAGTGCGAATTCGTATTCAGAAGACTTGCATTTGTAAACGACCCTCTGAGACTAAATAGCATGGGAATTAGTACGACAGCCAACAGAAGCATCCAGGCTGGGAGCAGGTACACCCCTCCTGAAAAGCGATTACGTATCCGTTGAAGAACCGCAACGTGACTTCTCTCGATCGAGTGCTTCTGTTGTAGTCGCATATCCAGTGCTGCCCTTCTACTTACCCATTGTCGTAGTCAATTGCCCGGCTAAGGTATTTAGGCCAGTCACAGTGGACGCGTTCCCCGAGAGAATATTTTGAACATTCGTCCCGATCTGGAAAGAAATTTGTCCCCAGTTCGTAAGTGCCGGCAATCGTCGTCCAGTAATAGCAGCTGGTCCTAATGCGGCTATATACGGCGATGCTTTTAATAGTGCAGCGTTGTGAACTATTGAAGTACGACCAATTGCAGCAGCTCCAGCTTGAATTAATTTCGGAGTGTTATTTTTACTCAGCAGCCAATCTAAGAACTGCCAGGCAGCGTCTTTCTTTTTACTGTCAGCGGGGATTCCGATATTCCAACCGGTGAGCTCGGTGATATTGGATTTTCCTAGTGGGATTGGAGCAGCCGCAATATTTGCTGCAAATTTAGACTGCTTTGGATCTAAGATAATTGGAGCATATCCTGAGTAATTGATCATTTGCCCAATATTTTGAGTAGTGAAGAGTGTTGTCGCATCATCACCTGTTGCAGTAATGGCGCTCTTGGGACTAACAGGGAGAAGACTCTTCATATAATCTGTGGCTTGAACGGCAGCGGCATTGTTAACAATAACCTTGCCAGAAGCATTTGTCAGATCGCCACCGAAACTCCATACGAACTGTAGCCACCACCATGAATTTACTGAACTGTTGTTCGCGATTACTTGACCAGTAGCGTCACCACTTGCCTGAATTTTTTTGGCATTTGCTAGATACTGAGCCCAGGTCTTTGGAACAGTGAGTCCCAACTTTGAATATATATCAGTGCGGTACCACAAAACAAATGGTTCGGTTGAGAGGTCAAGGCCATAGGTGTGTCCTGAGTACTTGCCGTAATCTCGAAGTGGCTTTACAAAGTCAGCGATATCATAAGTCTTAGATGCCGCGATATACGGATCTAAATTTGCCAAAGCGTTCTGACTTGCGAACGGTGCCAAAAATGGATTATCGAACTGGACCACATCGTACGATCCTTTTTTAGCTTGAAATGAAAGCAACATCTTTTGGTGAGCAGAGTCGTATGGTGCGTCGATCACCTGAACCTTTATTCCAGACTCTTTTTCAAAAGCAGGAATCCGGGCCTTGATTGCATCTTCAGTTGGGCTGGGAATAAGAAACACAGTAATTGAACTGGGTTTCGTAGCCGCCGTTGCAGCGCAACCGGTCACAATAAGTGAAGAAACAGCTAAAATGCTGATCGTAGTTATTGATGTTTTCGAGGACAAGAATCCTCGCTTATGCTTCGTTTTCATTTTTCACCTTCCCATCGTCGTTGCATTCTCTGAATTTCAGAGAAGTCTCATAGCTTTTGTGTGACTTTTTGTGCTACCAAGAACTTTCCCGCCTCAATACCTTTGCGTTGCGCGAAAGCGAAACTCATGGTTTGGAATGCAAGTGCGTCGCCTATTAAAGGATCGAGGAACCGAGGGGTGATGAAGTTGAGCACGCCAGTGGGGGCGAAGTTTTGATTGCCAATCCAAGCTACCTCCACTTCATTTCGAATTAGTTCAGAGGCAAGGGCTGCATTCAATTCAGACTCTGATTCTCCATCGTGATTGAATATAATTACGGAAGTTTGGTGATTTGATAATTCAATGGGCCCGTGACGAAATACTCCAGCACTCATTCCCTCGGCAGGAATTTTCGCAGACTCTTTTAAAATAAGTGCTGCGGCCTGAGCTGAGATTGCAGAGTCCCCTCGTCCTAACAATAAGAGCTGCTTGCCATCTCCGAATTTCGAAAATGCGTGAATACTTTTCTCGAGATCGTCAAGAAATCGAGAAATTTCTTTGCCAGTTCCTGCAAGATCGGTCATAACTGCTGAGCGATTTTGAGCGATTTCACTCTCTACAATTCGAGCAACTAATATTGAATTTAGATAACTCTTGGTGCTTACAGTCGCTTCTTCACCAGAATTTAGTTCAATTAGCGTGTTGGCTCGATTTGCGAGGGTGCTATTCACGTTGTTAGTAACACCGACTATGTGGATTTCTTTGGAAATGCACTCAATAATCTGAATGATTTCCCCGCTCTCACCAGATTGGGAAGTTAGCCACAAAACTGTGCCGGGAATAACTATTTCAGGAAGCAAATCCAGTAATTGAGCTGAATCTATCCTCCATGTAGGAACCCCCGCCTTTATGAGAGCTTTATAAATCGGATAAGTAGTGAAATGACTACTTCCCATTCCACTAATGATGACTCTGGTAGCGCCTAGCAATTCCGATAGTGGGGCCAATGAACTTACAGATGAAGCAAGGGTAAGTAGTCGATCGACCGCATAAGGCTGATCCTGGACATCTTTCATGTAGGGCGTGAAGCCAAGGGAATCATTGAGTGTAATGTTTTTCTCGTTCATGGTGTGAAATTTAACACCTTTTTTGTTAAATGCAAGCCTTTTTTTCATGTTTTTTTATGTCTAGTTAGCACGCCAGCTCGATCACCCCATGCCTCACGCTTGCTACCGCAGTCCAGACGGGGAGTCCCTCCAGAGCCAAAAGGTCAGAACGATCTGGACATTTCCAAGGGAGCCCTAGGATTTAACTGGTTCGACCAATCCCCAACAGTTCCGTTAGGCACTTGCACGTAACTGATCTAGGCGGAATCCTATGAAGGTGGCTCGAAATCAGAGCCGTCGATCACCACACTCGCGCGATTAGTGGCAGAGCATCTCTCAAAAAAGATCTTTTGCCCCTCGACCTACCGCTCTCTCGATGCATCTACGGAACCTACTACCGGTCGATTGCGGAAAGTTAATTGCGAGACGCGCTTACCGAGTGACCCCGTAAGTTAGAAGCAGATAACCTGTGGACGAAATCGAACTTTGAATCAAGGTCAGGTCGATCGGCGGCAACCCATCAAGTAGTTTTCGTCCTGCGCCGGCTATCCGAGGCGCGATCACAAGGTGAAGTTCGTCCACGAGATTAGCCCGTAACAAGCTCTGCGCAACCGAGATACTTGCGTGAACACCAATTTCGTCTCCAGGTTGGCTCTTCAGATCTCGAACGAAGTCAACCAACTCTTCATCAATCGCCGTCGTGTTGGCCCAATCGAGATCGATCGCCGTGGATGTCGCTACATACTTCTTGACCGAATTAATGAAAGTTGAAAACGGTTGGATATCACTTTCGGGCCAGAATCGTGCCCATTCGTCATAACTTCGGCGACCCAGGATCACGGCGTCTTGGCGTTCAGTCACGGCGGCGAGGTTGGCATCCATCGCGCTGTCCCAATCGGTGATGAAACTATTGGGTTCCTCGGCGACACCATCTAAGGACATCAACTCATACACGACCACTTTTCTCATCTTCGGACACCTTCGTTTGGCGAGAAACAAGTCTATTTGTTAGCAAACTCGTTGTCTCGTGAGTCTTGTGAAAGCAATTGAATACTTCAAGAGAATGAGTACTACCGCGAATAAACGGCGAAAAAGTCCCGACTTGTCTGAGTGAAGTATCCGCTTAAAGGGACATGGAAGGGCAATAACTTGTGTGGGACTGGCGTGGTGGCAGTTGGACCTGGTCCGTACCACATATAGGAAACCCAGCCGCTATTAATGTCGAGTTCCATTGCGCGGACCGCGCCAGCCCGTAGCAGGATTGACGCCAACGAATGTAGAGAGAGTGCATCTCCGATCACGTAAACCAGATCTCCCGACGCGGTAACGCCAATTCCAGATCGCCAGATATACGAGTTGTTGCTCATTGTGCTCGCCCAGGGCCACAAACGTGTACTTGAATTAACGGTGATTGCACCGTGATTTATGAGAAGAGTCAGGTTTTGGCGAACCGAGAGAACATCTGGAGTTAGAATAACTTGATTTCCCCACATCCCAACATCGGTGTGGCCATCTTTATAAATAATCAACGATGCAGCGCCGGGATTGAGTTTGCCGACCATATTGCCGTTGGCGTAAAACGCGCCGTGAGCATCTTTCATTTTGAATCCACTGTTAAATGTTGCGAGCAGTCCAGCGCGCTCGGCAATCGAGATGGTGTCAGGCTGAGACCAGAGAGAAAGGTGCCCGGGATCTTTATAGCCTGGGTGTTGAACTAATTTCACAAGCGAACCATTCATCCAAACAACACTCGCAAGATAAGAACTGTGAGTGGAATCTGGGCGAAGGTAGGTAACTGCAATCGCGGATTTACCCCGATTTTTTACGAGAGTGTGAAAAACACCTTCACCGGGGAGCGCGGGCAATGCAAACGGAATGATTGGAGGATGTGCGCCGGAAACAAATAGGTCAACTCCATGAATCAGTCCGAGCGAGGGAGTGCCACCAATCTTTGGTGGGTGCAACCAATACTGAAGTTTTTCACCGGCGGTAACGAGTCCACCAAAGTAATGATCCCGACCCCAACCAGCTAAGCGCGCTGAAACACTATCCGTACCGGGGGCGGTAAGTGCGCCGCCAATCGACCATCCGAGCCAGCCAATCATTACGAAAGCCATCACGCCAATGAATCTCTTGACTTTACGTGGCAGTCGAAGTTTGCGAAACATTAGCGCGACTAATTGTCCAGGTAACAATAATTAGTCATATTAAGTGTTCCAACTGCGAGCAGATACTTCTATACATCTCGCGAGAGCATCGAGTAACTCGTTAAAACAAATACTCCAATAATCCAAAGTAAGAAAACTCCGCCCCCCATATTTGGGGAAAGTGAATTCACACTAAATGCGGTTGGCGAAGTAAAAGCACCTCCTGCATTTGAAGGTAAGTACTCCAACACTTTGTGCCAACTGCTTGGCAAAATTGCACCTAAAAGCGCAGGCAAGAAGAGAATTCCACCGACAGTAATGCCTATGGCCAGTGCAGTCTGGCGGGTCAAAAATCCAATCAAAAGTCCAAGTATCCCCAAACCTAGAACATAAAATGCATACCCAAAAAGTGCACGAGCAATAAATGGGTCACCAAATTTCGGTACAACCGTTCCATCATGTTTGAAGAGCGCCGATCCAATAAAAAATGCAGCCAGAATTGAAATCAAAAGAAGCGGCAGCATCGTTGCTACAAATATAATCACCCTGTTGAAAAGAACCGGAAGACGGCGAGGAACGGCGCTAAATGAACTTTTGATCATACCGCTGCTGTATTCGCGAGACCCTAGTACCCCACCAAAGACCGAGATGATCAACACCGATAGATTCACCCCTGTTAACATGCGGTCAAATGGCGTGCGATCTGATGGACCATTGCGATGTTGCGACATGATGGCACTAAGCGCACTAAAACCAACAATCACCAGTACGGTTAAAGAAAGAACAATCCAGTTGGAGCGAATGGAACGAAATTTGATCCATTCTGATTTTGTCACGCGGGCAAAGGTGAGTTTGTTATCGTGGAACTTGCTCGTGAATGTGATCTCTTTCATCACTTTTCCTCCGCTAGATGTCCATGAAAATTCACTTGATCCTGTGTCATCTCCATAAAGGCACTCTCTAAAGATGGGGCGATATCGGACAACTGATGCAAAACGATTTGGTTCTTTAAAGCCAGATCGCCAACTTGCGCCGCAGTGATCTCGCCAACTTCAAGGGTGGTTCGATCTTTTGAGCGAATCACACCTCCGCTCTTTCGCAGAATGTCAGCTAGCACATCCGCTTGTGGTGTAACGATCTGCACAAAATTTTGGGACGAGCGTGAAATAAAGTCGTGCATTGACATATCAGCAAGTATTTTGCCTTGACCAATCACAAGGAGGTGTTCTGCAGTCAGTTCCATCTCACTCATTAAGTGAGAAGACAAGAAGATCGTTCGACCTTGACGAGCCAGATCCTTTAATAAATTTCGGATCCATAAAATTCCATCTGGATCGAGTCCGTTGACGGGCTCGTCTAGAACGAGAATCTCCGGATCTCCAAGCAGCGCGGTAGCAATTCCAAGTCGCTGTCCCATCCCGAGTGAGAATTTTGCGGCATTCTTATTTTTGACACTTTCGAGCCCTACTAAATCGATGACTTCGTTGATGCGCGATTTGCCAATATTCATTGTTGCTCCGACAGCAGCCAGATGGTTGTAAGCGGAACGTCCTTTATCTACGGATTTTGCTTCGAGAAGACTTCCCAGTAGAGAAAGTGGTGTGTGCGACTCAACATATCTTTGATTATTGATGAGAACTTCACCATGTGTGGGTTTATCTAGACCCAAAATAACTCTCATGGTTGTTGATTTTCCGGCACCATTAGGACCGAGAAATCCAGTGACCACACCAGGTTGGACGGTAAAAGTTACGTCATCAACAGCTTTGGTTTTTCCGTAGCTCTTTGTGAGCCCTTTCACTTCAATCATGCTCCACCACTTCTATGAACTGGATGAGGGTTAGCGTATTGCCTTAAAAGCTAATCCGCGGACCGACGGGCTGTGAGTTCGCTGGGACTCAGTTTTGCCTATGCTTCAAAAGCAACTTTAACCGATGTGACTAATGATTAAGTAAAAGAGTTCTAATGGTTCCGACGAAAGCGGTCGAATAATTCGTATTAACATATCAAAATAAAGTAAGAGAAATTGGTAGAGGTTAAAAGGGGAAATTCAGTCTAATCTTCGTTTTCAAAGTGCCCCTCATGGGATGAAACTGGGCATTGGGAATCGGGTTTGCTATTTCGAGCAACAGAATTCTGGGAAAACGAATCGATTTGGTCAATCAGTAAAACGCAATCACCACTTCTGAGTTCAAGTGACCGTTCTTTCGCGATTCAATTTCCGAAGTTGGTTTCCTTTACCACCGCTCCTCTTCGATCGTAGGTAGTCCAAATTCCAATTTGATTACCTTCACTCATTTTCCCAACCCTCATCACACTTCCATCTCTCCGATAGAACTTCCAAACCCCATGCATTTCTCCGTTTTTGAAAGAACCTGCGTGTTTGATATTCCCATTGTCGTAGTAGATGGTTTCCTTACCAGTTTTCATCCTAAAGTTTCCCATGATGTGAAATGAAGAACAAGCCTCCGCGAAATCACTACACCCAAAGACCCTTTAGATAAGCGGTTGGATGATGCGCCTCGTGGGATGAAACTGGGCACTGGGACTGCCTCGTCAATTTAGTCAATTAAAAAGGTCCTAGGCAGTAGCCCAGGACCTTCGCTCAACCCGTTTTACTCATAGGATCGTTGCCAATCGATCCGTAAAACCATTGTGAGACTGCAGAGTTGGCGACGGGATTCGAACCCGCTCTGCCAGTTTGGCAAAAACAGATGTGCTGCCAGTTACACCACGCCAACACTGCTGGAGAAGTATCTGGGTGATGTTGGAATCCGGCTTCTTCCTCAAATGAAAGGTGTGAATACATCACAGGAGTGGAAAACAAATAGCAACAGGATTCAACCCGAAAGTTGAATCCTGTTGCCTGCCAAACTGGTAGTAGACGTATTATGACACAAATTCAAATTGCCAGAAGTTATTCCATCGCTCGTTTTGGCAAAGTGCGCTTGAAGGGATTCGAACCCCTAACCTTCTGATCCGTAGTCAGATGCTCTATCCGTTGAGCTACAAGCGCCAGTTGAGAGAGTGAATACTACCTGTTGAGCGGCGCGAGCCCAAAACTAACGGATTTCGCATCGAAATGGAGGATGGAGCCATCTTCATTCGTAAAGAATGAGTGAATAATATAAGTTAGTGATTTCGCTCCAGGAGGGTCAAAAAGGAAAATTCAAATGGTAGATACGCCTGATTCTCGGGCTTCACAATCACTCGGATTGGAAGAAGCGTATTCAGTCAAAACACCAGATGACAATCGGCGACTTTACGCAAAATGGGCTGCCACCTACGAATCAGTATTTGTAGCAACTCAAAAGTATCGTTACCCACAAGCTATTTCCGAGGTATTTCATAACGTCATAACATCGGCAGATATCTCGAGCATCGTCGATATCGGAACTGGCACTGGCCTTACAGGCATGTATCTATCCTCACTGCGCCCAAATTTAGTCATTGATGGGATTGATATTTCACCCGAGATGCTTACCAAAGCCCAGGATAAGAAGAGACAGAATGGAAGTTCGGTATATCAATTGTTATTAGAGCAAGACATGTCGAAGCGGGCATCTACACCAAATTCGCCCTATGACGCCTTAATTTGCTCTGGCACATTTACCCATGGCCATTTAGGCCCAGAGGCCATTGACAATTTGATTGCGCTGGTGCGCCCCAATGGTTGGTGTGTTATCGGTGTGAATAACGAACATTTTGAGGCACGCGAATTTGATAAGAAGTTAAACCAGTTGATTGAAACCAATAAAATTGCTGACCTGCAAATCCTTAAAATTCAAGTTTACGAGCCAGAAAGCACTCATTATGGAGATCAGGCTCGAGTTTTAGTATTCCGAATCGAATCTGATTTCTGAATTAAGGTGGAGCCAAGTAAATTTATTCCATAGGATTCGTCGATGAGTCGGAATGAGTTGCTAAGAGCCCGCATTGCCACGACTCTGGCTTTTATGATGAATGGATTTTCGGTCGGGATAATCGTTTCGCAATTACCCGATTACAAATTTCATTTACAAATTTCAAATGGTGCGCTTGGAACGGCACTCTTTTTTATGGCCGCAGGGGTCTTATCGGCGTTGGGTCCAAGTGGGCGATGGTCAGCAAAACACGGTAGTGCCCGAGTCACGATATTAGGATCTGTTGCAATTATTCTGTCGATGCCTTTGGTTGGAATTTCGTTTAATTACATCTCATTTTGCATCGCGCTTTACTTGTTTGGATTTGCAATTGCTTTTCAAGATGTCGCGATGAATACGCATGCTGTGACTCTGGAACAACGGTTCAAGCATCGAGTAATGAGTACTTTCCATGCTTTGTATTCGGTGGGGGCATTGGCGGGAAGCGCATGTGGCGGACTTATGGCGCAGTTGCATGTAAAAGAGATTATCCAAGAGTGTTTAGTATCTGTGCTATTTGTCGTTGTGCTCCTTTATATGAAATCACGGTTCTTGCCGGCATCGAGTGATCAACAAGAGCCGAGAAAGCTCAAGCGACCTAGACGTCCAACAATCTTTTGGGTCATGGGATTACTTGGAATGTCAGCATCTATCGGAGAAGGTTCTGCCGGTGACTGGGGTGGAGTGCTTGCTAGAACCACTTTCCATACTTCTCCGTTCGTGGGAACGCTTCCTTATATTTGTTTCTCAATAACGATGGTCACCGGCCGCTTTTTGGGCGATCGGTTGGCTCATAAATTTGGACCAGGTCAACTTTTGTTTTTTGGCGGGCTATTTGCAGGTTTAGGTCTGGGAACCGGCCTGCTCATCGGTGGGATTGGTGGTGAGATTTTTGGTTGGCTTTTCTTAGGTATCGGAATGTGCACCGTTATCCCGATGATTTATAGCGAAGCAGGAAAGATCGCCATTAACAAATTCACAGGAACCATTGCGCCATCAGAGGCCGTGGCTACCGTTTCTGGCATCTCCTACTTTGGATTTGTCGTCGGCCCACCAATAATGGGGTACATATCAGAGGCAATTACATTGCGGTGGGCAATGTTGGTGCCAGCAGCGCTAGGTTTATGTCTAGCGGCCGGCTCCAGATACGTTATTCGGCAAGAGAAATAAGTTCGGGAATTACTACTTCTTTTATTCGAGGTTTACCCACTACAACCCCAGCCGCAATTTCAGCTTCATTTATTTTTGTCCAGCCGGTCTGATCAATGATTGGAATTGAAAGGGGAATAACTACCGTAATATCCCCGCCGTTCTTTGGTTCGGGATCTAAATCTTCAATGAGCAGTTTCACAACATCGGCTGCATCGCTCTTGTTGGTTCCAATTACTCCTGATGGACCGCGTTTAGCCCAGCCCACCGTATAAATATTAGTTCCGAGCACGCGACCATTATCGTTTTCAACTTTTCCGTCGCGGAACGAAACTCCCTTGATGTAATCAGAGTGATAACCAATCGCGGATATAACAAGATTTGTTTTGATTGAGCGCGTTTCACCAGTATCAACTACCTTACCGGCTCTAATTTCGTTAATTCCAAAAATTACTTCCTCGACTCTGCCGTTACCCCTTATCTCTTTGGGGGCCGATAAGAAGTGAAATTCCATGGAGCGTTCATGACCCGCGCGAGGATGTTCGGCAATCAATCGCCACGCCTCTAAATTGGCAGCGGTATGTTTCTCTATCTCACCAGCAGCAAGTGCTCGCTCATGCGCATCATGGACCTCGGTGGCGTCAATAACGACGTCAGTATGTTCTAATTTAGGCAGCTCCCGTAGTTCTGGTGAGGTAAATGCAGCGTGCTCTGGACCGCGACGACCTGCGATATATACCTTTCTGATATTGCTGGCATGGAGCGCCGCGAGCGCATGCAGGGCCGTATCTGTGGAATCGAGTTCTGTGGGATTCAGCGCAAGTATTCGGGCGCAGTCCATAGCCACATTCCCGGCGCCAATAATTACCGCGGTATCTCCATCAAGTGGAACTTTCACATTTACATAATCCGGGTGACCGTTGTACCAAGGAACGAATTCCGCCGCCGACAAGGAACCTGGTAATTCTTCACCTGGGATGCCCAGTTTTCTACCAATACTGGATCCGGTGCACATAACAACCGCGTCATAGCGTGGGCAAATTTCTTCGATATCAATATCTTTACCCACCTCCACATTGCCGAATAATCGAAAATTAGGGTCCGAGGCAATCTTTTCAAAAACCTTCGATACCGATTTGATCTTGGGGTGATCGGGAGCCACACCGGATCGAACCAATCCCCACATAGTTGGGAGGCGCTCAAACATATCGATCGAAAAAATAAGGTCTTCGCTCTGGGCGCTTTGAAGCGCTTGAGCCGTGAAATACCCCGCTGGACCCGCTCCAACGATGGCAATTTTGTAATGCGGCAAAGGAGACCTCTTCTATTGATGCTTGAAATGCCCACTTTACAGGTCGCAATCTGTTACCCCGAAGTTAAAGTGGGAAAGTTTCAGCCCTGTGTCAGATATTTCACAGTTAACACATAGGTAATCATGAAATTGTGCCGTCGTTGGTCAATTATCCTGACCTTGAATCCACTAATAAGGAGCATCATGCAACGGAAATTCATTCTTAGCACTCTATCTATGTCATTAGTTATTGCCGTTGTGTCTTTTACCCCAATGGCTCAAGCTGCGACTGGATCGTGCGCTTCGATTACCAAGGCTCTTGTCGTTGCAGATGGCTATAAATCAGCAACTGGTCCAGCCACCACCCCATATAACTTCGCCAATGCGGCCGCTAATCAGGCAAATGCACTCGGAACAACGATCGACTTTGGTGCCAAGGCACTTGTCGTCGGCTGTATTAGCCCCGCAGATATTGCGAAATATTCAGTAGCCGCTAACGGAAAGAAGAAGCCTGCAATGACGGCAACTCAATATTTAGCATATGTCGTTAAGCAGTCAGCAGGAGCTATGAAGAAGACTCCAGTTGGTGGCGTCAGCGATTACCTAGATTTCGGTAATGGAAAAGAAGATGGTGTTGCTTCAACATCCAAGGCAGGAAGTTTGCGCCTAGATGCTTGGGTCGCTGGAAAGTATGTAATCCTTACTTTCTCGGCACCAGCAGTGGCAACTCCTCCCGCACCTTTGCTCGCCTTCATCAAGTCGACGCAGACACTTCTTTAATAACATAACCCACTGCGGCGTCGCTGTTGCAATGGGTTTGCAGTAGTGAACTGATGGCGATCAATCAACGCACCTCCAAGGGCTTAAGATTTCCCCATGTCCCTTCACTTCATTGGCACGAGTTTTCGCGAACTCTCCCTTGAAAAACTGGAGGTGCTTGAAGCGCATGCAGAGAAAATATTGCAAATTATTTCTTCGCCAGAGGCAAGTGAATTCGGAATAACCGGAGTAGTCCTAGTCAGTACCTGCAACAGATTCGAAATTTACTTTGATTCCTCCATGCCAACGCATTCACAGGATCATATTCTTGCCAAAGTAATTGAAATTACCGGAATACCGACTAATCACATGCGGTACAAGAGTGGAGCGGAAGTTACGCGCCACCTCTTTAGAGTCGCCGCAGGTCTTGAATCGATGATCGTAGGTGAGGACGAGATAGCTGGTCAAGTAAAACGCTCCTTGAGTTCATCACAACTTCGCGGGATAACTTCCAGAAATATTGAGATGCTTTTTCAAGAGAGTTCCCGAATCTCCAAAAAAGTTGCGGCGGAGACGGGATTGGGTAAGGCGGGGCGATCACTGGTTACCGGTGGATTGGAACTCGTAAAACAAACCAACTTCGACTTTGAAGGAAAGCGAGTTTTGGTTTTAGGTACTGGCGCGTATGCGCGCGTGGTAACCGCAGCCTTGAAACGCGAGCGAGTGAGGGAAATTTTAACTTACTCGATGAGTGGCAGAGCCAATTTATTTTCCGCATCTCATCAGACCACACCCATCAAATCTGGAGGGTTGTCCAGTGCTCTCTCTCAAGTGGACCTACTTGTCACATGCAACGGGACGCACGGTTCAATTATTACTCGTGAGCATCTCGCCGTTGTAAAAAGGGAATCATTCCCAATCTTGGATTTATCTCTTGCCAAGGATGTTGATAATTCTGTAAAGAGTTTAGGTAACGTAGTTCTCATAGACTTGCAAGATATTTATAGAAACGCTCCCGTTGAACATCACGAGACGATCGCCCGTGCCGAGTCGATAGTTGAGCAAGCGGTTCTTGCTTTCGGAGAGAAACAGGTGGCGCGCCTTAACTTCCGAAATGCAAGGGTAATTCGAGGCAACGTAGTTGATTTGATAGCGGAAGAAATAGAGTTTGTACTAGAGACGGCTTCACTCCCGATCAACCATGGGTAAGTTGCTCGTACTAGGCACCCGCGGAAGTCAACTTGCGCTCACCCAATCAAGATGGGTAGCAAACCTAATTACTGGTCACCAAATTGATTTAAAAGTAATCGAAACTGCTGGGGATGATTTGTCTATCTCTATCTTCAATCCAGTTATTCCTGGTGCGTTTGTCAACGCCTTGCGAGCCGCACTGTTGAAAGGTGAAGTCGATTTTCTAGTGCACTCACTAAAGGACTTACCTTCTATTCCTCATCCAGAACTAACCATCGCGGCAATTCCGATACGAGAAGATTCCCGTGAAGTCCTGGTCTCAACGGGCAATCAGCTGTTTGTTGACCTAAATCCTGGTTCGAGGATTGGAACATCTTCCCCCCGGAGATCGGCAACAATATCTAGACTGAATTCTGAATTACTCCCGGAACCAATCAGAGGGAATGTTGATTCAAGGATAGAAAAGGTTAGATCAGGTGAGTATGACGCGGTTGTGCTGGCTGCAGCTGGATTGGCTCGAATAAGTCGACTCAATGAAGTCGCACAATATTTTGAACTAGATGTTTTCATCCCAGCTCCAGCCCAAGGTGCACTAGCAGTTGAGTGCCGAAGCGATGACCGAGAACTGATCTCCCTACTAAAAGAACTTGATGACCCGCTCTCTAGAATGACTGCAACAGCGGAACGAGCAGTCTTGCAAGGCTTACAAGCAGGATGCGAGATTGCCATCGGGGCCACTGCCCAGGTTGATAATGGCCAATTGACTCTCACAGCAGAACTTGGCGGAAGTTTAGGAATCCCCAGTCAAAAATTTTCACTCTCTTCTGCAGTCAGATCTGATTTTGACTTAGTTGCCGCACAAGCATTGGGACTTCAACTCGCTGACCTTTTTGTTCGATGAGCCTGAAACCTATCCTTCTCGTAAGCAGCACGGGAAATAGTCGAGATGCGTCCGCCCTCCACAATCGGAGTCTGTCTTCCGTAATCGCACCCTTTACGCAAATATCGTCGGGATTAATGGAAGATGCACAAGAGTTACTAACGGCGCTCGAAGACGCAAAGGGATGGTTGGTGGTGGCCTCCAGAAATGCGCTTCCACAGTGGGGAAAACTAGTGGGTACAGACAAATTGCAAGAAGCGCTAGTGACCAATCCAAATATTCGGTGCGCAGCAATTGGAAAGGGAAGTGCAGAGACTTTAAGTCAATTGGGAGTGACTAATATTTTCTTGCCGCGGAGTGCCGACTCAACCAAACTCCTCCTTGAGTTAAAAGAAATGGCACCCGCGGATGCCGTCTTACCGCTCGGAAATCTATCCCGAACAACACTTGAGAATGGACTCTCCGAAGCCGGTTGGAAGGTGTATTCCAAAACTATTTATATAAATAGTCCTGCCGCGGTAGAAAAGTCGATTGTCCGGCAAATTAATTCAGAGTCCTTCTCTGGGATCGTGTTGCGCTCGCCAAGTGCGGCAACCGTGCTCAACTCGTTGGCTCCCAATTCCACAATACCTGTTTTCTGTGGTGGTCCTATCACCGCTGAATTTGCGAGAGAATTAGCCATGAATGTGGCTGGGGTTGCCAAAAGTCCGAGTCCAGAAGACTTAGCGGATTTGGTGGCATGCACGCTAGATGGGAAACCTTAATGAATATGGCCGAACGCCCACGCCGATTGCGAACTAGCCAAGCTATGCGAGAACTTGTATCCGAGAATCACCTACACGCGGAAAATTTCATACTTCCCGTTTTCGTCAAAGAGGGGTTGTTAGCGCCAGAACCGATCGCGAATATGAAAGGGGTCTTTCAGCATTCTTTAGATAGTTTGCGGCAGGAGGTAGAAAGCGCCCTTAAATTAGGGATCGGTGGAGTCATGATTTTTGCGATTCCTCTTGAGCGAGATGAGGTCGGCAGCCAAGCCACAAATCCCGAAGGGATTTTGCACCGATCAGTAAAGATGGTGAGGGAAGTAGTTGGTGATGAATTAGTCGTAATTGCAGATTTGTGCCTTGATGAATTTACTAGCCATGGACATTGCGGAGTGCTAGATGAAGTTGGGTTGGTCGACAATGATGCGACTCTAGAAATTTACAAAGTAATGGCGGTTCAGTTGGCGAGCGCGGGGGCGCACATGTTAGGAACCAGCGGCATGATGGATGGTCAGGTTGGAGCAGTCAGAGATGCGCTGGAAAGTGCTGGATTTCAGGAGACTTCGATTCTTGCTTATGCCGCAAAATATGCTTCGGCTTTTTATGGACCTTTTAGAAATGCAGTGGACTCGCAACTTAAAGGAAATCGCAAGACCTACCAACAGGATCCGGCTAACTCAAGAGAAGCGATTCGAGAAATCTCGTTAGACGTCGAACAAGGTGCTGACATCATTATGGTCAAACCCGGAATGATGTATTTGGATATCGTGCGACAAGCCTCAGATACGTTCAATTTACCGATTGCTTCCTACGTAATTTCTGGGGAGATGGCGATGGTCGAAAGCGCAGCAGATGCTGGAGCTATCGATCGCAAATCAGCAATTTTGGAGATACTCCTGGCAACTAAACGGGCTGGGGCCACCATCGTCTGCACCTATTGGGCGCTAGAAGTAGCAAGCTGGTTACATGAAGATTGAGAATTCCAAGGCTTGGCACGAACGCGCGCAAAAGGTAATTCCGGGTGGAGTCTCCTCACCTGTTCGTGCATTCTCTGCCGTTGGAGGAACTCCGCTATATATGGTTCGCGGTGAAGGTTCCCACGTCTGGGATGTCGATGGGAACAGGTATATAGATTTAGTCGGATCATGGGGTCCAATGATTGTTGGGCACGCCCATCCAGAAGTAATCGCTGCAGTAAACCGAGTTTCAAGGCTCTCCTCCTCCTTTGGAGCCCCTTCACCTTACGAAGTTGAACTCGCAGAAGAGATTGTTAAACGTGTATTGCCAGTAGAAAAAGTTCGCTTCGTCTCATCAGGTACCGAAGCAGTAATGACTTCAGTGAGGCTTGCTCGAGCGGCTACCGGTCGCAACCTTCTGGTCAAATTTGTAGGTTGTTATCACGGACATTCAGATGCGTTATTAGTGCAGGCTGGCTCTGGCGTGATGACACTCGGACTCCCTAATTCACCCGGAGTGACTGCTGGAGCGACCCAAGACACCATAGTCATTAATTACAACGACGCACCTGCCTTAGAACAACTCTTTGTTTCTCGCGGGGAAGAGATCGCTGCTGTCATAACAGAAGCGGCACCAGCCAACATGGGTGTAGTCCCACCTCTTCCAGGATTCAATAAGTTAATTGCTGATCTCTGCCACAAAAACGGTGCGCTTATGATTCTTGATGAGGTGATGACAGGTTTTCGAATATCTCAAGGTGGGTGGTGGGAGTCCGTTGCCCAGGAAGGTTGGACACCAGACATATTCACTTTTGGAAAGGTAATTGGCGGTGGTTATCCGCTTGCAGCACTTGGTGCCAATTCATCAATCATGGATTTATTGGCTCCAGTCGGCTCGGTCTATCAAGCAGGAACTTTAAGTGGAAATCCGGTTGCGTCCACGGCCGGTCTTGCAACACTACAACTCTGCGATGAAGCGCTATATAGCAAATTAGATACTCGTGCGCAGCAACTTTCGAAAGGGATCTCAGCAGAGTTGGATTCTGTGGGAATTGAGCATAGTTGCCAAAGCGCTGGAAATTTGTTTTCATTTTTCTTTACACCAAATATCGTGCACTCTTATGCAGATGCCAAGCAACAAGATGTCAAACAGTTTGCCACCTTCTTTCACGCCATGCTCGATAACGGCGTCTCACTTCCTCCGTCTGCTTTCGAGGCTTGGTTCGTAAATGGTGCGATGTCAGATAATGACGTCGAATTAATTTTAAGCGCCGCAAAAAAATCCGCACAGATTGCTGCAAAGTAGCTAGAACTAATTTAGGCTACAAACAAGTTTAAGTTTCTGCACAACATGACTGACAAAAATCGCTTCACGGCAAATACCGTTTCCCTCGACCCTCAAATCTCGCATGTCAGCTTCCACTCGAATTTGATCCATTAACTTTCCATCGGCCAAGAACCAAGGAATAACGGTTTTCCCACCGGAATTTGCGTAGTCATCGAGCTTATTCTTGATCAGATCTTTTTTCCCGGTTACATACGCATGATCTGCGCTGATTCCACATTGCCAGCTCGCTGATTGAACTGCGACTTCAAATACCGCTTGGGCACAGACATTTGAAGTCCCCACAGATACGACTATGGCTGGCTCTTGTGCTCGAACTAACAGTTCCTGGAGTACCTGTGTTGGATGCCCAATGGGCGGCATAACATTTTGAAGTCCAGCTGATTTTGCCGCCTTTGGAAGATCAAAGCGCGCATGAAAGGCATTTGAAAGCAGCATGGGCATGACCAGCGCATGTGGGTCTTGGATACGCTCAGATATTTCTTGAAGAGTTGGAAAATTGTGATCTAGATATGCGCTATGAACTGGGATCCCGATCTGGTCAGAAACAACACTGGCGAACTCCTCCATACATTCTGCAGAACGTGGATCTGGTGAACCGTGGGCTAAGAAAATAATGTTTGATGTGGCGGACTCGTTAAAGCCCATGTAAATCACCAAATTGCTCGCGAAATTTAACTACTTCTCCAATAACTATGACCGCAGGGGATCGAAATCCGACCGTGCTCTTGAGTTCGCCTATTTTTGAGAGAGTGCTGGTCGTAGATCGCTGCTCAAGAGACCAACCGTTTTCGATCACGGATATCGGAGTTTCTTGGTTCCATCCGCTTCGGAGAAAACGATCAACAATCTTCTCTAGCTCATCGACACCCATCAGAATGACAAATGTTTGCTGACTTACGGCGAGTGAAATGGGAAGATCCCCATGGCCATTTACAACCGTAAAAGCTTGGGCTACCCCACGATGAGTAACGGGAATACCAGCTGCGGCGGGAACTGCAATGGCGGAGGAGACACCAGGGACTACTTTGCACTCGATGCCAGCAGCGATACAGGCTTGTAGTTCTTCACTGCCGCGACCAAAAACAAATGGGTCACCGCCTTTGAGCCGAACAACGTCTAACCCTGCCTTAGCGCGATCAACAATTATTTCGTTGATCTGATCTTGAGTTAATTTATGATTACCGGGAGATTTTCCGCAATCAATTATCTCGATATCAGAAGAAAGTTCCTCCAAAATTTGCTGCGGGGCAAGACGATCGACGACCACGACATCCGCAGCTGCTAGTAGTTGCCTCCCCCGGAGTGTGAGAAGACTCTTATCGCCAGGACCACCACCAACTAAAGAAACCCTTCCGAAACCCTCTCGCTTGCGAATTGCCCGAATTGGCAGAGTTCCCAGATCAATCTGTAGTGAAATAGCATCTCTAATAGCCATGGCACGTTTTGGATCACGACCTCCAGTTACCGCAACGATGATTCCATCAGGCCCATTCGCAACCGCAGGGCGCCAAGCCGTGGACAACTCGCTATCTCCCATGATCATCGTCCAAATTTGATGACTTTCCGCCCAAGTCGCGATCTCCTGATTGATAAAATCAGAACCAGTCGCTGCAACTATTAGCCACGCGTCATTTAGGTCTGCTACTAAATAGGGTCGCCCTAGCCATTTAATGGTTCCCTTGCTTGCCCAACTTTGAATCTCTTCCGTTGCGATTGGTGCGATAACCGTAAGGTCTGCGCCGGAACTTATGAGATCACTCAATCGTCTGGTTGCAACTGGACCTGCTCCAATGACCACTACTCTTTTTGACGCTAAATTCAGTGTCAGCGAATAGTTAGGCGCCATCGGTTAAATCGATGGCTCAAGTTCGATATCAGTAGTAATCATTCCAGCGGCGATAGTTGCGCCGTTAAATTGATTCACTAACAGAAAGGATCCAGTTTTTGGTAGGTCCGAGAAACGATCAAGTGGCAACTCCTGGGAGAGTCTTATCTTCACAACTCCTAAATCATTGAGTTGCAACTCTTCATTGAAAGAAATTGGGGTGAGCGAATTCAAGTCATATTTTCCAATAATACTTTCTACAATTGCCAGAACTACTTTGGTACCGTGTTGAAAGTAGACTCGGTCCCCAGCATCTAGCGCATGGTCTGACAAAATCGAGACGTTGGCAATAAGTAGATCACTCACCGTGGCTGGGTTTGTTATGCCCGATATCAACGCGCCCCGGGAAATATCAATATCGTCGCTTAATCGAAGTGCCACTGATTGAGAAGTTACCGCCTCTTCGAGTGGTCCAGACAAACCATCAATCGCAACTACGGTGGACTTGCGGCCATCTGGTTGAACAATTACTTGATCGCCTACTTTGACGGTTCCATGAGCAACTTTTCCAGCATAGGCGCGATAATCATGGAATTTGTCATCTCGAGGACGGATTACATACTGGACGGGAAATCGAAATGGTTCTGTCCGGTCAGCAGTCAAAACCGGAACGCTTTCTAAGTAATCCAAAATCGTTGGTCCTTTATACCAAGCCATCGAATTTGATTCAAAAACTACATTGTCTCCAATCAATGCACAGACTGGAATTGCAGTGAACTCCGCTATTCCTAGCGCTTCAGATAGATCCTTAAAAGCCTTCTCAATTTCCAAAAAACGGAGTTCGCTATAGTCGACTAAATCCATCTTATTAACTGCTAATAGGATCCGCTTCATTCCGAGCAAAGAGAGAATCGTTAAGTGGCGCTGCGTCTGCTCCAAAATTCCTTGTCTGGCATCTATCAAGATCACCGCAACATCTGCATTAGAGGCTCCGGTCACCATATTTCGCGTGTATTGAACGTGCCCAGGAGTGTCATTCAGAATAAATGAACGCTTCGCCGTTGAAAAGTACCGGTACGCCACATCTATTGTGATTCCTTGTTCACGCTCAGAACGCAAACCATCAGTTAACAGTGCAAGATCCGCCTGCGTCAGCCCTCGCGCCTTACTCACCGATTCAACTGCGGCCATCGTGTCAACCAAAATTGACTTGGTGTCATGCAGAATTCGTCCAACTAGCGTTGATTTTCCGTCGTCAACGGAACCTACCGTCGTAAATCGGAGGAGATCTCGAGTATCAGTGCTCATTTCTAAAAATATCCTTCACGTTTTCGGTCTTCCATGGCCGCTTCAGATAGCTTGTCATCCGCGCGAGTTGCTCCTCTTTCGGTCACCGTGCTCGCCAAGATTTCAACAATAATCTCTTCCACAGTAACTGCGCTTGATACGACCGCTCCAGTACATGACATGTCTCCCACAGTGCGGTAGCGAACCTGGAGGGGCTTAACTTCCTCTGAAGATTTCGGACCGCCCCATTCACCTGGAGCCAGCCACATCCCCGAACGATTAAATACGCTGCGCGTATGCGCAAAATATATTGAAGGGAGATCTATCTTTTCACGCGCGATATATTGCCAAATATCAAACTCGGTCCAGTTGGATAGAGGAAATACCCGTACATGCTCCCCAGGCTTGTGGCGTCCGTTATAGAGGTCCCATAACTCCGGGCGCTGTCTTTTTGGATCCCATTGCCCAAATTCATTTCTCAAACTAAAAATGCGTTCTTTGGCTCGAGCCTTCTCTTCATCGCGCCGTCCACCACCGAAAACTGCGTCATATTTGTTGCTATTAATTGCGTCGAGGAGCGGCAGAGTCTGCAAGGGATTGCGTGTTCCGTCATCTCGCTCTTCCAACTTACCTGCATCGATGTAATCCTGAACAAGCGCGACCTTTAGTTCAATTCCATATTTCTCGACACATTTATCTCGAAAATCGAGAACTTCGGGAAAATTATGACCCGTATCTACGTGAAGAGCGACAAAGGGAATCCTCGCGGGGGCGAATGCCTTAGCCGCTAAATGCAACATCACGATAGAGTCTTTACCGCCGCTAAAAAGCAAGACCGTTCGTTCGAAAGTCCCAGCAGTTTCTCGCATAATATGAACTGCTTCTGACTCAAGCAAATCTAGTTGAGTTAGCTTGGACGTTGCGGTCACGTATGTAAACCACATTCAATCTTTGCAGTTCCACTCCACCGTCCGGCTCTTGGATCTTCACCAAGTGCTGTGGGACGAGTACAGGGTTCACACCCAATCGAAGTAAAACTTTTTTCCCGAAGCGCATTCACTTTGACCGGGTTACGCTTTGTAAATTCCGCAAGAAACTCATCGTCCCAAGCAGCTAGTGGATTTACTTTCACTTTATTTCGCTTTGTGTCCCAGGTGATGACATCAATATCTTTGCGAGTGGGTGCATCCACGCGACGAAGCCCAGTGACCCATGCCGAGAAATTAACTAAAGTTCGTTCAAGCGGTTCGACCTTGCGTATCGCGCAACAAGCGTCAGGATTGCTAAACCAAAGATCCTTTCCGTGCTGATCGGATTGTTGTTCAATCGTCAATAAAGGAAGGGCGGTTCGAACCTTGAGTTTTCCCTCGGCAGACACCTGATCACGGAGAGCTATGGTTTCTGAAAAATGATAACCGGTGTCGATGAACACCAATTGTGCTCCTGGAATTTCTTCCTCGGCAAGATACACCAGCGCTTCATCGCCCATTGAACTCGCGACAACTAGCTCCTGGCCAAACTTTTCATAGGCCCAACGCAATGCGAGCCGCGCTTCTTCTACCATATCCCCGCCGGCTCCGAAAATAGCTGCATTGCCTGCTGCAATGAGAGTTAACTGCTCCTCATCACCATCAATACTTGTCATGCGAGTGCTTCATCTTCGGCACGTTTAGCCCAGTCGGCAAATCTTTCATTCTCGGTACGATCGCTTTCAAATCGACGAACTACTCGCTCTACATAATCCGGCAATTCGCGAGCAGATATCTTCAATCCCCGGGGTTTGCGCCCAAAATCACCGTCGAGCTCGCCCCCTAGATGAACTTGAAATCCCTCCTCGGAGTTTCCATTTTCATCGGTGGAGATGAGCCCCTTAAAACCGATATCTGCAACTTGAATCCGTGCACACGAGTTTGGGCAACCATTGATGTGAATTGTTAATGGTTGCTTGAAATCGGGGATTCTCTCTTCAAGTTGAGTAACTAGATCACGAGTTCGAGTTTTAGTATCGACGAAAGCGAGTTTGCAGAATTCAATTCCAGTACATGCCATAGCGCCGCGACGAAATTCTGAAGGTTCTACGTAAAGCCCTAACTTTTCTAATCCCTCCTTTAAGGGAACAACGTCAATTTCCTTTACATCCAAGATTACAAATTTCTGCTGCGCGGTTAGCCGAATCCGGCCACTGCCATATCTCTCGGCCAATTCAGCGACAGTCTCCAAAATCGTTCCGCTTACTCGGCCAACGGTTGGAGCGGCTCCAACATAGAAATTTCCGTCTTGTTGCTCGTAGACGCCTACGTGATCCCTTCGACCTTTATGAGGTGCTGGCGCGGGGCCATCTATTAGTTTACGACCCAGATAATTGCTTTCTAACAGCTCCCGAAACTTCTCCGCCCCAAGTTCTTCCATCACGAATTTAAGACGCGCTTTGGCGCGATTCTTGCGATTTCCATAATCCCTAAAAACCGCCAAAATTCCTTCAAAAACATCGGCAACTTCTTCGAGAGGTACCCACGTCCCTAGTCGCTGCGCAAACATTGGATTGGTGGAAAGCCCACCACCGACAAATACATCAAAGCCAGCACCATGTTCTGGATGCACGACTCCGACGAAAGAAACATCATTAATTTCGTGCGCAACATCCAACTTAGGCGAACCAGAGACTGCAGATTTGAATTTACGAGGCAAATTTGAAAACAGTGGATTTCCGACAAAACGTCGGACAATTTCTTCGATGGCTGGGGTTCCATCAATAATTTCATCTGTTGCAATTCCAGCTACTGGGGAACCCAGAACCACGCGCGGAACGTCACCACAAGCCTCATTAGAGGAGAGTCCAACTGCCTCAAGTTCACTCCAGATTGTCGGAACATCTTTTATGTCAATCCAATGTAGTTGGATATTTTGGCGGTCAGATATATCTGCGGTGTCGCGCGCAAACCTTTGAGAGATGGATGCGATCGTCTTCAATTGCACGTTATTCAGTTGCCCACCGTCGCTTCGAATTCGAAGCATGAAATACGGATCTTCCAATTCTGCCGCACTTAATTGCGAGGTATCTGTACCTGTGGTGCCGGGTTTACGTTGGGAATACAAGCCCCACCAACGAAACCGGCCACGAAGATCATCCTCGGGAATTGAATAGAAACCCGTCTTCGAATATTCATTTTCTATTCGCGCCCGAACATTAAGCCCGTCATCTTCTTGTTTAAATATTTCATTTGGATTCAACGGTTCCGTCTCACCCAACGCCCAACGACCATTTCCAGATTTAAATAACAAGGCAGGATCGACTGGCTCTAATTGAGATGAGTTGCTCAAGAAAACTCCTTTAAATTCCGATAAGAAGCCGCAATTATTGAGTGCTCATGCATGAAGGTCAATTTATTACGAGCATTTATTAGATGCGATTGAATGGCAACAATTGTGTTCTAGTCAACTAAATTGCAAGACCACGATTTCTGTAAGCCCGATTTCTAATTGGACTAAAGATAATTTTTTCAATAGTGATTCCAATCACCATAATCACAATTATGCTTCCAACAACGAGCGACATATCTCCCAATTGGCGTCCGATATCAAGTAACTGACCAACTCCAATACCCAATGAGGGCGAAACCGCAATTAACTCTGCTGCCATTAAGGAGCGCCAGGCGAATGCCCACCCTTGCTCCAAGCCAGCTAAATATCCAACCCATGCCGAGGGCAGAATGAAATAGCGGATCTTTTGCCATTGATTTGCGTGCATTACATCGGCGACCTTTGTAACAATCGGAGGCATCTGATCAATCCCAGAAATCAAACCATTGGCTATCGATGGCACCGCACCTAACATGATTACTGCATAAATGGTCACAGGGGATAGCCCAAACCAAATAACGGCAGCTGGGACCCAAGCCACTGAAGGCAATTGCTGTAAGCCAACCAAAATGGGCCTAAACACCGCTCGAAATCTCCTATCGAGTCCTAGCAGAAGTCCCACCGGAGTCGCGATCGCGATCGCAAAAAAGAATCCAATTGCTCCTCTAGTCACTGACGTCCTGATTGCCCCCCAAAGAGCACCTTGACTCGATTCCCGGTGAAGTGAATCAAAAACTTGAAGCGGAGTCGGCAATTTGTAATTAGGAATATGCGAAAAGGTCACAACTAATTGCCAAATCGAAATGATCACGAGAGCTGAAATTATTGGATAGAGGCGAAAAGCATTTCTCAATAATATATTTCGATCATTTTTATCTGTGCCAGACTCAAGCGCATCCAAGCCAGAGTTAAGTTCTGAAATCTCATCCATGGCGACGTATCTCTTTTCTAAGTTCGTCTGTGATTTCGCTAGCCATCTGCGCAACAGCAGTTGTGTCAATTCGACGTGGTTCCGGCATATCAACAACCCACTCTTTAATGAAGGTTCCAGGGCGTGAGCTCATCAAAATTACGCGCTGACCGAGTCGAACTGCCTCACGGACATTGTGGGTAACGAAAACCACGGTCAACTTATTTTCACTCCAGACTTTTGATAGTTCGTCGTGGAGTACATCTCTGGTAATCGCATCAAGGGCACCGAAAGGTTCATCCATGAGAATCATTTTGCTTTCCTGGGCAAGTGCGCGAGCAATAGCTACTCTCTGACGCATTCCCCCAGAAAGTTCATGTGGCTTCTTATCAAAGACGTTACGTAAATCCATACGCGTCAACAAGTCTTTCGCAATTTCTGTTCGCTCTGCTTTTGGTCTACCTTGAAGTTGCATTGGCAATACAACATTTTGTAAGACGCTGAGCCACGGCAAGAGTGCCGAATCTTGGAACATCAGCGTGGAAGGAACCGCTTTGGTGGCGGTTCCTTGATAATCCTTATCCAACCCACAGATGATGTTCAGGAGCGTGCTCTTACCGCACCCAGAAGCTCCAACAATGGACAGGAACTCCCCGGTCTTCACATCCAGATTAATATTATCCAGAATCTTGCCCTCAGTAGAGCGAAAGGTTTTTGATACGCCAATCAAAGAGAGGGCTGAATCCACCTCTGTTTCCGCTGACACAAGATTATTGGGCACCTAGACCCCCTGCCGATACTGGAGGCAATTTACGAGACTTAAGTATCTGATTGAGCAAACGAAGGTCATATATCCCCGCTAAACCATTTGATGGCAGATTCGGAAGCAAACCGACCCGAACGGCATTGACTGCACCGCGACGGAGCGTGGATGTTAAGGGATTCACAGTGAAGGAAAGATCCGTCCAGGCCCGAGCAAGTACTGCTGTATCAAGAATTGCACCCGTAGATGCCTGAAGTTGATTCTGCACAGATTGTTGGGCTACTACTGGATCATTTTTAATTAGATCGATCGCATCCAATTCACCTTTGAGGATATCGGATACGGTATCTGGATACTTTGCGAGAAAATCTGTTGATGCAACCAAGTCCGTTGTTTCGAATTGACCGTTAGCCCAGAGAGATTTTTCATTTACCAATACTTTTGCTCCGCCTTTAAGAACCAATTGGCTACTCCACGGCTCAGGAAGCCACCCACCTTGAAGTTGATGTGATTTAAATAGCGCAAGCACTTGGGAGTTAGAGGTTGGAATCACCGTAACATCGCCTTTACCCGTGAGACTGGTTTTAAGCCCTTGTGTTAATAACCATGAGCGAAGCGCTACATCTTGGGTGTTGCCCAGTTGGGGGCTAGAAAGCTTTGTTCCCTTTAACTGCGAAGCAGACGTTATATTCGGTGATACGACGAGCTCTGCTCCGCCAGAGGTTGTTCCTGAGACGACTTTCAGGAGCGTCCCATTAGTTGTGACAAAGCCATTGATTGTTGGATTCGGGCCTACAAATGCTAAGTCGATTGCGCTCCCCTTGAGCGCATTTATTTCGTCCGGACCGGCCCCAAAAGTCACATACTGAATTGTCGTTCCATGTTCTGCCAAGTACTTTTCAAAGAGACCCTTATCCCGCGCTACTAGCGCCGGGGCATGTGTGAGATTGGTCAGGTAACCGATCCTAACTACCTTGGCGACTTGAACTGCTGGAGCAGCAGCAAAAGCTTGGTTTGAAATAAGACCCATGAACACGGCGACTGTTACTGCGACTGCAATTTTCTTCCGGCTAATTCCATTTGTAGATCGTTTCATATCAATTCCTCACGGTCGTGTCCAAGTAATTCATACTCAATTCATGGGAATTAAGCAGAGTCGAAAGGTACCGAAGAATTAAAATAAAAGAGCGTGGTCAACTTGTATTCGCAACTAGTTCGCATCAAAATGTTAGAGAATTGCACCGTGAACATTTCTGCCGAAACTGATTACGCCGTTCGTGCGATGTTATGTCTAACCGATGCCTATCTCGTTGACCCAACCTCACTTACTTCTAGCGCCGCTATTGCAAAGTCCCAACAGATTCCAGCAAAGTTTCTTGAAACTATTCTCAGCGAACTAAAGCAAGCTGGCTTTATAGATAGCAAACGAGGCGCCCGCGGCGGATATCACTTAACTCTTCACCCCCGTAAAATCAGCGTCGCTGATGTGCTCCGAATAATCGACGGACCGCTAGCTCGGATCAAGGGAGAGACCCCAGAAAATGCAAAATATCAAGGCAGCGCTGCGCATCTTCAAGAAGTTTGGATAGCGACTCGAGTCGCCATCAGAGATGTCGTGGAAGAGGTATCCCTCTATCAGATTGCAACAAACCAACTACCCGCAAAGATCAATAAAGCGCTCAATCGCCCAGGAGCCTGGAAGCAGAGGTAGCAGCGCAAGTTAACCCACAAGATTCCGGATGATTTCTCACAATGATTCCACAAGATTAGCCTCGAGTATTCCTTTAAGGACAAGTTTGTCCAACTCTTAAAGGAGTGAAAAATGAAGTCAAAGCAATTCATCACAGCAGCCCTTTTGACTACGGGGTTATTCATCGGGTCCACAACGGCGGCAATCGCGGACACTGCGCCCACCCCAGTTGCGAGCCCCTCTGCCTATCAAACTCAATTGGCAGCTTACAAAGTTGCCCTGGCACAGTACAAAATCGCTTTGACTCAATATCGGGTTGCCCTTGTTACAAGCGACATTAATTACCGAGCCGTTATGTCAAAATACTGGTCCGACTGGAACACCACGGCAAAGAATTACGAAGCGGCATGGCAAGCCACGCTCACAACATTCCAAACTGCCAACCTCGCCTACCAAGCAAAGCTGACTCCCATCCAAGCTACTCATAAGAGCGCCATGGATTCTGCTGATATAGCTTTCCTTTCTGCAACCTCAGGTACACCGACAAATGATGCACTAAACGCTGCGTTGACCTCTTATTGGAACGCAACCAAAGTTGCGAATACCAATTTCAAAACCTCGGTCGTAGCAGTTGGTGTAGCACCTATTCGCCCAGTGAAGCCTGTTGCTCCAGTAAAGCCTGTAGCTCCAACTAAGCCTGTTGCTCCAACTAAGCCGATGGCACCGGTAAAACCAAGTAAGTAAATAGCCACCTGATATCCGAAGGGCCTCCCAATTCGCCAAGTTTGGGGGGCTCTTCGGCTTTAGCTGTCATAAACACGACCTCATGTTGTGGGTGAACCGAAAGCCATCCTTCAGGAACCGAAGATGCACACTGAGTAATTTAATGCTGCCATTAACTTAGTCGGGTGCCACCAGAAATTTTGCGAATTGTCGCTTAGAGGGCAACGGGACCCAATATTTAAGGAGTAATAGAAATGAAGTCAACAAGAATCATCGCGTTAGCCCTACTAACGTCGAGCGCACTCCTTGGGTCTAGTGGCCTAGCCCTTGCGGATTCAACTCCGAGCGCTACATCAACTCCATCGACTTACCAGATGCAATTAGCGGCTTATAAAGTTGCGCTGGTTCAGTATCAAGTTGCCAATGTTACGAACGATATTAATTATCGAACCGCTATGAATAAATATAAGGCTGCTTGGAAGAGCACAATGGATAGTTATGAAACTTCTTGGCAGGCAACTTTAGCTACTTACCAAGTGGCCAGAGCCGCATGGCAAGCGAAGTTAGATGCGCTCCAGGCTGCTCGAGTGGCAACGCTCGCGAACGCTGATGCTGCCTTTTTGGCCGCAACTGCCGGTAATCCTTCGAGTGCCGCACTAACCGCAGCACTTAATGCATATTGGGGTGCGCCTAAGTTGGCTAACGCAACGTATAAAAGCGCTGTGGCCACACTTGGAAATGGCCCACTTCGTCCTATAAAGCCAGCTGGTCCAACAAAACCTGTCGCTCCTGTAAAGCCAGCGGATCCAACAAGGCCTGTCGCTCCGCATAAGAACTAGTGATAGAGATGTCTCATCGGGGTCGGCTTCGACCTCACTGAATAGGGAGCCGACTTTTATTGCGGAGACGAGAGGATTTGAACCTCCGAGGCCGTTTAACGGGCCTACCTCATTAGCAGTGAGGCGCACTCGACCGGGCTATGCGACGTCTCCAAGTGGTGTTGGGAGTTTACAGGTAACCGCGGAGGTTTATTCCAGTCAATTCTCGGATTTACTTGGTTACCAACCTCGATAGACTTAAAACCTGATGAGACTTCCGTTCACTGGCCGCACGGCAGCTCTGGTCTCCGCGGCGATAATCGTTTCACTTATCGTTGGTGGCGCAACGTCCTATCTCTTCATTCAAAAAAGCGCTCCAGTTGAGAAGTTTCCACCAATGGTCAAGCACGTGGATCTTTCCAAGCGACCACTCGAAACCTTCGCCGCCTCAGAACAGGTGACTCTCCCGCCAGATGCGTCACCTTTTGTTAACTCTACCTGTCCTTCACTCTCGCCGACCTGGGTTGCGGATGAGAATAAAAAACCTGGCGTAAAGATGAATCAAGCCAGTTGGAAGAATCTGCAATTATATTCGGCTGAAGGCAGTGCGTTATGGCTCGACCAAACCGCGGTTTCTTGTGGGGCACGAGTCAAGATTCACGCAGCGCTTTATTCTTCGAATAGCGCTCCCATAACAAAGATTCCACGGACTTTTGCTGCTTGGCGAATCGGCTACTACAAAGGTGCTGGGGCGCGAGAAGTGTGGCGCTCGGGTGCAATCAATTTGAAACGAGGCAAGGCTACAACTTCCAAAGCTGCAACTCGCTATACCGAAGCAAATTGGCCCGTCGTAACCTCCTTTACGGTTGGGAGCGACTGGACGCCAGGTTTTTACTTAATCATTTCCTTTTCCGCCTTCGGTCAGATTGAAAATGTCGCTCCGCTAATTGTTCGAAGCCCCATAGGCTCATCTAAATTAGTGATGATGCAATCCTTCATGACATGGGAGATGTACAACAGTTTTGGAGGCCGATCCGCTTATCTTGGACCAGGTAAGGACGGCAACAGAGACACAGATGAGCGAAGTCGAGTTGCCTCTTTTGATCGACCTATGGTGGGAAGTGGCTTGTATTCGATACAGCGCGACGCGATTCCGTTTATTCAGTTTGCTGAAGAACAAGGAATCAATATTGATCAAGAATCGGATTTAGACATCAACCAGTGGCCATCGATAATTACTAAATATTCAGGCGTTATTGTCGGAGGCCACGCGGAATATTTCACTCACCAAATGTTTAATACGTTTATTGCGGCACGTAACTTAGGCGTAAATGTGGCAATATTTGGTGGAAATACGGCTTACTGGCAAACTCGACTCGCCCCGTCTAAATATGGGCTTGACCGTCATTTGGTCATGTACCGCGATGCGACAGAGGACCCAGACACGAATTTAAATCTGGTTACTATCGAATTTGCCAATAAGAGAATTAACACTCCTCCCAGTTTGATTTCAGGAGAACAAACCAGTGGAGTTCATGTGTTCGGCACTTTGTATCCCGTCAAAATTCCCCTGTGGTTACATGTTTCTACCTCCGCTCCGATAGGGGGAGTCTCAAGTGACTCTGAAGTGGAAGGGGTAACACCAAATGCCGCGGAACCTCCAAACGTCCACATTCTCTACAGTGGTTTAATGTCATGGCGGGATGCCGCCAGCCACAAACTTTTTAAGAAGCCGGTTGCCCAAGTTGATTGGATTGGATTCCCTTCCGGGAGTGCGCTCTTCAATGCGGGAATGACCACTTGGAGTTGCCAATTAAGCGATGCCTGTGTGGATTTGCCATTTGATTCCGCATCCAGGGGGCTTATCCAAGATATAACTAAACAAGTACTAAAACTCTGGCAGATTCCAAAAGTTGGAACTTCGCTTACACAGTAATGGCCAGATAGCCTAAATTTGGCGTAAAACACAGTCTTCAAAGGGGTAGCACTCGCCCTTTTACTGTGAATGTGTTGAGCCATTAGCAAAGATTTACCCCATCAGATAGGGGAGTTTCATGAGTGCACTAGACCTTGCTAGATGGCAATTTGGAATAACTACCGTTTACCACTTCATCTTTGTGCCGATCACGATCGGATCTGGATTCTTGGTTGCGGGACTTCAGACCGCTTGGTACCGGACAAATAAGGATAAGTACCTGCGCGCGACTAAATTCTTTGGGAAGTTATTTCTCATCAACTTTGCAATTGGAGTGGTAACTGGCATCGTTCAAGAGTTCCAGTTCGGGATGAACTGGTCTTCCTATAGTCGCTTCGTAGGAGATATTTTCGGTGCTCCATTAGCGATAGAGGGACTTTTGGCCTTCTTTTTGGAAAGCACATTTCTCGGAATGTGGATTTTTGGTTGGGATCGACTCTCAAAGAAACTTCACTTAGCCGCAATATGGTTGGCGGCGATTGGCACTTTGTTATCCGCTTACTTCATCCTGGCTGCAAATGCCTTCATGCAACATCCTGTTGGCTACGTATTGAACGGCACCCGCGGTCGTGCAGAGCTCACCAGTATTTTCAAGGTGTTAACTAACTCAACCGCACTTGCTGCCTTCTTCCACACAATTCCATCCGCATTCTTAACTGCCGGGGCACTATTCGCAGGAGTTGGTGCGTGGATGATCTTTCATAAGAAGGATGCCGAAGTTGCTAAGCCCGCACTTAAAATTGGACTTATAACTGTCCTCATCTCCTTTGTAATTGTTGGGGTCTCTGGCGACACAACGGCTCGTTTGATGACCACGCAGCAACCGATGAAAATGGCAGCTGCCGAGGCCGTATACAACACCAAAACAAATGTTCCCTTCTCACTTTTGACTATTGGAACACTCAACGGAAGCAAATCGGTCTTCCAAATCGGTTTACCCTCTGTCCTCTCATTCATGGCAACTGGAAATGTGAATGGAACTGTTGAAGGTGTAAATACGCTGGAGAAGAGTTACGAACAGAAGTATGGTCCTGGCAACTACACGCCAAATATTCCATTCGCTTACTGGAGTTTCCGGTTGATGATTGGCTTTGGAGCCCTGGCCGCGCTTATTTCATTGCTCGCCTTGTGGTTTATTCGGCAAGGGCGCTTCCCGCGCAAGCGATGGTTTGTACGGAGCATGGTCGTGCTTCCGTTCCTACCAATCTTGGCTAACTCTTTCGGATGGATCTTTACCGAAAGCGCCCGTCAACCTTGGGTTGTCTTTGGACTCTTTAAGACTTCCGCCGGCGTGAGCCCCGGAGTCAGCGCGGCAAGTGTGCTCTTCACCATGGTTGTCTTCACATTGCTCTACGGAGTTCTCGCCGTCATTGAATTCGGATTGATCTACCGCACTATCAAGGTGGGTCCAGAGAAAACCATCGAACGCGATGAGAACTCCAAAACACTCACGATGGCTTACTAGGCTGCTAGGGAGAAACAAAAAATCTCACTTAATTCATTCTGGTTCGTCATCATCGCCGTCCTCTGGATCGGTTACTTCGTCCTTGAAGGTTTCGACTTTGGGGTGGGAATTCTGCTTCCAGTAGTTGCAAAAAATCAGGCCGAACGTCGTGCCGTTCTAACAACGCTTGGGCCACTTTGGGATGGCAATGAAGTTTGGTTGCTCGTCGCAGGCGGAGCTACCTTCGCTGCCTTCCCGGAGTGGTACGCAACTTTGTTCAGTGGTTTCTATCTTCCACTCTTCCTAATCTTGATATCACTGATTGTCCGTGGCGTTTCCTTTGAGTATCGGAGCAAATACGGCAGCGAAAAGTGGCGCTCTCGTTGGGATCTTGCAATAACGATCTCCAGTTTTCTTCCCGCACTTCTCTGGGGTGTGGCATTTGCGAATATAGTTCGCGGCGTTCCCCTGGTTAAAACATCCGCTGGCTACATCCAGTATTCGGGTGGATTCTGGAATCTACTCAATCCGTACGCACTACTTGGAGGGTTAACCACTCTTTCACTGTTTGTCTCACATGGAGCATTCTTCCTAGCCCTGAAAACTGATGGGGAAATTCGAGTTCGAGCAAACAAGTTGGGTCAACAAGTGGGACTAGTAACCGCCCTACTCGCTGTTCTCTTCCTTGGATGGACAATGTTGGGATTAACCTCAAAAGGTGGAGTTATCGCAGGATCCACTGTCGTCGTCGTAGCCTGGTTGTCAGCACTGGCCGCAAATATGAAGGGTCGTGAAGGTTACGCCTTCCTATTCTCTGCAATTGCGACAGCTGCGGTAGTTATCACCCTATTTACTGGGCTCTACCCAAATGTGATGCCAAATCGCACTGCGGGTGGACCTGGACTCAATATATTCAACGCATCAAGTACCCATTACACCCTTGGTGTAATGACCTGGGTGGCTTTGATCATGACCCCAATCGTCCTGCTCTACCAGGGTTGGTCTTACTGGATATTCCGTAAGCGAATTAATCCAAATCAGATCTCTACCCCAGAGGCTGGAGTTTTGGATACCGTCCACTAGTGAAACCATTTGACCCCCGGTTGTTGCGGTACTCACGCAGCAGCCGGGGTTTTATTTTCGCCATAGTCCTCATCGCAGTAATTGGCGCAACCTTCACCATTGCGCAGGCTTTCCTATTGGTGGATTTGATTTGCAAATTTTTTCAGGATAATCGAGCCTTCAGTTCTCTTCATGCAGAAGTTGTGGTCTTAGGGCTCATATTCTTGGCACGCGCGCTTCTGGCGTTTACAAACGATCGCGTGAGTACTACTGCGAGTAGCAAAATGCGTAATGAACTACGAACTGAAGTAATGAAAAAAACTTTGGAAAATAGTGGATCGGATACGACGGAGTTAGGAACGGTGGGAATTGCACTTCTGGTGACAAAGGGGATCAATAGTCTCGATAGTTACTTTGCGAAATTTCTTCCCCAACTTTTCATCGCCGTCGTAGTACCGGTAGTAGTCGGAATTACGATTGCCTGGCGCGATTGGAAATCAGGAGGAATTATCCTGCTGACCATTCCTTTGATTCCGGTCTTTGGGATTCTGATAGGAAAATTTACGGCAAGCGCAACTGAAAAAAAATGGCAGACCCTGGCGCTCTTAAGTGGATATTTTCTTGATCTACTGAGCGGGCTCACTACCCTCAAGGTCTACGGTCGCGAAAAACTTCAGAGCAAGAAACTCGATGAGGTAGGAAACAAATACCGTACGGAAACCATGCAGGTTTTAAGAGTTTCGTTTCTATCTTCACTAGCTCTCGAACTCGTTGCGACACTTTCAGTGGCACTCCTCGCAGTAACAATTGGGCTACGTCTCGTCAATGGCTCAATGCCGTTATCAGTCGGCTTATTTGTGTTGGTTCTTGCCCCGGAGGTGTACTGGCCCATCCGACAGGTGAGCGCATATTTTCATGCCGCTGCTGATGGAGTTGCCGCATTTAATCAACTCTTTTCTATTCTCGAAAAACCATTACGAAACGCTAATTACGTGGCTACTCAGGTATCCGAGATTTCCTGGAGCGAGTTAAAAGTTTGTTACCCTAACCGCGAAGAGATCATTATCCCTGCGGGAAAGTGGCGTCCGGGTGAAATACATGCGCTCATTGGTCCTTCCGGTTCTGGTAAATCGACCCTAGCTGGCATTCTCTTAGGATTTATTTATCCCACTGAGGGCACAGTGACGATCAGTGATCAATCTGGTTCAACTGACCTATCGACCATGGATCTAGTGGCGTGGCGATCCTTAATTGCATGGCAACCTCAAGAGCCCAAATTTCCAATTGGCACAGTCGCCCACATTCTTCGTCATGCGCAGCCCCAGGCAAGTGATAGCGATCTAACGACGGCGTTACTTAGGGTTGATCTGGACCCACAAGATTTGCCGCAAGGGCTCCAGACGGAATTAGGAACGGTTCGTCAAAAACTCTCTATCGGACAACTGAGGAAGATTGCTTTGGCTCGCGCACTAATGAAATCGGCACCCATCCTAATACTGGATGAACCAACGGCTTCCGTCGATGACATTTCTGAAAATCAAATTGCCAACGTGCTACGCGAGAGAGCTAAGGAAGGAGCAATGGTTCTTCTGATATCTCACCGCGAGTTCATGATTGGATCCTCGACTCACGTGACAAGTATGGGTGTATCAAAGTGAGGAGAGTTCTAGGGATCTTTAAAGTGCAGTGGCGTGAGATGGCCTCAGCTGTTCTACTTAGTGGCGCATCGCTAGGAGCTGCGGTCGGATTGCTTGCTACTAGTGCATGGTTGATTTCCATGGCATCCACAAGGCCACCCGTTTTAGTTCTAGAGGTCGCCATTGTAAGTGTGCGTTTTTTCGGTCTTTCACGTGGTGTTTTGAAATATGCTAGCCGCATCCTTGAACACAATAGCGCGCTAAAAATTCAGAGCTCCCTCAGGGTCAGAATTTATGAACGTTTTAGTCGACTCTTGCCAGGGGATTATTCCGCGCTCCATCGCGGAAATCTTCTCTCGGAGATCATTAACGATGTTGAGTTAGCGCAAGATTTGTGGTTGCGCGTTGCTTCTCCCTGGCTCGCCAGCCTCATCTCTGGGGGAGCTGGAATCACCATTATCCATTGGCTTTTGCCCGCCTGCGGGAACGCGATCGCTGCGATTTTCCTCCTGGCAACTTTCTTGATCCCGTTCTTAGCAATGATTTCTGGAGGGGAATCCGAGGCCAGAAACTATGAGAGTCAACTCTTTGACCAGATATTACAAGTTGCTGAATCCGCTCCAGAGTCGCTGATTTACAATTATGATCGGGAACTTTTGAACCAAATTGATCAATTACAAGACAAAATAACGGAGGTAGAAGCCAGGAACGCGGCTCGTTCGGGTTTTGCAAGCGCTTTCTACTTTGTAGCGCTCGGCGCTTCGGTCATCGTTGCGCTTCGGTTTGGCGCAGAAGGTGCACTCAATCATCACTTAGCTGGAATCAACATTGCCGTAGTAGCTCTGGTGCCCCTTGCAATCTTTGATGGTTTAAGTTCACTGCCCGGTGCCTTTTCTCAACTGCGTTTGATTCTAGGCGCGATTAGAAATATCGGGCCCATGCTCGAAATTATTGATTTAACTACTATCGAGGAATCATCGATTCCACTTTCGGTGCGCCTGGAATTTCGCGCTGTTCTTCCTTTGTTGCCAGATGCAACTACGCGGGTGATAAGCGCAACTGTTTCCAGTCATGAAACTCTTCTTATTTCTGGGAGATCCGGTTCTGGAAAATCATCGATCATAAACGCCTTGTTGGGATTTATCCCGTACTCCGGTGAGATCCTTTTGAATGGTCAAAAATTGCATCCTGGTGACGCGCATCTATTTTCCACTTTGTTGCAAGATGATTATCTTTTTGGTACCTCAATCCGCGAGAATTTAAAAATCGGCAATCCATCGGCGGAGGATCAAGAATTGCTTGAGGTTCTAGAGATTGTTGAGTTGCGAGACTTTGTCCTTAATTTGCCCGCTGGCTTGGATACCATGATCGGATCTCTAGGATTTAATTTTTCTGGCGGAGAAAAACAGCGGCTAAAGCTGGCGCGAGTGCTTCTACGCAATACTCCAATATTTATTCTTGATGAACCGTACGAGTTCTTGGATTCTGGGCAAGTAGAGCGAATATCTATAAGAGTCTCTGAAAGGCTAGCTAGAAGCGCGTTAATTATTGTTTCGCACCTTCCTCTCCCTATATCTGCCTTATCCATTTCGCTCTAAACTCCACTAGAGTTTTGGTCATGACAAGAACTCGCACGCTTGGTCCATATGAGGTAACGGCAGTTGGCTTGGGATGTATGCCACTATCGATGGCGAGTGATCGCAATAGGTGGATTCTTGATGATCGCGACTATGCCATAAGCGTTATCCACGCCGCGCTCGATGCGGGAGTTCAATTTCTCGATACCGCCGATATTTATGCCCCGGCTTGGAATGCGATGGGACATAACGAGCGAATCGTCGGAGAAGCTTTTAGGACTTGGGGTGGTACGCCCGATCAGAAGTCGAAAATTGTCATTGGTACCAAGGGAGGGATAACTCGCGCAAAGGGAGACAACTGGTGGGGAACCCCCGGTCGCAACGCCACAAAACATTATTTGTATCGCGCCGTTGAAGCCTCTGCCGCGAAGATGGGACTCTCCAAAATACCCCTGTGGCAGCATCATCGTCTAGACCCTTCTATTACTTTTGAGGATCAATTTGAAAATGTCTTGACGCTTAAGGAGCATGGTTACGTTGGCGCTATAGGTCTGAGCAACGTTAACGCCGCACAACTTCGCCGCGCTATTTCAATCGGGGGAACACCTGCGCAAGGCGGAGTGGTTTCAGTACAAAATGAATTTAGTCCGCGTTACCGCCTCTCTGCTGATGTCATCGATACCTGCACCGAATTTGGCATCGCTTTCTTACCGTGGTCTCCGCTGGGTGGGGGATCTAACTTCGAAAAAATGGCGACTGGAGAATTTGAGGCGTTTGATCAAATTGCATCAGCAAAGGGTGTTTCCGTTTATGCGCTCACTGTTGCCTGGCATTTAGCGAAGTTCCCGACGTCGATTCCAATACCCGGAGCGTCAAAATCCGCTTCAATTCTGGATTCGATTACTGGGTTAGATATTCAATTGAGCGCCACGGAAATTGCAGAACTCAATGCGAGTTGCCCACCAGATGGACCAATACAAAGTGAACTAGTGGAGCAACCTGCATTTAGAGACTAAATGCCTATGAACCACCTACTCGGTTGGGTATTTAACGCCGATCTGGGCGCGAAGCCCATCCATCACCTTCATGATTTCCACCGATTCAGTAATGCTTAATACTGGGCTTTCGAGCAACCCCTCGGCTACGCATTTTTCAAGGTGAAGACCCTGGTACTGACGACCAATTCCATCAATCTTTTGAGCATAGCTTTGGATGACTTCTCCCCCTTGGTTATAAACCTTAAATGAGGTTTGATCGTAAAAGGATTTGTCTATTTCAATCCGCCCGAATGTACCCACGACGACTGCAGTGACTGGACCGGCAGCAGACATACAAGTCGTCAAAGTTGCTTGGGCCCCATTTGCGTACTCAAAAATGATCGAAGTCGTCTCATCCACCTTCTCGCCCGTGAGCGTTGCCTTTGCCGTTATCTTTTCTGGCAGCCCTAGCACCCGCACCGCAAATGAAACTGGGTAAATACCTAAATCAAGTAGCGCCCCGCCGCCCAACTCTGGCTTCCAGAGACGTGGGACGTGTGGAAGGTACTGGCTGTGATCAGCGGTCACTAATTTAATTTCGCCGAGCACTCCGGAATTAATTACCTCAAAAATAGCATCCATTGAGGGAAGGAACCTGGACCACATAGCTTCGAGGACAAAGAGTTTCTTTTTCGTCGCGAGGTCTTTAATCTCTTGCGCTTCGCGAGCGTTGATAGTGAAGGGCTTCTCCAGGAGTACGTGCTTGCCAGCGTTAAGTGCCAGGAGAGCATGTTGGTGGTGCCAAGGGTGTGGAGTTGAAACATAAACTACATCAACTTCAGGATCATTGACCAAAGCATCATATCCCTGGTGGCGATTGGGAATATCAAACTTCTCCGCAAACTCATTCGCCTTTGCCAAATCTCTGGCACCGACGGCCTGAATGGTTATGCCAGCTATCCGAAAATCTCTAGCTACCGATGTAGCTATTCCGCCCGCACTTAAAAATCCCCAACGTAGTTTGCTCATATTCCAAGCGCCTTCCTTCCTAGATCGATTGCTGCTACTGATGCAGCCGCTTTCGAAACATTAAAGTCATTTATGAGGCGATTGTATGCAGCATCCATTGTAAGCGTGCTACCGGCTAGCGATCCATTGGAGGCGAGCGTTGCCACACCACTCCGGACCGTAACCTCCATCTCCCCAATCGTGTAATTGCCATCTTCACCCCCAGCAGCTGACATCGCATCAGTTATCAAGATGATTCGATCTGGCGCTAAATCAAGTAGAAGTTGGACTGCCGAATGATTGACGTGCACTCCGTCTAATATCAATTCAAAGTAGATATCGGGGTTGATTAGTAATTCATTCATTATTGTCCCAACATGGTGATCAAGTTCTGGGAGAGCGTTAAACATGTGGGTTACAACGGTTGCGCCAGAATCAAAAGCCCCACGTGCTTCAACATCAGTCGCATTAGTATGGCCAACCGCGACAGTTACGTCGAGTTTTCGAAGAAGTGCAATAGCATTCAATGCGCCAGGCAACTCTGGGGCGATAGTAATCATTTTAATGTGACCTTTCCCGGCATCAATCAATTCTCTAATTTCTTCGAGATTTGGCAACCGTAGAAATTTTGGATCGTGCGCTCCGCATTTATCACTCGACAAATAAGGTCCCTCAAGGTGAATTCCCGCGATGCTTTTGCTTTCCGCAAATGGGATCAAGCCTTTAATTTGAGTGGCTAACTTTTCTAGTGGTTCAGAAACCAAACTTGCAATTTGAGTTGTTGTTCCGTGATCGCGATGCGTTTGAAGTGCAATTTCAATATGACCTGGATCGGGATCACTAAAGCTAAATCCACCGCCCCCATGACAATGAATATCCGTGAACCCAGTTTTCATGTCGCCTCCGATGGTAGGAGATCTAGCGCCATAATCGCGCATCCGATTGTTCCCGCATTGGCACCATAGTGGGCAATCAAGAGTTCGGGCCTTCGCTGGAAAGTTAATCGATCATCCAAAATTGCATTGAGTGGGGCTAGAAGGGCAGATCCCGCCTGAGATAGTCCGCCCCCAAAGACGATTGCCTCGGGAGAGAGGATAGTTATTAACTCTTCGAGAGCCACTGCAAGGTAGGCAATTGCTTGCTCCCACACCTGGTAAGCATGGTCATCAGTTTTTATTCTGCCGAGTATCTCCTTTGCTGAGAGTTGGTTCCCAGTTTTTTTCAAATACTCTTTTGAAATTGCCGATGCCGAAGAAATTGTTTCAAGACATCCCGACAATCCACATACACATTTAAGGTCATGTCCTACATTCAAATGGCCAATTTCTCCAGCATATCCATCACTACTTCTAATTTTCCCATCTATTATCAACGCTGCTGCAATTCCAGTACCAATCGGAATAAATATCGACTGTTGGTATTTAACAGCGGCTCCGCTTCGCAATTCTGCAAGCGCTCCGCTTCTGACATCGTGGCCAAAGGCAACCGGGCGTTTAACCTCATTTGAAACTAACTCTTTAATGGGAAGATCTTTCCAACCTAAATTTCCACTCCAACGACTAACCCCGGACTCTTCATTCAACGCGCCAGGTACCGCAAAGCCAATTGCACTTGCTATATGTAACTTCTCGAGATCATGAACTATTGATGCAATCGATCGTGCGGTTTCAATGCCAGAAAAATCCTCTCGCGGAGTTGGTGCGGAAATAGTTTCAATAATTTCTAATTCTTGGGAAACCAGGGCAGCTTTTATTGAAGTGCCGCCGACATCAATCGCGGCAACAAATTTCATCTGCACACTGTAATTGAGATTTCCCGGTGAGTGTTTAATTCAAGATTATCGATCGCGAAAGATTGCGGGGATGGTCTGGGTTCATTCCCCGAATTCGAGCGAGTGCAATTGCTAATCGTTGAGCCTTTATTAAATGAGCCATCGGATCCAAGGTGCTTGATTCAAATGTCGCACCTGTTTGTGCGATATCTGCAATCAAGGCTTGTTCAACTTCGCCAAATGCCCATACCGCGCGGCCGGGTTGCGAAATTGAAAGTGGGCCGTGGCGATAGTCCATGGCTGGGTAAGCCTCCGCCCAAAATTGTGCTGATTCGCGAGTCTTTAGCGCTGCCTCTTGCGCCAATCCGATCGTCCAACCGGTTCCGACATAAGTAATCTCATCCATCTGTGGGAGATCACCCAAATCCTCTGCCAGTGCTATTTCCGCCTGCTTAGAAAGCTCTTTAAGATCTGTTCCAAATTGAGTCCGAAGCAACCCAAGGGCGGCCGTCGCCCAACGGGTTTGCACGACCGATTCTTCGTCGGCAAAATCCATGACAATTGAATGTGAAGCTAGTTCTGTAACTGGGGAGCCAGGGACGGCCGTCAAGACCACGGTGGCTACTTTGCCCCTGAGGTTGCCCAATAATTCAATAGTTTCCGATGTTGTTCCGCTACGAGTAATCGCAACGACGCGATCGTAATTGCGGGTATAGATGTACTCCGACGCGGTAAAACTATGCGATTCCCCCTGCCCTGCCGCTTCCCGAAGGCTGGCGTAGGCCTGAGACATAAACCACGAACTTCCGCATCCAACTACCGCAATACGCTCACCGGGAAGGGGGAGCAGATGGCTAACCGAGGGGGCGAAATCCGCAGTTTTACGCCAAATTTCTGGCTGGCTGGCGATCTCTCGATCTGCGTGGAACTGCTTTTCATGGAGGCCATTGGCACTGTTCATCTCCGCACCGTAAAGGTAAGAGCTAGGGCAAGTCAAGAAAATTTGAGCGAATTTGATTATTTTCGCCAAATAACAACAAATTTATGCAAAAGTGCTTGACTTCCGAGTTAGAAGGTAGTGAAGTGTGTCCACCGTAAGGACGGAGCACTCCATGGACGCTGTTCCTCACAGCGTCACTCCAGTCAGACCACTACCCGGATCCCCCGGGCCTACAGGCAAAGGACGTACTACATGAAGAGAATGACGCGCGGAGCGGCAGTAACAGCTGCCCTTGCTCTCGCCACATCAATGGCAATTGGGGTTACCTCCTCACATGCCGCAACCACCCTCACCATGATTGCCGCCGATTACCCTGGCGACGGCCATACCCAGCAAAATCAATGGAATGACTTCGCTACACGCTTCCACGCTGCCAACCCAGACATCACCGTCAATGTGACAGTTAAAAGTTGGAACGACATCGATCAATATGTAACTACTCAAATTGCCAGCGGGCAGACACCAGATGTCGTTAACAAAGGTGACTACTCAGCTCCAGCAGCAGCAGGGCTTCTATACCCCGCTTCACAGATAGTTTCTCCATCAACCTTGGCGGACATACTTCCAACCTTCCTGAACAACTCGAAATACAACGGGGTTGTTTATGCACTTCCTGATCTTGCATCAGCGCGCGCCTTGTTTTACAACAAGGACCTCTTGGCTAAGGCAGGGATCAAAAAACTCCCAACCTCATGGTTGTCACTGACAACTGATCTTGGAATCATCCATCGTAAAGAGAAGGGTATCTACGGATACGCACTCCCACTTGGACCCGAAGAAGCTCAAGCTGAATTCAACATTTGGGCTGGCGGCAACGGCGGCACATATTACGACTACGCAACTAAGAAGTGGGTACTAAATTCACCTGCAAACATTGCAACTGCCACCTATTTGAAGTCACTCGTCTCAAAGGGTTACACGGAACCAAATCCAGAGAAGTGCGACCGCACTGCTTGTGCTCAAGCACTCTTCGCTGCGGGCAAAGCGGTCTTCATCAATGGTTCTGTATTCCTTGGTAGTTGGCTTACTGCAAATGGCGGTTCCAAGATCAATGTCGGTACTGGTTCATTTGTATCAAACTCCAAGCACAAGCCAGTAACTCTTGGTGTTCAGGATTACTTCACTGCCTACAACAAGAACGGAAACCAAGCAGCCATTCAGAAGTGGATGGACTTTATCTACCAGCCTGATAACTATGCGAAGTTCCTCACTGCAGCGGGTGGATTCATTCCTGCAACCAAGTCTGCTGGTGTAAAAGCTGCATCAAATCCAGCACTCGCTCCATTTATCAAGTTACTTCCAAACGCAGTCTTCTATCCAGGAGATATCGCATCGTGGAACTCAGTAAAAGGCCAGATCCAACAAGGAATTGGTCAAGCAGTAACCGGCAGTCCATCAGCAGTTCTCGGACAACTCGAAACAGCTGCAATTGCCGCTAAATAACAAGTAAGGGGATATTGGGGGCTCGCAGAAATTGTGAGCCCCCAATATTATTAAATCTTCGTTTATTTAACCGCCACCCAAGCCTTCGAATCGATCACTACAAGAAAGTAGGGCACTAGTGACCACCGTTCGCAAGCGTTACCGAATAGGTGCGCTCCCTTGGATCGGCCCCGCGACCGCGGTTATCATCTTGATGGTTCTATACCCTGCCTACGAGATGGTCAGAACCTCATTTATGAATATCGATGAAACCGGAACATCACATGGTTTCACGGGCTTATCGAATTATCGGAACCTCTTTCACAACCCAAATTTAGTTGCCGTACTCGAACGAACCGTGATCTGGACTATCACTATCGTTGTCGCAACTGTTTTGATCTCACTGCCAGTAGCCCAAATTCTTCATGCAAAATTTCCGGGTCGCCGCCTTGTGCGTTATGCGCTTATCGTTCCATGGGCCGCATCGGTAGTAATGACATCAACTTCTTGGCTTTGGATCCTCAATGGCTACTATGGAATTCTCAACCGAATTCTAATCAGTTTAGGACTAATTCAAGATCAAGTGCAATTTCTGGGAAGCCCGACGCAGTCATTTGCATGGTTAATTGTTGTCGCAGTCTTTGTTTCAGTTCCTTTCACAACCTATGTCATTCTGGCTGGATTGACAACAATCGGTGAAGATATTCTTGAAGCGTCTACGGTAGACGGAGCATCCGGTTGGCAGCGTTATCGCAATATAATTTTTCCATTACTTAGACCAGCGCTACTCATCGGAATAGTTATCAACCTCATCAACGTTTTCAATTCATTCCCCATTATTTGGGTGATGACCACTGGTGGCCCAGGGTATTCAACAGATACGACAACAACGCTCGCATACAAAATTTCATTCCGTAATGCTGATATCGGTCAGTCTGCATCAATGGCCACAATAAACTTCACAATAATTCTGCTCTTTATTATCTTGTTCCTGAAAGTCTCACGCTGGAGGGAAGACGCATAGTGACAACCACCATGAAAACTAAGTTACCTCGGAGAACTCCCAAGCGGAAAATAACCGGTCGCAAGGTCACATTAACTATCTCTGGTTGGACAATTGGCTTGATATTCCTTGCTCCATATATCGAAATGATGATTACATCAGTAAAGTCAAAGGCAGAGATCCTTTCGATTCCGACCACCTACCTGCCACAACATTGGACTTGGTCCANNGCCTTGTCGTTTCGCTTTCTGCAACGCTCTTGGTCCTGCTCTTAGCTGTCCCGGCCGCCTATTATGTGGGGAGAAATAAATTTAGGCTTCGGACCCCCTTTCTTCTATTAGTTTTAGTCACTCAGATGTTTTCGCCAACCTCACTTGTTATTGGTATTTTCCGAGAGGTCATCAAGTTCCATTTAGTAAACACTTGGATGGCGCTTATTTTGGTTTATGCCGCATTCAATATGGCCTTCTCCATCTGGATTCTCTCGAGTTTTTTTGCAAGTATTCCGATCGAAATTGAGGAAGCGGCTTGGATTGACGGCGCAACACGATTACAAGCGTTGCGAATGATCATCCTGCCAATAGCGCTACCGGGACTTGTTACCGCTTTTATCTTTACCTTTATATCGGCATGGAATGAATTTGTTATTGCGCTCACAATCGAAAGTTCGCCGGCGCACCAACCGCTTACGGTGGGTCTTGAATCTCTTATTGGACAATATCAAGTGCAATGGCATTATCTTTTTGCTGGTTCACTCATCGCAATTGTTCCAGTAGTCATTCTCTTCGCGCTCATCGAAAAGTATTTGGTAAGTGGACTTACTGCAGGTAGTGTGAAGTGAACCGACAATCTCGACTAAATTCGATCCTAGAACTCCTGGTTCGTCACGGTAGCCTGGAAGTCGATGAAGCTGCACTCGCTTTGCACGTATCTTCGGCAACTATCCGCAGGGATTTTGATACCTTGGCAGAACAACAGTTACTCAATAGAACTCACGGTGGCGCCGTTGCTACTGGCGGATCATTCAAATTGCCATTGACTTACAAGATAGCCAGGCAGGAAGATGCCAAGAAACGAATCGCAGCAGTTGCAGCCAAGATGGTCGAACGCCACCAGATAGTGGGTTTGAACGGTGGAACCACCACCACGGAAATAGCTCGCGTACTGGCGATGTCTCCATTGTTTGCCCCAGGCTCTGTCGGGGACCCTCCCGCTCTCACGGTTGTGACTAATGCGCTCAATATCGCAACAGAACTCACCGTTCGCCATCAGATCAAGATAGTTGTAACGGGTGGAGTAGCTCGGCCACAGTCCTACGAGTTGACCGGGCCGTATGCGGAGCAGGTACTTAATGATGTCGTTATTGATATCGCGTTTGTGGGAGTCGAAGGATTAGATCCACATGTTGGAGCCACGGCACGGCATGAAGACGAAGCTCGAGTTAATCAACAGATCGCGGCTCGCGCAGCGCGAGTAGTAATTGTTACTGACTCTTCAAAATTTGAACGGCGAGCCTTTGCCATGATTCGAACCCCAGAGCAGATCGACACCATCATTACAGATGATGGAATATCAGAAAAAGCAACGAAAATCTTGGAGAGTGTCGGTGTAAAAATTGTCATCGCTTGATCTCATTATGAAAGCAGATCGTGCTGGAACCGCAATTGGGGCATTCAATGTAATTTTGCTCGAACATGCAGAAGCGATTATCGCTGGAGCAGAAGCGGCCGGACTCCCGGTCATTTTACAAGTGAGTCAAAATGCCGTGAAATATCATGGAGCACTTGCGCCAATTTCACTTGCAGCCTTGGCCTGCGTAGGTAGCTCCTCGATTCCCGCATCGCTGCACTTGGATCATGCCGAAGATACCGAGCTAATTCGGCAAGCATTGGATCTGGGTTATGACAGCATTATGTATGACGGTTCAAAGTTAAATTTTAAAGAAAATATTGAGACGTCCAAGGCAATGTCCGAACTTGCACGCTCTTATGGAGCAACCATTGAAGTTGAACTTGGTGAAATCGGTGGCAAAGACGGCGTTCATGCTCCAGGCGTTCGAACCAAGCCAAGCGACGCGAAGTCATTTGTAACAGAAACTGGAGTTGATTTGTTGGCGGTGGCTGTCGGCTCCTCCCATGCAATGACGATTCGAGATGCGCAATTAGACTTTGAATTGATCTCCGAAATTCATGCACTTGTACCGGTTCCCCTTGTACTTCATGGATCATCTGGAGTCAGTGATTTAGACTTGCAGAGAGCGGTTCGATCAGGCATGCGCAAAATAAATATTGCAACCCACCTTAACCACATCTTCTCCAACTCAATACGTTCAACTTTAGCCGCTGATCCGGGGCTCGTGGATCCGCGGAAATACATCGGCGTGGGGCGCACCGAGGTCTCACAGGAAATCACTCGCCTGCTCAAAATTCTTGACTTGGATTAGTCTTACCGGTGTGAACAATAACCCTGACGTCATCATAATTGGCGCCGGAGTTATAGGGGTAAGTACCGCTTTTGCACTCAGTACGGCTGGTCTTAAAGTTTTGATTCTGGATCGTGGAAGCGTCGCAAGTGGGACAACAAGTGCGGGCGAGGGAAATATCTTGGTCAGTGACAAGGAGCCCAGTCCCGAACTTGATTTAGCGCTTCGCTCCCGTGATGCCTGGTTTGAAATCAATGAAGAAATCGGGGGCGGATTTGAACTTGAGGCCAAGGGTGGGGTAGTAGTTGCCCAGAGTGATGCCGGCATAGACGGACTTCGACGCTTAACATCGGCGCAACGCAAAAGCGGAATTGATGCCCAAGATATAACTGGCAATGATTTACATGAACTTGAGCCACACTTATCCGATTCCATAACGGTTGGCGCTTATTACCCACAAGATGCCCAGTGCCAGCCGATGATTGCGACGGCGCGGATAATGCGAGCTGTCAAAGCTCACGGTGGGGAATTTATTTCGGGGACCACCGTGACTTCAATTCTGGTCCACGGAGATCGAGTCGGAGGAGTCGAAACAAATAAAGGGAGATTTAGCGCGCCAATTGTAATTAATGCTGCTGGTACGGGGGCTGGTCAGATTGCCGAACTTGCTGGGTCCTATCTCCCGATAGCTCCTCGTCGTGGTTTCATTTTGGTTTCTGCCCCAGCTCCACAGTTAATTTTTCATAAAGTTTATGACGCGGATTATGTTGCAAATGTGGCAAGCAGCGATGAAACTCTACAAACCAGTGCTGTTGTTGAAGGAACTAAAAGTGGAACTATCCTAATCGGGGCATCTCGGGAGCGGGTTGGATTTAACACCGAAATTGATTTTTCGATATTGAGAATTTTGGCAAGGCAAGCCATTGAACTATTTCCAATTCTCGCTGAAATCCAATTGCTTCGCGCCTACCGCGGATTTCGACCATATGCTCCTGATCATCTACCAGTAATAGGTGAAGATCCACTCATTAAAGGTCTTTGGCACAATGCAGGACATGAGGGTGCCGGAATCGGTCTAGCCCCAGGAAGTGCGCAACTTCTGAGTGATGCAATACTTGGAAAGAGTTCGTTTATGGATGCGACTGCATTTAGTCCTACAAGATTTTCAAGAGCAGGTGCTAAGTGATTTCTTTTACTTTTAATGGTGTTGAACTCAAAGGACAATCAGGTCAGAGCGTGAGTGCTGCTCTTCTAGTTAATAAGGAAAGAATAAATAGATATGCGCGCTTTAGTGGCGCACCTCGGGGATTGTTTTGTGGAATCGGCGTATGTTTTGATTGCATGTTGATTATCAACGGTCAGCCAAATTTACGTGGGTGTCTAACTGAGATACAGCCAGGAATGATCGTCGAGGTTCAAAATGATCATTAGCCATCAGATCATTGTCATTGGGGGCGGCCCTGCAGGTCTAAACGCTGCCAAATATGCCGCAAATGCCGGCGCGGATGTTGGGCTCATCGATTCTGGGTTGCGGTTGGGAGGTCAATACTGGCGCCATACTGGGAATGCGGAAGTTGATGAATCAATGCATCACAATTTTGATCAGGGTTCTTTGCTTATGGATGCTGTTAACGCTAACCCTCGAATTGAAGTTTATCTGGAAAGCCAAATATGGAGCGCCTCCGTAATTAATAACATGATCATTTTGCGCACTAAAGATCAAACCTTCCAAACTCAAAGGCTAATTATCGCTACCGGGGCATACGATCGTTCACTTCCCTTCCCTGGTTGGGATATTCCAGGAGTTATGACCGCGGGGGCAGCGCAAGCGCTCCTTAAAGGAAATGGAGTTATCGCTGGCCAAAGCGTTGTCGTAGCGGGAACCGGCCCATTTTTACTTCCTGTTGCCGCCGGAATTTCAAGTCATGGTGGCAATGTTGTTGGAGTGTTGGAGGCTGCAAAGAGACTGAGTTGGGCGCCAAAAATTAGTGTGCTGATTCAAAATCCCTCCAAAATTCTTGAGGGAATTGGGTACATCAAATCTTTGCGGAAAAGCAAAGTGGAGATGCGCTTTGGCCAAGCCGTGGTTGCTGCCCATGCCGATGAGGACGGACTACTTGAATCAGTTACCGTCGCCAACATAGATAAAGATTTTCACGTTAAATCCACCTACCTCCTGAAGTGTGATGTTGCCGCGATCAGTTGGGGATTCACTCCCGACACCTCGTTGGCGGGATCGCTTGGTCTCAAGCAAGGTGTACGCAACGACGGATCGGTCATTATTGAAGTTGATAAAGATCAACGCTGTACCCACTCACACTCTGAAGTTGAAATTTATGCCGCTGGAGAATCCACGGGAGTCGGCGGTTCGGATTTAGCCCTAGCCGAGGGAGCGATTGCGGGTCTTGCGACTGCGCACAGTGAAAAGAGCTCAAGTCAGCTTCGTAAATTACGGCACCGCGCACAGAAATTTGCAGATGTGTTGCTCCAGGTTTATCCAGTTGCGGCGGGCTGGAAGAGTTGGCTCACTCCACAAACTCTTATCTGTCGTTGTGAAGAAGTCACTTATCAAAAAGTTCGGGAGGCTTGCGAGGAGTTAAACGCGAGGAGCGCACGGGATGTAAAATTCATGACCCGTTGTGGAATGGGCATGTGCCAAGGTCGTATTTGTACCCGAAATGTTTCTGATCTCTTTGATAGCGAAGATCACGATCGAATACTTGCCACATATCGCCCGATAATCACCCCAATCACCCTTGGAGAACTCGCTCAAGAGGGATTATTGTGACGCTATGACAAATCCTTCTAAGTCTTCGAAGCCTTCTAAGTCGTGGCATGGAATTATCACTGCAACGGCGACGCCATTTGATGATCAGTTAGAGATCAATTATGAGAAGTATGCCGAGCATGTGCAATGGTTAGCGGATAATGGCACCCAGGGGGTAGTTCCAAACGGCTCCCTTGGGGAATATCAAGTGCTGAGCAATGAAGAACGCGCCAGGATTTTGGAGACGGCCATTGAGGCAGCTCCTGCGGGCTTCAATGTCGTAGCTGGTGTTGGTGCCTACGGAGCCAAAGAATCACGCCATTGGGCAGAGCACGCGGCGCAGAAAGGCGCGGGGGCGGTCATGCTTTTGCCACCAAACGCATACCGAGCTAGCGATGATGAGGTAGTTGCCCACTACAAAGAAGTCGGCAAGGTTGGAATTCCCATTATCGCGTACAACAACCCTTTTGATACCAGAGTGGATTTGGTAGCTGACTTGGTAGCTCGAATTGCTGATGAAGTACCAAACGTCGTCGCTATCAAAGAGTTCTCTGGAGATGTAAAACGTATTTGGCAAATTCACCAGCGCGCACCACGTATCGAGGTTTTGGTCGGTGCTGATGATGTGCTTTTGGAATTATCAACCGCAGGAGTTGTGGGCTGGGTCGCTGGATTTCCAAATGCAATGCCTAAAGAGTCGGCAGAGCTATACAACTTAGCCACTACCGGTAATTACGAGGCGGCAGCGCCAATGTATGCGGCGGTTCACGATCTCTTTAATTGGGATTCGCGGAAAGAATTTATTCAAGCCATCAAGTTAGCGATGGATATCCTTGGCCGATATGGCGGTCCGACTAGATTGCCACGTCTACCTTTGCCAGCGAAAGATGAGGCAAAACTTCGTGCGGATATGACGCGCGCGCTTGAATTCTTCAAGAATCGTTAATTGTGTCGACGCTTCGTTCAGTGAAGACGCTCGAAACTCATACCGAGGGAATGCCGACTCGGGTTGTCTTAGAAGGCATCGGAGAGATCCCGGGCAATAGCGCGTTTGAAAAGCGTGCTTACTTTATAGAGCACATGGATCACCTGCGAGAGTGGTTAATGTTTGAACCGCGCGGACATGGGGCCATGAGCGGGGCAATTCTCCAGAAGAGCACTCGCCCCGATGCCGATATTGGCGTCATTTACATTGAAGTTTCTGGCTGCCTGCCGATGTGTGGACATGGAACGATCGGTGTTGCCACTGCACTGATCGAAAAGAAATTGGTTGAAGTAACAGAACCTATTACAACTATTCGATTAGATACTCCTGCGGGTTTGGTCGTTGTCGATGTTGATGTAAAGGATGGAAGAGCGCTAAAGGTCACCATCACAAATGTTCCTTCATTTCTCTATCAACGAGATCAAGTAGTGACTGTCCCTGGTTATGGTGACATTACATATGACATGGCATACGGTGGAAATTTTTATGCGATCATCCCCGCCCAAAGCGTGGGCATTCCCTTTTTACGGGAGAACGGGGTGAAGTTTTTAGCGGCTGGTTTAGCAATTTCTGAAGTGATTAATGGGCAGAACACGCCAGTGCACCCCGAGAACCCGGATATTGCTCTCTGTCACCATATCGATTTCACCTCCCCTGGAACTAACCCATTACATTGGAAGAACGCTATGGCCATTTATCCAGGCTGGTTTGATCGCTCTCCCTGTGGAACGGGAACCAGTGCTCGCCTTGCACAACTGGTGGCTCGAGGAGAATTCAAAGATGGCGATGTGCTCATCAATGAGTCATGGATTGGTTCACATTTTGAGGCACGAGTAAAGAGCCATACAACCGTGGGAAAATTCGAAGCAATCGTTCCCATGATTACCGGTCGTGCTTGGGTGATGGGCGAGGCAACATGGATTCTAGATTCAAACGATCCATTCCCAAATGGTTTTTTAGTCTAAGCCTCTTACACCATTTGTAGTTCGTTCTATTTTGTCCGGATTACTTCGCGCGAGCGCTGGTGGCAAAAGTTCATCGGGAAACCCTTGAAAAGAAACGGGGCGCAAGAAGCGATAGATCGCGTCTAAACCCACTGATGTTGTGTGTGTTGAAGATGATGGCCATGGTCCGCCATGATTCTGCGCTGGCGTCACAGAAACACCGGTCGGTGCCCCGTTGAGAATTAAACGGCCTGCGATCGCACTCATGGAATTAACCAAATCGGGAAGAAACTCATCGGAACCCACGTGCAAAGTCGCGGTCAGTTGACCCTCTAATGCTGAAACGATCTCTGCAAAATCAGCGTCATCGCACTTAACGATCACCGTTGTTGGACCAAAATGCTCATGGGCAAATTCTGGATTCGCTTTGTAAATTGCATAATCCAAGATAAAAATCGTCGGTTGAACCACGAAACCGAGATGAGGAAGATTTCCTATGATGGTTTCAACTCCCTCAACCTTAATGAGTTCAGCTATTGCATTGTTATAACGCTCTGCAATTCCCTTATTGAGTAAGGGCTGCCCAGTCACCGAGTGCATTTTGGTGCGCATTGCATCGATGAACTGTGGGCTATCCGCACCAAGAAAAATGAGTCCGGGTTTGGTACAGAATTGCCCCGATCCCATAGTGGCAGAGTCAAAAAGGGCTTCACCCATAGCAGTTCCGCGTTCACTCAAGGCGGAGCCGGTGATGAAAATAGGATTTAAACTACCCATCTCTGCAAAGACCGGGATAGGTACTTTTCGCGTCTTGCTAAGGTCTACTAGCAATTTGCCAACCAGCGCTGAACCGGTAAACCCGATAGCGGCTACCTCATCGGCTAGCGCGATCCAATGCGAAATTTCTGGGTTGCGTCCCTGGACCATTGTGAAAATATCTCCAGACAAACCCTCTGCCAAAAGCGCGGTTTGAACAGCGTTATAAGTTAATTCTGAGGTTCCGGGGTGTGAAGGATGGGCTTTAACGACAACCGGACAACCAGCTGCGAGCGCGGCAGCGCTATCTCCCCCGATGACGGAATAGGCAAAGGGGAAGTTTGATGCCCCGAAGACTGCGACAACTCCGATTGGAAGATTTACCTTTCGAATATCCGGCCGTGGAACTGGTTTGTAATCGGGATCAGCAAGATCGATGATCGCAGCCAGGTGTGCGCCACTGCGTACCATCGCGGCAAATAACTGCAATTGCACCGTCGTACGAGAGATCTCGCCGTTAATCCGTGCATCTGGCAATCCAGTTTCGAGATTGGCAATTGAAACAAGTTCAGGGCGGGCCCGTTCTATTTCTAGTGCAATTCGCTCGAGCAAATTGCTCCGTGCGGGAATTGAGAGTGCGGCAAAGGTTTCTCTGGAAGCGGCCGCGCGACTAATTGCATTGTGCACTTCGTCGTGGGTATTTTCGGGGTGTTCAACACCAAATGCTTGGCCATTTGCAGGATCCACCGCTTGAAAACTCTGTAATGACATACTCCAAGCCTAGTACCCAACTAGTACCCTAGCCGCATGAGCAAGATTCCTGATCGCGCACCCGGTACGCAGGCGCATGACATCCCAAAGGGCGAGGCCCTTGCAGAGTTCATGTCTAAAAATTGGGCTGACTCGACCCTCGATGACGTTAAACGTGTGGAGGTTGTTAATTTCGCAGAGGCACGTCGTTCAAATATTGGAGAGATGTACGCAGGTGTGCGTCTTGTTTTCCCAGCTGGTACTTTCAAAGTCCGGAGCAATGACACGGATTACAAATTTAGAGTCCACTCCGCTTTCGCATATCTCACCGGAATTTCCGCTAGCGACAGCGTTCCGGATTCAGTACTTGTATTAGAACCTTCAAATAAGGGTCATCACGCTTACCTCTATATCCACCCTCGGTCGCCACGTGATACTTCAGAATTCCATTCTGATCGCAGACACGGTGAATTTTGGGTTGGGCGCAGACTATCGGCGGAAGAAACCGAAAGTCGATACGGACTTTCTGTGCGTCATATAGACACATTGCCAGATTTATCAAACGATCAGATCGCGACGCTTGTCATCCGAGGGATCGACCCAACCGTAGATTCACTTTTTGAAAAGCATAAGAAGCGCGAGGCAAAATTACTCGCTGAAATTTCCGAACTTCGCTTGATCAAAGATAAATATGAGATTTCAGAGTTGCAAAAAGCGGTGGACATTACTGCGCGTGGATTTAACGACATGATTCGTTCATTTCCAGCCGCTGCATCAGGACGTCGCGGTGAGCGGATTGTTGAGGCGGCCTTCTACGGGCGAGCTCGACTAGAAGGCAACGAACTTGGTTATGACACCATAGCAGCCGCTGGAGCACACGCGTGCGTCCTGCATTGGATCAAGAATGACGGGGATGTTCGTCCAGGTGAGTTAATTTTAATTGATGCAGGCGTTGAAGTTGAATCCATGTACACCGCGGATATAACTCGCACTATTCCGATTAACGGCAAGTTTTCACCGGAACAACTCAAAATCTATACCTTGGTCTATGAAGCGCAACGCGCCGGAATTCATGCCGTTAAGCCCGGTGCTCACTGGAGTGCTTTTCATTATGCGGCAATGGAAGTCATCGCTAAAGGTTTGGAAGAGTTAGGTGTCCTTCCGGGAAGCGCAGAGGAATCCCTTGATCCAGAGGCCGGATTCCATCGTCGGTGGACAGTCCACAGCACGGGGCACATGCTTGGCCTCGACGTTCATGATTGTGCCCAAGCTCGTCGAGAAAATTACTACGACGGGGAACTGCAGGAGGGAATGGTTTTAACGGTCGAGCCCGGAATTTATATTCAGCCCGATGACATGATGTTCCCACCCGAATATCGCGGAATAGGAGTACGTATTGAAGATAACGTACTGGTCACTAAATCAGGGGCAAAAGTCTTGAGCAAAGCCATTCCAAGTCACCCTCACGAAGTCGAGGTGTGGGTAGCTAACCTGTTACGTTAGCGCATTGCCAAGCGCGGCTGCAGAAACTCCAAGGATTAGCGTTAGTGCTAGGTAGCTCCAAGCTACCCAATGTTTCCTACTCTTAAATAGGTCGTGGGTTTCAAGCGCAAATGCTGACCAAGTTGTAAATGCGCCTGCAAAACCCGTTCCGAACAGATATCCAAAATTAGCTGATCGATGAACGGTATATCCCAATACAAAAGAGCCCAGCACATTGATTAGTAGTGTTTCGATCGGGAGTAAATTGTTCCGTGTATTGCGCAAATTCTTATCAATCAAATAACGTAGCGGCGCCCCGACTCCAGCACCAACAGTAATAAGCAACACCCTCATTTTTTAGCCCAGCGAGTATCTAGATACTCATTTGTTGCGAAGACAAGAATAAAAGTTCCGACAAGGGAGGCAAGGGCGTAATAAACAATTGAGTGGTAATTATTTGCATTTAGATACTGATCAATTTTGACTGCAAATGCGGAGTATGTAGTAAACCCGCCACAGAATCCCGCACCAAGTGCCGGTCGCCACCACCAGCGAGGATCATCATGATGTTTAACGAATAAAACGATGGCCGTTAATAGAACCGCACCCACATAATTGACTAGCAGCGTCGCCCATGGAAACCCATGATCAACAATTATTAACGAAGTACCCCAGCGTGCTAACGATCCAACAATTCCGCCGAGTGAGACGACGGAGAGAGTTTTTATCTCCAATTTTGCTTTGAGGTCAATCGCGAACCAATTCCAGAAACCAAACTAATGATAATCGAGGCAAAAATCGCGGACCAGAATGTTGTAATAGTCAACGTACTGGTGATATGAGTTGTGACCTCAAGCATTGCAGCGTTGATCACAATTAAAAAAAGCCCCGCGCTCAGAATGACGGCTGGCAAGGTCATTAATTTTAAGAAGGACCCCAAGAAAGTATTGATAAGGGAGAAGATCAGCGCGACCCATAGATAATGCCAAGCGCCGCCATGAACTTTGATCCCCGGAACTAGACCAGTTGCGGCCCAGACTGCCAACGCCAATATTCCCCAACGCACGATGATTCTCATGCTTAAAGAATACCGTCTCGCTTTCTAATAACCGAGCCCAGCCAACGAAGTGGGTCGTATTTAACGTCGACAACCCGCTCCTTCATAGGGATTATCGCGTTATCCGTTATGCGGATGTGCTCCGGACAGACTTCGGTACAGCACTTGGTTATGTTGCACATACCCAGGCCGTGCTCCGTCTGAGCCGTTTGCTTCCGGTTTCGCAGGGTGTCTAATGGGTGCATATCGAGTTCGGCAATTCGGATAAAGAATCTAGGTCCGGCGAAGGATTTCTTGTTTTCCTCATGGTCACGAATCACGTGACAGGTGTCTTGGCAAAGGAAGCACTCAATGCATTTACGGAATTCTTGCGAGCGCTCCACGTCGACTTGCTGCATACGGGCATCACCAGGCTTCAGATCGGCAGGGTGTTCGTATGCACGAACTTCCATAGCTTTCTTGTAGTTAAAAGAGACATCTGTAACCAAATCTTTGATGACAGGAAAAGCCCGGAGCGGGGTAATGGTGATTACTTCATCCTCTGGATACGCGGAAATTTGCGTCATGCATGCAAGACGTGGCTTCCCATTAATCTCCATTGAGCACGAGCCACATTTACCTGCCTTGCAATTCCAACGAACCGCCAGATCACCCATCTGAGTCGCCTGAACGCGATGAATAATGTCTAGAACTACTTCACCATTATTGGCCTCAACGGTGACATCTTGGAGTCCACCGGTCTGATCGTTCCCGCGCCAAATTCGAAGTTTTAGTGTGCGTGCCATTAGTTGGAGCCACCTTTCGCAATTTCCTGCGGAGTCATGTACTTCTCGAGTTCATGGACGTCAAAGAGATCAAAAAGCTCTTTTGGTAGCACTGGAAGTGGCTGTGCTTTGATGCTGACCTCTGCACCGTCAAAGTGAGAAATGTGATTAATTTGGCGCCAAGTTGAATTCATTCCAGGGAAATCATCGCGGGTGTGTCCACCTCGTGATTCCTCACGGAGTAGCGCTGACTTTGCACTACTTTCGGCAACCAACAACATATTGTCAAGATCAAATACCAGATGGAATCCTGGATTAAAGAGTCGGTCACCTAAAACTGAAATATTTGCGCTGCGCCTGCGTAGAGCGGCAATCTTTTCAATTGCCTCAGTAAGTTCAGGGCCAGTACGGATGATGCCGACTAAGTTATGCGTGACTTCTTGCAATTCTTGGTGCAGTGAATATGCATTTTCGCCACCAGTATGAATGAATGGCGCAGCAATTCGCGCTGCTGCTTTTTCAATTGTTACATCGCTCACCGGATTAGTTCCGTGTGACTTCACATAGTTGGCTGCCCCTATGCCCGCACGACGCCCAAATACCAAAAGATCCGTTAACGAGTTTCCACCAAGCCGATTTGAACCGTGCATCCCACCCGCAACTTCTCCCGCTGCAAAGAGACCGTCTACGCCAACCGCTGCGGCGGTATCAGCTTCAACTTCAACTCCACCCATCACGTAGTGACACGTCGGGCCAACTTCCATTGGCTCCTTGGTGATGTCAACTCCAGCCAGTTCATAAAACTGGTGCCACATAGATGGAAGACGTTTTTTGATTATCTCTGCGGACAATCGCTTAGAGACGTCCAGGAATACCCCACCATGCTCTGTGCCACGCCCAGCCTTAACTTCTGAGTTGATTGCGCGCGCAACCTCATCACGAGGTAATAGCTCTGGGGGACGGCGATTGTTGTCTTGGTCAACGTACCAACGATCCGCTTCCGCTTCATTGTCAGCGTACTTATCTTTAAATACATCTGGGATGTACTTAAACATAAAACGTTCACCGGCGGTATTAGTTAAAACTCCGCCTTCTCCACGCACAGATTCCGTGACGAGAAGTCCCTTGACTGAAAGTGGCCAGACCATTCCTGTTGGGTGGAATTGCAAGAACTCCATATCAACCAATCNNGGCACCAACTTTGAGAGCGAGCGCATGACCATCGCCCGTTCCCTCCCATGAGTTCGATGTAATTTTAAATGTCTTACCTACGCCACCAGTTGCAATAATGACCGCGGGTGCTTCAAATAGAATTTCTTCCCCGTTGCTGCGGCGATATCCATAGGCTCCCGCAACTTTGCCATTTTCTTTAAGTATTTCAGTGATCGTTACCTCCGCAAAGACCTTTATATTCATCTCTGCATCACCGGTATCTCGCTGATCCTTTTGTTGAAGTGCGACGATTCGTTGTTGCATGGTGCGAATCAATTCCAGGCCAGTTCGATCTCCAACGTGAGCTAGGCGTGGATATTCGTGTCCACCGAAATTGCGCTGGGAAATCTTTCCTTCCTTGGTGCGATCGAACANNCGCATCGTGTCGCGAAAGTGAACCATCCAGTTGTCATTGTCGTTGACATTTCCCATGGAAGCCGCCGCGCCGCCTTCGGCCATAACGGTATGAGCTTTACCGAAAAGCGATTTGCAAACGATCGCTACCGATAATCCCGCTTCGCGTGCTTCTACCGCTGCGCGAAGTCCAGCTCCACCTGCACCGATAACGACAATGTCATAAGTGTGACGTTCAACTTGTTGAGTCATTTTCTCTCGCCTTTAGAAGAAGTAGAGGTTACGGATGGAGTGGCCAGAAACCTGGCGGACATACAAATCAGCGAGCGCGACTCCGAAGAGTGAGATCCAGGCAAAGTTTTGATGCTTGTGATTCAAAATCGAAACCCAAGTCCAAAGCTTGTATCGAATTGGATGTTTGGAGAAGTTGCGAAGTCGTCCACCTACTGTGTGCCTACATGTGTGGCATGACAATGAGTACAACCACAGGAAGGTTGCATTTGCAAGTAATACCAAGGTGCCAACGGACATGTGACCCCACTGGCCTCGCTCATTTCTAAATGCAGCAAAGGCATCGATCGTGAGGAAGGTATTGAAGATCAAGCCAGCGTAAAAGGCGTAACGGTGTCCATTCTGCAAAATCAAAGGGGCGCGCGTCTCTCCCGTGTACTTCACGTGAGGCTCCGCGACCGCACATGCAGGTGGCGACATCCAGAAGGAGCGGTAATACGCCTTGCGGTAGTAGTANNCGAGTGGGAAGATCAGAATAAATAACGAGGGAGAGACAGTCATCCCAAAGATATGGTAAGTCCCAAAAATTGTTCCAACGAAGGATGGTGAACCAGTCACACAATCTGTCGATAGGCAGGGAGAGTAAAAGGGAGAGATCAGAGGCTTTGCAAAATATTTTCCATTTTCAAACGCTCGAAAAGTTGCGTAGACGATAAAGGAAAAAAGTACGACAACCGTGATTAANNTATCAATTGCCATGGGAGAAGTTTCGTACCTGAGTCCTTTTAACGCTAGGTGGTCTCAGATAAAGCAGGGGTGAAATCGCACACAAGCGCGAGATTTCATCGTAAAACTGGCGGAGGGCGTGGGATTTGAAC
>PLXJ01000032.1 GCA_003151395.1 Actinomycetota bacterium | reverse complement strand
ATATTGTTAGATCCAGCAAGCCGCTGAAGTCACTCCGCCTGAACAATCGGCGGAGCAACTCCAGTCGCTTGTGCGGAGCGATGTTTCCGGTGCCTATTAGCCTCAGGCAACACGAGGTTTCTGCGAATTAGGGCAATCATAGGGTGGTTTCGGCTGAAAGAGAAGATCTTTCAGCCAAGTTTTCCCGAGGAAATAAGCGTGATGACTGAGATCCAAAAGTTGCTGGAATTCTGAATTGGACCTATCGGGACATCTAGCGAGAGCTACCAAAAATCCAAAACCGATCCCTTAGTTACAGTAGATCTTCCCTTGAGTTACGTATTGTGGCCCCGGACCTGCCACTGGCACGCTCATTTTGCTTGAGAGCGTATGGCCAGCCGAAATGGAACGACTAATTATGGTGGCGCTAAAACCTGGAAATGACCCACTTGGGTCTTGAACCGTCAGGGTGCAATTTGGAGTTCCCGATGAGTGGCCACCATTCTTAATCGAATATTTGACACTTACGGAGCGCCCGTCGACAAAAGCTACGTGTGCAACTGTGCCGATAAATTTTGCAGATGTGGATGGATCTGCGGCGAAAGAAGTTGACTTGAGTCCTCCCGAAGAGATCATCGCAACAAATGCGATAATTACCATAACGAGTGCAAGGAAGAATAACTCCATCCGTTTTTCCTTTTTCTTCCATTTAATGTTGATTGCAGGATCTTTATTCATTTTGCTCCAGTTGTTTTGAATACCATCGAGCATGACCCTTTGATTTCGAGTATGCAAAGAGAGCTCTAACAAATGTCTTGCGGGTACCTCGCGAGTATCTTCCAACGCTTGAAAATGAGGTTTCAGTCCAAATTGCTTTAGATGTGAGTGATACCTTGAACCAATCGGTATATATCGTGAGCGAATTTCTATACTTCGCATGACATTAAGGTGAATTCGATGATCTCAACAGGACTCATATTATTAATTGTTGGCTTGGTGGCAGGCATAATCATTCTGAAAAGTTTGGGGCTTGTTCTCATCATCGCAGGAGTCGTATTAGCGATTCTGGGCGGAACCGGAAGGGCTATAGGGGGACGACGTCACTACTGGTAAGTCGTTTAAACACTCCTATGCGACAGATTGCGTAATGGTTCCCGAGTAATCGCCATTGGCTATTCCCGAGGGCACGATAACAGTGATCGTAGGAGCCCAAGAAGAAGTGTCTGTTCCACTAATTGCAGAAGCTGTTACTACTGGTTGTTGTGTCGAAATATTTGCTTGATCGCTCGACGTGGTAAATATTGACCCAGTATCGGTGATTGTTCCGGCTGCGTAACCGATGCCCGTTGCGGGTATAACTTGCCCCGCTACTGGTGCGAGATCTGTGGCAACTGCGCTGGCAACCCAAGCGCCACCGCTAACAATTCCGCGAAGATCAGTAACAACCACCGTGCCCATTCCGATCGAAATGGTCGATGGTGAACCGTGAGTTCCGAGTGAAACGTTAGCGGGGGCTGAAATTGAAAGCGTCCCACCGCCAGTAGTGAGGTGATCATAAATAATCTGGCTGTTTGCCCCGAGCGTAACCGCGGCTTGGCAAAGTAAGGAGCCACGAATAATCGTTGTGTCTTCTAAAGTGGCGGCAGATTCGACAAGGAAATTGCCAGGAATGTCGGATCCGGTACCCACTGTCACAGCTGTGCCGACCATCCAAAATACATTTCTCTCTTGCGCCCCGCCCGCCAGATGTACCGTGATATTTGCATCAATATTTAGGGCTGCATCGGTTCGGAAAATGAAACGTGCATTTGGATTTCCTCCTGCATCTAATACCAGTCCCACTGTGATGGCCAACGCAGATGCAGGCGGTGCGGCATATACGCCCGGGGTGAGCGTTTGATTGGAGAAAAGCGCCGACACTTGAGTCGGAACAAGGACTGAAATCGCAGAGATAGCGGCTGCAAGGTCAGTTTGAGCATCAGAAGCAGATGTAGTGCCATTTTCGAATGATGAGGAGCCAGAAGCAACGAAGGCGTCTGCTACGGAAGTTGCCACCGTTGCGGGATAAATTCCCGCCAATGAAGGCAGATCACCGGAGGTTGAACTCAAATTACCTTTGGTTAATGCGGACCCTGCAAGAACTGAATATGTGGCCGCACGACCCAGAGTGATGTCATCTATCGGGGAAGCAACAGACATCGTCTTATACCCCAGCAATACAAAAAAGATCAAAGAAAAGGACATGAGTAACCGCAACAAGGTGATCATCGGTTTCTTCATGGTTTATCTCTGGTATCTATTTGAATTCCTTGGGTTTCATCGGTACGACCGATGCAATTCAGATCTGTAATTCAACCTCTTTTCGTCTGCGTCTACGATAAAGAAATGCCCAGAATACGCTTGAAAGAAGCCCCGCCATTACAAGATAAAGACTCGAAGAAACGATTCCGTCAAACGGAGTACTTGAACTGCCGCCGGTTTTAATTGCCTGCGGAGGAGGACCGATCGGGTCGTACATTCGTATGCCTACGCGGTTAGTACTAGTGATTCCTGCGCTATTCGGAGTTCCCGTATCAGATGCCCAAACAACTCCATACATTTCCCCGGAGGCCACATATGCAGGTACTGAAATTGTGACAGAAACGGTGGCAACTGAATTGGAGGGGATGATCAGATGGGATGGGCTAACTACCGTCCAGCTGGTTAACTCATTTTGTGTGTTACCACCTGATGGAAGAAAGACGCCGTCGACATTTGTTGCAGCGGCTGGGTAGAGGTCTATGGAGGCTGCACTTTGTGTTGAATTCGAGACTTCCAGCTGTTGCGTAAATACTTCGTTTGCTAGTAACCGAGCCACTATGTAGTACCCAGAACGAGGGTCGCTTTTCACCGAATCAGGAATTTGCACTAAACGAACGCCAATGCTCCCGGTGGCAACAGAGTTGCTAGCGAGAGCGTTGGCGCAGTTAAGGGAGGTAACAACAACCAGTACGGAAAGGCAGAGTATTCTGAGCGGTTTTAATCGGAGCACTATGCCACCGATTGAGTGACGCTTCCAGAGTAAGCACCATTGGGTGTACCTATTGGAATAACAACCGTCATTGTTGGAGTCCAGGTGGCTGAATTGCCCCCTGTTATTGCAGTCGCAGAGACGACCGTTACAGCGGTTGTAAGGTCAGTAACATCGGTTTTTGCAAGCGTCACAGTTCCACTATGCGAGAACGTACCCGCCGCATATCCAATTGCCGAAGCAACAATCGTTGAACTCAAATCCACTTTGGTCAAATCTGTGGCGATAGCTGAGGTGTCCCATACTCCACCAGCACCAACGCCGCGTAGGTCGGTCACGGTTACTGAACCCATCGCCATAGTTGCGGTGGTACCAGCCGTTACGCTTCCAAAAGCAATGGTTGCGGGCGCAGAAATACTTAGCCCACCACCCGTGACGGTGAGAGTCATCGACGTACTAGCCGCAAAAGCGGAGGAGGAAATCATCAATGGGGAGAGAAGAGCACTTGCGAGCATCGGGGCAATAAATAACTTTCGATTAAACATATCCATCTCAATCTAAAATTAGAAGAGAGGCTTTTTAGCCAACTTACAGGCTCAAGTCGACACCTTGTCGACCGAGCAATTCCCTTTTTCTTATTTTTACATCTGAAGGCTAGCAGGGAGGGGCTATCCGCTCCCTCGCGTTGCATTTACAAAATCCTTACAAGGATTGTTCTACTCTTCGTTCCGTAGGGCTACCCTCAGGGAAGTTAACGGTGAGGAATCC
>PLXJ01000009.1 GCA_003151395.1 Actinomycetota bacterium | reverse complement strand
CTTCACCTACTTCGAGCAGGCCACTCCAGTCGCCGAGTTGGAAAACGCGCGCATCGGCTCGCGTCCCACCCGGCGCAGCGACGCCAGCTCCACGCGCCGGCGCAGCATGGAAGACCTGCGCGCCATCCCCTGGGTCTTCGGCTGGACACAATCTCGCCAGATCGTTCCCGGTTGGTTTGGGGTTGGCTCCGGGCTCAAGGCCGCACGCGAGGCCGGGCAATCGCCGGTTTTGACGTGGATGCTCAAGGACTGGCACTTTTTTAGGACCTTTATTTCAAATGTCGAAATGACCTTGGCCAAAACTGATCTTGTGATGGCACGGAAGTATGTAGATCGCCTGGTTGATCCGGCCTTGCATCATTTCCTGGACACCATTGAAATCGAGTTCAACTTAACGAGGACAGAAATCATGCTTTTAACCAAGAAAGATGAAATCCTCGGCGACCAACCGATACTTGCTCGAACGCTTGGCGTACGCGATGCGTACTTAGCGCCGCTTCATCTCTTGCAAATTTCGTTGCTAGAGCGGGTTCGAGCTGGCGAATCTCCAGATGCCACGATAAGGCGCGCGCTCTTGCTCACCATTAACGGCGTTGCTGCAGGACTTCGAAATACTGGCTGAGTTAAGCCGCGCCATGACAGCGCTTGTACTTCTTTCCTGAACCACACGGACACGGGGCATTTCTAGGAGTGCCACCGATTTGAAGGGTGGTGCCGTCTTCATCCGCTGAGGTGTAACGAATCTGATTTACATCTGCTGCCTCTGGCGCGTCTAGCCCAGGCGCTGCAATGACCGGTGCACCATTTTCGTCAGTTGTTTCAACATTAACCTCAACGTGGAAGAGGAGCGATACGAGCTCTTCCTTAATTCCATCCATCATGGCGGCAAATAATTCGTAGCCTTCACGTTGATATTCAACCAGTGGATCACGCTGCGCCATCGCGCGAAGTCCGATTCCCTCTTGTAGATAATCCATCTCATAGAGGTGCTCGCGCCACTTTCTGTCGAGCACAGAGAGAAGTACTTTGCGCTCGAGTTCGCGTGTGACAGGTTCTGTAAGAGTTTCCTCTCGCGCTGCGTACTGAGCCTTGGAGTCATCCAAAATGCGATTCAAAATTAGATCTGCATCTAAGTTCGCGAGACCACCGACTTCGGTTGCTAGCGACTCTGGAGAGATGGAAGCTGGATATAAAACAGTGAGCGCAGCAAAAAGCGCAGCTAGATCCCATTGCTCTGGGTATCCCTCGGCGGTTGCTCCAGTCACATAGGCGGTGATCGTGTCTTCCATAAAGTTTTGAACTTGTTCGCTGATATCTGCGCCTTCAAGTACCTCACGACGCTCTGAGTAAACAACGGTGCGCTGTCGATTCATAACATCGTCATACTTCAAAACATTTTTACGCATTTCGAAATTGAGTGACTCCACTTGAGTCTGTGCAGAGCGGATGGCATTTGAAACCATCTTGGATTCGATAGGAACATCATCGGCAATTCCTGCTGCACCGAGGAATCTTTCAACTAGCCCTGAGTTAAAACGACGCATCAGGTCATCTTGAAGGGAGAGGTAAAAGCGTGATTCGCCGGGATCGCCTTGCCGTCCAGAACGTCCACGCAACTGATTGTCGATGCGCCGAGATTCATGGCGTTCGGTTCCCAAAACATAAAGTCCACCAGCGGCGACTACGGTTTCATGCTCGAGTGCTACTGCTGCTTTCTGCTTTGAAATTTCAGCTGGCCACGCTGCTTCGTACTCTTCGGGAGATTCAGCAGGGTTAAGCCCTTTTCTTTGCAATTCAAAATCGGCCATGAACTCTGGATTTCCACCGAGCATAATGTCGGTACCACGACCGGCCATATTGGTTGCTACGGTCACAGCGCCAATAGCTCCGGCTCGAGCGATAACTGCGGCTTCACGTTCATGTTGCTTTGCATTGAGAACTTCGTGTTTGATTCCACGACGAGTAAGCACAGCCGAAAGTTCTTCGGATTTTTCGACAGAAACAGTTCCAACCAGAACAGGTTGGCCAGCTTTGTGGCGCTTCACAATATCCTCAGCGACGGCAAGGAACTTGGCAGCTTCGGTCTTGTAGATCAGGTCGGCGGCATCGTCGCGAGCGGTCGGCATATTGGTCGGAATTGGAATAACACCTAATTTGTAAATCTGCATAAATTCTGCGGCCTCTGTCATTGCGGTACCAGTCATCCCAGATAACTTGGCATAAAGTCGGAAATAGTTCTGCAATGTAATTGTGGCGAGGGTCTGGTTCTCGTCTTTGATTTCGATACGCTCTTTTGCTTCGAGCGCTTGGTGCAGTCCTTCGGAGTAACGCCGGCCAGAGAGCATGCGGCCAGTGTGTTCATCCACAATCAGGAGTTCGCCATTCATTACTACATAATCTTTATCGCGTTTAAACAACTCCTTGGCGCGGATTCCATTGTTCAGGTAACCAATCATTGGAGTGTTGACTGACTCGTAGAGATTTTCTATTCCGAGCAACTGTTCGACCTTGGTAACACCGGCCTCTAAAATTGAAACGGTTTTTTTCTTCTCATCAATCTCGTAATGAAGATCGCGCGTCAATTGCCCGCAAATGTTGGCAAACTCCACATACCATTTGGTTGCCTTATCGGCCGGACCGCTGATAATCAGTGGGGTTCTGGCTTCGTCGATAAGGATTGAGTCCACCTCATCGACAATGGCAAAGTTATGTTCGCGCTGCACGCAGTCTTCGAGCGACCACGCCATATTGTCGCGGAGGTAATCAAAGCCAAATTCATTGTTGGTTCCGTAAGTTATGTCAGCCGCATAGGCTTCACGACGTTCAGCTGGAGTCATGCTCGCAAGGATTACCCCCACGCGAAGCCCCAAGAAACGGTGAACGCGACCCATCCACTCGCTATCGCGCTCGGCGAGGTAATCGTTGGTCGTCACAACATGCACGCCTTTGCCAGTTAGCGCGTTGAGGTAGGCCGGGAGGGTGGAAACCAGAGTTTTTCCCTCACCGGTACGCATTTCGGCGATATTTCCGAGGTGTAGCGCTGCGCCACCCATCAACTGGACGTCGTAATGCCGCTGCCCAAGGGTTCGTTCGGCGGCTTGGCGTACGGTGGCAAAAGCTTCTGGAAGGAGGGCGTTCAGGTCCTCGCCGGCTGCATAGCGATCGCGAAATTTCTGGGTCTGAGCCCGAAGTTCTTCATCGCTCATGACCGAGATCTTGGACTCCCAGGAGTTAACTTCTTCGGCAATCTTCTCGAGGTTGCGAACCGCACGACCTTCACCAGCGCGAAGGATTTTATCTAGAACAGCCACGAACCCTCATTTCAGAAATTTCATACATTTACTAGCCCCCTATCGTATTAGGAAAATGTCCTCGTAGAGACCCCGAGTGAGACCCCGGCCGAGAGCACCCCGCATAAGCCAAAACCCGCCTCATAAAGGGCTCTCAGCCCTTCGCGGGTCGAACTACCCGTTGTGACAAGATCATCAATCAAAAATATCGAGTGGTCTTGAAGTTCGGAATTACTCACTTTTTTACGAGTGTTCATTGAGTATGCCCCACTCAAATTTTGAGCACGTTCACTTTTATTCAAATTACTTTGATCAGAAATTGTACGATTTACATGGAGCAACTCTCCAACTTTTATCTTGGCTATGCCGCTCTTCTCAATTCTCTTCGCAGCAATTCGTGCAAGTAGCAACGCGTGACGAAAGCCACGGGTGCGATTAGCCGCTCTACTTGATGGAATGGGAATAAAGAGAGAGTTCTCAGTATTGAACTCCGTCGATGCCGCCATAAAAGTTTGAACAATCAAGTCAGCTAAAAAATTCCGCGCAGGTGTGTTGTTCTCTTCTTTTGCAAGAAGAATTACCTTTGCCAACTGCTGACCATAATCAGCACCCGCCCAGTATTTGATTCCATCAATCTCGCGGCTGCGAATTTTTGGTCCAATTATGCGGTGACATGATGAACAAATTTGAGCATCAGGAAGACCACAGACTAAACAGGCTACTGGAAAAAGTAATTGAAAGATCTCGCGCACAATCTCACCTTGCCGTATTTAAATATCATCCTCATCAAATGTCAGAAAGGTTGTGGAGGGTTCATCATTGGGGTTAACTGGTATTGGCTGACCCTCAATTGGAATACCCGGTGCTTTTGGTACAGTCAACACAAAGTTTGCACCTTTACCAGGCGCGCCCCACGCTTTGAGAGTTCCTTGGTGCAATTTTGCATCATCAAGAGAGATCGAAAGTCCAAGCCCTGTGCCACCGCGCAACCTTGAGCGTGATGGATCAGCGCGCCAAAAGCGATCAAAGAGTCGTTCCGATTCACGCTCGGTAAAACCAATTCCATGATCTCGAACTCCCACAGATACTTCGCGAGCACTCTGACGAATCGTGATCTCAATCGTCTTGCCCTCACTGTGATCAATTGCATTTGAAATGAGATTTCGAAGTACACGTTCGATTCTACGGGGATCGACCGAGGCAAGAACTGGTTCTTCAGGGAAATCGGTGCGGATCTGCTCAAGATCGGCAAGCTGTAATTGATCAATCGTTTGATCGACCAAAGTTTTCATGTCAGTCTCCTTCAACTCTAATATCGAAGCGCTTGCATCAAAGCGACTCACTTCCAACAAATCGGTAAGCAGAGTTTCAAAGCGCGCAATCTGGGATTGAAGAAGTTCGGCGCTACGTGCTGCTGCGGGATCCATCTTCTCTTTGCTCTCTGCAATTACTTCAGAAGCCATACGAATCGTCGTAAGCGGTGTTCGCAGTTCATGAGAGACATCTGAGACAAATCGTTGTTGAAGCCTAGAGAGGTTTTCAAGGCGAGAAATCTGTTGTTGCATCGAAACCGCCATCTCGTTAAATGAGATCGCTAGCCGCGCCATTTCATCCTGGCCAATTACTTGCATGCGACGATTCAAATCACCTGCCGTCAATTGTTCAGCAATTTCGGCGGCGTCGCGCACTGGGTTAATTACCTGGCGAATGACATACCAAGAGACACCACCAATCATGATAATAAGTAGGAAACCAGCAAGGACAAGAAGTTGTCCAATGATATTAACGATAGTTTGCTGCTCGGTTAGTAGAAAGACGTAATAAAGCTCGTACGGTAATTGTGGTGGAACTTCTACAGCGTGGCCAACGAGAATTGCGCTTTTCTTTGAACCATCACTAAATGTGACTGTTCCTCGAACCCATTCGGCAACACCGGACTTACGAACTTTGTCACGCAGATCGCGTGGGATGGAGCTCTGATCTAGTCCACCAGAAGCGCCATTAAATTTGTCGTTAGTTTTATGAATTAATGGCGAACCGATCAAGACAACTTCGCGAGGTGTTGTTGGTATTGCCAAATCGCTGGCCTGCAAAATCTTCGCAACTACTACAGGCAATTTAAGTGACGGTAAATAAAGCGTTGCATCTAATTGACCTTGTGAGTAATCATAAAGTGATTGTGCTTCAGAGACCGACTCATTGGTTTTTTCTCGGATGATCCCATTAGATATTTGAATAAAAAGAATACTTCCAACAAGTGAAATTAAAATTATTGACAGTAAGAATGTTGTCGTGATGACGCGAAATAGGATCGAACTGCGCCATTTCACGCCTAGAAATCTCATGCCTGAGTCGTTCCTGCCTTATACCCAATGCCACGCACTGTTAGAACAACTTGCGGGTTATCAACATCTTCTTCAACCTTTGCGCGAAGTCGTTGCACATGGACATTGACGAGCCGAGTGTCATCCGCATGCTGGTATCCCCACACCTCGCTAAGAAGCGCATCACGCGTAAATACTCGGCCGGGTTCCTTCGCAAGTGCCACGAGCAGATCAAATTCAAGCCTGGTCAATGGAATCGTCTTGCCATTGCGGATTATCGTGTGAGCTACTTGGTCAATAACAATATCTCCGATGCGCAGGGTCGTGGAACTTTCAACACCAGAACGACGAAGTCGCACCTTAATGCGGGCCACGAGTTCGGAGGGATTAAAAGGTTTTATCATGTAGTCATCAGCGCCGGCTTCAAGTCCTTTAACAACATCATGACTATCACCTTTTGCCGTGAGCATCACGATCGGCACCATCGATTTTTCCCGTATGAGTGTGCATACTTCGATTCCACTCAGACCAGGAAGCATCACGTCAAGCAAAACAAGGTCTGGTTGATGCGCATTAAATATTGTCATCACTTGATCACCTGCATTAACTAAATCAACTTCG
>PLXJ01000033.1 GCA_003151395.1 Actinomycetota bacterium | reverse complement strand
GACGGCGATGTAGTGGAATTTAGGTTTAACGTATGACAATCAAACTAAAGTACGAGAAGAGTCCGTTCATCACTGGTGAACTTAAGAAGCGCGAAGATCTGCGTAACGTCGCAATCATCGCCCACGTTGACCATGGCAAGACCACTTTGGTCGATGCGATGTTGACACAATCAGGTGCATTCTCTGAGCATCAAAAAGAGGGCGAAAACCGCGATCGCGTTATGGATTCCATGGATCTAGAACGTGAAAAGGGAATTACCATTCTTGCGAAGAACACTTCGATTCGCCGTGGTTCGCAGACAGTGAACATCATTGATACTCCAGGCCACGCCGATTTCGGTGGCGAAGTTGAGCGCGGACTTGAGATGGTCGATGGCGTTATTTTGCTCGTTGATGCCTCAGAAGGGCCACTGCCTCAGACTCGTTTCGTATTGCGTAAAGCTCTCGAAAAGAATCTTCCAGTCATTCTCTTGATCAACAAGGTTGATCGTCCCGACTCACGTATTGCAGAAGTTGTCGACGAGGCTTACGGCCTCTTCTTGGATCTTGATGCCAACGAAGAGCAGATTGAATTCCCAATCGTCTACGCGTCTGCAAAAGCTGGACGCTCTTCTCTCATTCGCCCGGGCAATGGTGAGATGCCAGATCTCGAAAACTTGGATTCACTCTTTGAAGTTATTTTTAAGACAATCCCAGCTCCGGTTTATCACGAGAACGCGCCTTTACAGGCTCACGTAACAAACCTCGACTCATCGCCATACCTTGGTCGTCTTGCACTCTGCCGTATTCGCGAGGGCGTCATCAAAAAGGGTGAAACCGTCATGTGGATGAAGAACGATGGCACAAGTGAGAAAGTGAAAATCGCCGAACTCTTGATCACTGATGGTCTGGAGCGCGTATCAGCATTAGAAGCTGGTCCTGGAGATATCGTTGCTATTGCTGGTATCGAAACGATTACCTTGGGTGAAACCCTGGCTGATCTTGAGAAGCCATATGCTCTGCCTTTGATCATTGTTGATGAGCCATCTATTTCGATGACCATCGGTATCAACACATCACCTCTTGCAGGAAAAGAAGGAAAACTTCTAACCGCTCGCCAGGTGAAGAACCGCCTTGATGCAGAACTGGTAGGTAACGTTTCCCTTCGCGTACTAAACACAGACCGTCCCGATACATGGGAAGTTCAGGGCCGTGGAGAACTGCAACTCGCTGTCCTTGTCGAAATCATGCGCCGTGAAGGTTTCGAATTGACCGTTGGAAAGCCACAAGTGGTTGTCAAGACGGTTAACGGAAAGCTGCAAGAGCCAATGGAACGCCTGACAGTTGATATTCCTGAGGAATTCCTCGGCGTCGTCACTCAGCTCATGGCACTTCGTAAAGGTCGCATGGAGCAGATGGTCAACCACGGAACAGGTTGGATCCGCATGGATTACAAGGTTCCATCACGTGGTCTCATCGGATTTAGAACTGAGTTCCTCACCGAAACACGTGGAACTGGCCTCATTCACCATGTCTTCGATGGTTATGAGAACTGGCACGGTGAAATTCGCACACGTTTGAGTGGTTCATTGGTAGCCGATCGCCGCGGAATCGTCACGGCCTATGCTGTTGATGGTGTCCAAGAGCGCGGAATCATCTTCTTAGAAGTTGGAACCGAAGTCTACGAAGGCATGATCGCCGGCGAGAATTCACGCACAGAAGATATGGATGTCAACATCGTTCGTGAGAAGAAGTTGACCAACATGCGTTCTTCAGGCGCCGATGATGCCAACCGCATTATTCCTCCACGTTTACTCAACCTTGAGCAAGCTTTGGAATTCTGTCGCGAAGATGAGTGCATTGAAGTAACTCCTAAGCACGTTCGAATTCGCAAGACGGTCCTTGATCAAAATGAGCGAGCACGTACGGTGGGACGCAATAAAAAGGTTAACCAGAGCGCCGAATAAGTTGACGCCGGTTAGGCAACTAACCGTATATTCATCGCGATGTCACTGCCTTCGGGTTAGATAGAGACATGGCAGAGAAAGTCAGTAAGTTGAGGTTGGTTCGGCGGATAACGCCCGAACCAACCTTTACGCTTTCCGATGCGCAAAAGCAGGTGATTTCCCATCGCGGCAGTCCGCTCGTTGTTTACGGTGGTCCTGGAACCGGCAAGACGACAACGTTGATTGAGTCGGTGATTGCCAGGGTTCGAGAAGGCGTGGATCCGAATTCGATCCTGATTCTCACCTATGGCCGAGAACGAGCGTCCGAACTTCGGGATGCTATTGCATTGCGTGCTGGGACCACATCATTCGAACCGCTCGCTCGCACCTTCCATTCACTCTCATTCTCAATTCTCAATGAAAAATTAGCGCCTGATAATGTGCGCTATGTATTGATATCTGGAGCAGAGCAAGATGCCGCAATTGCTGACATGTTGCGTAGTCCACACGATGTCACGGATTGGCACCCAGATCTTAAGCTGGCGATCACCACAAGGGGTTTTGTTCGCGAAATTCGCGATCTCATTTTGCGCGCTACAGAGTTGGGACTCACCCCAAAAGAACTGCAACAACGCGGAATTCTTCTTAACGAAAAGTATTGGGATGGTGCGGCGCACTTTTGGGCTGCCTACCACGGCGCAAACGAATTGCAGAGCGCAACTGTGGGGGAGCAACTCGTTCGAATTGACCCTAGCGCCATCATTTACGAAGCGCTCTATCTTTTGAATCAAGACAACGCTCGCCTGGCACATTTTAGGAAGAGATTCAGCACGGTCATCGTTGATGAGTTCCAGGAGTCAGATGCTTCGCAACGAAAGTTACTCAAGTGGTTAGCGCCACAAGATTTAATGATTTTTGCTGACCCTGACTCTGCTATCGGACGCTTTCGCGGTGCTGACCCAGATAATTTAGTCCGGGAAATTTCAAACCTTGCTCTCACTGAAATCCTTCTGCAGACGGATTTTCGTTCTAATCCGCAGATCAATGGCCTACTCACAGAAGTCGCAAAACATTTCCGAACTCGAGCAGCGACCAGAACCCGCACTCCATCATTGCCAGATACAGAAAAACCAGCAATCACCTTCGCCAAACTCACCTCGCAAAGTGAATCCGCTAATTTCATTGCGCATTCTTTGCGCAGCGCACATCTGCAAAGCGGCTTGCCGTGGTCAAAAATGGCGGTCATCGTGCGCAGCCCAGGTTCGGAGGTGAGTGCGCTACAACGTGCCTTCGCTCAGAATGGAATTCCTGTTGCTATAGATTCTGTTGCCTTAGCGCTCGCAGAGAATCCCGCAATAAAACCAATCTTGCTTATCGCGCAAACAATTCTTAAATCCGCTCCACTCACGATTTCTGATTGGCCTGATCTCGAAGAAATTTTACTCTCCGAATTTGGTGGAGCTGATGCGCTGCAACTTCGTCAGATTCGACTCGCATTTGCTGCCGTTCGCAATGATCATCGCAGTACGACCGAAATGATGATTGATGCTTTAACGCAACCCGTTGCGGAACTTCCTTGGGAGCAGATATCCCCGCTAAAAAGAATTAACGACCTCATCAAAGTTGGACGAAAGTCGTTACGCAACTCCAGGGATATCACTGACCTCCTCTGGGCGATCTGGGATTCTGCGGTCGACTATGAGGGCGGCACAATTGCCTCGGTGTGGCGCGCGCGAGCGCTTGCCGGCGGACAACGCGGTGCACAGGCTGACCGCGATCTAGATGCGGTCATTCAACTCTTCGAGAACGCACGCAGGTTTTCGGAGCGCAACGTTGGGGCATCACCCGCACTCTTCATCTCACAATTAATGAATGAACGAATCTTGAGCGATGCCATCACGACAAGCGCGCAGCGAGAAGAGGTCGTTCAGATACTCACCGTTCATAGTTCTAAGGGCTTGGAATGGGATCTAGTTGCAGTAACTGGGTTGCAAGAGGGACGTTGGCCCAATTTGAAAGAACGCGGCTCGCTGCTGGGTAGCGAACGCCTCGTGGAGGCAGATCGAAGCGGGTTGCTTTCCCGAGCCGAAATTTCTGCCTCTGCTGCCGGCGCACTCCTAGAAGATGAGCGCAGGTTGCTCTATGTCGCGCTCTCGCGCGCTCGACACAATCTGGTAATCACCGCATTTGCCGAAGAAGACTCCCAACCTTCACGTTATTTCGAGGAACTTTACGAAGCGGTGCATGACGAAGGAGCAGATAAATTTGCGACTAAACCCCTACGTGAAATTACGAGCCAGGCCTTGGTGGCGACCCTCCGGCGAGATGCGATGGCGGGTTCCGAATTCGCCGCGGCACTTCTTAAAACACTTGGCACAAGCGGCGTGCGTGGCGCTAACCCGGCGGACTGGCTCGGTACTAAATCACTTAGTTCGCAAGCTCCCGTTGCGGCTGTGACGGAGAAAGTTTACGTTTCGCCAAGTTCATTGGAGTCCTTCTCTGATTGTGGGCTTAAGTGGTTTCTTGAACGCGCAGGTGCGCAAGATGCGGACTCGACGGCGCAACTTTTGGGTGTCGCAATCCACTTCATCGCTTCACAACTCCTTAAAAAACCGGAGCTAACCTTTGAAGAGGGAGTTGCACAACTGACCGAAGCTTGGCCCGTCGTCGATCAAAATGTCGGCTGGTTTAAGGCCGAACAACTTAAAGATGCCACTCGCATGCTCAAACGATTTTTCGAATGGCACGCCAGTAATTCTCGAGAGTTAGTATTTGTCGAGCAGACCTTCGAAGTTCAGTTTGGACGTGCAATTTTAAAGGGAACCATGGATCGCTTGGAGCGCGATCGCATCTCCGGAAATTATTTTGTCGTTGATCTCAAAACTGGCGCGACTGTAACCGCTCAAGATGCACAAGAACACAAACAATTAGCGGCATATCAACTTGGAGTGCGGGCGGGCGGATTTAAAGATTTACCGCCAGATGCCATCAGCGATGGTGCAGGTTTGCTCTTTCTCGCCAAAGAGACAAAGAAAAACGAGACGATTGACCAAGCACCCATTGATATGGACTCTGTGATTGCGGAAGTTGAAGCTGCTGCAGATGGGATGGCTGCTGCAACATTTACCGCAATCATCAATAAACGTTGTAGGACTTGCGCAGTGAGAGCTCTCTGCCCACTTCAATCTGAGGGAAGGAGTGTGATTGACTGATGGCAACACGGATTATTGCTGGGCAAATTCACTTGGATAATGAGATTTCTGCACTTGCGATTGCGAGGGCACTTGCTAGCGGCGGGGAAAAATTAATCACACCGACCCCAGAACAGCGCGCCATCATTGAATCTCGCCACTTTGGACCTGCGGTCATTATTGCTGGAGCTGGTTCTGGCAAGACCGAAACCATGTCGCAGCGCGTGCTTTGGCTGGTAGCCAACGGTGTTGTAACCCCAAATGAAATATTGGGATTGACCTTTACACGTAAAGCGGCGGGGGAGTTGTCATCTCGAATCCGCAAGCGGCTTCGCCAACTTCGTAGTTCTGGATTGATACCGCCTGCAGCTGGCACCACCTTGCCTATTGATATTTCGGTGGATGTTTCTACCTATCACTCCTACGCAGGAAGAGCGCTTGCGGAACATGGAATTCGTATGGGAATTGATACCGACGGCGATCCGCTGGGTGAAGCGGCGGCCTGGCAGCTCACCTACACAATCGTCAATAGTTTTACCGAAATTGATTTTGATATTGCGCACAAGCCAGATTTTGTCGTGGATGCGGTGATGGCGCTCTCTGCCGAACTGGGTGAACACAATAAATCGGTTGCTGACATTCGCCCATTCCTCGAAGATTTCTTGGCGCAACTTCAAGCCGTGACGGTCGGGGGTAATGAAGTTGTGCGTGATGCACTTGCAACTATTAATGAACGATTGGCGATTTTGCCAATGGTTGAAAGACTTGATGAACACAGACTTTCGACGGGACAACTTACCTTCAACGATCAGATGTCCCTTGCAGCCAAATTAGTTGAGCTAGTTCCAGAAATTTCTGTGATCGAACGCGCACGTTACAAAGTGGTGTTACTCGATGAGTACCAAGACACCTCATACTCACAGGTTCGTTTTCTCTCTTCGCTTTTTGGCAGTGTCCCTGGAACTCCAACTGGCCATGCAGTTACTGCGGTTGGCGATCCAAATCAAGCTATCTACGGTTGGCGTGGCGCTAGCGCTGAAACACTCTCAGGTTTCAGTACAACCTTTGGTGGCCAATGCGTTGAATTTGATCTACTCACAACCTGGCGCAATGATCAGCGGATTCTAGATTTCTCTAATCTCGTCGTTGATCGAATCTCTGAAGCAGCTGGCCTTTCCTTTGGCGTTAAGGAATTGCGTTCAAGGCCGGGTGCCGGGCCAGGGCAACTTTCTTGTGGACTCTATGTCACACCCCAAGAGGAAGCATCTGCTATCGCTGATTACATGGCTCAACTTTGGCACGATCCAACTCGCCAGAAACTTAAAGAGGAAAATCGTTCAAGTTTTGCGGTATTGGTTCGCGTGAAGTCCTACATCCCACTTATCGAAATGGCGTTGCGCGAGCGCAATATTCCGACCGAAGTTATTGGTGTTGGGGGTCTTATCCACGTCCCGGAGATCGCAGACATCATCGCCTTGCTTCGAACCATTACCTATCCGGACGCTGGTTCTGCGCTAGCGCGCCTGCTTGTCGGCCCATATTTAGCGCTCGGACCTCAGGACCTGGCGGCGCTGGGTGCCTTTTCCCGCGAGGTTGCTCGGCGCTCAAACAGTCGGCGAAGTGATCGACTTGAGGCGATTTTGGAATTTGGCCTGGAAGAAAATTTAGATGCAAATGATTTTGCGATCGGTTCAATTATTGAAGCCCTCGAACTCATCAATGAGGCTCCAACTTCTAATTTCTCCGTAATGGGGCTCTCTCGGTTAAAGAAATTCTCACGCGACTTAACTTTACTTCGTCGGGCAATGACTGGATCTATTACCGACAAGATTTCAACCGCAGAACGTTTTCTTGGATTGGACCTCGAAACTTTGGTCCGAGATGGGTGGCAGAACGGCAGGAGGCATCTAGATAAATTCCTGGATGAAGCGGCTGCATTCCAAAGGACTGGAGGCACTATCTCAGCCTTCCTCAGCTGGCTAGAAACCGCGGAAAAACGAGAGGGCGGTCTCAAACCCGCAACCGTAACTGTCGATAACCGTGCGGTACAGATTCTCACGATTCACGCGGCAAAGGGCGCAGAGTGGGATGTGGTGGTCGTTCCCGGATTGCTAAAAGATGTCTTCCCAAATAAATCACAGCGATCCTCCTCGTGGATCAAATTTTCGGGTTCGCTTCCAATTGGGTTTCGTGGTGACCGATTGCAATTGACAGATTTCGAATTCCCATCAGGCGACGCAGCTCTTAAAGCTTCAGAGGTGAGCAAGGCAATCGCACGCTTTGAGGATTCTCATAAGGCACGTCATTACCTCGAAGAGTTACGCCTCGGTTACGTCGCTTTTACGCGTGCCAAGTCGCATCTGCTCTGCACTGCCTCGTGGTTCCGTGATGGAAAAGAACCAGTGGATCAGAGCGAATTGTTTACGATGGTCTATGACTTCATTTCAGCTAGCGATGCACAGTCAATACTTTCCAGCGCCGAGATGCCCGCAGAAAATCCCGCAATCGCCGACCCCCTCACCGAAGTCTGGCCAGCTACAAGCTCCCGCTCTCATTTGATTGCACAATCTGCACAATTGGTTGAGGAATCAGTTCCAGTAGAGATAGAAGATGCCCTTAAGGCCGAAACTGATTCCTATCGTCACTCACTTTTACAAGATGCCAAGGCACTTATTCAGGAGGTACATCAGTCTCAAAAAACTGAGCTGGTCTTCCTTCCGCAGCGACTCTCAGTCTCCACCTTGATTACGATGCAAATTGGCCTGACAGAACTCGCCAGCGATATTCGACGGCCAATGCCGCGCCATATCGATCAGTATGCAAAGCGGGGCACTGAATTCCATCTCTGGGTAGAGCGGCATTTCGGTGCCCAAACGCTCTTTGATGAAGACTTTATGGACCCAACCGCTCCTGCTGACGTACCGCTTAAAGAGTTGCAAGAGAAGTGGCTCGCCTCGCAGTGGGCAAAACGTAACCCCATTGGGGTAGAAGAGGGGTTCGAAACAGTAATCCAAGGTGTTGTACTTCGCGGCCGGATAGATGCCGTCTACCGGGATGGCGATATGTATGACGTCGTCGACTGGAAGACCGGGCGAGTCAAGGTCGGTGAAGACTTGGAGAGCGCTTCGATTCAATTGGCGATGTATAGATTGGCCTATTCCATGTCGCACGGAATTCCAATCGAAAAAATCCGCGCGGCGTTTCACTACGTTGCTGATAATCGGACGGTGTATCGCGAAAATCTTTCTACTACCGATGAGATCGCGGCAATAATTGGTGCCGTGGATCTAGTTTAATTCGATCTTCGCACCGATCGGTAAGTGATCACTTAATTTTGAGATCGAGATTTCTAACGACTGCGCCTTCAAAGGCGCCGCACTCAATATGTAATCAAATTGCAGTGATGGTTTGTATGCTGGAAAGGTCTTCTTCCTTGCCAACGATCGCCAGGATGTAAAACGATGTGGAATATTCCAGGGGAGATTTATGTCTCCAATTATCAGCGGGGTGCCCGGTAATTTCTTTACGAAGCGCATTAATTTGAGTAACTGAAAGAAATTCCAAAATGGCACAAAGGATAAATGCGTTGCTGCAACAGTGAAACCATTTTCTAACTCAGCGATGATCGCAACTCGCGGTTCATCTTTTGTATATTTGAGCCGGAATCCTTTGTCAGTTGGATATGCGAGTGCAAATCCAAACCAGGAAGCTGGAAGATCCAAGCGATGCCACTTATTTACCGCAATTTTGGAGGCCAATCCGATTCCATAACCAGGAAGTGCAGAATCAGAATGAATAATCTTTTCTTCCGCCGTGGGTTTTCTCCAGCCAAAACCCGGAGTACCAATGACGGCGCGCGCGTATCCCCAATAATCCGCCCCGATCGCTTCTGCGACTATTTCCATTTGATGCACTGAGCCCGAGCGAGGTTGATTTTCATCAACCTCTTGCACGGCTATGACGTCGCAACCCGCGTTCCCTACAGCATCTTGGATGGACTCTTTGAGCGGTGGGACGGGTTGCCTAGGGTCAGCTGCTTGGCCGTTGAAAATATTCCATGAGATGACCTTCATAAGGTGAGGCTAGTAGGGTCGCCTCCTAATGAAAATCTTGAACCTGCCCCTTTCACGCTCCAATATCGATCGGGCCGCGCACATTCGCCTCGATCCGCAAGCCCTGGACTCGGCCTGGCAGATCGCTGCGATCATTCATTTCAACGGGGAAGCCTTTCTGACAAATGACGCTCAGTTGACCCTCCTCAAAAGCGATCAGATATCTGGAACCGGCGAGAAAATCTTTTTAGGTCAATCGGAGTCGCGTTTTTACTTCATATGGTGCTCCGAGACCAATATCGGAGCAGATGAAGATTACAAAACACTTCGCGAAATCAGTTCAGAATTAAGCGGCTTGGAAATCGGGTTGGCAGTCCACGGACAAGCCGTCGCGATATGGCACCACAAGAATCCAATCTGTTCCATCTGCGGTTCCCCAACGCTTCCGGCGCAAGGAGGATCAGTACGTAAGTGTGCAACAGGACACGAGCACTATCCGCGAACAGATCCGGCAATTATTGTGTTGGTGAAGGATAAAACCGATCGAATTCTCTTGGGAAGGCAGAGTGTCTGGCCCGAGCATCGCTTTTCTACCTTTGCCGGATTTGTAGAAGCTGGCGAGTCTTTTGAGCAGTGCGTCGTGCGCGAAGTTGCTGAAGAGGCTGGCGTAGTTGTAACAGATATAAATTATTTAGGTTCACAACCGTGGCCATTCCCGCAGTCCTTGATGATCGCATTCGAAGCAACCATCCAAGATCCAGAAAACGCTAGACCAGATGGTGAAGAGATTGTAGAAATTCGTTGGTTCACTCGTAACGACTTGTATGCGGCAATTACAGAAGGGACTTTGCTCCTTCCGCCCTCAATCAGCGTGGCTCGCGCAATGATCGCGGCTTGGTATGGGACCGATCGTCCACCACTTCCCGGCGCAGAGACCTGGCGTCCCTAAGGTTCACGATGGAACTTGAAGCAATACTTGCTGACCTTGATGCTGAGCAGCGCACCGCCGTGACCAATATTCGTGGCCCCCTCTGCATCATCGCGGGAGCAGGAACTGGAAAGACGCGGGTGATTACCCACCGCATCGCTTATGCGGTTGCCGCTGGAGTAACGGACCCAACAAAAACGCTAGCCTTAACATTTACTGCTCGCGCCGCGGGTGAAATGCGCGCCAGGCTACGAACTCTTGGCGTCCCAAACGCAGCCGCCAGAACTTTTCACTCGGCCGCGTTAAAACAGTTGATGTATTTCTGGCCATATTCATTCGGAGGTAGCTTTCCGAAGCTTTTAACCTCGAAAGGAAGTTTTCTAGGCGAGGCAATGAACTTAAGTGACACCTCACTCGTACCCGGAGTTTCCACTCTTCGTGAAATAAGTGGAGAAATTGAATGGGCCAAAGCTTTACAAACCGCTCCAAGTGATTACGTTGAAGAAGCGCTTTCGGTTGGGCGGACACTTCGAATCCCAAACGGTCGCCCTGATAAAGAGAATTTCGCCGAAGTGGCGAAGGTGTATCAGGCATATGAGACCCTCAAGCACCAAGAGCGCATAATTGATTTCGAGGATGTCTTATTGCTGACGGTAGGAATGTTAGAAGAAGATCGCGATGTGCGCGAAAGAATTCGAGACCAATACCGGTACTTCACAGTTGATGAGTACCAGGATGTATCGCCGCTACAACAGAGGCTACTCAATTTGTGGCTCGGTAATCGAGATGACATTTGTGTTGTTGGAGATGCCGCGCAAACGATTTACTCTTTTGCTGGTGCGAGTTCGCAATTCTTGCTTGGATTTACCCATCGCTTTCCAAAAGCACCTATCGTTAGGCTGACACGCGGATATCGTTCCACGCCGGAAATCATCGAAATCGCTAATCGGATCCTGAAAGCCGGAATCTCGCACGGTGATCATGAGTTGACATCCGTTAACGAACGAGGCGAGAAACTAGAGTTACGTTCATTTGCATCGCTGCAGTCAGAGGTCAAAGCAGTAGTGGATTCGATCGCCAATCTTGGAAAAACCCATTCTGATATTGCGATATTGACTCGTACTAATTCCGGACTCGATCTCTTTGAAGCGGCGCTGAAGACGCGCGGGATTGAAACCCAATTAAAAAATAGTGAGCGCTTTTTTGATCGCACCGAAGTTCGTGATGCGATGCGAGTGATTCGAAGCGCATCTGTGCTCCCTTCTGAAGGAAATGATTGGCTCCATGATCTCAAGTCGGTCCTACAGCCATTTGGTAGCGCGGACTACATCCGGGCATTTATAACGCTTGCGACTACGATGAAGCAGGCGGGTGCACCTACGCTACGGACCTTCCTTCGCGAGTTAGAAGATCGAGCCGAACAGAACAATCCTCCAACTCTGCCGGGCGTGGTGCTTTCTACTCTTCACGCCGCGAAGGGGCTGGAGTGGGACCACGTCTTCCTCGTGAGCGTGAATGAGGGAACCCTGCCCATGGGCAATGAAATTGAGGAGGAGCGTCGCCTTTTCTATGTGGGGCTAACCCGAGCAAAGCGAACGGTGCATCTAAGTTATTCGGGGGAGCCGAGTGAGTTTCTAGCCCCATTTATTGAGGTGGATTAATTAGGTTGCACGAATATGCATCCTCCGCGTACCCTTATCGGACTGTCATCGGGAGTTCGCCAATCGGTCGTCCTCACGAGATAGCTCAGTCAAGGAGGCAGATGTGTCTATGACACAGCGCGGAACCAGCACTTCATGTGCCGCGCTTTCTGCTGCCTGCTCGTCAAGTGTCACAACCACACATACAACACACGCCAAGTCCTATGCGGCCAAGTTCTGGGCAACCAAGAATTTTGCAGCCTATGGACTGCGCGGAACCTGGAGTTCTATTCGATAACTCGAAGAGACCCACCAGGGGCCGCACATCCAATCGGATGAGCGGTCCTTTTTCTTTTACCCAGTTAAATCCAGTACTAAACAGTGAAAACGAGAAGAAAGTAGGAGGTGAGTACGATGGCAGTTCTATTCAGTGAGTTATTGGTCCCAGGTTGGGCCGATGGCGAAAAAATCGGATTAAGTGAGATTACGGGTGAGATATCGCTCCCGTGTCACGACGCAGATCCCGAACTGTTTTTCGATGAGATGCCAGGTCGCGTGGCGCTCGCGAAATCACTCTGTGGAAATTGTCCTATGAGGTCCGCTTGTCTAGAAGGCGCGCTTTCACGGCAAGAACCCTGCGGAGTCTGGGGTGGAGAACTCTTTGTTGACGGTGAAACGGTAACTGCGAAGCGGACGGTAGGACGTCCACGTTTAACTCCAGTAATCGTTGCTCCATGCCAAGAAGATGAGGCGCTTGCTAGTTAATGGCTGCGCCTCATGCTTCACCTATTGCCTGCATCCGCACGCCTATTGCCTGCATCCGCAGTTGGTATGGAAACTCCAGTGCCGCTTTTCGGGCTGACGCAATGGGTCTAACAAGTTATACCAATATGACGCTGCCTGAAGTGAACTCGATCCAACTGCAATAAATTCGGCCACAGCGAGTGTGATAAGTCCAGAGAGAAAAGCAATACCCGCACTTGGAAGTTCGCCTCGAACAAATTCCTGATCAACAACCGTTCCATTCTCCCGCTTAATAAGGGTGACGCAACGTAGGCAAGGTGAGAGACCAGGCACCACCAAGGGTCCAATTTCAACATCTGGTCCGATCAGCGGATTGATGTGAAGGTGGGTAGATCCCTCGCTCATCCAGCGTTGCACATAATCCCACTCGATCGGAATTGTCGAAATAATTAAGTCTGGCCTAACTTTTGCCGCCTCCTCGTTTCGGGCAATTTGGGAGTTGCGAATCAATTCCTTTGTAAAATCGGAACGATCCTTCCCTATATCGCTGGTTCGTACCGCGATCCCGCATACATCCCCTCCGACAATCTGAGATGGAAGCCGCGCGCGACTTATCAGTCGCGTCTGAGCAAAGCCTGAGGCTTGGAGAGTGACCAGCAGATTGCGAGCCAACCGGTTCTCCCCGGAAATCAAGATTGTTGTTCGAGCCCGCGCGTTGAGCTCGCTTGTGCCTCCATCGTGAACCCCAACACGATGAGTCAGCAATTCGTGTTCTCCGCATTGGCGCTGTGTTTTAAGTTGCTGACTCAGATCCGCGCTCATCGGTTCAAAGGGGTTGCGCTGTAAGTCGATAAATCCTTCGTCGAGCAGGAGGTCGGTGAATGCAATCACCAAAGCTTCTTCGCAGATGAGACCGCGAGCGATCTCAAGAAGTGAACGTCGGCCATCGAGCGTGCGAACTATCTGCAGGTGTAGGGGCTCTGAAATTAAGATCCCTCGAGTTGGAAGACCCAAATAATGATCCGCGCCTGCACGCGTAAAGCTCACGCCACTTTTGAGGCGTGGGTATTTTTGAATTTTTTCCGCAACGGTCACAAGGCAGAGGATTGCGTGAAATGAGAAATCGTGCGCGGCGCCAAAATTAATCTGGGGATAAAAAATCGCCCCCGCCGTTCAAGCGGGAGCGACTTAATCTTTGTGTTTGGCGATTAAGCCTGTTACGCCTTGCCCAAAATACGGTTGACCTTGGTGCCACAGACTGGGCATATGCCCTGTGCCATACGGCGACCAGATTCTGAAACCTTCACGTGACCTTCAAAGGCACGCTTCTCTTTGCACTTAACGCAGTAGGCCTCGCCTTTATATTCTTCAGCCATATTGACCCTCCTTTTCGCCCACCCACAAAACCTCGGGAGCCTCCCGCTGTGAGCGCGCGTACAAGAGCACCATACCCGCGTGCCACGCTGCGCGGGGGGATTTCACGCTGAGTTATCCTTGCAGTTTGGCGAATATCAACTGAATTGGGCGAAATGTCCGATTAGTCGCCCCTACGCCTGATCGTGGAGCATGGACTCAGGGGTGGCCGATAGCCCCGCCTCAAATCCTTCCAGGAAGGCCTCAGCGCGATCTTTATCCGGATACCTATCTAAGTAACTCTGGAAATCAATTCCGTGGCCAGGCACGCGTAGATGGATCAATTCGTGAAAGAGCACGCACCCAATGACGTAGTCCGGAGAGCCGTTAAGGCGGACGGAGATCCGGATTGTTTTATCACTGGTCGTGCATGAACCCCAGCGCTCGCGCATATTTCTCCATGAAATTGCGTTCGGCCGCTCATGAAAATCTGGAAGGTATCTTTCAATCAATTCCTCGGCCATAGTGGCAAGGGATTGATCACTCGTTCGGTTCTTTGCTTCGCGCCTAAGCACGATCTCGATCATCTCGGGGATCATTTCTAATTCAGCTTTGCGACTCATGCGATCTGGGATATGAATTTCGATGATTCCGTTTTGACGGAGCGCGCTAATGCTTCGCTTCCGGCGCGTGCTTCGGATGACTCTAAATTCGGGGAGATTTTCGGGCAGTGGATTGGTACTTCTGGTATTTCGGAGAAACTTCTGGCTCTTGCTGGGTTCGTTGATCACCGGGGTGAGGCTATCTTCGAAGAGCGAAATCTGTCGAAAATTATCCACCGATTCCACGAGTTATCCCCCGTTTCTCCACAGATTTATCAACAGCCCTTATAGCGGAATTGTGGCATTTCTTTTTGGAATTCGCACCGAGTTAGCATAAGTTTCACTCACCAAGTCCTCGGATAACCGTTTGATGTAGGCAAGGGGAAGGCAGACATCAAATCGTGCGGCCGGGGATTTGGCTTTTTATTTTCGCAATAATTTAGTTTTGGTCAAATGAATTTTAGTTAAATCAATCCCGATAGATCATCGGGAACGGTGGTACTCGCTAAGAATTTAGCTGGATCGGAAATATCTTCTGGAGTTGGTAGAAGTGCCGGATCTTCCCAACGATGATCACGAATTGAAACTCCGTCATTATTTGCACCACTAATTGAATAAATTTCATTCCAAAATTGCGAGCACTCTCTGGCCAATCGTGGTGAAATTTGTAATCCAAGGAGCATTGCAAAGAGTTGTTGCGTAGGTGCGCTTTCAATTCGGGAACGACGATAACTTTCTTGTAGCGAAGCAAGTGATGGCAAACGATCTTGCGCTGATAGATGAGCAACGTGATCGATCCAACCTTCAATGAGTGCAAAAGTAATTTCAAGTTTTGCTAGGGCAGCAGTTTGCGTTGCACTTTGTTCTGGCTGAAACATTCCTTGATTAATAGCCATACTGATTGAATCCGGATTGTTGATATCCAATTCACCGGAGCTCATCGCGCTTTCGGCTTCGCGTTGAATTGACTCAATATCTACGGTAATTCCACGGCCATAACTTTCGATAAGGTCACGAATGTAATCAGGCAACCAAGGGGTATGTGCGAATAAACGTTGCGCTGCAACCTCGCGTAACGCTAGATAAATCGCAATTTCTTGCTCGGGAATTTCTAAGCCTTCACCCCAGAGTTTCATATTTTGTGGAATGAGGTGAGCACCTGATTTTTCGAAAAGGGGGACGGCTGCATCCTGTGAGCCTGTTAATCCAATTGCCAGCGTCCCAAGGGATTGCCCCAATTGAGTCGCAATCAACTGGCCCATAAAGCCGCGCATGACGGGAAGAAAACCAGCTTCGGGCCCCATCTCGCCGAGCACCTTGCCCAACGCTTCGACCATTCCGTTAGCGAGCGGTTCGACTAGTTTTTGCCAGCCGTTAATAGATTGATCCACCCAATCTTTTCGGCTCCAAGCAATATCTGCATTGGTCACCGTGGCCGGGAACTGTGTGCGCTCTTCGATCCAAGTATTTGCAATATCGATCGCCTCTTGAATTTTTTTTGCGTCCTCCTGACCAACTGGAAGATCGTTATGGCTGGACAAAAACTTGCGCGCTGCCTCTCGCATCACACTTGGCTGCAACATTGGCGCGTTAACAGCGCCGAAGGTGCCGGGATCAAAAAATCCCTCGTTGGGCAGAAAACCAAATCCGCTCACGCGCTCCTACTTTCTACTCTGACATGACCACGATCGTGGGTTGATCCCTTGCCCGTTGATTGCTCGTCCGTTGATCCCTTGCCCGTTGATTGCTCGTCCGTTGATCCCTTGCTAGGAATAATCCGACCACTCATGGCTAGTAGAACAAATCCGAGTAGCAGTATCTTCCCGTCTTTCACCCGAATTTGATGCGCAGATTCACAGATCGCTGGGTTAAAGTGTTCTCATGATCCACTTTTCCAAGGCGCTTGGCCGAGTTGTGGGAGTCCATGCCTCCTCTAGCGCCTTTGCCGCCTTGATCTGGTGGGTTGTTCCTATCGTGGCGGTCACAATTGCCATTGGATATGTGGTTTGGACCTCCAAATTTAAAGATAAGTTCAATAATGAGACGAATCGCTCGGTCGACAAGTTCAACCTTTTCCAAGAGACTCTTCGGGAGCCCAATTCAGAGCACTAGAGTAATTCCATGAGTTCTTTCCAATTTCCCAATAATCCCTTCAATAATGGAAAACCTCCTAGAGGACCTGGAGAGCCGCGCGCTCCGCGTGAACCGGGGAAGCGCCGTGGTCCTAATCCGCTCGGCTACGTCTTCATCGCCCTCATTGTCATCATCATCATTCTGATATCGCTCACCGGTTTTTATACCGATCTTCTATGGTTCCGCTCAGTTAATTTCACTAGCGTCTGGAGCAAGACGCTCTCTACGAAGATAGAACTCTTTATAGCCTTTGGGTTAATTACCTCACTGATTATCTCCTCAAATATCGCGATTGCGTATCGCCGTCGACCAATTTACGTTCCTGTAACTGTTGAAGCGGATAATTTAGAACGATACCGCGGCCAAATTGAACCTATTAAGCGTTACGTGATTGCGGCAATCGCAGTAGTTATCTTTTGGTTTTCAGGAACCTCGGGATCCAAACTCTGGGAAACCTGGTTGCAGTTTAAAAATTCAACCTCTTTCGGAACTAAAGATCCGCAGTTCCATTTAGATATCTCTTTCTTCGCATTTAAGTTGCCGATGTATGAGGCGCTAATCAGTTGGGCGATTTCTACAATTTTAGTAACTCTTATAGCGACAGTTGGAATGCATTATGTCTACGGTGGAATTCGCCCACAGGTAAGACAGGATCGAACGACGGTGGCGGCGCGAGTGCAGTTATCTGTTTTGCTCGGCGTTCTTGTGTTGGTCAAAGCAGTTGCGTACTGGTTTGACCGTTATGACTTGGCACTTCATCAAGGAAGCCTCTTCACGGGACTTGGTTACACCGATGTAAATGCGCTTCTTCCAGCGAAGACAATATTGGCGGGTATTGCAGTGATCTGTGCTCTGCTCTTCTTTGCGAACATCATTCGTCGTTCGTGGGTGCTTCCTGCGGCCGGAGTCTCATTGATGGTTATTTCCTCGCTACTCATCGCCGGTATTTATCCCGCTTTTATTCAACAATTCACCGTTAAGCCCAGCGAATCCAATAAAGAAGCACCGTACATTCAGCGCAATATCGATGCGACGCGCGCTGCCTATGGGCTTTCTAACGTGACCATTAAGGACTATCCGGCCATAATTTCTACTCAGCCTGGACAGTTGGCTAAAGACACTTCAAATATTTCTAACGCACGTTTGCTCGATCCAGATGTACTTTCTGCAACCTTTAGACAATTACAACAAATCAAGCCTTACTACACCTTCCCTGATGCCCTGAGCGTTGATCGCTACACGGTCAAGGGCAAGAAGCAAGATATGGTGGTGGCTTTGCGCGAGCTCAATATTGCGGGTTCTCCTTCGCAGAACTGGATTAACGATCATCTCGTTTATACCCACGGTTTTGGTTTTGTTGCAGCACCGACAAATGTTGTGGATGCTGATGGAAAGCCAAGCTTTACCGTCGGAAACATTCCACCATCAAATGGTCTTGGAACTTTCCAGCCCCGGATTTATTTCGGTGAGAATGTTCCGGGATATTCGATAGTTGGAGGTTCCGCCAAGAGCACGCCGAATGAGTTGGATTATCCCGACGATTCACAGGCCAATGGTCAGCAGAACTACACCTATGCAGGTAAGGGCGGCGTTCCAATGGGAAGCACGCTCACTCGATTACTCTTTGCCATCAAATATAAAGATCAACAGATCTTGCTCTCTAATTTAATCAACAAGGATTCAAAGATTCTTTACAATCGTTCGCCACTCCAGCGTGTCCAAAAAGTTGCGCCATGGCTAACTTTGGACGGGAGTCCTTACCCTGCAATAGTTAATGGTCATGTGCTCTGGATTGTGGATGGATATACAACATCTTCCGGTTATCCATACTCAGCGGTCGAAAATCTGGCTAGCGCTACGACCAATTCAGAGACCGCAACTTCTACCTCGGTTTCTTCGCTTCCGAATGTGAATGTCAACTACATTCGCAACTCGGTGAAAGCAACTGTCGATGCCTATGACGGAACAGTGACCTTGTATCAGTGGGATACCAGCGATCCAGTTCTAAAGACCTGGAGCAAGGCCTATGCAGGTACCGTTCTTCCAAAGAGCGCGATTTCTCCGGCACTTCTCCAACACATTCGCTATCCAGAAGGTATCTTCCAAGTTCAACGCGATGTATTAACGACCTACCATGTTGATACTGCAACGGCATACTACGGAGGACAGGATTTTTGGAAGGTTCCATCTGATCCTTCATCTTTGGGTGCTAACGCACAGAATCAGCCACCTACGTATCAAACTCTGCAACTCCCAGGATCTTCTACCGCGGCCTTCTCACTCTCGACCTCATTTGTTCCACGGGGCTCGCGGCAGAATCTGACGGGGTTTGCGGTCGTGAATTCTGACGCCGGTCCAAACTACGGAAAGATCACGGTACTGCAATTACCACGGTCAACAAATATCTCCGGTCCTTCGCAAGTTGCTTCAAACTTTGAAGCGAAACCAGATGTTGCCCAAACTTTGTCGCTACTGCGTCAAGGTGGTTCTGATGTTGTCCTTGGAAATATGTTGACACTTCCGGTTGGAAGTGGTCTGCTCTATGTTCAACCGGTTTATGTCAGAGCGACATCTAACGCATCATCTTTCCCACTCTTGCAAAAGGTTTTGGTCTCCTTTGGAGATCAAATTGGATTCGGGAACACCTTGCAAGAAGCGCTCGATCAAGTATTCGGAGGAAGTTCAGGAGCTACCGTTGGTGGTACAACTGGAACGGGAACTGGAACCGGTACATCGGGTACGCCATCGACTACTTCAACATCACTCAAACAAGCGCTTGCAAATGCACAAGCCGCACTGACTGCAGCAAATCTTGCGCTGAAGAGCGGAAATTTTGCTGCTTATGGAGTCGCACAGAATCAACTGAAGGCTGCTATTGCCGCTGCTATTGCCGCACAGGGGAAGAAGTAAAAAGAGAGAGATAACTTTCTTTGATTTAAGTGCCAGTAATCTCGTTTTGGGTTATTGGCGCGNNTCATAGGTTCAAATCCTGTCCCCGCTACTATCAAAAAGACTATGGCTCTTCGCTCGCGCGGGGAGCCTTTGTTTTTGCCTTTATCTTGCCTTATCAGCTCTCAAGTAGGATTTGAAACAGTAAAAATTAAAGGAGCAGAATGTCCAGAACGGCGGCAAAAGAATTAGATAATGCTGCAGGGACCAAAGGACGTGCGGTCGGTACACCAAGATCATGCTAGAAATAAGATTCTTATCTGTCTTTGCAACCTTATTGGCGGGGTGGAAATAATGCTGGAGCGATTGAATAACCTAATTTTTGTCATTTTGTAATCCACTTCGAAAGGTAAATATATGCTCCCATCCAAAATCAGCATCGGTCGAAATTTCGAAATTTCTGAAATCGATCCGCGAGTCTATGGATCGTTTGCAGAGCACATGGGTCGTTGCATTTATGAAGGAATCTACGAACCGGATTCTAAATTTGCAGATGAAGATGGTTTCCGTTCGGATGTTATCGAGCTTGTGAAAGAACTAGGAGTAACGATTGTTCGTTATCCAGGTGGCAACTTTCTCTCTGGCTATGACTGGAAAGATGGCGTGGGGCCACAATCCGGTCGCCCAAAACGTTTAGATCTTGCCTGGCATTCCCTTGAGAGCAATCAATTTGGTCTTGATCAATTTATGGTTTGGTGCGAGAAGGCTGGCGTTGAGCCAATGATGGCGATCAACCTGGGATCTAAGGGATTGAGCGAAGCCCTTGAATTGCTGGAATACACCAACGTTGATGCCGATTCTAAGTGGGCGAATTATCGAGTTGAAAACGGCGTGCGGAAACCCTATGGCATCAAAGTTTGGTGTCTTGGTAACGAGATGGATGGTCCTTGGCAGCTTGGGCATAAATCTGCAAAAGATTATGCAACGTTGGCAAGTGATGTCGCGCGCGGCATGCGTCAGATGGATGAGAACCTTGAACTTGTAGTCTGTGGCAGTTCAGGTAGGGCAATGCCAACTTTTGGACAATGGGAAGAGACTGTTTTGGAAGACTCGTATGATTTAGTTGACCATATTTCGCTTCACGTATACTTCGAGGATCACGGCAATACTCAGGAATTTTTACTCTGCGCTACAGATCTCGATCTTTTCATTGATGAGGTTTGCAATATTGCAGATGCAGTGAAGGCAAAACAGCGAAGAGATAAGACGATCACGTTGTCGTTAGATGAATGGAATGTCTGGCAACTATCTGCCTACCAGGGTTTGGAGCGTGCAAAAACTTGGGAATTAGCTCCACGCATTATTGAAGATGAGTACAACGTGGCTGATGCGGTTGTGGTTGGCAATTTACTGATTAGTATTTTGCGTCGTAGCGATCGTGTGAAGATGGCATGCCTTGCTCAATTAGTTAACGTAATCGCTCCAATTCGAGCGGAAAAAGGCCATCCCGCGTGGCGTCAGACGACCTTTTTTCCATTTGCATATACCGCTCGTTACGGCAAGGGAAAGACGCTCATTACCAGAATTGATTCACCAAAGATCACTACAGAGAAATACGGCACTGTCTCCGCGCTAGATGCAATCTGCACTTATGATGAATCTTCGAATTCTGCAGCACTATTTATGGTCAATCGATCACTCGCCGATTCTTATACAACTGAGATTGATATGACCGGTTTCAGAGATATCACCGTTGTCGAACAAGTAACAATTTCTGATACCAATCTCAAACGCACTAACAATCTAGAAGTTGGTGAAGCCGTACAACCCAATAAAGAAATTACTTCCATAGCCAAGGATGGAAAGATTCAAGTAACTTTGCCGCCTGCTTCATGGCAGATGGTCCGAGTTTCACTGCACTAAATGACTTCGAGCAATTTATTTACGTGGGGGAGCCGTCGAACCACGAACGACTAACCGTGTAGGGATCGGAGTAGCCCCTGTCGTGCTAGTCGGTTCCTCAATTGCAATAAGTACTTGTTGCATAGTCAGTTCCCCGAGAGTGGCAAAGTCCTGATTGAGCGTCGTCAGAGGCGGATCATAAAATGCGGCCTCGGGAATGTCATCAAATCCAATCACGCTGACGTCCTGTGGTACTCGCAGGCCGCGTGCTTTGAGCGCAGCAATTATCCCCAGCGCCATTTGGTCGTTTCCGGCAAATATGGCTGAAGGCATTGCGTCGGCGCGGAGCGATTGACCAAATTGGTAACCACTTGCAGCGGACCAATCACCGTATACCGGTTCTTGTGCAACGAGGTCGGCGGAGGCGAGTTCATCGCGCCACCCTCTGCATCGTTCGATGGCATCTGGGGCGGATGGCGGGCCTGCAAGGTGGGCGATTTGACGATGCCCGAGCTCAACGAGGTGTCGGGTCGCAGTCCGGGCACCACGATATTGGTCGATCGATATTGTCATGGGTCGAAGACGTGCGCCAGCAGCAACGGCGATGATAGGCACGCCGACATCATGGCTGCGGGCTGCGTTTAGGACATTTATGTCCGCAACGATAAGAACTATTGCTTCTACGCGTTGACTAAGCAGGGATTCGATTGACGGACGAATCGAAGCGGCTCCAGCATCAACGGAAGATACGCTAAGAACTCCATAGCGTGCGTCCCGTGCCGCGTCGCTGAAGTGGAGCGCGATTGAGTTCGGCCCAAAATCTGCGGAACCTGGAGTGATGAGTCCAATCATTCGGGTTCGTCGGGTAACCAACGCGCGCGCGGCTGGTGAGGGACTGTATCGAAGCTGCGTAATTGCTTGTTCTACTCGTTGTCTTGTTGCTGGCCGTACTTGCGGTGAATCATTTAAGACTCGGGAAACTGTCTGATGTGAAACACCAGCGAGTCGGGCGACATCGAATATGTTCGCTGGTCGCACCGGTTTCTTCGAAGGAGTCATGAGTACCTCGGTCTCATTCGTCATCCTCCGCTTTCGCCACGAGAGAGAGCAACATTTCTATTGTGGCGACGTTGGGGTTGACCGTTGCCACAATTTGACGATCGCGAAGTACAACGATGCGATGCGCTACTCGAAGTACCTCTTCGAGCTCGGCCGAAATAAAGATGACCGTCAAACCTGCATCAACCAAATCAGTAATGAGATGTTGGATTTCGATCTTTGCGCCTATGTCGATTCCTCTGGTTGGCTCGTCAAGAGCGATTAGTCTTGGCGCCAGTGCCATCAATCGTGCAAGAATTAATTTCTGTTGGTTTCCACCAGAGAGATGCCGTGCGAGACCTTCAGGGTTTGTTGGTCGGATATCTAGCGCTTCGATCCAGCTAGCCGTGAGTTCCGTTTGTCGGTGGTGTGAAATGCGACGAAGCCAACCACGTTCAGCCTGAAGGGCAAGATTAATATTTTCGCGGAGGGTCAATTCAGGGATGATGCCTTCAGACCTTCTGTTTTCTGACGAGTATGCGAGACCAATATGAAGTGCTTGACGCGGCTTTCGAAGCCTCCTACGCACCCCATCAATCGTTAATTCACCGGCATCGATTGACTCCACGCCAACGAGGAGGCGAGCGAGTTCAGTTCGACCCGACCCCAGGAGTCCTGCGAAGCCCAACAGCTCTCCTTCAAACACTTCTACATTGGTGGCCGGCAGCCGTCCGCGCCTGGCGATGCCACGGGCCCGCACAATTACCGTCCTGCCATCGCGCTCTATTGGGGGAGACTGTTTCGCATTTAGAATATCGAAGCGATTTGCATCGCTACCAAGCATTTTTTGAACTAGATCGATGCGCAGAAGCTGCGGAGTTAGGTATTCCCCGACGAGCTTGCCGTTGCGAAGGACTGTTATGCGATCACATATCTCGTATACCTGTTCGAGGAAATGTGAGACGAATAAAATTGCTACGCCCCGTGCCTTAAGCTCTCGAATCACCCTAAAGAGTTCGGCTACCTCGTCTTGGTCCAAACTTGAGGTGGGCTCGTCTAGCACAAGCACCTTTACATCTGCCGATATTGCTCGCGCAATTGCAACCATCTGATGGGTTGCAAGTCGATGACTCGACAACCGGGAGGCAGGGTCGATATCAACTCCTAGGGCGGATAAGGCTTCAGTGGCCGCCACCCGCATCTGCTTCCAATCAATGAATCCCCATCGCCGCGGTTCCCGGCCAAGCATTATGTTCTCTGCCACCGTGAGGTTAGGGAGCACATCAATTTCTTGATAAACCGTGCTAATGCCGGCCCGTTGGGCGGCCGCGGGGTTGGGGAATTCCAATGGGTGACCGTAGAACCGTATTTTTCCGGAGTCAAGGTGAAGGTCACCGGTCAGCGCTCTGATGAGCGTCGATTTCCCCGCACCGTTCTCACCCATCAAAGAATGAACTTCACCGGCAAACATACGAAAGTTGACCGCGTCAAGAGCAAATTCTCCAGCAAAGCGAAGATTAGCCGCCGTGACTTCTAAAACAGGTTCCCCATCCACGGCCACCTCCCGCTCCTTGCTTGGTGTAGTTTGGAACTCACCTTAATGGTTCGGGTCAGTTCCGGTTGGCTCTCGCCACGATGAACCGCTGAACCACCACGAAGGCGAGCAGCAGAATACCAATTGAGATTCGCTCCCATGATGCATCTGCGCCAAGATAAGTGATCGCTGTTTTGATGACGCCATATACAAATACCCCGATCAATGAGCCGACCATGTAGCCGCTGCCGCCGGTCAAGAGAGTGCCGCCGATAACGACTGCCGCTATGGTGTCCAACTCAGTACCTATGCCGTTGAGGCTGTAACCGGCCGCGGTATAAGAAGTAAAGATGAGTCCTGCGATCCCGGCGCAGACCCCGCTTACAACATAGACGAGGATTTTGGAGCGGGCAACCGCTAGGCCCATCAAACGAGCTGATTGTTCGTTACCTCCGATCGCGTAAACCGTACGGCCGAAGCGTGTGTATGCCAATACCCATGCCGCAATGGCTATAACTATCAATGCAATTATTCCAGTCGGAGTTATATACCAATCGCCATAACCAAGCCTGGCAGATTCGAGGCCGAGTACGAACGGATCCTTGACTTGTATTGCTTCCAAACTAACAACGAAGCAAAGACCGCGCGCGAGGAACATTCCTGCAAGCGATGCGATAAATGGTTGCACATCAAAAAAGTGGATCAGCACACCGATCATGGTGCCGAATAACGCTCCGGCAATAAGCATCAGCGGTATTACCAACGCTACTGGTACACCGACAGAAAGCAATTTGGCACTCAACATACCCGTGAAAGCCATTACCGATCCCACTGACAAATCGATTCCGCCGGTCAGAATTACAAATGTCATGCCAGCAGCGAGTACAACAAGGTAGGCGTTGTCGACGAGTAAAGAGGAGAGCATGGCCGGGGTGACGAACGAGCCAAAATGCACCTGGCCAGCGATCAACATGAGAATGAGAATTGCCAGAGCTGCCAAAACTGGAATCCATGAAAGCCGCGCCTTCATTTTTCGACGCATTCCACTTTTGATGGCACCTGTTGATGTGGCATCCATAGTGTTTGTATTTCTCATCCTGACTTCCGTTCTGCGAGAACCTCAGTCTCTAGTCCGGATAGGCGGATAGGCGGTTTGGCCGCTCGTAAGTGTCGTATTCGTCCCAGATATTGTCGAACTCGGCTCGATTGCGAGAGGCAGACGAGAATTACTACTAGCGCTTTGAAGACGGGAGTAACAGCTGGTGGGACCCCGAGAAAGGTGATCGTAGATGTCAGGGTTTGGATGATAAAAACTCCGATAACGGTTCCAGACAGGGTGAACTTCCCGCCTCGGAGGGAGGTTCCACCGAGCACCACCGCCAAGATTGCATCAAGTTCAATAAGAAAACCGGCATTATTTGAGTCAGCGGCCATGATGTTTGAGCTATAAAGAATTCCGGCCAAGCCTGCGAGCAGTCCGCTAATTCCGTAGATACTCCAGATGATGCCACGTGATCTGACACCTGCAAGTCGACTAGCCGATGGATTGATACCTACCGATTCGGTAAGAACACCGAGGGCGGTTCTGCGGACTAACAGACCGACGATTGCAATTGCCCCGACTGAAAAGAAGAAGGCGAGTGGAAGGCCTAGTAGATGTCCTTGCGCCATCTGGGCATACGGGGAGCTGGTGATGGTTGTGATGAAGCCCCCTGTTATCAGTAAGGCGATTCCTCGGCCACCGAGCATGAGTACGAGCGTTGCAATAATTGGTTGAATACCGACCACCGCAACCAAGAATCCGTTCCACAATCCGAGTAGCAATGTGATGAAGACCCCGATGCCAATTGCGATCAAAACAGTTCCGACGCGGTTTGGTGATGTGGACTTGGAAATAAATTGCAAGGCAACCGCTCCGGAGATCGCCATTACAGCCCCCACCGAAAGATCGATTCCTCGTGTTGCAATCACAAGTGTCATACCCAGCGCAACGAGCATAAGCGGGGCACTATCTCGGAGGATGTCGATAATCGATCCGTATAACTGTCCATTTTTTACCGAGATGCTGAGGAAGCTGGGCCTGGAAATTGTATTGAGTAACACCAGGGCCACGAGCGCACCCATCGGCCATACCAATCGACTCCGAAAAAACCTGGTCATGCTGCGCCCTCCTTAGCGATCAGTGCCACGATGTCATCAATGTCGAAATTTTCGTGGTTGTCGAACTCAGCGATCTTGCGCCGGTCGCGCAGAACGACAACGCGTTGCGAAAGTCGTAATACCTCATCGAGTTCGGATGAAATGAAGATAACACCAAGCCCCGCTGCGGCAAGTTTAGCGATTTCACGTTGAATTTCGGCCTTTGCGCCGATATCGATTCCGCGCGTAGGTTCATCCAGAATAAGTAGTTGTGGAGTAGTTGCCAGCCATCGCGCTAACAGCACCTTCTGTTGATTGCCGCCGGAGAGATTGCTCATGAGAATGTGAGGGCTGGCGGGCCTGATATCCAAAGATTCGATGTAATGCGCAACAACCTCATCACTCTGCGCCTTGCTTACCCGGCGTAGCCATCCTCGTTTAGCCTGTATCCCTAAAACAATATTTTCAGCCACTGTGAGATCGCCAATAATCCCTTCGGCACGTCTGTCTTCAGAGGAGAAGGCGATCTTGTGATCGGAAGAATGGCGCGGGGTGCTAAGTCGGACCGATTTGCCGCGTACCTCGATCGCGCCGTGGTCTGATCGATCAGCGCCATAAATTACGCGCACTAATTCCGTTCTTCCGGATCCGAGGAGACCCGCAAAACCGACAATCTCGCCATCGTATACATCCAGATCGGTAGGCTCGATCCCTCCCTTACGGCCCAGTCCAGTGACTTTAAGAATCGGGTTTCCGGTCCGGTCAATTGTGCGCGATGCATTGCGCGCAATTGATTCAAGTTCGTCCAATTCTCGGCCGAGCATTTTGGAAATTAACTCGGATCGGCTTAGTTCCCCGACTTGATACTCGCCCACCAGTTTGCCATTGCGAAGCACCGTCATTTGGTCGGAAATTTCGTAGACCTGATCAAGGAAATGTGAGACGAATAGGATAGCAACGTTGCGTGATCGCAACCGACGCATGACAGCGAAAAGTTGTTCAACCTCGGATCGGTCCAAGCTCGATGTCGGCTCGTCGAGGACGAGAACGCGGCAATCTACGACCATGGCGCGACTGATCGCGATGAGTTGTTGAATCGCAAGGGAATGGCTCGCTAGTTGAGAGCGTGGGTCAACGTCCACACCGAGTTGACGCAAATAAGTAGTTGCCTTTGCATGAGTGGCTCGCCAGTTGATTCCAAACCTGCCAGGTACTTCGTGACCCAGCATTACATTTTCCCCAACAGTTAAATTTGTGCATAAATTAATTTCTTGATAAACCGTTGCGATACCAGCGGTTTGTGCGTCGGCGGTTCCCGCGAAGGTGCGTTCTGTTCCAGAGACTCGGATTGTCCCGGAATCGATCGAGTAGACCCCAGTGAGTGCCTTGATGAGCGTTGCTTTCCCAGCCCCGTTTTCACCCAAGAGCGAATGGATCTCACCGCTACGTAGCGTGAAGTCGACATCGTCTAGGGCTTTAACCCCAGGAAACTCAATCGAAATGTCCCGCATCTCGACGACTACGGCATTCTCGCTCACGATTTAGAAATCCTTTCTAGCTTGATTGGGGGATTAAGTGAACTAGTGGGACGAGTAGAGGCTCGTCCCACTAGTCGGTGCTACTTTTTGTCCCGAGCTATCAGTATTTGCGAGTAGGCAACGCTGCAGTTGCTTGCGCCTGATCAAAGGCGCCATCAAGTGCGGTGTTCGCTTTTGGAACGGATTTGCCCGCAAGGACAGCTTTGACGAGTGAGGCCACGCCTGCTCCAAGCAGTGGGTTGCACTCTACGACGTAGTTGAACTCCCCTTGAGATAGAGCAGTCAACCCATCGTGCGTACCGTCGATAGTTACGATCTTGATGTCCTTGCCAGGTATCAAACCGGCAGCTTTGATGGCATCAAGGGCACCCAAGCCCATGTCGTCATTTTGAGCGAACAAGAGTTGGATCTTCTTTGGATATTTCTGCAGGAATCCCTCCATGACGGTCTTTCCACCAGCCCGAGTAAAGTTACCGGTCTGTGAGTCCAACGTAACGATTGGGCTTCCCTTAATTGCGGCGTTAAAGCCGGTTGCACGATCGATCGCAGGAGCTGAACCAGTTGTACCCTCAATAACGACCATGTTGGTTGGCGTAGTGCCCACCATTTGCTTCGCCCAAAGTCCGGCAGTTGTGCCTTCCTTCAAGAAATTGTCTCCGAGCCAAGTGGCGTAGAGGCTAGGGGCGGAGCTGATGGTCCGGTCTTCTAGAAACACAGGGATCTTTGCAGCCTTAGCCTCCTTGAGCACGTTGTCCCATCCGGTCTCTACTACTGCAGCGATGACGATTGCATTAACGCGTTGGTTAATGAAACTGTGAACAGCGGCAATCTGAGCCTCGGGCTTATTGTCAGCCGCATTAAAGATCAATTTGAAACCGTTCGCCTTCGAGAATGCAGCCTTCATGGACAGCGTGTTGGCAGCGCGCCATCCGCTCTCGGATCCAGTTTGGGCGAACCCAACCACGATCAATTTTTTGCTTGCTGCAGAACTGCTACCTGCAGTAATGCCAGTTAATGCGAGGGCAAGTATCCCTGCCGTTGCAACACCTTTCAGAATACGCTTCATTTCCTAGTCCTCCTTGGCTGGGGCCCGAAAAGAGTCGGGCTACTCTTCCTCACACCGTTGCAGCGGTGTGAGGACGGTGAGCAGATGTTAGCCTTCACATTTGGTGTCGCATACCCTTTTTATGGTAACGATTCTGTAACGAAATTTCCCTAAAAAGTGCTATCAACGAGCAGATTTTCAAAAGTTTTCAAAAATCGTCATCAATGTTAGGGATAACATAAAGATAGAACTAAATGGCGCTAATCTTCCAGGCCATCGTGTGTTCAGCGCCGGGTTGCAACCAGATGAGATCCACCTTTGAGTTAAATGCATCCGGTGGGCAACTCATTGGTTCAACAGCAAGACACATTCTGCTGTTCTTTTCACCAATACGGTCCGCCGTATGGATTTGAATCCAAGTCGAGGAATTATCAAATTCCATTCTGACCCCGCGGCCATTTTTGGCTACCACATCCACAATTCGCGCCATTGTTGAACTCTCGACTTTGAATGCGTGATCGATAAAACGTTCTCCGATCACATCCCCGTTTCGGAAGTCAAATTCCTTCCTTTCAACCGATATTAATTCGAGAGAAAGCAAACGGTCCGGATCAATATCAAGCACCTCAGCTGCAGGTAGTTGAAGCGACCAATCATCGACGTGTTGATCTGGTTGAGCGATGAGATAAGGATGAATGGATGCCCCGTAGGGAACTTTTGTTGATCCAATATTTTTAGCACCAATTTTCCAAGTCAAGCCGCCCTGGTCAAGTTCGTAACTTACCCACATTTGTAATGTAGTGGGGTAGAAGTCGGATGCTGGCAAAGTCGATTCCAGTATTGCTTTCGAAGTCGAACTTACTTTTACTCGCCACTCGAGCACATTTACAAGCCCATGGAGGGCATTATTTCGATCGGTCTCATTGATTGGCACTTGAAATTCTTGATCACCGATTAGGTAACGACCATCTCGAATACGATTGGGCCAGGGTGCTAATAGATCACCACGATAACGTTCACTCGTATCTGTTTCATCATACGGTTCAACTAGGTTGCGGCTCTGGAATATCAATTCTGATAATCCGCCGCCGCTCGTGCGAATTTTTGCTTGATAATCCCCAGCTGAAATGTTGATCAAGAAAGTGTTTTCTGATTTATCAGGATTACCACTTAAACACCGGATGAAAGTTTAAAATATGAGGCATTCCAACGAACTTCTTTTCGAAATTCAATCGGGTCAGTTTTGACGCCGATACTTAGAAGTTCTACTCCAGCTATTTCGGCGAAATCTCGAAGAACTTCCGCTCCGACTGCAGTCGTCAAGACTGTGTGGTGTGAACCCCCTGCATAAATCCAGCATTCAGCAGATGTGGACAGGGATGGAAGTGGTTTCCAAACTGCGTGGGCTACAGGTAATTTCGGCAACGGTTGATCTGATTCTACGATTTCAATTTCATTCGCGATTAATCGGAACCTTTCACCCAAGTCGGTCAAACTGATAACCATGCCTGGAGCTGGCGTGGCAGCAAAGACCAAGCGCACCGGATCTTCTTTACCTCCGATTCCAAGCGGATGAATCTCACATTTTGCTTTTCCTGTCGTGATACTTGGACAAACTTCTAACATATGGGCGCCTAGGACTTTTGGCTCACCGGGACCGAAATGATAGGTGTAGTCCTCCATGAATGAAGTTCCACCAGGTAGACCGACAGACATTGATTTCACAATGCGTAGAAGCGCTGAAGTTTTCCAATCACCTTCTCCGCCGAAACCATACCCATCTGCCATGAGCCGTTGTACGGCTAGTCCCGGAAGTTGTCGCAGCGAGCCGAGATCTTCAAAATTAGTCGTGAAGGCTGAAAACCCACCTCTGGTAAGGAATTTTCGCATCCCAATTTCAATGCTAGCCGCATATCTTAATGAGTGATGCAGATCGCCTTTTGGTTGAAGCGATTCAACTACATCATAGGTTTGCAAATATTCTAAAACCAAATCGTCTATCTCTGCTTCAGTTACTTGGGAGATCTCGGCTGCCAGATCGTTAATGCCATAAGCCTCAACCGAAAACCCAAAGCGCATTTGCGCACTTGTTTTATCGCCATCGGTGACTGCAACGCTTCGCATATTGTCGCCAAAGCGAGCCATCTTAAGAGTCTGCGAAGTATCCCACCCAATTGCGGCGCGTACCCAGTTGGCGATCCGATTGATAACCACTGGATCAGCGAAATGACCGACAACTATTTTTCGTCCGTTATTGATACGTGATTGAATATGTCCATGCTCGCGGTCGCCATGGGCTGCTTGATTGAGATTCATAAAGTCCATGTCGATGGAATCCCACGGCAATTGTGCATTTGCTTGAGTATGTAAATGGAGGAGCGGCTTACTTAAGTTGATTAAGCCCCCAATCCACATTTTTGATGGTGAAAAAGTGTGCATCCACGTTATGACGCCGATGCAGTTTTGGTTTGAAGATGCTTCCAAACAAATCTGCTTTATCGCCTCAGGTGTTTTGAGGACTGGTTTCCAAATAATCTTAACTGGTATAGCGCCGGCTAAATTGAGTGTGCGAACGACCTCCTGTGACTGCTCGGCCACTTGGCGCAGAGTTTCATCCCCGTAAAGCGATTGGCTACCGGTAAAAAACCAAATTTCGGCGCTTGGATTCGATTGCAACGTCACTTGTCTTCTCCTTGTTTTTGGCCATAGACATTTTGGTAGCGGTTATAGAGTCGATCAATGTCTTCCGGAGCGATTTCGTGTAAAACGCCCATCGACTTTGCGATCCAAGCGGTTTTTGCTACGTCTTCACACATTACAGCTGCCTTCACTGCCGCTCGCGCATCCTTACCTATTGTGAAAACTCCATGATTTTTCATAATCACCGCAGGCGAGCGACTATCTCGCAAGGTTTCAACAATTGCTTTGCCAATGTCATCATTTCCAATCAACGCAAAGGCACCTAATGGAATCGCCCCGCCAAATTCATCTGCCATTGCTGTTAAAGCACAGGGGATTGGACTATGGATGGCCGCCCATGCGGTCGCGTAATTTGAATGAGTGTGGACTACGCCGCCTACTTTCGGCATATTTCGATACACATATGCGTGGGCAGCCGTGTCACTAGATGGCGCGTAATTTCCTTCAATGACTTGTCCGTCGAGGTCGCAGACTACCAACATCGAAGGCAAGAGGTCGTTATAACTTATTCCACTGGGTTTAATGATGAAACTCTTGCCATCTGGCAAACGTTCTGAAACATTGCCAGCGGTCCATGCAACTAGCCCATAGCGTTGTAGGTCAACATTGAAGTTGACCAAACGTACTCGGATATCGAAATCAACCTCCATAGTTATCTCACACTCGCAATCGCGTCATCACGGATGTCACGCAGCTCATGCATCATCTCGTTTTCACCAAAAGCTGCATAGAGGGCGCTGTACTGAGCATAAAGTTTGTTGTAGACATCCACTGCCTTTGCCTCAGGAAGGTAGGCATCGCGTTCCATGCGACCCATCGCCGCGCTAGCACTACGGATATCACTATACGCACCGGCAGCAACTGCTGCATGTATAGCAGAGCCAAGGGCTGGACCTTGCGCTGATTTAATGACGTGAATTGGTCGATTTAAGATGTTTGCGTAAATTTGCATGACGAATTGATTCTTAATCAAGCCACCGGCAGCAACGAAATCAAATACTTTAACGCTTGAGTTATCGAAGGTTTCTACGATCTTTCTCGCACCAAACGCTGTTGACTCCACAAGGGCCCGATAAATCTCTTCTGGTTTTGTGGCAAGTGTGAGTCCAACAATCAACCCAGAGAGTCGATGGTCTACTAGTGTCGAGCGGTTGCCACTTTCCCAATCCAATGCAACTAACCCGTGCGAGCCAACTGGCATTTCCGAGGAGAGATCCGAGAGAAGAGTGTGAATGTCAACGCCACGTTCTTTGGCTTGCGCCTGGTATTGCTCATTTACAAAAGAGGTTGTGAACCAAGCAAATATATCTCCAACACCACTTTGGCCCGCCTCGTAGCCCCATTGCGTTGGAACGATTCCACCGAAAACTACACCGCACATCCCAGGGACCTCGGCCAGAACATCAGAGACCATGACATGGCAAGTTGAAGTACCCATAATCGCGACCATCTGACCAGGTGCGACAGCATTGGCGGCGGCGGCAGTCACATGCGCGTCAACGTTACCCACGGCAACGCAGATACCAACAGGTAATCCAGTCCATTGCGCAGCAATAGGGGAAAGTGTTCCGGCCTTGTCGCCCAACTGGGCCAGCGGGTGATCGACTTTTTCTGTAACAAAATCTTTGAAGAGAGGATTAAGCACTTCTAAAAATTCGGGAGATGGATAGTTACCGTCTTGGTAGATCGCTTTGTATCCAGCAGTACAAATGTTCTTTACATAATTGCCGCATAGTTGCCAAATGATCCAATCTGCGGCTTCGACCCAATGTTTGGTCGCAGAATAAACTTCTGGATCCTCTTCCAAAAGTTGCAGTGCCTTTGCAAATTCCCATTCAGAAGAAATCTTCCCACCGTAGCGATGAATCCATTTTTCGTTACGCGAATGCGCCAGTTCGTTAATTCGATCTGCCTGTGGTTGCGCGGAATGATGTTTCCATAATTTGACGTAGGCGTGAGGTCTATCTTTAAATTTGTCTAATTCGCACAAAGGCGTTCCAGATGCATCCACTGGCAATACAGTGCACGCTGTGAAATCGGTGCCAATTCCAATCACGTCTTTCGGATCAATACCGGAAAGAGCTAACGCCGCAGGTACCGCATTTTTGAGAACTCCGATGTAATCTGAAGGGGATTGCAGCGCCCAATCGGGTGGTAATTTTACAGAACTTCCAGGTAAGTAATCTTCAATGACTGCGTGCGGGTATTCATATACAGAGGTGGCTATCTCATATCCATCTGAGGCACGAACTATCAATGCGCGCCCAGAAAGAGTCCCGAAGTCGATACCCACCACGTATTTTTCGTTTAGTCCCAAGGAATTCGCAGGCAGCATCATTTTTGCGACTCGTAGGAACAGAGGAGAAATTGAATTATGAAATTTGGCCTTAACACAAACCAGCACCTTTCAAATGTGAACGTGCAAACAATGAGAAATTGTTATCGTTAACAAGAGGGTTGTCAAGCGCTTTCTCGCATAGTTTTGGAGGGCTATCTTCTAGGTGGCTTTCCAGTGCTGGCGCGAATAATAAGTTCGGGGGCTACCGTAATTCTGCGTTTATTTAATTTTTCTCCTCTCACCAACTTCAAGAGGAGGGCGAGTGCTTGTTTTCCTACTTCGTCAAAATCTTGATGAATCGTGGTGAGACCTGGCGTGAGATACGCGCTAGCAGGTGCATCGTCAAAACCGACCAAACTAAATTTTTCTGGAATTGCTAGTCCAGCCTCATTGATAGCTTTAAGCGCCCCTAAGGCCATATCGTCATTCGCTGAAAATATTGAAGTAATCGTTCGGTCCATCAGTATTTCCTTCGTTGCAAGATACCCAGAACGCGGTGACCAATCACCTTCCTTAACCGTGGAGGATTTCAAATTTGCATCCGCTAGCGCTGCTTTCCAACCTTCTAATCGACGTTGAGCAGAAAACCAATTTTTAGGTCCTGATATATGCGCGATGTTTTTGTGCCCAAGTTGAATGAGGTGTTCCACTGCGCTTTTCGCCCCCAGGAATTGATCTACTTCCACCGAAGGAATGGTGGCGGTATCTCTTCCTTCAATAATTACCGCGGGCAGTTCTCGTGAAGTTCGATTCAGCATTTTGTACTCGGCGGATTGGGGTGCAATGATGATGACGCCTTCAGCACCAAGGTCTGCAAGTTCCTGAATCCCAGCCATAACTTCCTCAGGGTAGATTGATTTGAGGGAAATCAAACTGACTGCATACCCCAATTCTCGTCCTGCAAATTGGACCGCATGCAAGACACTCGCCGGTCCAAAAAGCGTCGTGTCGTGACTAAGAACGCCAATAGTTGAGGTTTTGCCCGTGGCCAACATTCGCGCAGCGTGATTTGGGCGATAACCTAGATTCTTAATTGCGAGCAGCACTTTTTGGCGAGTCTTCTCACTTACATTCGGATGGTTGTTCACAACTCGAGAAACAGTTTGATGCGAAACTCCACTTTTTTTTGCTACATCCAACATAGAAGGTTGGCGTTTTGGCAATCCAAACCTCCGATACTCATCGTCAATATTTCTGCCCGTTCACTCTAACACGCTCGTTCACTGCGGAATTAAGAGTCCTCATTGTGGTCAAAAAAATAAATGTGTTGATTATCGCCGGACGGTTCCAAATTCCAAATCATCGGGCTTCGAAGTAAGATTAGCAAAGTGAACTTCCTCCGCGACCCATCAGATGACAATTTGGTGGATCTTTGTGCTTCAAGTGTCATCACAGCTGTTTCGGATGCGTGGCGCAACACCAAGACAGCTCATATTGTGATCACCGGTGGTCGCACTGGGATCGGCATCGTGAAGGCGATTGACCAGGCACTCTTTAGGCTGATTCGAATCAATAACGCCTTCGAGGGTTCAATGCTTCATGTTTGGTTCTCAGACGAGCGCTTTACCTCTTTCGATGGCCCGGATCGAAACGACACTGCATTGATCGCTGGATTTGGCTTATGCAAATCTAATATCGTCTTTCATCGGGTGGAGTGCGAGGACGGTCTAGATCTCGCCGCTGCGAATTATGCCTCCGAGTTATCGCTAGAACTCGGTAATCACCCTTTTGATGCGGTAGTCCTCAGCATCGGGGAGGATGGCCACATTGCCAGCCTATTTCCTGGTCTTTTTGACCCTAAAGTCGCTACGCCAGCAATACCAGTCCATAATTCACCTAAGTTACCTCCATCACGGGTGAGTCTCTCACTCTTGAGGTTGGCAAACGCCAAACATATATTCGTCTTTGCACTTGGGGCGGGTAAGGCTGCAGCGTTGCAGGGGATCGAATCGGGTCCAGTGGGTCTCTTGGGTAAAAGTTCACCTCACGGTCAACTCCAGATTCTGACAGACCTCCCCGCGTAAGTGAGTATCTATCTATAACGGATTAATACTAGAACGGTTTACTAGAGGAGAGCATGATGAGCGAAATTCAGTTAACTGTCGTTGGGTTGGGGCGCATGGGCGCCAACATCTCACGGCGAATTCAAAAGCACGCCCAATCTCCAGTAAATATCGCGGTCTACGATGTCAATCCAGAAACGGTTCAAGCAGTCGCCACCGAGGGATTTACTCCACTTTCATCACTAGCAGACCTTGCAAAGTTCAATGACGCTTCAAATCCGCAATTTGTCTGGGTCATGGTTCCAGCGGAAGTTACGCAAGCGACGATTCATGCAATTGCAGAGCACTTAGCGCCGGGATCAACCATTATCGACGGCGGAAATACTTTTTACCGTGATGACATCGCAAATGCCGCTTGGCTTGCCACAAAAGGAATTAATTTCGTTGACGTCGGAACCTCGGGTGGAGTTTACGGACTAGAACGCGGTTTCTCATTAATGATTGGTGGCGATCAGTCAGTTGTCGATCGGCTGTCTCCAATATTCATGGCGATGGCGCCAGGAGTTGAATCTGCGCCCCGGACGCCTGGTCGTACAGGTGAACCTTCGCAAGCCGAATATGGATTTCTGCATTGCGGCCCGGTCGGGTCGGGTCACTTTATAAAGATGGTTCACAACGGTATTGAGTACGGAGCGATGGCGGCTTACGCAGAAGGTCTCAACTTAATTCATGCAGCGGCACAAGGGATTAAGCATCCAATCGCTGTTGGCGATCACGTCGAAACTAAATATGAATTCGATATGGAGGAGGTCACTGAAGTGTGGCGCCGCGGATCTGTCGTCGCATCATGGCTTCTTGATCTCACGGCCACGGCCTACACCGAGGATCCCAAACTTGCCGGCTATGAAGGTTCGGTTGCTGATTCTGGCGAGGGTCGTTGGACGGTTCAGACTGCCATTGACGCTGGCGTTCCTTCAAATGTATTGAGCGCCGCGCTGATGGGTCGTTTTACCTCTCGGGGGAATGATTTGTATGCCAATAAGGTTCTCTCTGCTATGAGAAAGAAATTTGGCGGCCATCTGGAAGCGAAAAAGAAGTAGTGAACGCGCGCAAAATAGAGCTCGGCGACGCAGACGCTCTAGTTCTCTTCGGAGCAACGGGTGATTTGGCAAAGAAAAAGCTATTCCCTGCCCTTTACAGCATGGCGGTCAATGATTCCTTGCAGTGTCCCGTAGTCGGTGTTGCTTCAACAAAGTGGAATCACGAGCAATTTACCGCGCATGCACTCGAGGCGATAAAGGTAGCTTTCCCCAACCCAGATCCCGCAATTCTTACCCGGCTTGATGAAGAACTTACGTTGGTTGTCGGTAATTACGAAGATTCCAAATTGTACGAGGATCTCGCAGCGGTGTTAAAAGATAAGCAATGTCCGGTGATTTATTTAGCTATTCCTCCAGCATTCTTTGGAAACGTTACTCAAGGCCTCGCAAAAGTTGGATTAACTGAGCGCTGCCGTCTCGTGGTTGAAAAACCATTCGGTCGCGATCTCCACTCGGCTATTGCGCTACAAGAAGTATTGGAAACGGTTCTTCCCGAAGAACGCATTTATCGAATTGACCATTACTTAGGTAAAGAGTCGGTTGAAGATATTTTGATTTTCCGTTTTGCAAATTCAATATGGGAACCGCTCTGGAACCATCGCTATATCAACAGCATTCAGATCACGATGGCGGAGGATTTTGGTGTAGAAGGTCGCGGTGCGTTTTATGATGGAGTCGGTGCAATTCGTGATGTAGTTCAAAATCACCTGTTGCAGGTACTCGCACTTATCGCGATGGAACCGCCTTCGGACCTGACTTCAAAGACGATGGAAGACGAAAAACTCAAAGTTTTCCGGGCCATTGCAGCGCTTAAGCCAGAGAATGTGGTTCGTGGTCAATATGTGGGTTATCTCGATGAAGCCGGAGTTGCCCCTGGTTCTACGACCGAGACTTATGCCGCTGCGACGATGTTTGTTGATAACTGGCGTTGGTCTGGTGTGCCTTTTTATCTCCGCACCGGGAAGAACCTCGAGGAGACCACGCTCGAAGTAATAATTGAGTTTAAACAACCACCACGCTTACTCTTTGCTGAAGGTCAAGAGGGAGCTGCGAACTTGCTCCGATTCCGTTTAGGTAAAAGCGATGGGGTGGATATTGAATTACAAGCCAAATCTCCCGGAGACCACCTCAAGACAGAGCCGGTGAAGTTGACCGTTAACTTTTCGGCAGCTCTCGGCGAACGTCAAGAAGCGTACGAAAGGCTATTGCGGGCTGCGATGGCGGGGGATCATAAGCGATTTACACACATTGATTCTGTGCTTGAAACCTGGCGAATTGTGGAGGGCGTTATCAATAATGAACCGCACCTCTCGCCTTATTTCAAGGGTACTTGGGGACCAGAGCGAGCAGATGAGTTACCTCATCACGGTTGGTTAGAACTTTAAATAAGTTCGCGATCTATTGAGTAGATCGCATAGGCGATCCCATCGATCGCGACAACTTTCGCGTTAGGCGTTTCTATAACTGCTGCCGCTATCTCTTCACAGAATGGGGTTGTTGCGCGTGCAATAACAGCAGCGCCACCGATCAAAACGGTCCGCGTTGCATCTGCTTCTTGAACTCGTCCGCTATATCCGCGTTCAGGGCTAAAGGAGTAATCGCGCACGGGCAAGACATTGGCGCCTCGCTCTTGAAAGAATTCCTGAGCAGCAATATCAGCGGGGGAGTGTGCCTGCGAAAGCAGTGACAAGATCAACGAATCGATTTCTTGAGCGCTTAACTCAATTCCATTTAAGGACTTTGAGTGATTGGATGGGCTTGATCCAGCTACTGGATTGGTTATGCATTGGAAATCTATAACCGAAAAAACTTCTTCGGGCTCGCGAACTACCTCGATTTCAACCGGTGGCGCGGCCTTTTTCTTCTTTCTAAACCAGAGGAATCTCATGAATTAAGCGCCGCAAGGAAATCGTGGTGCAGTAGTCCATTACTTGCTACGGCGTTACCACCATGTGAACCTGGCGTTCCATCCAAATTGGTAAAGGTGCCGCCTGCTTCGCGAACGATGATATCTAGCGCGGCCATATCCCAGAGCGCCAGTGTCGGTTCTACGGAAATATCTACCGCACCTTCGGCGACCAACATATGTGACCAAAAATCCCCGAGCCCTCGGGTGCGCCATATTCTCTCTTGCAAAAGAAGTATTGCCTCGCGGCGCTGGCCCCATCCGACAAGATCGGAGTATGACAAGGAGGCATCTTTGAGTTCACGAACTTTAGAAACTTTGAGTTGGATTGGCTCGCCAGAATTTTCGCTGACATAAGCACCATGTCCAAGCGCGGCAAACCAGCGTCGATAAAGTGCAGGCGCACTGACTACCCCAACAACAACTTCTCCTTCCGGATTGCAAAGACCGATAAGGGTGGCCCACGTTGGGATCCCGCGGAGAAAATTCTTAGTTCCATCGATCGGATCAATCACCCAATAATAATTTTTCCCATCCAGAGATGGAGTGCCAAATTCTTCACCCACGATCAAGTCATCCGGGCGCTGCGCCGCGAGAACTTCGCGGATCTTTCTTTCAACCGCTTTGTCTGCATCCGTCACCGGTGTGAGGTCGGGTTTTGTTTCTATAACTAAGTCAAGTGATTGATAGCGATCACGGCTGATCCAGTCAGCGACATCCGCTAGTTGATGTGCCAGTAGCAAGTCTTGGGCGAGATCTCTCATGAATTTAGTTTACCTTCGCGTAGGAGTCCTCGGAGATTGACCAACCGAGCAAGTGAGTTGGGATCGGTGATCATGGTATTGAGGGCGCATTCTTCTTCATCGTGTGAACAGTTTCGAGGGCAATGTTCGATCGCCGCCGCAAATTCGGAAAAAGCCCCGATCACTCGATCACGTTGGACGTGAGCCAATCCAAAAGAGCGAACCCCAGGAGTATCAATAATCCAGCCCGATCTGTCATTGAGCTCAAGCGCAATTGCGCTGGAAGATGTGTGGCGGCCACGGCCTGTCACATCATTAACAACCCCAGTCGCGCGGTTGGCGCTATCGACCAGCGCATTAACCAGTGTGGATTTACCAACCCCCGAATGTCCAAGAAGCACGGTGCGCTTGCCCGCTAAATGTTGCCGCAACGGCGTGAGATCACCGCCTCTTTGAATTTGAATTGATTCGACATCCAGATCTTTGTAGGCCGATAAAAATTCGGAAGGATCTCCAAGATCACATTTGGTCATGATGATGAGTGGAGTAATTCGTTGATCAAATGCTACGACGAGAGCTCTATCAATAAAACCGTGGCGAGGCTCTGGGTTTGCTGCGGCAAGCACAATTCCGATTTGATCGACGTTGGAAACGATCATGCGCTCCATGCCCGCGTCATCTTCAACCGTGCGCGTCAGCTCGTTCCGTCTTGGCTCAACAGCAACAATTCGAGCGAGGGTGTCGAGTTTGCCCGAAATATCGCCAACGATTCGGACGATATCTCCAACAACCACCGATTTTTTACCAAGTTCACGGGCTTTCATCGCGGTGAGAATTACATCTGTACCCTCAATCAACGCGGCGCTTCGCCCGCGATCCACGGCAATAATGCGGGCGAGAATTGCTTCGGAATAATCAGGACGATCTTTTGTGCGCGGCCTTGAAGAGCGTTTCGGTCGAATCCGAACGTCATCCTCATCGAGTTCGCGAGCGGTCATCGAACTCCGTTTAATAGTTCGGCCCACGCGCCCGGAAAATCCGGCAGGGTCTTTTGGGTGGTTTCAATATTTTCGACATCAATTCCTTCGACTCGTAAGCCGATCATGGCTCCAGCGGTTGCTAGCCGGTGATCATCATAGGTATGGAATACTCCCGCATGTAAAGGTTTTGGGAAGATTCGAAGTGCGGATGGTTCCTCGACTACCTCTCCGCCTAAATTATTTATCTCGGTCGCAAGGGCGGCCAAGCGATCGGTCTCGTGGGTGCGTAAATGCGCGATGCCCCGAAGATACGACGGTGAATCCGCAAAGAGGCAGATCGCCGCGATCGATGGAGTTAACTCTCCAACATCATGTAGGTCTATATCAATTCCATGAATTTGATTGCCGGTAATTGCCAGGTCCCGACCGCGAAGTTCGACATCGGCTCCCATCGCAGTAAATATTTCCCGCAATTGATCACCCGGTTGTGTCGTTGTGTGTGGCCAATCCGCTATGACGACGGTGCCACCGCAAAGCATCGCGGCTCCCATGAAAGGCGCAGCGTTAGAAAGATCGGGTTCAATCACGGAACTGGCTCCGTGCATGACCGCTGGTCTTACCGCCCACTCATTAGCTCCCACAGTAACTTCGACCCCTTTTTCGCGGAGCATCGCTATGGTCATTTCAATGTGCGGCAAGGAGGGGAGCGAGCGTCCAATGTGCTTAATTGTGATTCCCTCTTTTGTCGCAGGTGCAACTAAAAGAAGAGCCGAAATAAATTGACTTGAAAGGGTGGCGTCCACCTCGACGATTCCCCCGCGAAGTTGACCGTTGGCATTGATCGTCATCGGAAGGCTGTAGCGGTCCCCATGCTCGATGCTGACTCCCAAAGATTCCAGTGCCTTGATAACAGGTCCGAGTGGTCGTTCGTGAGATCGGGCATCGCCGTCAAAATGAATGATGCCCTTTGCCATGGCGGCAATCGGAGGAAGAAAACGCATCACCGTTCCAGCGTTGCCGACATCGATTGCTGCTGGGCCAAACAACTGGCTAGGAGTAATGGCCAAATCACCATTCGAGGCGGTCTCGATGGTCGTTCCGAGAGCTTTGAGCCCCGCAATCATGAGGGCCGAATCGCGCGAATGAAGCGGCCGTCGCAAAATCGATGGCGAATCGCAGAGCGCGGCCAGAATGAGCGCTCGGTTAGTGACGGATTTGGAACCTGGAATTGTGAGTGTCGCCGCCATCGGCTGATTGCCGCGGTAGGGAGCGCGCCACAGATTCGTCATATCTAAAGCCTACCTGAGATACCTTTACGCTCATGTGCGGTCGATATGCTCTATCAGCAGAGCAAGATGACATCCTGGAAGCGTTCGCGATTTCAACTGGGTATGCCGGCCCAATACTTCCTGCTGATTGGAATATCACTCCGACCCGTGAGATATATATTGTTCGAGACAACCAGGAAGCAAAACGGGAATTAACAACTGCTTCATGGGGACTTATTGCTCCGTGGGCCAAGGATGTGCAAGAAGCAGTTCGATCACAATCCCAGGCGATCAATGCTCGGGTAGAAACCGTGGACGAAAAACCAACATTTAGAAAGGCGTTTACCTCGCGCCGTTGTTTGATTCCAGCAACCGGGTATTACGAGTGGGCAACAGAGATGGGTCCGTACTCACCGAAGCAGCCTTTCTTTATTCACGGCACTGGTCTCATCGCCTTCGCTGGAATTTGGGATCGTTGGCGTGCACCGGATGGAAGCATTAAGCAGAGCGCGGCAATCATCACGAGGCCATCAGTTGAATTTTTGGCAACTGTTCATAGTCGGATGCCGACCTTTCTCCCGACTGATCGCTGGAACGCCTGGCTCGATCCAGCTATCAATCGAGTCGAAGAACTACGTGCTTTGCTGGAGGTTAAAGATCCTGCCCGTGGGTTGGAGGCCTACCCAGTTGCGCCGCTGGTCAATTCAACGGCGAATAATGGACCACGCCTTATTGCTCCCATTGAATTGGGGGAGCCAGAGACCCTCTTTTAGTCAGAACAGCAGGTCAGGAGGGAATAAAGCGCTCGCTCAGGTGGTTCTCAACGTGTGAGTGTAGCCTTGGCCGTCATGGACGCCAGCAATTCGGAAGTAGCGGTAGTAGATCGCGCCGCAGAAAGTGCTGCCCAAAAGAAAGCGCGATTTGAGCGCGATGCAATGCAATACACCAATCAGTTATATGCGGCGGCAATTCGCTACACCAAGGATCAACATGATGCCCAAGATTTGGTGCAAGACACTTACGCCAAAGCCTTCGTGGCATTTCATCAATTTGAACCAGGCACCAATTTAAAGGCTTGGCTCTATCGAATTCTGACGACAACCTTTATCAACACCTATCGCAAGGATCAGCGTCGGCCGCAGATCAGCGATGGCGAGCTAGAAGATTGGCAGATTTACGAGGCAGCGAGCCATACCAGTGATCAAGGCCGTTCTGCCGAAGATGTTGCCCTTGATGGAATCGCAGATTTAGATGTCCGAGCAGCGCTCGCGGCAATGCCAGAGGATTTTCGAATTGCGGTCTATCTCGCCGATGTCGAAGGATTTTCTTATAAAGAGATCGCGGAAATCGTTGGAGTTCCGGCAGGCACGGTGATGTCTCGCTTGCACCGCGGACGGAAATTATTGCGGACTTCACTGGCGGAGTACGCCAAAGATCGCGGCTTTAATCGGGGAGGTAGCGATGAGTAACGTTCATTCCGTACCTTGCGATCAAATCTTGCCAACCCTTTTTCTCTATCTCGACAACGAACTGCCCTCCGAGCTGGAATATCAGATTTTTCAATTCCATTTCCAGGAGTGCCTAAATTGCAACGAGGTCATGGTTCACGAAAGTGCCGCGCTCGCTTTTATGAAAAATTTACTTCGTAATACCTGCAACGAGCAGGCTCCAGAGGACCTTCACGAGCGGATCCGACAACAGACCGCTGCCCTATCCGGGCAGAATCAAGTGGGTTTCTTCTCCTCTTCAACGACCATTACAAACTTCTCTTTTGATGGAACAACCTCTATCCAGGTTACTCAGGAGATCACTCACGAAATTCGCCACGACTTTACTGAGGATGAGTAACTCAACTTATTAAGGGATGATCCGTTAGGTTTTAGGGATGGATCCGGCACAATTCCTTGGCTCTGTGGGGATGGCATCCCTGACGGTCAGACCGTTGGATACCGGCGTGGCGCAAGGCATAAATGACTTACCGGTCTTAGCCGCCAACTGCACACTTAACGTTGTAGAAAGCGCCTGTAGCGCGGCCATCGCAGAATTCTTTGGAACCGGTGAAACGTCTTTCACAATCGGCGCAGCAATCCAAATGCGTGGAGCAGTTTCAATCGGCAGCGAAGTGCGAGCACTAGTTCGAGCCACCGAATTTTCGGAAAATATACTGACCTTTGAATGTGAAGTGCATCAGGATCAACGAATAATCGCCGTGGCACAAGTGCAACGGCGATTAGTAGATCGTGTTTCCTTTATGGCACGAAGCGCGGCAGAAAATTTGCCACACACCAGCGCCGCTAGTTAATTAAGCTTTCTTGGTTGCCCAGAAAATTTCTGAGATCTCATCGATCTTTGCAAGCAACTTATCTGCAACTGCAACGTCGGTAGTTCCCTTTGTTCCACCTGCACCAGCGAGCTTGGTTGCTTCGTTAAAGAGGGTGTTGAGTTGTGGGTAAGCTTCAAAATGTGGGGCCTTGAAGTAGTCGGTCCATAAAACCCAGAGGTGATGTTTAACGAGTTCAGAACGCTCTTCCTTAACAGCGATCGCGCGTGACTTGAAATCTACATCGCTACTGGCCGCGTACTTTTCCATTGTAGCTTTTACAGACTGCGCCTCAAGTTTGGCTTGTGCGGGATCATAGATTCCACACGGTAAATCGCAGTGCGCTAATCCAACGAGAGTTGGCTTGAACATAGGTGCTCCTTTGAAAATCGGTCGGTCGTGTGTGTCAGACTACTACTCCCATGGCGCGCCTTCCATTTAGAACTCAACTGCCCGTGCGGGCAATAGCGGTGAGCGGTCACTCGATGAATCCCACATACCAGCATGACGATTGGCTACTCTTTCGCACACTAAATACAAACGAAACTAAGAGTTCTCAACGTTTGGTAGGTAAAGTCGTCGTCGTTGAACGTGAAAGCTATCCAGGTATTCTCTTGATAAAGCGCGTGATCCGGGTGGATAAAACAGGGATATGGGTCGAGGGGGACAACAAATCCGCAAGTACTGACTCAAGGCAATGGGGAGCAGTAACCGCGCCCGAAGTTATCGGACGAGTATTACTTCGGTACAAACGCGGACGGGCTGTTAAGCCTTAGCGAGTAAATGCCTCGGTAATAAGTGCGTGCTGTTCTTCCTCATGCAAGTGGTGCGAACCCGTTGCGGGGCTGGCGGTTGCTCTGCGAGAAACGCGGCGTAAGGTGCGTCCATCGAGCGCCTCAAAGGTATTGAGCGCCACAAAAGGATATGGACCTTGGTTGGCGGGTTCATCTTGCACCCAGAGCAAGTTAGCGTTCGGGTGGGCGTTTGCGACGTTAATAAATTCTCGAATTGGGAATGGATAAATCTGTTCGATGCGAACGATCGCAGTACCGGTTTCACCAAGTTTTGTACGTTCGGCAACGAGATCCCAATAGACCTTACCTGAGCAGAAGATCACGCGATTGGCGTTGGTGACCGTCGTGTCATCGATGAGCGGTCTAAATGTTCCTGATGTGAAATCGGCCAAGCCTGAGGCAGCAGCTTTTAAACGCAGCATTGATTTAGGTTCAAAGACAATGAGCGGACGACGAGCGGCGTTTTTCATATGCCAACGTAGGAGATGAAAATACGAAGCGGGCGTGCTTGGTTGTGCGACGGTCATGTTCTGTTCTGCGCAAAGGGCGAGGTAGCGTTCAATACGAGCGGAGGAGTGATCCGGACCCTGACCTTCATAACCATGAGGTAGCAGGAGTACGACAGAGGAACGTTCACCCCATTTTTGGAGAGCGCTGGACACGAATTCATCAACGATGGATTGGGCACCGTTGGCGAAATCACCGAACTGGGCCTCCCAAAGAACCAAGGCGTCATCGCGTTCTACTGAATATCCATATTCAAATCCCATTGCCGCATATTCCGAGAGCAATGAATCAAAGACAAAGAATTGATTGTCGTCATTGATAAGCGCGCGAAGTGGGAACCAGTCCCCTCCGGTGTTCTGATCGACTATGACTGCGTGGCGATTAGAGAAAGTTCCACGCCTGACATCTTGTCCAGCGAGGCGAATTGGGTGCCCCTCCAAAAGCAGGGAACCAAATGCCAGCATTTCACCGGTTGCCCAGTCGACGGTGCCTTCATCCAACATTTCGGTGCGCTTGGCTAACTGTGGAGCTAAGCGTGGATGAACCACAAAATCTTCTGGAGTAGCAACCTGGGTTGCAGCGATCTTGCGGAGCGTCGCCTCATCAACTCCAGTGATTACAGACTCTGGAGCGGTCACTTCTGGGGCGTGAATTGAAGAGTGTTCTGGTTCGACGTTATGGACTGCGGCGTAGACGGCATCGAGTTGTTCCTGGTAATCACGCAAGACTTCCTCGGCTTCATCAACGGTGATATCGCCTCGACCTATTAGCGCCTCGGTATATAACTTACGAGTGCTGCGCTTAGCATCAATCAGTTTGTACATCATTGGCTGCGTGAAGCTTGGTTCATCGCCCTCATTGTGGCCACGACGACGGTAACAAACCATCTCGACGACAACATCTTTGTGAAACTTCTGTCGATATTCGAAGGCCAGACGCGATACGCGAACAACTGATTCTGGATCATCCCCATTGACATGAAAAACTGGAGCTTGAATCATCTTTGCGATATCGGTCGAGTAAGTTGATGAGCGAGCAGCATGAGGTGATGTTGTAAATCCAACTTGGTTATTTACAACGATATGAATCGTTCCGCCTGTGCGGTATCCCTTTAACTGTGACAAGTTAAGAGTCTCAGAGACAACTCCTTGTCCGGCGAATGCAGCATCGCCGTGCACAAGAATCGGTAGTACCGTGTAAGAGCCTGGATCACCCTTGATATCTTGCTTTGCACGGACAATACCTTCAAGAACCGGGTTAACCGCTTCGAGGTGTGAAGGGTTAGCGGCTAGATAAATCTTGGTGCTTTCACCAGAGTCTGCGGTAAACACCCCTTGGGTGCCGAGGTGATACTTAACGTCGCCAGTACCTTGTACAGAGTTCTCGGCGTAATGCCCTTCGAACTCTTGAAAAATCTGGCCGTAGGACTTGCCACCGATGTTTGCTAATACATTGAGGCGGCCACGGTGTGGCATACCAATGCAGACTTCTTCGAGCCCGCTCTTTGCAGAACTATCCAAGATCGCGTCAAGTAACGGTATTAGCGATTCTCCGCCTTCGAGAGAAAAGCGCTTCTGGCCGACATATTTAGTCTGCAAGAAAGATTCGAAGGCTTCCGCCGAATTGAGTTTGCGTAAGATACGTAATTGCTCTTCGCGAGGTGTGCGAGGCGTACCGACTTCAACATGCTCCTGCATCCACTTTCGCTCCACAGTATCTTCCATATACATATATTCGACGCCAACACTTCGGCAATACGAGTCACGCAAAATACCAAGGATGCGGCGCAACTTCATAAACGGTTTTCCACCAAAGCCGCCTGTAGCAAATTCGCGATCCAGATCCCAGAGCGATAGCCCGTGTGTGACGACATCGAGGTCCGGGTGGGTACGCTGGCGATAGCGCAGGGGATCGGTATCGGCCATCAAGTGGCCAAAGGTGCGGTAGGACTCAATAAGTTGCTGCACGCGAGCGCTTTTGCTGATCTCATCATCTTTGGAGAATTGGAAATCAACAGCCCAGCGGATTGGAACATAAGGAATGCGAAGCGCAGCGAAGATCTCGTCGTAGAAGTTTTCGGCGCCAAGCAGAATTTCGTGGATGCGACGTAGGAAATCGCCAGATTGCGCACCTTGAATAACGCGATGGTCATACGTGCTTGTAAGGGTGATGACCTTGGAAATAGCAAGGTTGGTGAGGGTTTCTTCACTCGCCCCTAAGAATTCTGCCGGGTAGTCCAGCGCACCTACGCCGAGAATTAAGCCCTGACCTTGGACCAAGCGGGGAACTGAATGAACGGTGCCCAGCGTTCCTGGATTGGTGAGTGAAACCGTGGTGCCCGCATAATCCTCCAGCGTGAGCGATCCGCCACGAGCTTTACGTACCGTCTCTTCGTACGAAGCCCAGAATTGCGCGAAGTCCAAATCTTCGCAACCTTTTATTGAAGGTACTAACAATTGACGAGTGCCATCCGGCTTTGCTAAATCAATTGCGATTCCTAGGTTGATATGTTCTGGGCGACCCAAAGTTGGCTTGCCATCCTGCTCGGCGAAAAATGTATTCATTTCTGGCATTGCGCGAAGCGCCTTGATCATTGCGTAACCAACTAAGTGTGTGAATGATACTTTTCCGCCGCGGCCACGCTTTAAGTGATTGTTGATGACGGTGCGGTTGTCGATCAGTAATTTTGCTGGAATTGCGCGAACACTTGTGGCCGTCGGAACACTGAGTGACGCTTCCATGCTCTGAACTACTCGAGCGGCTACTCCGCGAATTGGTTCAAGCGTTGATGCGCCAGGGGTTACAAGCGTAGGAATTGGTTTAACAATTGGATCTGCTGGCATTGCCGTTGTCGAAGTTTGAGGTGCTTGCACGACCTGTGTTGATTTAGGAACGACTGCAACTGCGGGCGCAACTGGAGCAACTGGCGCAACTTGCGTTGCTGGTGCAACAATTTTTGTCGCAGTTGGAACTACAGGAGGCGTCGTCGCCTGCGAAGATTTTGGAATCGGTGGAGTGCTTACAAATGTCGCTGCTTGGGCCGGTGGCGTGTAATCGGCGAAGAAATCCCACCACGCCTTGTCAACGGATGCCGGGTCTTGCTGATACCGCTCATACATCTCATCTACTAGCCATTCATTGGGGCCAAATGAACCACCAAAATGATTTGCGGGGGTGTTCGAAGCCGACACTGGCGCTCTCTTTCCGAATGAGGATCAGGTACAGGTTAATCTTAATCGCCTTCGCGGAGAACCTACCGACTCAAGGTTGTGAGGTAGCGCTCTAGGGAATGGTGAACGCGAATTACTCGCGATACCCCAAGACGGATGCTCCGGCCGTGATAAATGCGATTATTCCTAGTGGGATAGCGCCGATGTAAAACTTTCCCGAGGCCATGAAATAAGCGACGCCGAGGGCAATTAAGTTGGCTAGGACCGCAGGAGCGCGACCCCAACCCTTTCGATTCTTAAAGGCAATTGAGCAGGCAAATAGTCCGATCGCACCGAGAGTCAGACCTATGAAATCTCCGGCGAGGGCGAGGGGAGCGTTTAAGGGCTTGGTGCGAATTGCATCGAGGAGGGCTAGGTAGATAATGAGAGCGAGAAGGATGATCGACTCGACGCGCAACATGGTGATCGCCGTTTTTCGGCTCTTTTCAAATAGTTCATCGCTGACGCTCATCTGGAAAGCGTATCCAAGTAACCTTACGAAATGGGTGCTTTTGAACTACGAGAGGTGGAGTTCCAGAACGATGGCCTCACCGATTCGCTCACCCAGAGCATGTCACCCGCTCTCTTCCATGAAGCGCTCAAAAGAGAGATTGCGACTGCCAAACGCGACGGTCGCGATTTGGCGATCCTCACCATCGCCCAACGTCCAGGGGATTTTGCGTCTATCTCGGAATTCCAAGAGGGGCTAATAAAGGTCGCCTTCGCGCTGGAGCACGGGCTACGCGGAGGGGATTTTTTTGCGCGGGTTTCTGATGGGGGTTTCTGGGCTTTGATCAGAACATCGCAAAGTAATGGCCAACTTGTTTTAGATCGGTTGGATCTTCCGCGCCACGAATCGCTCATCATTCAGATTGTGGCGCGGAAATACGATGAACATTCCGAGTGGATCGAACGAATCGATCAACTCTATTTCTGATTAATTATTTGCCAGCGCAAGCTTTTTCGGCAGCTAATACCTTCGTATTTTGGTTATCCAGGCCAGCGATTTGAGCTGGGGTAGTAACTGGCAAACCGTGGGCGTTGAGACAAGCGAAATAGGCAGCGCTTGTACCGGTCTTTGGTGCAATAGCGCCAGGTGCGGTGCCTCCACCCTTACCGTTACCACCACCGGCACCACCGAAACCTCCAAAATTAGGACGTAACGCAGCGCATGCAGTGAAAGCCTTTTGTTGTGCTGGTGTCATCGAGAAAGTTGGGCGAGGACGTGGAGCAGTACCAGGTGCAGGGGCCGCAGTTGGACGAACCCCGGTACGACGGCCTCCACCAAAGGCGGGGAGTTTAATTCCGGCTTTTGCTAAGCATGCAGTGTATTTTGCAAATGCAGGAGAGTTTTGACCACCACCGAATCCACCAGCACGAGGTGCGGCAGTGACGGCCGGTTTTGTTGTCGTTGTCTTGGTTGCAGCGCTTGCTGGAAGTACGCTCACGGTAAGTAGGGCAATTGCGGCCAGAGCAACTATTGAATTTTTCTTCGAATTTCTCATGAGGAGAGGCTAAATCCAGAAAATCGAAATAGCACCTAAATTTGCTTATTTTTGGCTGTGAATAATGGGGCAGGTAGGCTCAGCCCATGTCAAAAGTCCTAGCAAAACTGCCAGTTGGCGAAAAAGTAGGGATTGCCTTTTCCGGCGGCCTCGACACCTCTGTCGCTGTGGCTTGGATGCGGGAAAAGGGTGCTGTTCCGTTTGCCTACACCGCTGACCTGGGGCAATACGACGAGTCCGATATCGATTCGATCCCTGGGCGTGCGCTCGCCTATGGCGCTGAAAATGCTCGCTTGATTGATTGCAAGTTGGCGCTTGTAGAAGAAGGCTTAGCCGCCATTGCTTGCGGAGCTTTTCATATTCGCTCGGGTGGCAAGCAATATTTCAACACTACTCCGCTTGGCCGGGCAGTAACCGGAACGCTTCTGGTTCGCGCAATGTTGCAAGATAACTGTTCGATATGGGGAGACGGTTCAACTTACAAAGGTAATGACATCGAGCGTTTTTATCGTTATGGATTACTCGCAAATCCCGCGCTTCAGATTTATAAACCCTGGCTCGATGCCGATTTCGTCAACGAATTGGGTGGCCGCAAGGAGATGTCCGAGTGGCTCGTTGCCCACAAATTGCCATATCGCGACAGCACCGAAAAGGCGTACTCAACCGATGCAAATATTTTGGGTGCGACTCATGAAGCAAAGAACCTTGAAGAGTTGGATGCGTCAATTGAAATCGTCGATCCGATCATGGGCGTCAAATTTTGGGATGAGTCGATCAAGATTGATTCCGAAGATGTAGTCATTGAATTTTCGCAAGGTCGACCGATTTCAATTAACGGCAACTCCTTTGGCGATTCCGTCGCTTTGATGCGTGAAGCGAATGCCGTGGGCGGACGACATGGACTTGGAATGGCCGATCAGATTGAAAACCGAATTATCGAAGCCAAATCTCGTGGTATTTATGAAGCTCCGGGAATGGCCTTGCTCTTTATTGCCTACGAACGTCTGATCTCTGCGATTCACAATGAAGACACCATAGCTAACTATCACGCCGAAGGTCGTCGGTTAGGGCGGTTGTTGTATGAAGGTCGTTGGTTTGATCCACAATCGCTCATGCTCCGCGAATCACTCACTCGTTGGGTTGCATCAGCCGTAACCGGAACGGTCACAATTCGCTTACGTCGGGGGGATGATTTTTCAATCATTAACACGACGGGTCCAGGCCTGAGTTACCACCCAGAAAAACTTTCCATGGAGCGGAACGAAAATTCTGCTTTTGGTCCAACCGATCGCATCGGCCAACTAACCATGCGTAACTTGGATATCGCTGACACTCGCGCCAAACTTGAGTTGTACACCAAACAGGGCCAACTCGGTGCCAGCGAATTTAAGCTGATCGGTGAAATAGAAACTAACTAATAATCACCGATTTCAAGTTTGCGAACCACTTGCAGATACCAGTCCTCACCGAGAAGCTATTGAGTATTCCTGCTACCTTTTCACCTCATTGGTCGTGGAGAATCCCATTACAGGAGAATAAATGAAGATTTATAACAATATTTCAGAAGTGTTTGGTAACACACCGCTAGTCAAGATCCAGCGTTTATTTCCGGAATCCACTGCCATAGTTGCAGCCAAACTTGAGTTTTATAACCCAACCGCCTCCGTTAAGGATCGCCTTGCCGTCGCAATGGTTGATGATGCAGAAAAGTCCGGAGCGCTAAAGCCCGGTGGAACAATCGTCGAAGCCACATCAGGTAACACTGGCATTGCACTCGCCTCCGTCGGTGCCGCCCGCGGATACAAAGTTGTGCTGACGATGCCAGATTCGATGTCCAAGGAGCGTCGCGCATTGCTGCGCGCACTTGGTGCAAAACTTATTTTGACTCCTGCCGCACAAGGCATGCGCGGAGCTGTTGAAGCGGCAGAAAAAATTGGCGCCGAAGAAGGCGGAGTATTAGTCCGTCAATTTGAAAACCAAGCTGGTCCTGCCATCCACCGTGCAACGACCGCTGCCGAAATTTGGAATGACACCGATGGACAAGTTGCAGCAGTTGTCATGGGAATTGGTACCGGAGGAACAATCACCGGTGTTGGACAAGCACTGAAAGAAAAGAATCCGAATATCAAGATTTTTGCCGTACAACCAGCAGCTTCACCAATTCTCACCGGTGGATCACCTGCAGGCCATCCACTACAAGGGATCGGACCGAACTTCATTCCCGCAGTACTCGACACCTCAATTTATGACGAAGTGCTCTCTGCCCCTAATGAAGAGTCATTCGCCTACGCAAAGCGCGCAGGGCAAGAAGAGGGAATTCTTGCTGGAATTTCATCAGGTGCTGCGCTCTGGGGCGTTGCACAAATCGCAGATCGTCCAGAATTCGCTGGCAAGATCATTGTTGTTGTCTTGGCTTCTTTCGGTGAGCGTTATCTATCAACGCCGCTCTATAAGGAATTCATTGACGAACCTGTAGCGCCAACCATCTAACTTATATTCCACCACTTATGTCATTTATCGCAGAGGATCTCGCTAATGTTTTGAAGCGGGATCCTGCTGCGCGAAATCGCCTAGAAGTTGCGCTCACATATCCAGGCGTCCACGCGCTCTGGGCTCATCACCTAGAACATTGGCTCTGGCAGAAACATATGCGCTTCATCGCACGAATGATCTCCAATTACACCCGCAGCAAAACGGGTATAGAGATTCATCCTGGTGCCACCATCGGTCGACGTGTTTTTATCGATCATGGCATGGGGGTTGTTATTGGTGAGACGGCAATTGTCGGGGACGATGTCACCATCTATCACGGAGTCACACTCGGAGGCCGTAGCCTTGATAAGGGAAAGCGCCATCCAACGATTGAAAATAACGTGATTTTAGGCGCAGGTGCAAAAGTTCTAGGAAATATCACCGTCGGCGAAGGTTCAACCATTGGTGCCAATCAAGTAGTTACACGCTCACTTTCGCAACGAAACGAAGTTGAGTTCTATATTTAACATCTATTCTTAACTCCGTGAGAATTCGTTTTGACCGGTTGCTCCAACAATTTGTAGTCCGCTGGTACTGGATCCAACAAGTTTTGGTTACCGGCTTTGCCGCCGCCGTTGCCTGGCAACTTGGCGATACCGTCTCTAAAAATGGTGGAGTTGTTGCGGCGATCGTCGCGGTGCTTACGGTTCGCTCATCACTCTACAAATCTACGCGTGATGGTTTGGGGCAAGTCGTTGGATCTTCCGTCGGCGCCGGTGCGGCGCTACTTGCTCTGCATTTCTTTGGGCTCGGAATCGTCACGGTTGGAATCACGGTCTTGCTTTCGCTCGTTGCCGCCAGAGTCTTGCACCTCGGAGAAGTTGCAGCGATTAACGTTCCTGTAACAGCGCTGATCGTCATCGGACCGGGTTTAAGCGAAACTAATGCGGCCAATCGCTTAGTTGAAACGCTAATTGGTGCGGGGATCGCCATTGTGCTTTCGACCATCGCCCACCCCAAAACTCCAGCGAAAAGAACAATTGATCGGATCTCTTCACTTACGGATCGATGCGCAGCATTGTTGGCAATCATGGGTGAGGGGTTGGTAGGTAGTTACTCACTCGAGGAAGCTGGTCGCTGGCTGGCGCGCGCAAGGTTATTAGCGGAGGAGATTCCATCAGTCCGCAATCAAGTGATTGAAGCCCGAGTCTTTGCCAAATGGTTGCCGGCATCTAGATCGGCCAACGCCGAAAAATTGTATGTCCGAGGGATTGCCGTCGAGCACATGATTGTGCAGACTCGCGCAACATCTAGGATCCTGTACGACCTGCGCTTGCACGGGGGAGTTAAATCAGAAATTTCGCAAAGCATTGGCGCATTGCTCGCGACGGCTAGTTATGCGCTCACCGTGAGCGCCGAGGATTTTCGATTTGATCCTTATAGCATCGTCAAAGATCCACTCACCGCGGAAATCCGAAGTGGCGCAGAGGCACTCACCGCAGACGCGCTCGCTGATCATGAAGAGATTGCAACCGGGCAAATCGCTCGCGTGATGGGAGTCGTCTCCAGCACAATCGTCATCGCCGATTCACTGGATCAGATTTCACCAGCGATCAGAAATGTTCCGACTCCTGAAGGTCCTTCGAGTAAACAGGTCTTGGCAATATCTCCGATTGAGCAGGCGCGTTCATGGCAGAATCGGCTATATCGATTGATTCCAAAGCGCATTCGCTCGTATCTGGAAAGAGGCTGAAATGTCTGGTGCGTCCTATGCGCTATTTATTTCGGTTTTTCTCGCCTGTTCGGTGGAGGCAGTTGAGGCGGTAACCATAGTTTTGGCGGCTGGAACCGCGCGTGATTGGAAGTCTGCACTGCGTGGTGTTTACGCCGGCCTATTCACCCTCGCGATCATTATTGCGATTTTTGGTCCAACTATCTCTCACCTTCCGATTTCGGTATTACGCATCGCTGTGGGTGGATTGTTGCTTGTCTTTGGTCTCACCTGGTTGCGCAAAGCAATTCTCCGCTCCAGTGGCTTTAAGGCGTTGCACGATGAAGAGAAGATTTTTCAGGAAGAGTTGGAAATTGCGCGCGCGGCCGCGAAACAGACTCGACATGGCGTTGCAGATTGGTACGCGTTTACCCTCGCTTACAAGGGAGTTTTGCTTGAAGGGCTAGAAGTGGTCTTCATCGTTTTAACCTTTGGAACGATTGCGCACAAAGTTACCTTGGCTTCTGTCGCCGCTTTGATTGCTGTTGTCATTGTCTGCGCCGCCGGTTTCGTACTTAAAACTCCGTTATCAAAGGTTCCAGAGAACACTTTAAAATTCATCGTCGGGATCTTGTTAACATCATTCGGAATTTTCTGGGGTGCAGAAGGCGCTGCAGGACAGAAGGCACACTGGCCAGGAGACAATTGGGCGGTGCTCGCGATTATTGCATCGGTCTGGATTTTTGCGTTGATCGTCGTTGAAGCTATGAAAGTAATTCATCGCAATCCACGGGAAGCTACTGCAGTGGCTAAGCCGAAAATTGAACCGCGGCCAATCGCAAATAAATTTGTAGCCGCACTTAAGTCCTTTATAGATTTTTGGGTTGACTTTATCGTTGGCGATGATTGGCGAATTGCAGCAGCCATTGTTGTGGCTTTGGTTATAACGGCAAGCATGAGGGTTTCAGCGTTGACGTGGGCAACAATTCCAGTGTTTGTTGTTTTCTCGCTCAGCTACAGTTTGTCGCGCGCAATTTAAAACTTTCTTTGGATTGCTACAAGAGTGGAATTTTGCCCGGAGTAACGGGTGCAGGTGTAATGGGAACTGCAGACACCGTAGGCGTCGGAGTTGCCTTTGAAGAAGGGGGCGTTACAACTCCCCATTTAAACCATTTTGTAAAAATTGGAACTTCATTGCCCACAAAGACATATGAGTGTCCACCCCCGGAGTAACTCAAGGTGTCAGTTGCCTTAACGGCCTTTAATTTACTTGCCCAGGAGGCAGCCTGTCCGCGGATTAGTGCGGTGTAATCCTGGGATGATTCGCCTAAGAACCAGCGCATTTGACTAGCCACTTTAAGAAATGAAACCGGCGTTTGATAAATGACTTTTTTGTCCGTTGCTTCTTCAGACCCAAAGGCGTTGGTCAAGTCATCGATCACAAAATATCCAGCAAGCGTCACTACCTGTCCAAATAACTCTGGGTGGTGCAATCCAATGATCGCTGCTCCATACCCACCCATCGAAAATCCCAAGATGGCACGGTCTTTGCGCGTGCGGATGTTCCCGGATTCGACCGCAGGGATAACATCTTTTGTGAGCCATGTTTCGATCATGGCGCGTCCGTCATATGAGTCTGCCCACTCGGAATCTGAGTGCGTGAGCGCATTGCCATCTGGGAAAACTGCAATGAACGGTGCGACTCCGTGCGCAAAGGCAACGGCTAGAGGTGCCTGCACACCAGCGATCAATCCACTCGGTGTTCCAGGCCAACCATGCAACATGTAAACAACTGGTAGGAGATTAATTTGGGTTGCGGGTAGGTTGGGAGTCATCACCCAGACGTTGCGAACTGGGAAATCTTTCTCCGGACTCTTGACCTTGATTTCAACAACCTTCAAACTTGCTGGGAGTGCATGTGAGACCGGTTGCAGCGCGAGAAGCAGCAGGCAGGCGGAGAGCGTAGCGATGAGTATGCCGCGCGCGAATCTCATCTTGGGATAGTAACGGTACAACTTGTGAGAATTAGGAGGATAATGATCGTTATGAAGCGATCGCTGGGGATCATCGGGGCGGTTACTGCCTTGAGTTTTATCCCCGTGACATCGCAAGCGGTTGCGCCAACCGTCAGCCCAACGCCAACAGTCAGTCCAACGTCAATTCCTGCACCAATTCCCGGCAGCGTTGCGTCACCCGCTAAAAAAGCAGCACGTGAAGCCGCTCGTGCGGCTTATCGGGCCGAAATGACCCAAGCTCAAAATGGTCGTGACCTCGCCTTCGCAGATGCAAATGCGACAATGATGCAAGCGCTCACAACAGCGGGCAAAGACAAGGCAGCGCGCAAAGCAGCCCACGATGCATATAAAGTTTCCGCGAATGAAATTGCCAGAGCCTATAAGGAGTCAGTTTCGAACGCGTTGCAGGAGTACAAAGCCGCAATTACTGCAGCAAATCAAAAGTAGTTAGCCAACCATTTCGGAGTCACGTGCGCTGTATTCGTGGGTGCATGCTTTATTGGCACTGCTTATAGCGCAGTCATCGCAGAGCAAAATCAATGAGTGACAAGAAATTTTTCCGCAGTTATAGAACTGTTTTGTCGCCCCACCGCATTTTTCGCATTCACCTAGTACTGGCGTGTGATCCGAAAAATCCATCGTCATTCGGCGATCAAAGGTGTAGAGCGATCCTTGCCAAAGTTCGTCGTCACCGTATTTTTGGGCATAGCGAACGATCCCACCTTCGAGTTGATAAACCTCTTTAAAACCTCGATCAATCATGACCGTTGAAAGTATTTCGCAACGGATACCGCCAGTGCAGTAAGTAACAATCGGCTTATCTTTTAAGTGATCGTATTTTCCAGATTGAATTTCGGAGACAAAATCGCGAGTGTGAGAAACATCCGGGACGATAGCGTTCTTAAACCGTCCTATTTTTGCCTCGTACCCATTGCGTCCGTCGAAGAACAAGACTTCATCGCCGCGCTCTTCAACCAACTTATTTAATTCGTAGGGCTTGAGGTGCTTGCCGCCATTCACAACGCCTTTCTCCGTTACTTTTACATCAATCGGTAGACCAAAGTCGACGAGCTCGGGTTTGACCTTAACCGCCAGGCGAGGGAAGTCAGCGCCGGTTCCTTCTGACCATTTGAAATCGATCCGCTTGAATCCCCGGTATTGTTTAGTGGCGCTCACATACTTTTTGAGGTCGGACATATTGCCGCCCAATGTTCCATTAATTCCATGCTCTGAAATCAAAATCCTGCCTTTGAGGTTTAACCCCTCAGCGAGTTTGTGCTGCCACAAGCGGATAGCTTCAGGGTCAGGCAACGGCGCAAAGCCGTAATACAAGATGACCTTTTGAAGTTCCATGGCGCAATTCTACTTAGGATTTTTTTGCGTAAATCCACGCCTGCCCCAGAATACCCAGAGCGTCAGCACGCCCAAGATAAGCGCAAACCCGAAGGCGATATCTTCGAGCGGAGCGCTGGCGAGCCTTGCGCCCATAATCTGGGTTCTCTCATACATCACGATATTCCTAGAGGTCAGCCACCAATTCGTGAGCAGTTGAAAGGGAAGGATGATGGCGTAGGAGGTCCAAAATGCTTTGCGCGTTAGTAAGCGAGTCCGCAATATATATAGATCGAGCCCCGCAGCCAAAGCCACAGCGAAAACTGCAATCTGTGTGTAGGTCATGGCCCTTCATCCCCGATGAGCCAATGGGGGCGGCGCTTGCGCACAGCCTCCAAAGTCATGATTGCGGCAATTGGAACAACAATAAAAAAGAGGTACTCCTCAAGCGGGATATTAAATGGTCCATAAATCCGCAGAATCTGCGTCAGATCAAAGTGCCACTGATGACGTGAGATTGCATAGGCATCCCAGCCGACAAAGAGAAGTGCGATGGGCAAGATGCTCATAATCAATCGACGGACGCGACGAAGCACCCCTACTTTAAGAAAGATTTCGAGCCAGAACGAGCCGATGACGGTGAATAGGAGCATCGCCATATATCCCCAGCTTCGCATACGCCATTGTTTCACTCATTATTGGAGGCGCTGGGTTAAAATCGCGTTATGACGCCTCTTCATACGGTTTTCGCGACTTTTGCAGTTGTATGTGCCGGCTGCTGGATCCTTTCGCTCGTCACAAAGGAGCACTCCTGGGTTGATCGTATGTGGTCCATCGCCCCAGTGATTTATGTGGGTGAGTTCGCACGCGCTGCGCATTTTCACAATACTCGCCTCAATGTTATGGCCTTGGTCGTCCTGTGCTGGGGCGCTCGCCTTACCTTTAATTTTGCCCGCAAGGGCGGCTATTCCGGTGCAGAGGATTATCGCTGGCCAGTGTTGCGCGCCAGCATGAAGCCATGGCAGTTCCAACTATTTAATTTCTTCTTCATTGTTCTTTATCAGAATTTTTTGTTGGTATTGATCGCGCTTCCCGCACTGAACGCGTATAACCATCGCGGTATCGCCTTTGACTCCTGGGACGTAGTACTCGTCACAGTATTTATAATCTTTCTTATCGGGGAGACGATCGCAGATCAGCAACAATGGGATTTCCAACAAACAAAAGCGGGAATCATCAAACACGGAGGCACTCCAGAAATCCGTTTCTTGACCGGCGGGCTCTTTAAATTTTCGCGTCATCCCAATTACTTCTTTGAACTGGCCCAGTGGTGGGTTCTCTACCTGATCGGTGCTAACGCTGCTGGGTTGCTTTTCGGTTGGACAATTATCGGACCAGTTTTACTTACTCTGCTTTTTGTCGGGTCGACAAAATTCACCGAAAAACTATCCCTCGAGAAATATCCAGAATATGCCGATTATCAAGCGAGCACTTCGGCTGTCATCCCGTGGTTCGCTAAGCCTGGATTTCGTAAGAAATTAACTTGAGAACTAAACGCCAGACCTTCTGGGAGCGTCTCTGGGCCTCCACAATTATTCTCTATACCTTTGTCGCGACCTTCGTTGTCTGGAAAGCGCTCCATAAGTACGGAGTTAATCCTTATATTTTCTTCGTTATCGACCTAATTACATCATGGTTTTACGGTTTAGCATCAGCGCGATTGGTAGTTGCGGTCATTCACAAGAGGTGGTCAGAGACTCAGAAATGGGGATGGTTATCCGCTCTCAACTTCATGTTGCCTCAATTGTATATTTTGATAGTCGCCCGCCGAGTTCCACGCGATGTCTACTTAATTATCTATAGCGTCATCGGGGTGATGGTTGCTTTTGCCGTTGTGGGGATCGTGAGCCAAATTCGAGTTGCTCGCAGAGATAAGATCGCGGAATGAAGAATTGGAGTGGCAACGTCACATTCGATGCTGCGCTGGTTGTTAGGCCAACCAATATAGAAGACCTCAAGTCGGCGATCACCGCGGCGGAGAACGTGCGAGCCTTGGGAAGCGTTCACTCGTTCAACAAAATCGCGGACTGCAAGGACCTACTTCTCTCCTTTGAACACTTTCCAAAAGATATTGAGATTGATGTCGCGGGAGCGCAAGTTCGGGTTGCTGCAGGTGTTCGATACGGTGAGTTAGCGATCGCCCTTAACGAGGTCGGGTTTGCGCTGCCTAATATGGGATCACTTCCGCACATCACCGTCGTCGGGGCAACGAGCACGGGGACACATGGTTCTGGGCTAAGAAATCAGAATTTATCGGCGGCTGTCTGCGCAATCGAACTCATCACTTCAACAGGTGACGACCTCTCTATTTCGGGAGATGAGCTCAAGGCGGCCCGCGTCGGGTTAGGCGCACTTGGAATTATCCATCACGTGACCTTAAAAATCGTTCCTGCATTTGAGGTTGCGCAGTCGATTTATCTCGATCTACCATTCGAAAACCTCATCAATCATTTCGAGGGAGTGATGGGCGCGGGCTACAGTGTTTCGGCCTTCACTACTTGGGGCGAACTTTTAGTTGATCAAATTTGGGTCAAGTCCCGCATTGATATCGATACCTTGCCAGGGGATGAACTCTTTTCGGCAAACCTTGCAAAACAAAAGTCACATCCATTACCGGGAGCTTCTACCGAGAGTGCGACCGAACAAATGGGAGTCGTCGGTCCTTGGCATGAGCGACTACCGCATTTCAAATTAGATTTCACCCCAAGTTTTGGCGATGAATTACAGAGCGAATATTTTGTCGATTTCAAGGATGCCCGTGCCGCGCTACAAGCCGTACACGCACTTCGCCATCAGATTCAGCCGCTCTTGTTGGTAACAGAACTTCGCACTATTGCCGCCGATGATAATTGGCTGAGTGAGGCTTATGGTCGCAATAGCTTGGCTATTCACTTCACATGGAAACCAGATGTCCCCGGTGTCACCGCCTTTCTGCCTACGATCGAGGCAGCACTTGCCCCATTTAAAGCTCGACCACATTGGGGCAAACTCTTTACTGACAACGGCTTTGATTTTTATGAGCTCTACCCGCAATTCAAATCATGGGCTACCTATCGTGCTGGTCTCGACCCCGATCGTAAATTTGTCAATGAACTATTGGGTACCTGGGGTATATAACCTGGAATAGGATCGGGCTATGAAGGTTGAGATTGTTCCGCTCGAAACGCTCCGGACCCGGACCAGTGAAAAATGGACTCACTTCCCGCCAGAAGTACTACCGATGCCGGTTGCAGAAATGGATTTCGAACTCGCAAAGCCGATCAAAGATGTACTTATTTCTATGGTCAAAAACTCCGACACCGGATACATGGGCGATACCGGCCATTTAAATCGCCACTTTGCAGAGTACGCACGTGATAGTTGGAACTGGGTTTTCGATCAAGAGCAATTTTTCTTGTGCACCGATGTGAGCGTCGGCAACATCGAAATGGCGCGAACGATCGTTCTTCCGGGTGACTTGATCATGGTGAACTCTCCGGTTTATCTCAATATGTTTAATTGGATTCAAGAATTGAAGTGTGAAGTACTTGATGCGCCGATGCGTAAAGATGGCATGAATTACACCTTGGATTTGGCCGCCATCGAGGCGGGGTACAAGGCAGGCGCAAAAATCCACTTCTTGTGCAATCCACAAAATCCAACTGGCTCAGTTCACACCCGCGCCGAACTAGAAGCCATCGCCGACCTTGCAAAACAATATGGAGTCTACGTTTTTAGCGATGAGATTCACGCCCCACTAGTTTTTGCAGAGTCTGAGTTCGTCCCATTTTTGAGCGTGAGCGAAAACGCACGCGAGATGGGGATTTGTGTGACGGCCGCAAGCAAAGCGTGGAACTTGGCTGGCTTGAAGTGCGCTTTCATCATCACCCAATCGGAGCGCATGCGCGATTTGGCGAAGAGCATGCCGGTCTCGGTTCGATATCGCGCCTCCCTTTTTGGCGCACACGCTGCAGCGAAAGCATTTGAGTCGACGGCGTGGTTAGCCTCTCTGATGGAAACTTTGGATGCAAATCGCGAATTCTTGGCGCTGCAATTACAACGCAAACTACCAAAAGCAATTTTCAGGATTCCAAATTGTTCCTACCTCGCTTGGATCGATCTCACTGCTTATGAGCTCGGTGAGAATCCCTCAGATATTATTTTGAACCGTGGACTATTAGCTCTCACACCTGGGTATTTATTTGGACCCGGATGCGAGCAATTTGTACGCTTAAATTTTGCAACTAGCCAAGAGATTATCGTTGAAGGCGTCGACCGATTGGTCGCAGCGCTTTCATAACAACTCATCTATATCTCGCTCGAAGATCATGAGCGGAGTGCGCCACAGTGATTCACTCAAGAGTTCCTTGCCCGCTCTCAAATAAGCATTGCGAATTGATTGCCGAATCGCTCTGTGGCTAAATCGAAAGAGAAAGGTCGCGAGCGAGCAACTGAGAACTGCAAGCAATACAGATAAATTTAGATCCCAACCAGGATTTGATGTCACTACATCAAACCACGAGTCAATGAGTAAGAAAGTGGCCGCGACCAGCGCGGCAGGAATCGCAATTTGCCGTTTCTTCCATATTGCCCAACTCGTGAGCAGCAAGACTGCAACCATTGCGACATCAAAGCCCACCCAAGCCAGATCCCAGTGATTTGCTGGATATGAATTTGGGAGCGAAATAGCTAGGTATATAAGCCAAGCGATGAGACCAAGGGAAGTGAAAAGTAGAAGGAGACTCGTCCTAACGTGGTTCAAAACGCCTCTTTGAGATCCCGAATCAAGTCACCCGAGTACTCAAGCCCCACAGATAGTCGGGCGAGTGATTCGGTAATCCCCATCGCCGCCTTTACCTCAGGGTCTAAGCGACGGTGCGTTGAAGAATAAGGATGTGTAATCAATGATTTGCTGTCACCTAAGTTGTTGCTGATATCAATGACACGCAAGTTATTCATGACTTTGAAAAGCGCTTCCGAACCTCCGGCAACTTCGAAAGACAGCGTTGTCCCGCCACCAGTCATCTGTTTGCGAGCAAGTTCGTGTTGCGGGTGCGAGGCAAGACCTGGGTAGTTCACCGATTTTACCTGCGGCACCGTCTCCAAGAACTCGGCGATTGCTTGCGCATTTTCGGTCATCCGATGCACGCGCATGGACATGGTTTCAAGCGACTTAACAAGAACCCAGGCATTGAACGGGCTTAGTGACGGTCCGGTATGGCGCACGAAAGGATTGAGCTTCTCTTTAACATAACTTTCAGAGCCCAAGATCGCTCCGCCAAGAACTCGGCCTTGTCCATCAATATGTTTTGTTGCCGAGTACATCACGACATCTGCGCCTAAAGCTAGCGGCTTTTGCAAGATGGGCGAGGCCATCACATTATCTACGATGACAGTTGCTCCAACTTTGTGAGCAAGATCGGAGATCATTCGAATATCAACGAGTTCGAGCATTGGATTGGAAGGCGTCTCAAGAAAGACCGCCTTTGTTTCCACGCCAAGCGCATCGGCCCAGATCTGCGGATCGTTTCCTGTTACAAATTCGACGTTGACTCCCCATTTTGGCAAGATCTCTGCCAACACGACCCAACATGAACTAAACATTGATGCAGCAGCAACAACTCGGTCACCAGCTGATACCAAGCATGCAATCGACGCAAACATCGCCGACATTCCGCTTCCCGTTCCAACACACATTTGCGCGCCTTCGATTGCCGCAAGGCGATTTTCAAACATCGATACGGTTGGGTTTGCAAAGCGTCCATACAAGTAATGATCGATATCTTCGGCAAACGCGCTATCAGCTTGCTCGACGCTGTCGTAAGTAAATCCACTCGTGAGGTAGAGCGCTTCTCCGGTTTCGCCAAATCCAGAGCGTGCCAGACCGGCTCGAACTGCAAGCGTGTCTTCGTGTAACGCCCAGTTCGGTTTTAGCCCGTCGCTGGTATTGGAATAGCCCCAAGGGCGGTTTTGGTGGGTCACGCGGGTAGTTTAACTGCTGTTCATCTGTGTTCCGCCAGACAGAGAACCCTGATTACTGTGCCGTGGTTTAGATGCTTAGATAGTGCTCATGACAGAGCAATCAGCAAACCCAACACGCGGCAAAGAGGTATTTGACCTCGATCGCGCTCATGTATTTCACTCCTGGTCGGCGCAAGGCCAGATCACTCCCATGCCGGTTGCAGGGGGACAGGGGAGTTACTTCTGGGACTATGACGGCAATAAGTACCTCGACTTTTCTTGCCAGTTGGTCTTTACCAACATTGGGTTCCAGCATCCCAAGGTAGTGAAGGCGATCCAGGATCAGGCCGCCAAACTTGCGACGATTGCCCCGCAACATGCCAACGACGCACGTAGCGAAGCCGCAAAGCGGATCACAGATCACGCCGGGGAACATCTAAATAAGGTTTTCTTCACTAACGGTGGCGCGGATGGAATCGAAAACGCGATTCGTCTGGCTCGTTTACACACGGGCAAGCACAAAGTCCTCTCTTTCTATCGCAGCTATCACGGCAACACCACAACCGCGATCACTGCAACAGGTGATCCACGTCGTTGGCCCAATGAGAATGCCACCGGTCATGTCCATTTCTTTGGTCCATACCTTTACCGGACCGTCTTTTGGGCCACTAGCGAGGCGGAGGAGTGCCAACGCGCACTAGAGCATTTGGAACAAGTCATTATCTTTGAAGGTCCAGCAACTATTGCGGCGATCGTGATCGAATCTGTTGTAGGTACCGCTGGTGTTTTGATTCCACCTGCCGGATATCTAGAGGGTGTTCGCGCACTTTGCGACAAGTACGGCATAAAGTGGATTGCGGATGAAGTCATGGCTGGCTTTGGGCGCACCGGCAAATGGTTTGCTTACCAACACTCCAGCGCCGAACCCGATCTCATTGTCTTCGCCAAAGGCGTTAACAGCGGTTACGTCCCACTAGGCGGCGTAATTATCAGCGATGAAATTGCGGCTTCCTTTAAGGATCGTGTTTTCCCTGGTGGACTTACCTATAGCGGACATCCATTAGCAACTGCCGCCGCTGTGGCGACAATCGATGCAATGACGGACGAAAAAATGGTCGAACATGCAGCACGCATCGGCCAAGAAGTTATCAAGCCACTCCTTGAGGAACTTCTGGCTAAACATAAAGTCATTGGTGAAGTCCGTGGCCTTGGAGTTTTCTGGGCGCTCGAACTCGTTAAGGACCGTGCAACTCATGAACCCCTCGCGCCTTACGGTGGATCAAGTCCTGCGATGAATGAACTCATGGCTGCTTGCAAAAAAGCCGGCATGATTCCGTTTATGAACTTCAACAGAATCCATGTCTGCCCACCATGCAATGTTTCTGAAGCAGAAGTCCGCGAAGGCGTTGCGATATTGGATCAGGCACTCACATCAATTGCAGCGCACTACACGGGTAATTAACGGCTAACGGCGGCAAGCAATGACCTCTGTCGACCTGATGACTCTGGCCATCGACTGTGGTGGTCTAAGCATTAAGGCGTCAGTACTCGATGGCAAGGGAACCTTGCACGCCCAACCAATTTCAACTTCTACGCCGTACCCCGTGAGCCCGACAAAGTTAATTGCCACCTTTGAAGAATTAACAGAGAAGTTGCCGCCCTTTGATCGCGTCACGGTTGGCATGCCAGGGATGATCCGACATGGAGTAGTTGTTCACACCCCGCACTACATAAATACCAAAGGGCCACTGACCAGAATGGACCCTGACCTCTTAACCCAGTGGCAAGGCTTTGACATGCAAAGCTCGGTGGCCAATTTCTTTGGCAGGCCCGCACTTGTGATGAATGACGCCGAGGTGCACGCGGCGGGACTAATCACGGGCTCGGGATTGGAAGTTGTTTTCACCCTAGGAACTGGACTTGGCTTTTGTATGTTCGACGGTGGCAAGTTAGCGCCACATTTTGAACTCTCACATGCACCGATTCGCCGCGCCACCAGTTATGACACCTGGATTGGCGAACACGAACGTCGCAGGTTGGGGGATATGTTCTGGTCCCGTCGCATCAAATCAATGGTGGAGGATCTGCGTCCGGTTTTCTGGTGGGATCGTCTTTACATAGGCGGTGGCAACTCCCGTCGCATCAGCCCCGCTGTCATCAAGCAGTTAGGCGATGACGTGATCATCGCCTCTAACACCGCAGGAATTTTGGGTGGAGTACGCGCTTGGGAGTTAAAAACTCTGTAAGTTTCGCCCATGGATGAGCGAGAGCGATTATCGTACGAACAATTCGGAGTAGCGGTCCGCGAACTCGGCAAAACAATTCTGCTCTCTGGATACCAACCCGACATCATCCTTTCGATCGCTCGTGGTGGTTTCTTTTTGGGCGCAGGACTCGGTTACGCCATAGACGTGAAAAACTCTTTCACCTTGAGCGTCGAGTTCTACACCGGCATCGATGAACGTCTGCCAATGCCAGTTGTTCTGCCACCAGTTCCCGATCGCATAGACCTAAAGGGAACAAAGGTTTTAGTTGCAGATGATGTGGCTGATACAGGAGAAACGCTCAAACTCGTTAAAGACTTCTTAACTGGCTACGTCGCAGAAGTTCGGTTTGCAGTGCTCTACGAAAAACCAACAACAATAGTTAAGCCTGAGTATGTATGGCGCCAGACAGACAAATGGATCGAATTCCCTTGGTCAGTCCAAGGTAAAGTCGAGGTATAACGCACCTCAATCCAGCGCAGGCAACCCGTCGATGCTCGTCTTGTTCTTCGTTGTTCGGTAATTAACAAGTTCGTCCTCGGTCTTACGTTCAGCCCACTTCTCCAACAAATCTCGGTCCCCAAGGTGTTCGAATAGCGGCACCGCGAACCCGCAGGAACTGCTGACACGCGAGACGTCGACGGTCACCACGGCGCGCGCACCCGGTAGGGAAGGGAAGCGACCGGCAAGTTCTTCGAAGTTCTCGTCACCTGGTGTGTGAACCTTGCCTCGACCGTGCAATCGCACGATATTCGGTGGCCCTTCGAATGCGCAGAACATGACCACGATGCGACCATTTTGTCGAATGTGCGCAAGTGATTCGGCTCCACTCCCCGTAAGGTCGAGATAAGCCACGGTGTATTCATCCAGTACTGCAAAAGTATTTTGATGCCCCTTGGGGGAAAGGTTGATATGTCCGTTAGCTTCTAGTGGCGCCGTCCCGACAAAAAAGAGGTGCTGCGCCTCAATGAATTCACGGAGTCTGCCGTCAATTCGATCGTGCACTTGTCCCATGAAATCTACTGTATCAGCGAGATCTGAAATGGCGATGGCGCGTCCAAAATTCGGACGGACTCAACTTATTCTGGAAACGTGGATCATAATTCCCACACAGATAAATGGATTGATTTCCCTTGGTCACTCCACTCTAAAGCTGCGGCTGAACACACCTCTGTATATTAAGCAGTTTCGTCAAGCCATGTCGGCTGCATATGTGTAATACTTCTCGTGCATCTTGCGATTGGCGAATTAAGAGACTCGGGGTATACCCGGGTCTCTTTTTTTTGCTATCCACACCCCCACAATGCCCACAGGAGTCAACAAAAGAAAATTCTATTCCTTGTAGATGAGCCATTATCCGAAGGTGATGTTGTCGTGGTGTAACTGGCAGCACATGCGTTTTCGCCAATCGCAGGATGCGGGTTCGAATCCCGTCGACAACACCACAGCCTCAAATCATCTCGACTGATCTATTGGCAGTGATCAAAAAGTTAGAGAAGTTGAGCATGGGTCCCGGGGAAACTCGGGGCCCTTTCAATTTGGATGGAACGGACACGTCCCTACTCAACTCGCCTACCTTTGCCTAGGAAGATGAAGGTAAAGTCGAGGTATGAGACCTTCCCTTAAAACCTCGATCACGGCACTTTTAATAGTTACCGCGGTCCTGGTTGGGTTGGCACTTACTCAGGGGACAGCCACTTCTTATTACAATAATTGCGGTGCTGCTGCTGTAGTCAAGCCAGCATCGATTACAGAGTATTGCGCTGATGCAGGCGCCGGTGTCGCTGATATTAAATGGAGCACCTGGTCCGCCTCATCTGCCTCTGGATCCGGAACTTTTTACATTAATAGTTGCGATCCAACTTGCGTTAGTGGTCAGATTTTTAAAACAGAAGCGGAAGTTCTCTTAACAGGTCTTACAAAGACTCATGGCAAGAATTATTTGCTCAAAGTCACCGTGACACCAAAAGCAACATCCAAGTTTTCCTGGCCACCCAAAATGCTCCCGGTACCAACCAAAGTCACGTGGAGCACGGATTTGTGGCGGGGCTAACTCTCAAAATTTGATTCAACCTTAAATTAGTTGCGCGCAAATAATGTGAGATAGCGTATTGAGTGCCAGCCCCAGTCCTGGAGCGACACAAGATTGCCGCGCAAGAGCAGAATCGCACTGTCTAGAAAAGGGGCAGGCGCGATGTTTCAAGTTCGTATTCATGGACGCGGTGGTCAAGGCGTGGTGACCGCCGCGGAGTTATTGGCAGTGGCAGTATTTAATGAGGGCAAGCATGCACAGGCTTTCCCGAGTTTCGGTTCCGAACGAACGGGCGCTCCCGTCGTTGCATACTGCCGAATATCTGATCACGAAATCCGTGCGCGCGAACCGATCATGGAACCAGATGCACTCATCATTCAAGATGCCAGTTTGATCAAGCAGATTGATGTCTTTGCTGCACTCAAACCGGGTGGCTTTGTCATCATCAACTCCACCAGTAGCGCCGAAGAATTACACCTTGCCGAAAAGATATCTGGGAGCCATTCACTCGCAATCTTGCCGGCAACAGAACTTGCTATGACTCACTTAGGGCGGCCAGTTCCAAACGCGGTACTACTAGGAGCCTTTAGCGCATTGACCGGAGTGGTTTCCCTTGATTCCGTTACCCACGCGATCTCGCAGAAATTCAAACCAAAGGTCGCTGCCGGCAATATCGCCGCAGCAACCGCAGCATACGAATATGTTATGAAACAGGTGGCCGCACATGCTTAAACAAGTAGAAGGATCCGAGGCGGTGGCCGAGGCAATTGCCGCCTGCAGGCCACAAGTTATTTGTGCTTATCCCATCAGCCCACAAACTCACATCGTCGAAGGACTCAGCAAGTTGGTGAAAGATGGCAGTTTGCCGAACTGCGAGTTCATCAATGTGGAATCCGAGTTTGCTGCGATGTCAGTTGCTATCGGTGCTAGCGCCACAGGAGCTCGTGCATATACCGCTACCGCCAGTCAGGGCTTGCTCTACATGGTTGAGGCCATCTACAACGCATCTGGCCTGGGTCTTCCAATCGTGATGACCGTCGCAAACCGCGNNTGGAACGACCACAGCGATTCAATGTCGCAGCGTGACTCCGGATGGTTGCAACTATATGCAGAGAACAATCAAGAGGCCGTGGACCTTCACATCCAGGCCTTTAGGATCGCAGAAGAGATGTCGATCCCAGTTATGGTCTGCATGGATGGCTTTATTTTGACTCATGCCTACGAACAGGTTGATATTCCAAGCACAGAAGAAGTCTCACTATTCTTACCTCCATTCAACCCGCGCCAAGTATTAAGTCCGTTGGAGGCGGTTTCGATCGGCGCCATGGTTGGTCCAGAGTCATTTATGGAAGTTAAATATTTGGCGCATCAACGAATGATCGATTCGTTAGAAAAAGTGTATGAAGTTGCCGAAGATTTTGAAATGCAATTTGGTCGTAGAACGGGCGGCTTGTTGCGCTGCTATCGCACCGATGGAGCCGAAACGATCGTCCTCGCACTCGGTTCTGTCATCGGCACTCTCAAAGATGTCGTCGATGAACTTCAACTCGACGGTCATTCCATTGGACTTGTCGGACTCACATCATTTAGGCCCTTCCCGTATGACGCAGTCGGGGAAGCCCTCAAAGATGCAAAGCGCGTGATCATTTTAGAGAAGGCATTCTCAACCGGGACAGGTGGAATCGTCACTCAAGATGTTGCACGCGCTATCGAGGGTATGGGAGTTAAGGATTTCACTCTCATCGCTGGTCTTGGTGGTCGCCCCATCACAATCGCATCGCTCCGGAAATACCTCGAAGCTGCGATGGTGGAACAGATTCAACGGCTCACCTTCCTGGATCTTGAAGTCGAGACGATCGATATCGAATTAGCAAAAGAGAGGGCGCTGCGATGAGCACTTCGGCAGTTAAGTTCTATCAAGTCGGCTCATTTGCTGTTGGAAATCGCCTCTTGCGCGATGATGAACGCTCTGTTCAATCCGATCCAGATCGCACCAATGCACTGACCTCCGGCCACCGCGCCTGCCAAGGCTGCGGGGAAGCTCTAGGCGCTAGATATGCACTAGACGCTGCTATGCGCGCAACTGGTGATCAGATAATCGCCGTAAACGCCACGGGATGTTTAGAAGTCTTTTCAACACCATACCCAGAAAGTTCATGGCGCATCGCTTGGCTGCACTCCCTGTTTGGTAATGCTCCTGCAGTAGCAACAGGCGTAGCAGCCGCATTAAAAGCCAAGGGCGACACCATCACTCGCGTGGTAGCCCAAGGTGGCGATGGCGCAACTGTCGATATAGGACTCGGCGCACTCAGCGGAATGTTTGAGCGCAACGACGATGTCCTCTACATCTGTTATGACAATGAGGCATACATGAACACCGGCGTTCAACGCTCCGGTGCCACGCCTCCTGCAGCTCGTACCGCAACAACACAGGCGGTTGGCGCACATCCCGGTAATGTCTTTGGTCAAGGAAAGTACCTTCCAAAGATCGCCATGGCTCATGACATTCCATATGTTGCTACCGCAACCATCGCCGATCTGCGCGATCTAGAAGCTAAGGTCGAACGCGCCATGACTATTCGCGGTTCGCGCTACCTCCATATATTGGTTCCTTGCCCACTTGGTTGGGGCTCTGCGTCGTGCGACACAATCAAGATTGCACGCCTTGCGACCCAGAGTGGCTTGTTCCCTGTGTTTGAAGCGATCAACGGTGAATTCGTTGCTTCGAGCAAGATTCGCAAGCGCGTCCCAGTTGAGGAATACCTCAAACTACAGACTCGCTATTCCCACTTATTTTCTCCACAACGCAATGACGAAGTCATCGATCACTTGCAACGGATCGCAGATAAAAATATTGAACGCTATCAATTGATGGGGGAGTAGTCGTGGACAAGCCATATGCAATTACTTTGACCGTCGGATCAAGCCTCGCCAACCACACCGGGTCTTGGCGCGTAGAACATCCCGAGTACATCCACCGCATGCCACCTTGCAATCAAGCTTGCCCTGCCGGTGAAAACGTCCAGAACTGGCTCTACATCGCAGAAGATGGTTCCTACGAGCATGCCTGGCGCGAGCTCATTAAGGAAAATCCTTTCCCCGCCATCATGGGGCGCGTCTGCTACCACCCTTGCCAAACTGCATGTAACCGCACCTTCTTGGACGAAGCAGTCGGTATTAACTCAGTTGAACGTTTCTTGGGAGATCACGCACTTGAAAAGGGTTGGAAGATCGATCCACCTGATCACGAAACCGGTCTCGCCGTCCTGGTCATTGGCTCCGGCCCCGCAGGTTTATCTGCTGCATACCACTTGCGGCGCATGGGTCACCAAGTAGTCATCCGTGACGCAACCCACGCTCCGGGCGGCATGATGCGTTATGGAATTCCAAAGTATCGCCTGCCCCGCGAAGTTTTGGATGCAGAGATCAATCGCATTAAAGATATGGGAATCATCTTCCAACTCAACACTCGCGTTGATGATGTGCACGACGCACTCGACGAAGGCTTCGATGCTGTCTTCATGGCGATTGGCGCTCAACTTTCAAAGCGTGCCTACATCCCGGCAGGTGAATCCGCACGGATCTTGGATGCAATTCAAGTACTGCATCATTTTGAAGACGGCCAGACCCCAATGCTCGGTCGCAAGGTCGTCGTGTATGGCGGTGGGAATACTGCAATGGATGTTGCCCGTACTGCAAAGCGCCTAGGGGCAGAAGAAGCGATCATCGTCTACCGCCGCACCCGCGACAAGTCCCCAGCGAACGACCAAGATATCGAGGAAGCCCTAGAAGAAGGCGTCTTGATCAAATGGTTATCGACGGTCAAATACATGGGCGAAGACGACATGATGATCGAAAAGATGGAGTTAGACGAGAAAGGCTTTCCGCAACCAACAGGTGAGTTTGAAACTCTAGAAGCTGATTCACTGATCCTTGCTCTCGGACAAGAAGTTGATTTCTCACTCCTAGGCAATAACGTCGACCTCGATGTCAAAAGTGGTGTCATGGATGTTGACGCCAACATGATGACGACTCACCCCGGCATATTTGCCGGTGGCGATATGGTCGATGGTGACCGCACCGTTACAACGAGCATCGGTCACGGCAAGAAAGCTGCCAAGTACATCGACGCCTGGCTCCGCCAAACAAAAATCGAACCAAAGGTTGAAAAAACTGCCGTTGCCTTCGAAGACCTCAACACTTGGTACTACACCGACGCTCCACCTGCCGTTCGTGAACGCTTAGCTGCATCTCGCCGCGTCTATGACTTCAGTGAAGTCGTCCAAGGCCTCGATGAATCCACCGCCCTCTACGAAGCACGTCGCTGTATGTCCTGCGGGAATTGCTTCGAATGCGACAACTGCTTTGGAGTCTGCCCAGATAACGCAATAAAGAAACTCGGTCCCGGCCTCGGCTTTGAAATCAATCTGGACTACTGCAAAGGGTGCGGAATGTGCGTGAGTGAGTGTCCTGCAAGTGCAATCGAGATGGTTTCTGATCTGTAACTTCTAGTAATTGCTAGGGTGTAACGAGATGCACTGAAGCTGCTTTAAGTGCCTTTGCTAATTCTGCCGGTGGTGGTGCATCGGTGACTAGGTACGTTGCTTCCCCTAATTCGGCTACCTGGACAAAGAGATCTCTCTGAAACTTGGATGAGTCAGCGAGTATCACAACTTTTGAGCAATGGTGAATCATGTCGCGAAGCATTGAAGCTTCTGAAAAATTGCTGATGCTAAATCCCTTATCCGTTGATACGGCGCCTACTGAGAAAATTCCCCAGTCCGCTTTGATATCAAAGAATTCTTTTTCTTGGCTGTTATAGAAGCCAATGCTTCCGATAGTTGCATTTGAACTTCCAAGCAACGTGCCCCCAAATATATGAAGTGATCGGTAAACCTTGGGAGAGAGTTCTTTTGGAATGAGTAGGTTATTTGTGGCAATTGTTAAACCAATGTGATCTTGCAGTTGTTTGGCAAAAGCAAGCGTGGTGGTTCCCGCATTAATCATTATTACCGAATCGCTCGGTATCAACGTGGCGGCGAGCGTTCCGATAGTTGCTTTTGCGGCTATTTGCACTTTTAAGCGGAGATCGATACTTGAGTCCAGAGGGACAAAATTGTCTCGAACGGCACCCCCGTGCGTCTTAATTAGAATCTTTTCGGCCTCTAACTCAGTGAGATCACGTCGAATTGTGTCCAAAGAAACCTCAAATTTGCTAGCCAATTCTGCAACAGTCGCTTCTCCGGTGGCATTAACAAACTTGCCAATCTCGGTTTTACGCGTGATCGCAAGTCGTCGGCTGGCCCCTTCGCTTGGGGAAGCTTTGGCACTCTTCTTGATCATTTTCTAATTATCTCCATTCGGTGCAGCTTTGGCGAGCCAACAACAGGTTATTCTTGCAAGAAACAGCATGACTTATCTACTTTTTGGACGCACCAAAACGAGAGAAATATAACGATTCCGTTATTTTCACAGATTTTGCGCCATTTGCTTGACTTATCCTCGCCTCATAGTTACTTTTCCGTTACAGCAAAATAATGCATAAAAACGATTTATTATGCATTATAACTTACAGGAGGAATTATGCGTAGTAAAGGAAAAGGGTTCTTAGCTTCACGCAAAGCCGTGACTTTAACTCTTATTGCAACAGCCGCCATGGCACTGGGTTACTCAGCCCCTGCCCAAGCTGCGCCAGTAGTCACTATCTCTTTCTCACAATGGTGGGAGCCTGAGCTTCCAACCGGTGCTCTTCAAGCCCTTATCAATACCTTTCAAACTCAAAATCCAACAATCAAGGTAAAGCTTGTAAGTGGCCCATATTCAGCCACCAAGAGCCAGACCATTGCCGGCGCAGCCACAGGCACCATGTCAGATGTCGTTGGACTTGATGGAGCTTGGGTAAGCGACTTGGTAAATCAAGGCGCGCTTGCCAATCTTGATAACTCTCTTGCTCGAGTTAAATTTCCAGTCGCTCAATTAGCGGGAAAGATCAAGATTCATAACTCGACGTACATGATTCCTGTTGTTAATTACATTTACCCACTCTTCACAAATGATGACCTCCTTGCAAAAGCTGGCGTAACTTCAGCTCCAACCAACCGAACCCAATTCGCCGCTGCTGCAAAGGCGATTTCTGGACTTGGTGGAAATGTTAAGGGTTGGGTTATTCCGCTCTCTCAGACAAATCCAAATGGAATCCAGAATGACATCATGTCATTGGTATGGGCTTCTGGCGGATCAATGCTTAAAGGTGGAAAGCCAAATCTCACCAATAACGCTGCCGTGAAGTCGGTTGTCACCTACGTCAAGAGCTTGTGGGACGCTGGTTCAATCACGCCAGGAGCATTCACCCTATCTGAGCCAGATAAGGTCACAGAATTTACAAACGGTCGTGCAGGAATGATGATCGATTCACTCTCGCACATCACCCAGATCAAGGCTGCTGATCCAGCGCTTCACTTCAGTATCCACGCGCTACCTGTCGCCGATGGTTACACCGGCAAGGGCGGAATTCCATACGCTTCATGGGGCATTGGAATTGCAAAGACATCTAAGTATCCTGCACAGGCTGCAAAGCTTGTCGCTTACCTCATGAGCGCAGCAGTTAATACAAAGTTATCTGACCTTGGGCATGCCTTCCCCGGTAACACGACTTCAGTCCCAACATGGGTCACCACGGATCCAATGTTCAAGACTGCATTCACGATCTACCAAAGCGGATACCCAGCAAATGAATTCACAGGTCTTCCAAAGGCCGATGACTTGATGCTGAAGTTCGACACTCCGTTCCAGAGCTACCTAAGTGGCCAAATAACGGTTGATCAATTGTTGGCGACTGCTCAAAAGAGTTGGTTGGCTGACTTCTAACCACCGAACAATGGATGAGTTGCCGTGTTGCATCACGAGGGGTGTGCAACACGGTGCTCGTTCTCCACATAAAGCGGGGAGGGCTAGGCATAAATGAGTATTACTGCAATTAAAGCAGAAAAAATGCACGAGCCTCCTGCAACGGAAGTAAAATCATTTATGAAGCGGAAGCACGCAAAACGCAGTTTCGAGCCACTGCTCTACCTCTCGCCGACGATCATCTTGCTTCTCGTTTTGATGGTTATCCCAGTTTACTTGGTTGTTCAGTACTCCTTCTTTGACAATGTGATCATCACTCAATTTCCCAAATTTGTAGGGCTACGTAACTATTTAACCGTCTTGCAAGATCCCACCTTCCAGATCGCAATCAAAAATACAATTTGGTTCACCCTTGGAAGTGTCGTTGCGCACTTAGTTCTGGGACTCGGATTTTCCGTTTTACTTAATTCACCTTCACTCGGAAAATTTTCTCGCTCGATATTTCGGATGATCTACATCTTGCCGTGGATATTTACCGTAGCGATTGTTGCAATTCTGTGGCGGATGTTGTTAGACCCCGTGGGAGTTCTCAATTATTTGCTGATAAGGCTTGGACTGATTCACGTTGGGGTGCAATGGCTTTCTAGTCCGAAGACCGCGCTAATCGCGGTCACCGTCATAAATATCTGGGCCGGTTATCCCTTTTACATGATGAGTATGTTGGCTGGAATCCAAGGGATTAGTAAAGATCTTTATGAATCCGCAAGAGTCGATGGAGCTTCATGGTGGCAATCGTTCTTCAACATTACGTTGCCACAGCTCAAGCCGATCATCATAAGCATGTCAATTCTTGACATCATTTGGACATCTCAGCAATTTGCCATGGTCTGGATGACGACAGGTGGGGGACCGATCACAAGCACCCAAATGATTGGTATTTACACCTACCAGCAAGCATTTGGACGATATGAGTTTGCGTTAGCATCCACCAGCGCAGTCCTGCTCCTGCTTTTCTCAATATTTCTCTCTGTGATCTATAGCCGACTCCAAAGAAGGCGGGATTAAGATGAGAAAAGTTCAACAAAGGGCGCGCCGCCGTCAGAAAACGTTGGTAATACTCGCCCTAATACCTGGAGCGCTATTTGCCGGATTCCCAGTACTTTGGATGTTCTCCAATTCCTTTAAGAGCAATTCCGATATTTTTGCTTACCCACCAAAATTATTCTCAAAGACATTTTCATGGAGCGCTTACTCTGCAATCTTTGGTGATTCTGAAAAGGTGCGGTTCTTCATCAATAGTTACGGAATTGCAATCGCAGTAACTATTTTGACGCTCCTCGTCTCGATTCCAGCTGCATATACGTTCAGTCGGTTTGAATTTAGATTCAAAAAGACTCTCAATGGGATCATTATTAGTCTGCAAGGGATTCCGCCTATTACTTTGATGATTCCTTATTTTGCTTTGATCGTTAAATTGCATTTTTACAATACCTACCAAGGCTTGATCTTGACTTATATGGTATTTACTTTGCCTTACGCAATCATCATGCTCACTGGATACTTCAACACTTTGCCCCGCGAATTGGACGAGGCAGTGAAGATTGACGGGGGCAATGCCATGACGGCGCTCTGGAAAGTCTTGGTGCCGATCGCCATTCCCGGAATCGTCACGGTGGGTATTTACAATTTTATGATTTGTTGGAATGAGTTCCTCTTTGCTCTCACTTTGACCAAAACAAATGAGATGCGAACCGTCCCCGTGGGCATCCAGCTTCTCATGGGTCAACATGCTTACAAATGGAACGAAATGATGGCAATGAGCGCGCTCGGCTGCCTGCCCGTGCTTGTCCTATTCCTGTTCTTCCAGAGGTATTTCGTTGGGGGGTTGACTTCCGGATCCGTCAAAGCCTAATCGCACACAAAGTTCAATAAACAGTCACCAAAAGGAGCAATAATGTTAGTAAATGGAAAAGTTTTACTCGATGTAGCAAATAAGCATAACTTTGCGATTCCCGCATTCAATATCAGCGATTACGCCATGCTCAATGGCGTCTTCGAGATAAGTGAGGAATTAAGAGCGCCGCTTATCGTGGCTATTCATCCCGATGAACTTGCCCATATCGGCTCGGACGTCCTCTACTCGGTTATTGCTAAAGCCCATAAAGCGTCAATTCCGGTCATTATTCACTACGACCACGGCACAACCTATGCTCATATGATGGAGGCGATCCACACCGGGTTTACCTCCGCGATGATTGACGGATCATTGCTTTCATTCGAAGAGAATGTAGCCATCACAAAGAAGACCGTAGACGCCTTGAAGCTGGTTAATCTCTCTGTTGAGGGAGAATTGGGCACAATTGGCGCCAACGACAGCTACGGAGAGGCTGGAGCAGCCGAAATCATTTATACCAGCCCCGCTGATGCTCGTAAGTTCGTCGAGCAAACTGGCGTAGATAGCCTTGCAATCGCCATCGGAACCAGCCATGGCTTGTACCCTGCGGATATGAAGCCTAAGTTGCGCATTGATCTGCTAAAAGAGATCAAGAGTGATCTAGGTATTCCTTTGGTGCTGCACGGCGGATCGAGCAATGCCGAGAGCGAGCTCGCCGAGGCCGTTAAGTACGGCATCAACAAGATCAATATTTCGAGTGATATCAAGGTTGCCTACCAGGACAAAATGCGGGAAGTTCTTAGCAATAAGAAACTACGCGAGCCAAATGTTGTTCAACCCGAAGCTATCGCTGCCATGAAGTTGGTAGCGCGCTCCAAGATTGAACTCTTCAAAGCCGACGGAAAAGCTGACCTCTACTAATCCCATGAGCTATCTCCCCGCCGAAGAAGTCGTTTTGGGTCTGGGGGGCACGATTGATTTCGAAATAGTGTGGAGTAACGAGGTTTTTCAACGCCTTGTGGATTCTTACGGCATATCGCTGAGAGAGATCCAAAAGAGCATTGTGATCGAGTCTGAACGCGAGTTAGTCTGCAACATTCTCGCCCACTTTAGAGATTCTTGCGGTGGGGAAACCCAGGTAAGTGACTCAGAAATTGTTAAAACTTTTAGTGAAAGATTTGCCAAGCGAATTACTCTCGGGGGCACTGGAGTTCGAGCCGCAATCGCCATGAAGAAGTTTGGGCAAACGACGTTGCAGCACCTAGTGAGCATTGATGACAATGTTCGAAGAATGCTTCCAGAGGGTACGAAATACATCAGCAGTGCGGATCACGATACTTTGGATCCGCACCTGATCGTTCAATTTGATTCCCGCGCACGTGTCCGGGTCGAGGGTGTAGTTATAGCAACAACCAAACCTGACCGCTTGATCCTGACATGTGATCCACCGAACGAGATCCTCAAATTGAGCCATGAACTACCGCGCGTGCTCGAAAAGTCACGCATCTTTCTAATTTCCGGTTTCAACTCAATTCACGAAAGACCACTTCTTGAGCAACGTCTAGTGGAGATTGCGGACTATTCGCGCTCCTGTCCAGATAACGCAGTTATTTTCTTTGAAGATGCGGGATACCATCGCGATGAATTTCGTGGCGCTGTGATGAAGAGTATCGCCGCATTGACAACCTTCTACAGCATGAATGAGGAAGAGTTACAAAGATACCTCGATCGAAAGGTTGATTATCATGACTCGCGGAGCGTGGTTTCGGCTCTAACGGACATTCTCTCGTTAATCGACGTTCCCATCTTGATTATTCATACGAAAGACTATTCGGTGATCATCGGTAAGGATTACGAGAAATATGTGAGTTGTGCTATTTCTGGGATGACTATGGCGACGACTCGGTATATCTATGGTGATAATTTTACCGTTGCTAATTTTCAAGAGGTGGGCGCCAGCCCCCGCAATCAACTCATTTCAAAGATTGAGTCAGAAGTTAATCGGCAGATCTCCGATTGGGGATGCCTGCTACCGGCTTTTGAGGTGAATTGTGATTCACCTACAACGATCGGATTGGGAGATACCTTCGTAGGTGGATTCTTGTTGGAACTTTCGGAAATTCTTGCAAACAATGACGTAAAAGCGGGGAATTAGCCATTTAGATATTCAAAAGACTCACTGCCTGGGGGAAGTTAAGCGATACTTGGTTTATGAACAACGCCGTCAGACTCGCATTCCAGAATTACGCCGTGTTCCGCGGTCGCACAATACGCCGTGACTACTGGCTCTTCTGGCTCTTCACCATCATCATTTCCGGCGCTGCCGAAATCATCGATGCTGGATTTTTTAATAATTACGCTTATCTTCAAAATCTGGTGGATATCTTCCTATTCATCCCATCTATAACAACGGGTACACGTCGGATGCACGATGTCGGCAAGCGCGGCTGGTGGCTAATCATTCCTTTTATAAACATTTACTTCTTGATCCAACCATCTGGACCAGCAAATGAATTTGGTTTCACAAATGAAACCACCGACGGTTCCTAAATCCGAATCGCCGGTGGTTATGTATCTTGGAGCTATCCCAAACGTACCTGCTGCATCTAAGCGCTAAATACCATCACATCTTATGGATAGGTATCCGCTTTGGCATTTCTGTTAGTTCAGGCGTTGGAACATGTACTTCCAAGATCCCATCTTTATAAATAGCCTTCACGCCCTTGTCTGTAGTTCCAGCGGGAAGTGGGATCGTTCGAGTAAAGCTGCCATAGAAAAATTCTGAGCGCTTCTCGGACTTTTCCTCCTCAGTACGCTCACCTGTAATGGTTAACATCCCGTTGTTTACATGAATATGAACATCCTTGTCAGGATCTATTCCAGGCAATTCGGCCCTTACTACAATCTCGTTTTCACGGATCAACTCTTCTACTTTGATGGCGTGTTTACTGGAGTTAATCCAAGCGAACCTTTCTGGTGCAAAATCTTCAAACCAGTCCCTAAGGGAAGGGAAGTCTGGCATGAATGGCCAGTCAAGAGTTTCTTTCGTCGAGATTTCCTTCGCGTTCATGGTATTTCTCCTGTGCGAGAGGACTAGGAGTTCAAATGGACTCTCTTTTCATCGCACAACTAATTTCTACACCCATTTGCATAAAAAAGAAATATCAAAACTACATTTAACACAAGTGCCAACACTCAATAGTTAACTTCTGTTAATTGCAAATGTTTCTGCAATAGTTAAACAATGGCGTTCGTCGAAGTCAAAACGACCTCAAAATCTTCAAACGATAATGGAAACGCCTAAGAGAGGTCATTTTCTTCAAAAGAGGTGTTATTGCCACTCAATCAGTCGTGCTGAGAAGTTATGTAAAAGTTTCGTTGGTGTCGATCCAGCTGCTGTTGGCGTAATGAATAAATCTGAAACGGATAACAATGTATGAATAAATGCCAAATTAGTTCCACTTGGAGAGACGATTACATTCGTATTCGCAGCATTATTAGTGGGAATTATGTCCAAGGGCGTTGCATCTAGCTCGTGTGAGGAACTAGGTGGAATCATATAGATTCCAGAACTTCCTCTAAATGACATAAGTAGATTGGAATTGTTCAACCATGCAAATACGTCAGCGCTCAAAGTGTTAAATGGCACATCGAAATATGTGCCATTAGGCAAAGGTTTTGACGCATCCCACATGAAACTTGCAATACCCGCAATTGTGGGGGCAAAGAGAACACGTCCCAAAACCGTCGGAGCTGTTACCGTGAACAAATTCGAATCAGGACTTACCAAATGGTCGCCTGTTACAAAAATTCCATTTTGAATCGTTAAGAAGTAGTTATTAACATCGTTACTTGGAGAGTTAATCACGCCACCTTCAATGACATCTGCGTGAGTACTGAGATTATTGCAATGAATTTCATTGGATCCGTTCGCCGGATCGGATCCCACCAGACCTGGTGTTGCGGATGTTCTCACAAAGCATAACATCCCATTTTTTGGATCAAAAATGGGATTAACATCAATTGGGATGTTGGCACTGAATCCCATGGTTATGGATTGAGCTGTGAGGTCAGTAAATTTATTCGTGGCAATATCAAGATATCCAACGTGGACAGATCCGTCACTTTGAGGTGCGCTCGTGAAAGTTAATTTTGAAAAATCTGGGCTGAACTGTTGTCGTATATAAAGATTTGATGCGCCATCATCTGAGTTTGGACCATCACACAAAGAAAAATTAACCGAACCCAGAGTAGGTTCATGCATGGTAGCGGGTACGGTGTGCTGCGCAATTGTTTTTCCGGTCGAGGCATCAATAAGCAGCAAATTACTACTAGAGTCATTTAAGCAAGTCCCAGCAAGAATCCCGGGCTGAGCGAATGCTTTGTACCATGAAGTCGGCGCTACTGTGCTTGTAGATTTGTTTGTCTTGGATTTTTTGGTTAGTTTCATCCAAAGGAAGTGTGAATTTTTCGCCGTACAGCTATAAGTAACTCCGGAAATTTTTATGGTAACGCCAGGGTGAGGACATTTGGATCCGTTGGAAATAACGGCAGAACTGGCGGTGGGAACAGATAATCCAAAAATTAGAATACTGAAAACAAGTGCCAATTTTCTTTTCTGGTTCACACAAGAAGGCTACTTGGCACTCCTTCACTTAACAATGACCACTCCTAGGCGACAAGTAAGTTGAACACATGCCATAGTTGATTCATGTTGACGCGGTTAAATGCAATTGGGATGGCCAAGGCCACTCACTTTGGACCGATGCTCCTCGTAGTTACTATTTCTTTCTGCCTTGCAATTAGCCAAATGTCTTTTCCGAAATCCTTTGAAATCGCGCTGGCAATCTTGGCTGGTCAATGTGTTGTTGGCTGGACCAATGACTTAGTTGACCATCCCAGGGATCATGCCGCCGGTCGGATGAAGAAACCTTTGGTTCATGAAGCTGTCTCTCGAAGAGAATTACAGATTGGTGTGAGGATTGCTCTGGCGGCCGCGATCCTCCTTTCATTTTTGGGTCCCCTTGGAGTAAAAGGGGGACTGCTACATATGCTCGGAATCGGCAGCGCCACGGCTTACAACTTCGGAGTTAAAGGGACCTTGTTTTCGCCCTTGCCGTACGCAATTGCTTTTGGCGCGCTGCCCTGGGCTATTTATTTAGCCGCCGGGAAGCATCCACCCGTTTGGCTTTATGTTGATTTCATCTTGGTTTCGCTCTCGTTTCACTTTTTGAATGTGATCAAGGACTTGGAGTGGGATCGACATCAAAACGTTTTAGGGTTGCCACAGAAGATCGGTAGAAAATTAAGCTTATGGATGGCAGTTGTGACATTTTTTTCCGCCGGTCTGGTTGCAATGCTGCGGTCACACTAGTCTTTTGCCGTGAGAACTGATATTTACAGCCCTGGACAGATTTTCAATACTCAGCAACGACTCCTAGTTCCGCTATTCCAACGAGCTTACGTTTGGAATAGAGAATTGCATTGGGATCCCCTTTGGAGAGACTTAAAGCGAGTCCTAGAACGGTATCTCGCCCAACCGGACGCAAATCATGAACCTCATTTTTTAGGAGCGGTTGTTCTCCAACAATTACAAAGCCCTGTTGGGGAAATGCAACAACGGACAATCATTGATGGCCAACAAAGACTTACAACGTTGCAATTGATGTTTGATGCGATACACGCTGAATTGGAATTTATGGGAGCGAAAATGCCAGCTGCCAGATTGTTAAAACTAATAGAAAATGATGAAGCATATTGCGCCAAACCGGAAGATAAATTTAAGATTTGGCCAACTAATAAAGATCGCCCGGCATTTCACGAAGTATTAGCAGCGCCTATTCCTGTAAATTATGGGGCTCTCAAGAATTCAAAATCAAAGATGGCTTTGGCACACGAGTTCTTCTCTGAAAGTTGTAAGCTATGGCTTGCTGGGGCGGGAGAAGAAAATTCACTGCTAAGGGCCGAGGTTTTAGACAAATGTTGCCGCGATCTTTTTCAAATAGTTGTCATCGATTTGGCTTTCAACGAAAACGCACAAGAAATCTTTGAAACTCTAAATGCTCGTGGAGCAGTCTTAACCGCGGCAGATTTAATCAAAAATTTTGTTTTTCAACGACTACTTGAAGAGAAGACTGATCTCGAGAAGATTTATGATCAGTACTGGAAGGAATTCGAATCTTCGTTTTGGGAAAAGGAAATCAGTTACGGCCGAATCAAATTTCAGAGGTCTTCACTGTTTATTAATCACTGGCTAATATCTAAAATTGGCGAAGAGGTGTTAAATCGCGAGATATTTTCAACTTTTAAGAATTTTGCTGATTACGATAGTAAATGTTCGATGCTGCAACTTATCGAACAATTGCACTCTGCTGCAAAGCGGTATGAAGAAATTATCCTTGCAGCAGAAGACAAGGACAAAACTTTATCGCCTTTAGAACTTTTCGCTTATAGATTGAATTCTATGGAGCTTGATGTCCTGCGACCAATATTGATATGTTTAACTGATCCTGAAGAATCTACAATTAATGAAAGTGAAATAGAAAAATCTTTGGCGATTATTGAAAGTTGGATGATACGGCGCCTTTTGGTGCGTGCAACAAACTCTAATTACAACAAATTAGTTGTTGAAATGGTTCAAGTGGTTAAGAAAGATCGATCAAATGCGAGTAGTCAACTCGAGAAATACTTTAAAGAACAAAATAGTAGTAGTTCATATTGGCCAGATGATGCCGAAATAAGAGGTGTAGTTTCTGAAAGACAAATTTATAGAACGCTCTACAAATCCCGTATTCGAATGATTTTCGAAGCCGTAGAAGATTACAAACGTGGTTGGATAGGAGTGGCCGGTTCAAAAGCTGGAATGCGCGTGAAGCGCGGATCCTATGTCATTGAGCACTTGCTGCCACAGTCGTGGCAATTGAACTGGCCATTAGTAGATAAATCCGAAGAAGAACGTGAAGTGCTATTGCAAACTCTGGGAAACCTTACTTTACTGACAACAAAACTCAATAGTTCCATATCCAACGGTCCTTGGAAGTTGAAAAATGCTGAGCTGACGAAACACGATGTTCTGCTCATGAATAAGCAGATTCAAGAAGCGGGTGCGGATGGTTGGAATGAAAAAAGTATTATCGATCGCACTTCACATTTGATTGACGTTATCATCTCGATATGGCCCGTGCCGGAGGGTCATAAATCCCATGTGGTTCAAGTTAAGGGTGAGGAACCACTTAAAGTTGAGGTAATTGACTTGATTTCAGCGGGCCTTGTTTCCGCTGGTCAGATGCTGTTCCCAAAAAGGAATAATCCTGAAGGAAAATTCGCCCAAATCCTAGACGATGGAAGGGTCGAAGTGGGAGGAGTAACCTTCAATTCCTTGTCATTGGCGGGATTCCAAGTTCAAAAACGAAGCACTAATGGTTGGACCTATTGGCTTATTGACGAGGGTACTAGGAAATCAATGGCTGATCTCCGTGAAGAATATAGAGACATGATTGGCCTTGCCGAAGTTGAGGACGAGAGTGATGACGCTGACAATGTTGATGAATAATTGGCAAGAATTCAAAGCGCTTTCCCGAACTATTGACTATCATAAAAATTACAATTTGATATGTGATTGACGTCTAGTCTTTATCTATGCGCGCAATCTACTTCTCTGATTTCGGTGACGAATTATCGATAATCGATGTGCCAATGCCAGTTACCTCAACCGATGGGGTTATCATCGAAGTCAGAGCGACGGGACTATGCCGCAGCGATTGGCATGCGTGGATGGGACACGACACTGATGTGGTTTTACCTCATGTGCCGGGCCACGAACTAGCTGGGGTCGTTTCAGCCATTGGACCAGGTGTAACCAAGTTTTTTGTAGGAGATCGAGTCACAGTTCCTTTCGTAAATGGGTGCGGCAAGTGCCAATACTGCATAAGTGGAAACGCTCAGGTCTGTCCTAGCCAAACACAGCCCGGTTTCACCCAGTGGGGTTCATTTGCAGATTATGTTTCAATCGAGAACGCTGATTTCAATCTGGTTGCTTTGCCTAGTGCAATATCATTCTCAACCGCAGCCGCTCTGGGGTGTCGATTTGCAACTGCATTTCGTGGCTTGACTGCGAGGGCGCGCCTGCAATCACGTGAATGGGTCGCAATCTTTGGATGCGGGGGAGTTGGTCTATCCGCACTCATGATCGCTAAGGCCCTTGGTGCGCGAGTAATCGCGGTAGATATTTCACCTGTCGCGCTAGCTAAAGCAACTCAATTAGGTGCTGATGTCACGATTAACTCTACTGAAAAAGATGCCCTGGTCCAGATTGCAGACATCACTGGTGAGGGCGCTGATGTTGCGATCGATGCATTAGGCTCCCAAGCAACTTCTTCGCAATCTATCTTGTCCTTGCGTCGTCGCGGTCGCCATTTACAATTGGGATTATTGCTGACCCCGGATGGTTTAACTCCAGAACCGATGGCGCGCGTTATCGCCTACGAGTTGGACATTTTAGGGAGCCATGGAATGGCAGCCAAGGACTACCCGCAGATGCTTGAAATGGTTGCGTCAGGGATTCTGCGTCCAGATTTATTAGTGGAACGAATAGTCGGTCTCGCCGATGGGGTAGTTGCCCTTCGCACGATGGGAGAGCTAACAAGTGCACCCACTGGCGGTATAACGATTATTGATCCCTCAAAACTTTAAGAGAGTCAAACGGAAACTTTTTAAATCTTCGTGGCCTAATGTTCAACTCTCTTTTCGCGCATGAGTTCCCGAAGAGCATCATCATCTAAAACGATTGCAACCAAAGGGCAATCTTGTGGTCCGTTATACGCATCGGGATGGCATAAGCTGCACGGTTGCCCTGGTTGCAATGGACATGCCGCCCTTGTGCTTACATTCTTTGCCAACCCCGGAAAGTTATTCAGCCCCGACATAGTGATGAATCTACGCCAACGTCCGAACTGCATTGACGTAAAAGTAGAGAGGGGACACTCATCGGAACATCCAAAATAGATTATGTCGGCTAATGGCCTCGCTCTTGATTTACGCTAGCCTCGACTCATGCTTGCATATCTTGCAACTAAGGGACAGTTCCTTATCGACGCCCCAAATATCGAGGACAAGGTAAACGATGCGGTTTACAAGCACCTACACCTTCGAGTCGGTCCTGCTGAATACAGCCCATGGAGAAACTCCTTAGGCAATGCCATGTATCACGTCATGAATTCCGTTGCAATCCGACATGATGCTGTGTTGGCCGTTGAACTCCGTTTGAACGGTCGGTGGGAATTTTATGATGATCTGCATCCGGCTAATCAAGCACGGAGTTACTTAACTCACCTAAGAGACTTCAGTGAGTACGCCTACTGAAATCAACTCAATATTACTGCTAGTTCTATCTGCACAATTGCACGGATGACGCAGCTGTGAGTAACGTCAGGTTTAGTGAAATAACCTCTCGAGCGCCAATTTTCATCAAAAAATTGATTGAAGTTTGGAGGGCAACTTCTGCACTTATCCTGATCGTTGCTTTGCTACTTCTTCTTGCCTAGTAGAAATAGCTTTTCATATCTGAATTGAAGCGCTTCTCTATTTAATAAATGTGCAGAGGCGGAAAGATCTACCTTTTCAAGTTTCATTCTCAACGAATTTGGTCCATGCTGGCGGGTTTCTAACTTTAAAGATTTTGGATTAATGGCCCAGAGTCCCGCATCCAACGCACGATGTGCACTGGCCGAAAGCAATAGGCCATTATTTGGGTCCTCGGTACCTCCACTAGTAACCGGAATGATGTGGGCTGCATCCAACATCTCAGTAACGTCGAGTGAGGTAAGGAGACACTTGCCTTCAAAGCGCCTGAGAATGCTAAATTTAAAGAGCGGATCTCTTTCTGCTCGTTCGATTTCTCGCTTGGTTCTCCTGTGAGTGCCGAACAGAATGGGAGTTCCTTGGCCTGAATGATCATCGATCACGAACGGATTCTGTGTTGGCAGGATTCCATGGAAGGTTAAAACGCAAATCCTCAATTCGTCATCGAAGTCGTTCAACCATGCAAGTTCAACTCGCTTTGCGGAACCGATATTTCGAATCACGAAGATAGGAACCCCAAATTTTTTTGCATTTTTGATAGCCTGAATCTCATTTGCGTCACGAGAGGCAGCTCTTTCAGTAGTCGGATAGTGATACAGAATTCCGGATTCATCTACATCATCGTCATAATGGCGACCAGTGTGAAGTAACCCAACAGCGACTCCATCTTGGGCAATTGCAGTTGTGGTTTCTTTATCAACCCAAACGCCTGATGCGCCGCCGTAAAGCCTTAAATCCCGCACTTCTCCAGCCGACACTAGCGGCCAATTCGGTGAATTTTGCAGGAGGTTCCAGGCGTCAAGGCGTCTGCTGATTTCAAGTTCAATCGCCGAGATCACAGGTGAAAGCTATCGGCAAAGTGGATTGTGTGGAAGAACTGGGTTCACTTGATTCCAGTGGTTTTGAAGACATTCGGCGAAGCATGTCAGCGATGCCGCATCGATTCGCGCATAAGTTCACTCCGTCGTCACTAGACTCGATAGGAAAGTCGATTACCAGATAAAGTCACTATTCGCGACGGAAAAACCGCCACACGAGGAACCGTCTGCTGACACAAGATCCGAGAACGGAGAACTGTTTTCACTGCTTAACGAATGGTGCAAACTCGAAATTCGATTTAATATTTGAGAAAAATGCGACGGGGATGAAGGTTCCGATCGCTTTCACGGAAAATTTCATTGGAGACCTTCAATCACTTTTATGTCCATCGGAGTCAGTTCATAGATTTCATAGACAAACTGATCAATCTCAGACTCCAGCACCTTTTGGCGTTCGGGATATTTGTAGATCTCATTAACTTTCTTCGCTATCTGAAATTCGATCGCCGAACCAGAACTGGCAATCGGCATCCCCAGTAAGGGTTCCTTATCAACCTGATAATTACCACCTTGCATTTTCCCTTTGTTCTTGAGCCAATAAGACATTAGCTTTGAGTTAAGCAAACCCGTTAGATACATAACATCAATTCTTACTGGTTTGATAACAAACCAAGTGGCTGAAACGTAGCAATCAAAATCCACGTAACTGAAAATTGGTCTTCCCACACTCTTTCTCAGCGCCATTATCTTCTCACCTCTGAAAAATCTCTCCTCTCGAGCTCGGTGCAAACCATAAGGTGCATTACTTGAAGTGATAACCTCGTTAAAACGATCGAGATGCATCTTGAGTTTTGGGAAATCACCCATACTGTCGGGACTCTTGAATTTTGAATCGGTATATATAACCCATTCCAAGTTTGAGGGGTCAGCCGCATATCTCTTAATTTGCTTACTCGTGTAGTACGGCTTAATAAGTTCCTTCTCATAGCTTGAAAGCTTTAATGATTTTAGTTCCGCATGGCTTAGGACAAATACGCCATCTCCAACCTTACCTACGGAACCAAGTTTTTCCGCAGACTTTTTATTAACAACATCTTGTGGGAAAACAATTCCTTGAGCTACTTCTTTTGGAGTCAAACGTATTTGGCCATGTTTATAAATCCTAGCGAGAAGTTCTTCTCCTTGACTGTCCGAAAAGGTGAGCAAAGCATTTTTGCTTTTAGCGACCTCAATAGTAGGTTCGAAATAAGTTACGCGATCGCTAGAATTATGACTTAGGGCATCGATCATGTCTTGAACAACGGGTTTTTCGATGTGAATCTTCCTATAATCAAAGTTGTATTGTGCTTGCTTTATCTTCTCGAATAACATCACCATTGTCTGTATCGAGGATGACTCGAAGACGAAATAACTTCCGAAATCCACCAGTTGTAAGATTTTACATTCATCTAAAACTTTGTTTCTGAATTTAGACGCACCAAAATTCGTGGTCCAATTGTTTGTTGCAATGAAACAAAGAATTCCGTTAGTTTTCAAAATATCAATCCCTAAGGCACCAAAGAGGTACCAGACATCCATTTTTCCCTGGTAGCACTCCAGGTCTCTCAAATGTTCAAATCTCTCCTTGTCGTCATTTTCCTTGTAGTAAGGCGGATTCCCAATAACAATGTCGAATCCATCTGCAATTCCAAACATCCACTCCGCATCGAACCAGTCTGTAGTGTGATGACTGAAGGGATTCCAAGTGGAAATCTTTTTGGTCAAATTTGCATAACCGTTACTGCTCTGTAACATCATCCGTTGCAACATTTGATTTTGGCTTTGAGAAAAACGCAATTTCAAACTATCCCTCGTGGAATTGTGTGTTCCAAAGTATTCGTTTCTCAATTCCTTCAATTCAGAAATTCCTGACGTATCTTCGAAAAGACCGGTTTGGCGGGAGCCATCTCTACGTTTGCTTTCTAATTTGATCAAACTGTTGGCTGTAACAAATTTAAAATCGAGATTTGGAAGGGGCTCTATACCCCTATTTAGATCATCATCATGGACGGATTGTTCGACAACAAGAGTGAGAAAACAACGCAAGCGCGAAATTTCAGTAGCGATTGGTTGAATATCGACACCATAAATACTTTCTCTAATGACTCCGAGCTTGCGAAGATAATCAAAATTTTTATTTTGAAACTCTTGCTCGAGGTGATTTCTCAGTTCAGGACCAGCCCCGGCAAGTTGTTTTGTAAGCCATTGTCTAGAATCTGGATCAATTTGCTGAAGCACAAATACTATCTTTTGTAGAATACCAATCGGGAAAGCTCCTGAACCACAAGCCGGGTCCAATATTCGAACCGATGCGAATGCCTCAATTACCTTCAATTCTTCCGTTTTGGTCAGTGGATGCTCCAAGTCATCCACTTGGTCGTAGCTGATTAGAGCTTTTATCTTGTCTTCTGAAATACTTGTTGAGTTCGTTAAATATTTTTTCAAACTCTCATCAACCATGTATTCTACAACTTCTCTTGGTGTGTAGAAACTACCGGTACCCTTTCTTACGGTTTCACCTGTTTCAGGATTGATTCGTGCAAGAAGATTTTCAAAAATGCGACCCAGCATTTCCGGGTCTATTGATAGGTCAATGTCATAACTAGTGTTCTCATCAACCGTGAAATTGTAAAGTTCCAGTAAATCAAAAAACTTTCGAAGCCACACGTCTGGCACGTGAACACTATCCGAAGTGGATTGTTGTGAAACTCTATTAAATTTGTAGAAGTCATCGTTGTCTGGATTGAATAAACCGCCATTGAGATATGGAATTGAAACAAAGTTATCTTCTTGAAATCGCGCCTCACGGTTAATGAGCGGTTTGTTTAGAACTTCGAAGAAGAGTGGCGCAAGTATCGAATGATAATAATTCTTACAGGATGCTGCTGCACGAGACAAAGTATTTGCCGTAATCAGAGGTATGCCTTTTGAACTTCGTTTCTCTCGTAGAAACCAGCAAAAGATTATTCTGCCGATTAACCGCACGGCGAATTCGTAACTGGGTTCACCCGAATTCGGGTAGCGAAGGGACGGTTTGACCGTATCGCTTCCGACAAGTTCATCATAGAGCTTTGATATCTCACTATAAAATTCATTGTTTACAACTTCGACTGCAAAACGATTTGAAAGATCCTCGAAATCTTTGACTTTACCTTTAGCTATAAGTTGTTTGGATGGAGTCGTGAGTTTGCTGCCCGGTCCCAACAAGTAGGAAAAACGACGTGGGCTAGAAAGTTTTGTCACAACCTTGCCATTGTCGAGAGTTGGTTTCGCCGTTAGAAGCGAAAGCCGCCATTGGTCGGTGTCTTCAGAGTAGAACGCGACCAGAGATCTATAGGACGCGGTGTGCTTCATTAGTTTGAAGGCATCTGATGCTATGGCAACTCGCTTGTCTAAAGATCCGGAAACTTTTACTTCGAATAATTGAAGATCTAGAGGGAAAGAGGATCCAAGTGAAGTGACCGCTTCAAAATTTGAAGACACTTTTGAAACTGTTCTCGTATCTCTGTTTACGTCAGTTAAGAAACCTTCTGCCAATTCCAAGAATAATTTTCGACTATATTTTTCTGATAACACTGAAATCATTTTTCTTGCTCCTGTGCAAGCAGGAGGAGTTCCCTGCCTTCAGCTGCTCGGTGGGCGCGATCTATGACATTTCGTATGAATTGAATGGGAACAAGCTCTAGCAATTGTTCGTAGGTTTGTTCAATATTTCGCATTTCAATTTGAACGATGTCTTTAAGTGTGCCTTCACTAACATCATCATATTCCTTGATGACTTTAATAAGGTCCGTGCAGTAACCTTCGGATTCGGGTATCGTTTCCTTTACTACCATAAGATTCTTGATGGCATCTTGCCTTCGCCCTTTGATTGCAGGCAGAGGATGTTTAGCAAACAACTTTTCCTTGGCCTTGTTAAAGATAGGGGCAAACTTATCTTGTACTTCGAAACTTTGTTCTTCAACCGTCGCTGCAAATAAAGGTATGGCTCTCTCGGCGCTCACGACACAGGGTTCAAAAACACCGTCCGCAAGTGTAAAGATTGCCTGGTCACCCTTTTTTCCAAAGACAACAACGACTGACTCATCTTGGTCTTTTCGGAGAACTCTTGCACGGCGAGGGATCTTTAAAACGTTCGAAATAATTTTTTCATTCTCCAGCGCTTTGAAATAGACGTCTCTATGCTCGGCGTCCCACGAGATGATCTCACTTTGGGCTTCCGCAACGTCGTATTCATCTTTGAAGTAACTCTGAATCAACTCATCGTCTGTAAGTGTTTTGGTATCACTTCCAACAATTGCATTGATAAGCTTAATTTTCAGTGTTGAAATCTGCTGAATTCGAGTTATCGCTTCTCCGATGGCGGTTGGAAATGAATTGAAAACAAATAGTTGATCAAATACTTTCCTGTTTATTCGATTTATACGTCCCACTCGCTGAATTACTCGTGTTGGATTGTACGGAATGTCATAGTTAATTACGACTCCGGCCCTATGAAGGTTATAGCCTTCGCTTAAAGCATCTGTGGCTATAAGAACGTCGAAATCATTCACTTGCTGAGCTTCGGGCACTGAAGCATCAAAATTCAGGTTGATGACCCTTCTGGTCGCTATGCTTGCATCTGCGGCCGTATAGTGAAACAGCCTTTCAAATCCACGGTTACGTAATTCGCCGTACAGATAATTGACTGTATCTGCATACCCAGAAAAAATTATTATCTTCCTGTTGGGGTCTTGAGCTAGCAATGCTGCAATTCTCTTTGCCAAATCATCTGTCTTGGGATCCTCATCTCTAATAACAGGATCATCAAACCAACGGGATCGTATGTTGACAAGAAGATTCGTGTCCTTTCGAACATCTTCAATAAATTTAAGGTCAATTAATTCCTTTGGGATCGAAATTAATCCCTTATCGTCCCTAAGCTGTTCAAGTTCCTCATCAAGAGCGCTGTGATTTTCTGCGTCATCCTCGTCATAATCCGAGAGATCATCTGGGTCAGGTATTTGTCCCTTCTTCATGATGGGTACTCGACCAAGTTCTTCCCACCAGCGTTCCACGAGTTGATTCGTTTGGATCATTTTGTTGAGAGTGCTTTGAAAAGCATACTTAGAACTTTCAAAGCGCATCACCAATAATTTCCGCATGAAGTCTGCAAGATTAACTTGAGCTGTTCTTAGATCGGTTTCATCTAGATACTCACCAAATCTCTCTAAAAACTCTTTTCTATCATTTATATACACCGCCGGCTTGTATCGAGCCCCGATAAACCCCTCGCCTCCATCCGATGCACTAATGGCATTGAGCGTTTCAAGGTAGAGGTCTAGCAGTCCTCCAAGGTCATATTCCATTAATTCGGGACCCACCACTTCAGCAAAATCAATGTGTTGTCGTTCCAAGTCTTCGCGATAACGGGTGATCCTCTTGAGATCAAGCCGAGAACGCCTAATAACAACACTTTCAATGAGTCTTCTTTGCTCTTGAGATATCTCCTCAGCTTCTTTGTCGATCTGGTCTTGGCCAAGACCTTTAGTCATCGCCTTACGGAGTTTTTTGTATCTATCTATGAGTTCACGGAATCTGAGGCTTAGATTATCAACAGATTTGATCGTTGACTGTCCGGGAGTTTGAAAAAGTTTGACTAATGCGAATACGTCTCGGGGAGCATTATTAAAAGGCGTCGCAGTGAGAACTATCACTTTATTGTTTGGGTTGCCTCGACAAACTTGGTGGAGCAACTTGTAATCATTAGTGTCTTCGTTGCGATACCTGTGAGCTTCATCGAGGATAATCAAAATCGGCTCTTTAGAGTCTCGATATCGCTCGTAGACTTGCGCAATGTTGCCGGAACTGAAGACGCGCGAGCCGCGAATTCCAAATTGTTCTTTGTAGTCTTCCCACTGAGGAATAAGGTGCGGAGGCGCAATAATGATAGTGTTCATGTCCAAGTTGCGGGCAATACATGAGGCGATAATGCTCTTTCCAAGACCAACGACGTCTGCAACAATGACTCCGTCAAACTTAAACAGCCTATCAATACCCATCCGAACTGCATCAAGTTGGTACTTCAAATCAGAGAACTGTCCCCCCGTAATCTTTCCGGGTGAAAGTATTGCTTCAGTTTCTTCATGATTGAAAAGCTCATGAAGGACTCGAATGTACATCTCGTACGGTGATGGCGTCTGATACTTCCAAACTCGCGTCTCAAGTTCACGAATGAAATTAAGTTTGTTATGCCGGTCGGCAATTGCGACAGACTTCGATGGATCCCACAACTCTCTAAATTTACTCTCATATTCTTCAAACTTTGATTTGTCACGATGAGAGTCATTCAATTCACCCTGACCGATTAAACCCCTGTAGGTCATGTTGCTCGAGCCACTAAAAACAGTGCCGGGGAAATCGCCGCCTTGCGAGTTCTCAACTTTATTGTAAACCAGATAGAACTTTCCGTGCTCATTACTCAGGGTTTTACGAATTTCAAGAGATCCATCTCGCAATTTTTCAATAAACGAATCAAAAGCTTCTTCGGCCTTTGGCTCATCAAATGTGTCACTGTCGTTCAGAAATCCAACTAAGCTATCCGTGTAGTTTTGTATTAGCCCGAGTGATGATCGGGTGGGTTGTCTTGGCTGCCAACGCGAAAGATCCTCATCAGATTCTTTGCAGAACTGCACTATGTCTGGAATGCAAACAGGATCTAATTCCATTCCGACGAGAATTCGCACGTGCTTGTCCTTGAGTTCATCAGCCAACGCCTCAAAGCCCGAAAAATAAAAGTAACCCACTGAAATATCTACACGATCAGCATTGCTAAGTGCGTTTCTTAATGCCATTTGCATGGTTTGATTTTTGTTATCGATTAAGGGCATCTAACGAAATCTTCCCCAAGTAATTTTTTTCGAATGACCAAATGTTTATAACACTTGGTTAGAGGATTCCAGGCAAGACCTAGATTTTGGGTCCACCCTCGAGTCATTGCCCTAGGCTAGCCCAAAGGGTCGAATCAACATCAGAGTGGCTCAAATTATTTGCGACTACTATCGAAAATAGCACACGACCAAGTTGGACATTTTGTTGGTTGATTGTTGCGATGGGGCGCATAGAGAATGCCTCAGGCTTTTTACCTTGCAATATCGAATCGCTAAGTAAGTTACCTAACACTCCTAAGTACCGCGGTCACCTTGCCCAATATCTCCGCATCATCTGCAGGGATCGGGGCGTAGTTGTCGTTGGCGGGTAGGAGCCAGTAGTGGCCGTCTTTCTTTGAGAACGTTTTGATGGTGGCTTCGCCATCGATCATGGCGGCGACGATTTCGCCCTTTTCGGCGCTCTTTTGGGAACGGATTACGACGTAATCGCCATCGCAGATTGCTAGATCGATCATAGAATCTCCGATGACTTTGAGGAGAAATAACTCTCCCTGACCAACTATGGATTCAGGGAGAGTCAAGATGTCTTCAACATGCTGTTCGGCGAGGATCGGCCCGCCTGCAGCAATTCTACCTACGAGAGGGATGTTGACGGTCTTTTCGGGCTTGATGGAATCGGCATCGTTGGGGTCGGTGATTTCAAAGGCGCGGCCCTTGGAGGCGTCTTTGCGGATAAAACCTTTGTCGACCAGGGCTTCGATCTGATATTTGACCGAGGCGGGGGAGGCGAGGCCAGCTGCTTGTCCGATCTCTCGCATGGAAGGGGGATAGCCGTTGGTGAGGATCGCTTGCTTGATGACATCAAGGATCAACTGCTGGCGGGTGGTGAGGCCATTGTCATCGGCCGGGCCATCTGGCAGTTCAGAGACGGTTGCAGGCTTGGTGTTGGCATCCTTTTTGGTCATGGATTAAGGGTAAGGCAAGATGGGTAAAAAGTCGAACATATGTTCGAAATAATCTTGCAGATGTCGGTGGGGGGATGTATTGTTCTTTTTAGAACAGGTGTTCGAATCCCCTCGAACATCGTTTAGTACGTGAAGGAGCTTTCCCCCATGGCTACCAAATTAACTGCTCGTGGTCGCAATGTTGTACGTGGCACTGCTGTCGCATCGCTATTGATAGTGATTGGCGCTGGTTTTAGCGCTGTCGGTAATGCATCAGAGAAAGGCGTTCCGTCAACGCCGGCATCATCTGGTTATGTACGGGTTGTAGTTGCACCCGGTGAAACCTTGTGGTCCATTGCTTCGATGGTGGCTGGTAGCGGTTCTGTAGGGGCTGTAGAGCAAGAGATCGTGGATGCTAATCAGCTTCAATCGACTGATTTGGCTGCGGGGGATCGGATTTGGGTTCCTGCTAAATAAGCTCCATTGGTTGGCTTGAGCGTGTTAGCCTTTGCTTATGGGCGATTTAGTAAAGGATAAGGATTCTGGGACTGGCGTGTCCACAGTTAAGTCGACTCGCAAGGGTCGGGGCAATTCTTCTCGGTTAAGTTCCAAGCATCAGGTGACGATTCCAGTCGATGTGTTGCGGGAGGTTGGTCTCAAAGTGGGGGATGAGTTGGTTTTTAACGTTGAGGGTAAAAAGATAATTGTCACGAAGAAACGGGTTGATCTGCTCGAGTGGATCGCAAGCCTCAATGGTTTTTATGATGGTTATGACTTCGCGGCAGAACGTGCAGATGCATGGCCGGATTAATTCTAGATTCTGATGCGTTGTTGGCAATTATGAATAGTGATGATATCCATCATAAAAGCATTAAGAAACGCTTACTTCAGAGCAAAGCTCGTTTGAGCATTTCGGTTGTGAGCTATTCGGAGGCGTTGGTCTACCCATTTGAAAAAAACAATTACGGTGCAATGTCTGAAGCAATTATGACGTTCGTAGACGAAATTGTTGATGTCACTGTTTCCATTGCGACAAAAGCTGCTCAAATGCGCGCCGCGACCAAGATTAAATTGCCAGATGCCTTGATTGCCGCCACCGCGATTGATAAGGGATTGACGTTGCTGACTTTTGACGAGAAGCTCGCTCGGAAGACGCCGGGGGCGGAATTACTAGTTTCTTAGGTATTGCCGGTTCAGCACTTACTCAGGATACGTGAGTGTTAGCCCACGACTTTGGGCATTACAAAGCAACTCTCTAGGCGTAGCGTCCCAGGACGCGACGGTGCTGTCGCACTCAAAGGAGAGAAGATGACCGATTACATTGCGCCGGGATTGCCCGGCAGCAAAGCAGTTTTTAAGAGTAGGTATGACCACTGGATTGGTGGCAAATATGTCGCCCCAACATCTGGGCAATATTTCGAAAATGTCACACCAGTAACCGGAAAAGTTTTTTGCGAAGTTGCACGCGGTAACGCAGCGGATATTGATTTGGCACTTGATGCGGCACACAAGGCGGCCCCAGCATGGGGAAAGACTTCGACAACGGCGCGCGCAATAATTTTAAACAAGATTGCCGATCGCATTGAGCAAAATCTTGAGGCGGTTGCAGTTGCTGAAACATGGGACAACGGAAAGCCAATCCGGGAAACTTTAAACGCGGACATTCCACTTGTGATTGATCACTTTAGGTATTTTGCTGGAGCGATTCGTGCGCAGGAAGGATCACTCGGTGAATTGGATGATGACACTGTTGCCTATCACTTCCATGAACCTCTTGGCGTAGTCGGACAGATTATTCCGTGGAACTTCCCAATTTTGATGGCGGTCTGGAAGTTAGCACCTGCGCTCGCTGCAGGTAACTGCATCGTGCTCAAGCCAGCAGAACAGACGCCAGTATCAATTATGTTCTTAATGGATTTGATTCATGACCTCCTGCCTGATGGTGTGCTCAACATCGTTAATGGCTTTGGCGTGGAGGCAGGTAAGCCACTTGCATCTAGTCCACGTATTGCAAAGATCGCATTCACCGGGGAAACCACCACAGGACGTTTGATCATGCAATATGCATCAGAGAACATCATTCCGGTAACGCTAGAACTCGGCGGAAAGTCGCCAAATATCTTCTTTAACGATGTCGCAGCGCACGATGATGCCTTCTATGACAAGGCGCAAGAGGGCTTTGCTCTCTTTGCTTTGAACCAAGGTGAAGTCTGTACCTGCCCATCGCGTGCTCTTGTGGAGAGCGGGATATATGACAAATTCATGTCGGATGCCACGGCTCGCGTCAAGGCGATTAAACAAGGGCACCCACTTGATCTATCGACGATGATCGGTGCTCAATCATCCAATGATCAACTAGAGAAGATTCTTTCTTACATAGAGATTGGTAAGAAAGAGGGAGCAAAAGTTATTACTGGTGGCACGCAAGCTCACCTCGATGGAGAGTTGGCTGGCGGTTACTACGTCACGCCAACAATTTTCGAAGGTAATAACAAGATGCGGATATTCCAGGAAGAAATCTTTGGTCCCGTTGTATCCGTTACCAAGTTCGATGGTTTTGATCAGGCAATGGAAATTGCAAATGACACCATGTATGGATTGGGATCTGGAGTTTGGCCTCGGGATATGAATACGGCTTACCGTGCTGGTCGCGAAATCAAAGCTGGTCGTGTTTGGACAAATTGCTATCACGCTTATCCAGCGGGCGCTGCTTTCGGTGGCTACAAGGCATCGGGCATTGGCCGCGAAAATCACAAGATGATGCTTGATCATTACCAACAGACCAAGAACCTGCTAGTTTCTTACAATCCAAACAAGCTTGGATTCTTTTAAGCCGTACCCGTTAAGGAGTAAGTAATGGAGAACCCGTCGCGCGTGGATTTCACGGAGGGCGCTGCAGTGTTGCTGCGCATACTTCGCGGGGCTCATGGACCGCTGATGTTTCATCAGTCAGGTGGTTGCTGCGACGGGTCATCTCCTATGTGTTACCTAGCAGGTGAATTTAAAACCGGGGGACAAGATCTGCTGCTGCAATCTTTGATTGTTCCGGGAATTGCAGAGCCGATTGATTTTTGGATGTCGGCGTCACAGTTTGAATATTGGAAACACACTCATCTGACGGTTGATGTCGTGGATGGTCGGGGTGGTGGGTTCTCTTTGGAGGCGCCAGAGGGGAAAAGATTTTTGATTAGATCCCGGCTTTATAGCGATGCCGAATGGGCAATCCTGGCTGATGCGCCAGTGGTGACTGGGGTCAGTTAGGACCCAAGAGGTCGGCAGGGGACTCAGACCCTCTTTATCGGGTCAGAATGCCCTTTCCTGTGAAATCCCTGCGACACGCCGATACTCATCCTGCAAACCCTAAAGTACGGGTGTATGGTTGGCACAACATCTAGGGGTCGAACGCGATTTATGTTCCATAAGTTGTGTTTTTCCACTAATGTCAGCGCTCCGCGGTAAAGTCGCCGCTCTGGCTGTGAAAGCCAATATTGAGAGAAAGTTCAGAGGTAATTCACATGATCTGCCCATTCTGCCGCCACGATGACTCTAGAGTCGTTGATTCGCGTCCTGCAGAAGAAGGCACCCTCATTCGCCGCCGTCGCGAGTGCACCTCATGTGGCCGCCGCTTTACGACCAGTGAGACCTCGGTCTTATTGATCATCAAGCGCTCTGGAGCTACCGAACCCTTTAGCCGTGAAAAAGTCATCAACGGTGTCCGCAAGGCCTGTCAGGGTCGCCCGGTCGATGATGATGATTTTGCACTCTTGGCCCAACGCGTGGAGGAAACCCTTCGCGCGGATGGCCAGGCAGAGGTCGAAGCACAAGAAGTAGGGATGGCGATCCTCGCGCCACTTCGCGAACTCGATGAAGTTGCCTACCTACGTTATGCCTCGGTCTACCGTAACTTTTCTTCACTTGAGGATTTTGAAGGCGAGATCGCATTGCTGCGCGCAGCGCCTTCTAGTTTAGAAATTAGTAACACCCTCTCTAGCCGCTCCAACACAGCAACCCCAGCTGGCACCACCCCCGACGCATCATTTTCATCAGCATCTAAATAAGGAGCACCACGCATGTCCATCGTCGATCGCCCATCCAAGGCCGCAGAAGTATCACAGAAATCTTTGGGTAAGGGTTTAACCATTGAACGCATCTATACCTCTGCTGGCGTTCACCCCTATGACGAGGTCACATGGCAACATCGTGATGTCGTGCAGACCAACTGGAAATCTGGCGAAGTTATCTTCGAACAGAAGGGTGTCGAATACCCTGACTTCTGGTCAGTCAATGCGTCGACCATCGTTACAACTAAATATTTCCGCGGTGCCGTGGGGTACGACAACCGTGAGTGGTCACTCAAGCAGGTAATTGATCGCGTCGTTCTTACCTACACCAAGGCCGGTAAAGAGTTTGGATACTTTGCAACAGATGCTGATGCAGAGGTCTTTGAACACGAACTCACCTGGATGCTTTTGCACCAAGTCTTCTCCTTTAATTCCCCCGTCTGGTTTAACGTTGGTACCAATGCGCCACAGCAAGTAAGCGCCTGCTTTATCTTGTCGGTAGATGACACTATGGATTCGATCCTTAACTGGTATCGCGAAGAAGGAATGATCTTTAAAGGTGGCTCTGGAGCTGGACTTAACTTGTCTCGTATCCGTTCATCCAAGGAACTACTCAAGTCCGGTGGAACCGCATCAGGTCCGGTTTCATTTATGCGTGGAGCAGATGCATCTGCCGGAACCATCAAGTCAGGTGGCGCAACGCGTCGCGCTGCAAAGATGGTTGTGCTTGATGTTGATCATCCAGATATCGAAGAATTCATTGAGACCAAGGTTCGCGAAGAAGACAAGATCCGTGCACTACGTGATGCGGGCTTTGATATGGACTTGGGTGGCAAGGACATCATCTCTGTTCAATATCAGAATGCAAACAACTCGGTTCGCGTATCAGATAAGTTCATGCGCGCATATGAAAATAACGAAGACTTTGGTTTAGTGGGTCGTGCCTCTGGAGAAGTTATCGAAACCGTTGAGGCTCGCAAGTTGTTCCGTCAGATGGCAGAGGCCGCTTGGGCTTGCGCTGACCCAGGAATTCAATATGACGACACCATCAATGATTGGCACACCAACCCAGAGACCGGTCGCATCAATGCCTCTAACCCTTGCTCTGAGTACATGTCACTTGATAACTCATCATGTAACTTGGCATCACTGAACTTGCTCAAGTTCTTGCAGGGTAATGGTTCCTTTGACACCAAGACCTTTGTAAAAGCTGTCGAACTAATCATTACCGCAATGGATATCTCAATCTGCTTCGCTGATTTCCCAACAGAGCCAATTGCGCATACAACGCGCGACTACCGTCAACTAGGAATCGGGTATGCAAACCTCGGTGCACTCTTGATGGCATCTGGTCTTGCCTATGATTCTGATGGCGGACGCCAACTCGCTGGCGCAATCACCTCGCTCATGACTGGTACTTCATACCGTCGCTCAGCAGAACTTGCTGGTGTCGTTGGACCTTATGCCGGCTATTCCCGCAACGCGCAGGCCCACACCCGCGTGATGCAGAAGCACACCAATGCATCGGCCAGCGCTCGCTCAGTAACGACCTTGGACTCAGATGTCTGGCAGGTTGCCAACAATGAGTGGTCCAAGAACCTAGAAATTGGCGCTCGCAACGGCTGGCGCAATGCGCAGGCATCCGTTCTAGCCCCAACCGGAACGATCGGCTTGATGATGGATTGCGATACCACTGGTATCGAGCCTGATCTAGCACTTGTTAAGTTCAAGAAGTTGGTCGGCGGCGGTTCAATGCAGATCGTTAACCAGACCATCCCAATGGCGCTTCGTAAGCTCGGGTATACCGAAGAGACCGTAGAGGCGATCGTCGAATTCATCGGAGCAAACGGAAATGTTGTTGATGCTCCTGGCCTCAAGCCAGAGCACTATGACATCTTTGACTGCGCTATGGGTATCCGTTCGATCAGTGCAATGGGCCACGTTCACATGATGGCTGCTTGCCAACCATTCTTGTCAGGTGCGATCTCAAAGACCGTTAACTTGCCATCCGATGCCACCGTTGAGGAGATCGAAGAGGTCTACTACGAAGGTTGGAAACTTGGACTCAAGGCACTTGCTGTCTATCGCGATAACTGCAAGGTGGGGCAACCACTTTCGACAGGTAAGGGCGATAACAAGGGTGAGGATGCCAATAAGGCAACTGTCGCTGCAGGTCCGGCGCATGCAACTCGCAAGCGTCTTCCTAAGTCACGCCCATCAAAGACAACATCATTTGCAGTTGGTGGCGCAGAGGGTTACATGACCGCTGGCGCTTACGCGGACGGCGCACTCGGTGAAGTCTTCCTGAAGCTAGGTAAGCAGGGTTCAACGCTTGCTGGTGTGATGGATGCCTTCTCGATTGCAGTGTCGATCGGTCTACAATATGGCGTACCGCTAGAAACATTCGTCGAAAAGTTTACAAACCTTCGTTTCGAGCCAGCCGGTATGACAGATGATGTGGATATTCGTATCGCGCAATCGATGATGGATTACATCTTCCGTCGCTTGGCACTTGATTACCTACCATTTGATACTCGTTCAGCAATGGGCTTGTACACCGCATCAGAGCGCGCTCGCGCTTTGGAGTCAGGTGAATACACCCAAGATGAGGATTCACTCCCAAAAGCACCAGCTGCTCCTGCGGCAGCGAGTGCGGTTGCAAGTAAGCCAGTTGCAGAGGTAAAGATCGGATCAAAGCCTCTCAATAGCCTTGACGGAGTTGGTTCCTCAATGGAACTCTTCGAAAGGATGAGCGGACAATCATCTGATGCACCACTCTGCATGACCTGCGGAACCAAGATGCGTATGGCCGGTTCATGCTTCGTCTGCGAAGGGTGTGGAAACACGTCTGGTTGTTCTTGATTCGAGTTCGGTCTCGCTAGAAGCGCCGTTAACTTCTAGCGAATTGAATTACCCTGCTGCGCATTGTGCCAATTGATTCAATTCCGGTTTCAATTATTTGCCCATGCTCTAAGTACTTGGTTGGCGTAAATCCCATACCAACGCCGCTAGGGGTTCCGGTGTTGATGATGTCACCCGGAAATAACTCCATAAATTGGGATATGTACCAGACGAGATGATCGAGGCCATAGAGTAAATCGGCTGTGGTTGAATCTTGGCGTTTCTCTGAATCGACAGAGCACCAGAGTCTTACATTTCGAGCATCAAGCTCATCTGGGGTCACGATGCATGGGCCCATTGGATTGAAACTTGGAAATGACTTTCCCTTGACCCATTGTCCGGCTCGCTCCAATTGCCAATGTCGCTCACTCACATCTTGCGAGATTGAGTAACCCAATATGTAATCATCGACCTTCTCACTTTTATCCAGGTAGAGCGCGTGTTTTCCAATGACAATGGCTAATTCGACTTCATAGTCAGTTTTCTTTGAATCAGGTGGAATAACAACGTCATCGTTCGGCCCAATGAGGGTATCTGGAGCTTTCATAAAGATGACCGGCTCAGGGGGAGTTTGTGCATTTGATTCGGCAATATGTTTGAGGTAGTTGAGACCGACACAAATCAATTTTGTTGGTCTCGCAACAGGAGAACCCAGACGTTGTGCTTCGATTTTAGTACTAGGAAAACTTGACCATGGGGAGTGCTTAACAAGATTAAATCCATCCTGCTCCAAAGTAGTTCTATTCCAATCTGGAATCACAGAATCCACAAAGTAGGCAAGGCCATTCTCAAAAACTACGGGGCGTTCTTTTCCAAATTCTCCAACGCGGCCAATTTTCATAGAACAACTATCCTTTCGATAAATTAATTAAATAAAGACTAATCAAGATGGAATAGTTCTGGTATCTCCATCCACCATTCTCCCTCTTTGCGGCCGGGGATAGGATCTTGCAGCGGAACGCAGAGTTTCCACCACTCTTGAGTCTTTGGGTCGGCAGCGATTGCAGCCATGTCGGCCTCCAAGTCATCGCCCAGATACTCCATATATGCGAAGAGAGTGTTTTCAAATCGATATATCGAATAGTTGTGCACGTGAGATTCGGTCAAGCGGTTTAATATTTCTGGCCAAACGGCCGAGTGGAGTTCCTCATAGCGAGCGATATTCTCGGTATGAATTCCAATAACGGATGCGATACGTTTCATCTCTTCACACGCTCTCTCTTATTTGAACTTCTATTGAACTGGTCGCATTCTCAGGTTATGCATCCCACCATCTACTTCGAGGGAGGTTCCCGTGGTTGAGGCAGACCGCGGATCAGCGAGGTAGAGGATGGCACCAGCAACCTCCTCCGGAGTGACCATTCGACCCGTGGCTTGCCGCGCATTCAAGGCGGCTCGCTCCTTCTCGGGATCCGGGAATTTCAGAACCATCTTGTCAACGAAGGCCGTTCGAACAGTGCCGGGGCTGACGCAATTAATTCTGATTCCTTCGCGCACATGATCTGTTGCCATCGCGAGAGTCATGGAGAGGATTGCACCTTTGGTGGCGTCATAGAGCACTCTCTGCGGAAGACCATTGAGAGCTCCAACCGAGCAAAGATTGACGATATTTGGAACTTTTGACTTTCGAAGAAGGGGCATGGCCGCGGACGATAATCGCGCCATCCCAAAGACATTCACATCAAATACTCGCTTCCAATCATCTTCACCTGTTTCTTCAACAGTTCCGACGAAGCTGATTCCCGCATTATTTACTAATACGTCGATCCGTTGACATTCGCTATCGATGCGGGCAATTGAGGTGTTGACGGAGTTCGTATTGGTTATGTCGGTGGGAATGTAATGGAATTCGTCGGCATCGGGAGAATTCACTAAATCTAAATTATAAACTTGAGCCCCTTCCGCAACGAAGGCTTTACCGGTTGCTAGCCCGATACCCGATGAGGCGCCAGAGATGACAACCACGAGATCTTTAAAATTCTGCAATTTAATTCCTTACGGGTGGAGGGAATTTATCCTTTGATGGCGCCTAACGTTTGTTCAGAGAATCGCTTGCTCCAATAGTTTCCGTTCGGAAATGAATAGTCAGCCACAGATTGATCATGCAGTTGGGCGCTATAGCCCGCCTGATTAGGAATCTTGTAGGCGCCATTTTCAACAATGCAGGGATCCACAAAATGTTCGTGGAGGTGATCTACATATTCGGTAACCCTGTTTTCTAGGGTGCCCGATATGAGCACATAATCGATGATGGAAAGGTGTTGGACTAACTCACAGAGCCCGACACCTCCAGCATGCGGACAGACAGGTACGTTAAATTTCTTGGCCATCAAATAAACGCCGAGAATTTCATTGATACTTGCCAGCCGCGCTGAATCAAGTTGGCAAAAATCTAGGGCTCCAGCCTGAAACATCTGCTTGAAGAGAACGCGATTCATCCCGTGTTCTCCCGAAGCGACACCGATTGGGGTGATAGCTTTGCGAATTCGAGCGTGACCCAAAATATCGTCTGGGCTAGTTGGCTCTTCCATCCAAAATGGTTCAAATTTTGCTAAATGAGAGATCCATTCGATGGCTTGATCTACGTCCCAAATTTGATTTGCATCAATCATCAATTTAGCGTCCCAGCCAATGACCTCTCGAGCGATGGTCAATCTGCGGATATCTTCTTCAAGATTCGCCCCGACTTTTAGCTTTACATGGCGATAGCCCTGGGACATCGCCTCACTGAGTAAAAATCGAAGTTTCTCGTCACTGTAGCCCAGCCATCCAGCGCTGGTTGTGTAGCAGGGATAGCCAGATTCTTCGATCACCTTTATTCGCGCCTCACGTCCCGGAGCCACGTTCTCTAGCATCGATATCGCTTCTATCGGCGTCAGCGCATCGGTGATGTACTGAAAGTCAATCACGTCGATGAGTTGATCCGGTGTCATATCGCAGACCAATTTCCAGAGCGGTTTCTTTTCGTAGCGCGCAGCCAGGTCCCAGACCGCATTCATGACCGCTGCCATCGCTAGATGCACAACGCCTTTTTCTGGCCCGAGCCAACGCAATTGTGAATCTGATTTCAGGAGGCGGTAGACCGTACCGAGATTTTGACTCAATTCTGCAACATCTAAGCCAACGAGGGGCTTGCCACGCTGCCGAGAAGCTTCCGCGCAGAGGTCATTACCTCGCCCAATGGTGAAGGTGAAACCATATCCGCTGAGGGTGGGATCGCTGGTTTCCAGAACCACGTAAGCGGCTGAATAATCGCCATCTTTATTCATGGCGTCTGAGCCGTCTTGAGTAAGAGAGGTTGGAAATCGAATATCGTAAACTTTTACCGCCGTGATTTTAGGCATCATTTCTCCTCTATTTGAACAAAGGCGCTGAGGTCGGCACAAAGTCCTTGAGCATCTAATTCCTGCCAAAGTTTATGGGGGATCTCCTTGCGAAATCGTCTCAAGTTTTCAAGTACGTGTTCTCTGCTTCTTACTCCAACAACAGTCGAAACAACGGCTGGATGGGAGTGGGGGTACTGGATGGCGGCCTCGGGAAGACTCACTCCGTATCTTTCGCAGATATCTGCAATGTGATTGGCTCTTTGAATGAGAGCTTCTGATGCTGGAGCATAATCGTAACTCAGGGTTGAATTAGGGCGATCTCGGCTTAATATCCCGGAGTTGTAAACCCCAACACAGACGACTCCAACGTTCTTGTCAATTGCAGCCGGCAGAAGTTCATCGAGCGCTTTCTGCTCAAGTAATGTAAATCGACCAGCCAGCATTACCAAATCCACATCGGTTTCTTTGATGAATCGAGTCAACATCTCACATTGGTTCATGCCAGCACCAATAGCTTTTACAACACCTTGGTCTCGAAGTTCTATGAGGGCCTGAATACCGGAAGTGGATGCGCTTTCCCAATGTTTATCGGGATCATGTAAATAGAGAATGTCTATGTAATCAAGGTTCAGACGCTTTAAACTATCTTCAAAGGATTTCAAAATGCCATCACGGGAGAAATCGAATTCACGACGATAAGCCGCAGGAACCGCAAACCCCCCATCATCCATGAGATGTGCGCGTTCGGGCGAGGGAATGAGTACACGACCCACTTTTGTTGAAATCACCACCTGATCGCGTGGCAAACCAGCAACCGCTCTACCTAGGCGCTCTTCAGATAATCCCAAGCCATAATGTGGTGCGGTATCAAAATATCGAATTCCCTGGTCCCACGCGGTTTGTGTAGCAAGGAGAGTGTCCTCCTCTGAAACCGGAGTGTTGTAGTTTCCATACTGCGCGCACCCGATTCCGACTTCTGTCAGTGTGACGCGACCCCGAACGTTCTTTGTCTTCAATTAATTTTTCCTTACTTGATCTGTAGTCCATAGAAGTTTTTGGCGGTATCCGATAGTACATTGATTTGATCACGCTCTGGGAGTTCGGATATAACTTCGGAGAAATTGGAAAAGACGTACTCATAATCCCCAGCGAGAATGGAGATTGGCCAGTCACCCCCGTACATCAATCGTTCTGATCCAAAGATGTCCAGCGCTTGAAGAATGAATGGGCGAATAGCGTCGGCCGATGAATTCATCGGGGCAGTGCCATGATACAAACCAGATACCTTGGCATAAACATTGGGATTCTTGGCTGCTTGTATCATTTGAGAACGCC
>PLXJ01000020.1 GCA_003151395.1 Actinomycetota bacterium | reverse complement strand
TATGCAATTTCGGATTGGCGATTATCGTTGGAATTGCCATCGACCATGTTGCTCATTTTTCGAATTGGAAGTTATTGGCGATTATTTCTTTTTCAAGTTCCGCTGCGCTAGTAATCCCACTCATCGAAAACGTTGCCCCTTCGGTATCAAAAAGCATTTTGATTACCCAAGTAACCCTGGCCGACGCAGTCGCATTTGTGATCCTGCCTTTCTTCACACAAAAGAGCGGTCAACTTCAATCCCTCGGTGGAGCGCTGATAATTCTTCTGGCCTCAACCATCATCTATTTCGCACTTTCCAAGGCCAAATCCAAAGGCTGGTTAACCACCACCCATGTAATTTCAAAGACAGATCGCCTTGGCCTGGAACTGCGCATCAGCATGGCGCTCCTGCTCCTAGTAGCCGCCCTAGCGCTCCACTTTCACGCCTCCGTAATGATTTCGGGTTTCACCTTAGGTGTGGCTCTTGCCAGCGTAGGGGTGCCTCGCAGACTGGCTCGGCAATTATTTGCCGTGAGTGATGGATTCTTTGCACCAATATATTTTGTTTGGCTTGGTGCCTCCATCAACATCAGACAGACTTTTCATTCCAGAGATGCAATCTTGATGGCCGTTTTATTAATCGCCGGCGCACTGATCGCGCACTACCCATCAATCCTTTTTAACCAACCAAAGCGCAATATCTTTTTATCAAGCGCTCAACTTGGAATCCCCGCCGCAGCGGTGACGCTTGGAACAACCAATGGAATATTGACTTCGGCGCAATCCGGAGCAATCATGATGAGCGCTTTGGTTACAATTCTATTTACCGTATGAAGAGTTAACCGTACTAAACGATGTATATGTCGTTCCCCACTTGCGCAACTTTGTACGCGGGCAGTGGCAACGGCGCAGGACCATTGATTACAGCGCCTGTTTGGGCATTGTAAACGGAGCCATGGCAGGGACAGGCAAGTCTGGTACCAGATTCTCCAACGGTGCACCCCTGGTGTGTACAGATTGCCGAATGTGCACTAACCACGCCACCTGAAAGAAACAACGCAATAAATTTCGTTTGTCCGGTTAAATCCTTCGCCGACACGACTTTTGACTCACCTTCATGCAAATCAGATAGATGCGCAACTAAATAACCAGATACTTTGGATGGGGTCGAAGCAGCAGCGGAAGCGGACGCAACCGGTGTTGGATGGATTTGAATGGGAGGTTTAAGAGGTACCAGTGCTTGCCAAATCAATTTGCCTTTTGATTTTGCACAAACTTAATTCTTTCCCTTAAATAATATTTTCTGCCCTACCCGCGAACAAACGGCAGTCGGCCCTTGCGCAAAAGCGGGAAAGGGAGACAGCAAAAGAAGTAAAGACGATCCTGTCCCAATAAGGAAACTGCGACGCTTCGGGGTGAACTCAGTCATTGGCGTAACTTATCCGTATCTTCTCAGATTACTATGCAAAAAAAAGACCCACTCCATTAAATGAAGTGGGTCTAAAGATTCTAAATTATTTACGGAACTTTAATTGTTATGGTTTTGGTTACTCCACCAACACCTTTGTATGTAATTACATAAGTACCTTTAACTTTGAAGACGAGTGCCTTTGTATCCAAAGTTCCATCCTTCTTAACAACTAACTTTGGAAGGGTTATTGGCTTTCCATTTGGGCCCTTGGCAGTAGGAGTAACAGTGGTGTTAGGTTTAAAACCCTTTAGAGTGAAATCAACAGGTGTGTTCAAGGCAACAGTTTCACCAAGTTTAGTTGTTGTTTTCGACTGTTCTGCTACTTTTTTAACCTTCCCGACGGGAGTTCCTAGATCAAGGCCGGTCGAATGGAATTCCACCTTTACAACTGGCGGATATGTAGCCGCGAGTGCTGGCGAAACTACAGATAAGGAAAGTGCCGCAGTGGCACCGAGGATGATGACTGATGCAAGATTCTTTCTCATGGCAGGACAATAGACCCTAATCGGGCAATTTGGAAACTTTTATTCCGGATCTGAGCATGAATTTTTAGTGGCACCCATCCTGAATCGATATTTTCTCAGGATTTACTAAGGGTTGCTTCACGTAGGTTATTGGGCCAACGCCCCCTGAAAAGACCACAGAATACGTTTCAGAACTCTGTGGAGCCATGTCTGTATGAAATAGTGCAATGGGATGACCTCGTTCTGTCGCCAGGTCAGGACCAACTTGGGCGGGGTCACTCCGAATCACGGTCTGAGCCTCGGCTCCCGTCGGACCATAAATCATCACCGTAAATCCATCACGACCACCGGCTCCGTGGGGCAGATTCAAGTCGAGGCGTCCGACGACATAATCGGGCAAACCCTTGGCAGAGGTGAGGGTGTTGGTAATGGTTTCAGTCACCCGCGTAATGGGTACGTTGCAAGCGACCGATTGAATCTTGGTCTCTTTCGTCAGGTAGTAATCCAATTTGTTTCCAGAAGTATTAACAATGACCACCCGAAATTCATTATTGGGGGCATCACTCACCACGCCACTTACCAAAGTTGGTGCAACAACCGATTGATCACCTGGATCCGCCAAACTGACCAACATTCGATTATCAAGTAAAGGCGTCTGCAACTGTCGCAAAAGATTAAGTTTTGAATAATGCCCGTCCATCAGTTTTTGAATGACCGCCTTCATCACCTCCACCAAGTATTCCTTGCGCGCCGTAACGCTTGATGCAAACCTTTGATATGCGGTAGACAAAGTAGTCGAAACCACATTTGATGCATCAATAACCTCACCCGACGGCAGCGTCACCGGGCCAATCGCACTTAGCGCAGAACTCAGTGCTTCGGGATCAGTTGCGATAACACCATCAAGTTTCTCTTTAAATTGCTTTTGCCATAAAGCTGACCAGATCTGTGCGGCATAGGGAAAATGTGGCGACTCATTGGAATTCTGCCAGATCGCAGGATCGCTGCCCCACAGGTCGTTGAATTCAGCCGGCATTGCAATCGGAATTACATTGAGCGATTTAAGTCCAACATTAGATCCTTGCCGCAATACCGTGACCGCTCCACGATAAACCTGAATTTCTGCGTATGCACCAATAATCCCTCCGGTACCGCGTGACTCCGCTGAATTCTGGAAAACAATTAGGTACTTCTTGGGAGATTGCGATCCCAACACACTCGGCGCCACTTTCACGAGTTGCAACGCCAACACAATTTCCTTCTGAGAATCCTTCAAAAAGTGATTAGTGATTGGCCGCCAGAAAGGGTTAGTAAGCGTTGAGTTTAAATCGATGATGCTCTTATCAATCTTGGCAGTTTCCCGATTCTCAAAATTTACCGTCGCCCCACGATGAATTTCATTAATTAATGCCTTTACCTCGCCTTTCAACGCGAGCGCCTGGTACCCAACTATTCCTGCGGAAACGATGTAGTACGCGGCCACGGTCAACACCGCCACAGATAGGTATTTAAGAACGTTTCTCATGCTGAAAGGAGATCAGGCTAAACCGATGGATTGGTCTGCTCCACACATGCTCATGGAGAAAGATCATAGTTGCTAAATGACCTAATTAATGGGGGTACCCAACGATCCATTTATCAACCCCTAGCCCGGGCAAATCTTGTTCTTGTGTTCGTAAATTAACCGTCTAATCTAGGCGAGTGAAAACACGTTCAGACATCCAGGGGCTAAGAGCTCTAGCCGTCGCTCTGGTTGTCCTTTCTCACGCCAACCTGCTTCATCTAACCGGCGGCTATATCGGCGTTGATGTCTTCTTCGTCATTTCAGGTTATTTGATCACCTCAATAATTTTGCGCGAATATGCGGCCAATGCTGCTACCTCAAATGGCCTTGGTTGGTTTTCATTACGCGCCTTTTACCTCCGTAGATTTAAGCGAATTGTTCCGGCTGCAATCTTGGTACTTCTTGTAACAACGGTAGTCTCATATTTAGTCTTTAACTCGGTGCGGGCACATGGCATAGCCATAGACGCGCTGTGGTCGGTCTTCTTTCTGGCAAACCTGCATTTTATTAATCTAGCAACCGATTATTTCCAACAAGGTTTCTCGATCTCTCCGCTTCAGCATTTCTGGTCATTGGCGGTTGAAGAGCAGTTCTATTTGATCTTCCCAACTCTCCTCCTCGGTGCGCTCTCTTTACACGGAATAAAAATTCGCAACTACGCACTTAACTGGCGTCGACGCGTAGGAATTTTGATCGGGGCTATCTCGCTCGCATCCTTTGGTTGGGCCATCTATGCGACCCACACCAACCCAGCAAGTTCCTATTTCTCTTCGTTTAGCCGTGCTTGGGAACTGGGCCTAGGTGCCCTGTTAGCAATTTTTGCCCAATCATCCAAGGCGTGCCTGCCCTTGCGACTCCGCCAACTAGTTAACGGAATCGGCCTCTTAGCAATTCTGGTTACGGCATTTCTATTCACATCTGCCACACCTTTCCCAGGTTTGTACACGTTAATTCCAACGCTCGGTACCGCGTTAATAATTGGATCAGGAATAAACGCCGAGGATGGGCCTAAAACCTTTATTCAGAAGATTTCAAACTTCGCCCCGATTGCATACTTGGGCACGATTTCTTACTCCGTCTATTTGTGGCACTTACCAATCCTCATTTTTGCGAGTCAAAGATACGCAAACGATAGTACCAAACTCTGGTTTAAGTTAGCTCTGGTTGCTGCAATCTTGCTCGTCTCTGCATTTACTTATAATTTCTACGAAGGTCCTTTACGACACAAAATCAAAGTCCCGACTGGCTGGTATCAGAACAAATTTCGTTTCATAGGAATTGCCAAAGATCTTAAGAATTCCTCTTTAATTGGAGTACTAGGTATTAGTTTGGCTGGAATACTAGCTGTCGGAGCCATAGCTCTCGTCTATTTTCCCTCCCATTCGCCTCAAAATAATGGCCGCAGCAATGCCACCCAATTTAATCCACCTCTGATAACTCAGATTGTTCCACGACCATCTACCTCTGATCTCAGTTATGCAAGCATGTTAACTAGGTGGCAGCAAAAGATAGGTCAGGGCTTGAATTTGACGAAAGTTCCGGCAAATCTCGACCCTCCTTGGAGTCAAATTCCGATCACGTCTCAATACAATGATCACTGCCTCGCCAACTCTAATAAAGTGCCGTGCAGTTATGGCAATCCAAGTGCCCTGCACAAAGTGGTTGTTATGGGTGATTCTTATGCGGCTGCAATAATTCCTATGGTGATAGCTGCACTTGACATGTCTCAATGGCAAGTTGTCGCCCTGTCCTGGCACCAGTGCATGATTGCGGATATTGTTCCTATGATTGGAAATGGCCAACTTAAGCCCAACTCGGGATGCCAAGAGTATCGACACTGGGCATTTGAATATCTTGCGCAAAAGCATCCGGATTTAGTTGTTCTTGCAGACAACGTACGTGAGGCAATTCAAGGAGTAAATGGTCAAATTATCCAAGATCCGGCTAATTCGGCGAACTCGTATTGGGTGAAACAACTTACATACTCGATATCAAAAATTAGTTCCGCAACGAAGAATTTGATTTACTTTGGCACGGTTCCAACCTCCGCCTCCGCGATCAATTGCGTTGATGCGAATCTAAATCTTTCAGCTTCTTGTTTGGCCAAGCCGAAAGACAATAGTGTGGCGCGCGCCTACGAACAGCAAATCACAAATGAATTTAAAGGTGTTTTCTTAGATCCAGAGCCGTGGCTTTGTTACCAATTCGCTTGCCCAGCTATAATTGATCGATCCCCTGTACGTCCAGACGGTGATCATCTAGGAGCGACTTTTGCGTCAAAGCTCGGTCCCCTTTTCAAAGCATTTTTAACTTCACACATGATTCTTCCAAGCCAACAAAGTGTTATACCAACACCTGTAAAAACTTCCACGAGTTGAAGTTACTTCAATTTTCGTGTAGTCACTGAGCCGAGCAAGGCTAAGCTTTTTACTCCAATTTTGCTCGACAAATGAAGGCTGCCACAAATTCCTCTTCAGTTGTTAGTTTATATTCTCCAGATACCATTTGTAGGTGCTTGCAATGCCTTCACGTAATTCGATCTGTGGATGCCAACCCAAAGAATTTATTTTCGTGGTGTCCAATAATTTACGTGGAGTTCCATCAGGCTTACTCCTATCCCATTCAATTTCTCCCTTAAAGCCAACTACATCTGCAATCAAAGTAGCCAGATCGGAGATAGAAAGGTCCTTTCCCCATCCGATATTGATGGGGGAGCCATCGTCGTAATGCGTTAAGAGGTGAAGTATGGCGCGCGCAAGATCATCTGTGTGAAGGAATTCCCGCATGGGCTTTCCTGTTCCCCATAAAGTTACTGCCGAAACTCTACCTATTTTTGCTTCGTGAAATTTACGAATTAAGGCAGGCAAAACATGGCTCGACGTCAAGTCAAAATGATCTTCTTGTCCATATAAGTTGGTGGGCATAGCAGAGATCCAAGAATGCTTATACTCCCTACGATATGACTCAACTTGCATGACCCCAGCAATCTTTGCAATTGCATATGCATCATTAGTTTCTTCAAGTACTCCAGTTAATAGCGAGCTCTCTTTTATGGGCTGGGGCGCAAACTTGGGATAGATGCAAGATGAGCCCAAAAAGAGAACTCTTGGAATCTCATTAGTGTGCGCTGCCTCAAAAAGGTTTGTCTGAATTCTTAAATTATCGTTGAGAAATTCGACCGGGTACGTTGAGTTTGCGACAATTCCACCGACCTTAGCGGCGGCAATAATTAATATGTCTGGTTTGGCTGACTCGATAGCACGGCTTGTCTGCGCGAAATCCCGTAGGTCGACCTCGGCCGATGCATTTCCAAATAAATTAATAAAACCCTTAGACTGAAAATGCCTCCAAAGAGCAGAACCTACCAACCCTCGATGACCGGCTATATAAATTCGAGAGTCAGGCGCTAGTATCGAAATTTGGGACATTAGGCTTAATTTAATCACGAAATGTGGTTAACTCCTCCAAAATGCGAAAGAAGACGGAGACAATATGAAGAAAGCGTTAATAACAGGGATAACCGGACAAGATGGGTCTTATCTCGCGGAATTATTGCTATCTAAAGGATACGAAGTTCACGGCTTGATTCGTAGATCCTCCTCATTTAATACAGATCGTATAGATCACTTGATGGTCGACCCAGAGATTCATCAGGTTTCACTCTTTTTGCATTTTGCGGACATGACGGATGGTTCACGATTAGTTACTTTGATCTCCCAGATTGCACCTGATGAGGTTTACAACTTGGCCGCACAGTCCCACGTTAGGGTTTCATTCGATGAGCCCGAGTACACGGGCGACTCAACTGGCATGGGAACCACCCGCCTTTTGGAAGCCATTCGAATTACGCAGGTCAACTGCCGGTATTACCAGGCGTCTTCTTCCGAAATGTTCGGTGCTACTCCACCCCCACAGAATGAGGAAACTCCTTATTATCCAAGGTCACCTTATGGTGTAGCCAAACTTTATTCGTATTGGATGACAAGAAATTATCGAGAAGCTTATGGCTTGTTTGCTTGCAACGGAATTCTCTTTAATCATGAATCAGAACGGCGCGGAGAAACTTTTGTAACTCGCAAGATCGCTATAGGTGCTGCAAAAATTGCATTGGGAATTCAGAAAGAATTAACCTTGGGAAATCTGGATGCGGTTCGAGATTGGGGATATGCCCCCGAGTATGTTGAAGGTATGTGGAGAATGCTCCAGTCATCAACACCGAGCGACTATGTTCTAGCTACGAATACGGGATACACCGTGGAAGATTTTTTAAGATTTTCCTTTAACGTTGTCAATCTTGAGTGGGAAAAATATGTACGTATCGATGAAAGATACTTTCGCCCCACTGAGGTTAATGCCCTTGTTGGGGATTTTTCCAAAGCTGAAAAAGTTCTTGGATGGAAGCCAACAATCTTTACTCCAGAATTGGCCCGACTCATGGTTAGCTTTGAGCTAACGAGATTTCAACATCATTCAAGTGTTGGCAAAGACTTCAATTAATCCTACGGGTCAGAAGATAAGATGACTTCTTTCGTTTGGAAGATTCAGGAAATCATTTCTCTCAAGGCAATAATAGAACACGTCAGTAATTACATTCCCTGGAGTCTCACGTTGGTGTTCACCTAAACGGGTGCCACCCCCGATTCGCGGGAGGATGTGAAGTAGAGGACTTGCACCGAAGGCTAGATTGGAGTGGGGGTTTTGGTGACCTGGCATTTTGAAGAGATCAATCCATCTTGAATTAGTTGCACATGACATTCCCTAAACTGACGAATTTATAGAAAGGCAACGGGGGTTCCTACGCCATTTCAAAACTGAATTCAAAGTTAGTAGTTGGTATCCATTCAAGAGAATCGATCGGCTCTAGCCTCTCGCTTAGAGTAATTGAATCTTTCCAAAACTTTCTTTAGGCGTCGTCTCACAAGTACAATCAAGATTTTAGATTCAAGAACTGCATGATTGCGTTTGTGGTGGAAGTAATTAAGTGCCATACTTCTCCAGATATTCAGAAAGGCATTTCGTGACTCTATCTCGTCTCCTTATCGAAATAATGATGTCGCTTTTTGCAATTGGAGCGTCGTATGAGTTGTTCAGAAACGTCACATTTCGAAATTTAGGTAGTCTCGGCATCTTCGCAATCAGTATTGGCTTTCTGTATCAACTCCCATGGATTTGCGCGAAATTGACCAATAGTTTTTCTTTTACTCAAAATATATATGGAACAAGTGAAGTTGCAAATCTAGGGTGGGCAGATGTGTTGGCGTATCCTGTTGTTGATACGTTGGCTCTAATCCTCACTCTCGCATACATATTGAAATCATTAACTAGGCATAACAAATATTCAAGAAGTATACTTTTTTTAAGTATGATCCCACTTCTCTCACTTCTATCTAGGTTGATAGTTGAACGCCAAACACCAAATGGTCAACCTATTCTTCTTTTCTTAGTTCTGTTCGCAGTCTCCTCTATGCACAGTTCGAGCAAGCAAATTATTGCCGCGGGAGCGTTTTTTACTTTGGCCTTAGCTTCGCTCTCGACCGCTTTTGCAATTTTCTTGCCTAAAGAAAGTTTCGTAGCATGTCCAAATAAATGTACCGTCATTCATGAACTACTTTCGGGAAGCACTTCGCATTATAATCAACTGGGAATGATGATGGGATTAGGATTTAGTTTTGTTTGGCTAAATTTTAAAGGAAGAAAAAGACTATATCTTTCAACTTTCGTTGCCCTTGTGCTTTATCTGTCGGGAAGTAGAGCCGCATACCTTTCGCTCGCATGTCAAATATTGATTTTAATCGTATTAAAAGGATCCAAATCGTCGGCCTCCAACTATCGATTCATGTTGGGGAAGTTAGCCTTGCTAGTTACTGTATTTGCCTCTCTTGTCTTGCCATTTAGGATTCACAATGACAACTTTGCAACGGGTCGTGGCTATCTTTGGAGACTCGCTCTAAAATATTTTGGTGAGTCTCCATATATTGGAAAAGGTTCAAAATTCTGGAGTGATCAATTTTCTCTAGGCAATGTTGGTCAAGCCGGAACGTACTCACCCCATAACCAATACTTGGATATATTTGTATTAGGGGGGATTATCGCGGTGTTGATCTTTTTTGGGAGTTCTATTTATTGGATAATTTCACCTAATAGAAGTTCGCAACGCTACATACAACCGATTCTGATGAGTGTGTTTGCATTGGGCGTCTTGGAGTGTCCATTAACATTATCATTAGTAATGCCAACGACATGGTTCATGTTGTTGTTCATATCTTTCTTTTCCGCGAACGATAACAGTGAGAGTCTTCACGACTATAAGCAATCAAATCTGGAAGAAATTGAACCAAATGACAGAAAAACTAGACAATTTCGTTGAAGATATTCGAATTGATGAACCAAAGATTCGTTAAAGTCTGGTGAATGGTTAAAGATGAGGCAATCTAATTCAAACCCAAGTTCACTCAAGCGGTTTGTTCAATCCTCAATCCTCCGTCTATTTCTTATTCCAATCACCGGAGTCGTTTCACTAAGCACGGCGCATTTGATTACAAAATTTTACGGAGTGAATGGTTATGGTCAAATTGCAGTAATTATTTCATTGTCTTCCTTCTTAAGTATCGCTGAATTGGGCCTTGGTGCGTCCGTTGTAAACCATGCGGCGAATGCAAGCAGCATACAAAGTGAATTTTCATCTGTCTTCCATCGAAGTTTTAAATTGATATTCCTCGCATCCTCTGGATTGATCCTAATAATTATTGTCTTATCTCAAAGCAATCTGTTGGCGAGGGTTTTGAATCTTTCAAAATCTGGCATCTCCACACCCGCATTGACAACTGCGCTTCTGATACTCGTTATAGGAATCCCCTGTCGTTTGGGATACTACCTATTAATGGCATCTGGCCGAAATCTTTTGGTGATCGTTCTTCAGACGATGCCGGCCCTGATTTTACTTTCAGTCACTTTTGTAGGTGGTGAATTTCATTATTCTATTTCTACATTGGTGATGTTAAGCACCTTAGGTATCTCTGTAGCTAATTTTCTGAGTCTGCTTTTGGCACGAAATATCATTCCCCTCAAAATCAAAGACAATTTGCGAAAAACAAAGCTTCGAACTTCCGCACTTCCGTACTTTCTCACCACCACTTTTACGATAATTCCTTTAAGAGTTACCCCAATCTTCCTAAATTGGTCTTCCACACTGCGGGAGGTTTCTTTATTTGCCGCGATATCATCCTTTTATCAGCCAGCCTCTTCGGTGATACAAGCGGCATCTCCATCATTATGGGCGGAATTCGCACGAAAAAGAGAAAGTAACGAAAATTCCAAGCACTTTTTAAGGCAAGCTTTGATTTTATCTTCGATTTTAGGTGTTTTGGGAGCGATCGCTCTTTTCACTCTCGGACCAATTATGACCAGACAATTTATTAATCCGCATCTAGTAGGTTCAGTAAAACTTTACTTGGTTTTCTCCGTATTGCTCATGATGGGCGGGCTAACTTACCCAATAGGTATATTCCTAACCTCTCCCGAAGGATTGAGATTCCAAGCCGTCTGTACCGGGCTCGTTGCTACATTTTTCGTCATTATCTTCTTTTCACTTGGTTCAAGGTATGGAGCTCTTGGGGCGGCAACCTCCTTTCTCCTCGCCACTGTTCTATTCCAATTTGTCCCATTCTTAACGAGAGTGGTGAAAATTCTCAATTTGCCTTAAATTGCAGTTTCTTTAGGAGTTAGGTTCTAAATATATTTGATTGGTTATTGATCGAATGATCTTTGAAGGGGAGAAATGGAAACTCGGATATATGTTATAACAGTTTCTTTCAATGACTTGGATGGTCTCAAGGAAACCATCAATTCCGTTGATTCGCAAAATCATGACGATATTTTCCACATAATTATCGACGGAGGAACTAAAAACTTCAAAGAAATTTTGGAAATGCAGAGAATAAGGAATGCCATATATGTCACTGAGCCGGATGGCGGAATATACGACGCCATGAACAAAGGACTTTCATATTGCCAAGAAGGAATCGTTTGTTGGTTGAACTCTTCGGATGTTTATGAAAGTGAAAACACATTAAGTCGAGTTAACGAGTCGTTCCTGAAGAATGATTGGCTATGGGCGTATGGTGCAATGAAATTTAGTCGCTCCCGAGAAACGAGAGAGGACATAAACTGGCAATACCCGTTTAACTCATTTCTCTTGGCCTTTGGATTCCGATGGATACCCCATCCTTCGACTTTCTATCACACGCGACTGATTTCGCAACTTCAGAAGTATGACGAAGCAATAGAAATTGCATCTGATCAAGATTTCATTTTGCGTGCCTCAAAAATTGCCTTGCCGCAATATCTACCTTTCGTGTGTGTAACTATGAAGCCAGGTGGTACTCACACGTCACTTAGTGGATTAGATCGAGAGAGAATTTGGCAAAAGATTCGAAAAAAGAATGGCCGGTTGCTGTTCCACTCCCTGCTGGCAGACAATATCTTTGTACTCATTAGTCCGATATTTGTTAAGCTATTTTATCTATACCAAGCCACTTGGAATCGACTGGTAATTAAGCGTGATTTGATTGATAGCGTAAGAAAATTCAAGGAATGATCTTCAAGACACTTGGTCGCACGAGGTAATCAAAATTTTGAGACTTGATTGAATCCCAGCCAAGTTGCTTATTTGCTATATTCGACTCACCAGAATTAAAAACCAAAATTTGTACGGATAAGTTACGTACTAGTTCGCTGCTATCGATAGGTAGTTGTACATCTACAGTGGAGAATGTTATCGGTCTTGATTCTCTGATGTATGCCAAGTCGGCATTAGATAGGACCCTACGCCACACGCTGAAGGGTACTTCGCCCCGGGGTGGAAGTCGACGAATGAGAGTTAAGCGAATGAATTCAAAAATAGGCTCGCTTCTGGAGTGTCGAGCTAAATAAAAGATTTGTTTGGGAATGCGATATTTAATTTTGGAACGGGAAACCAACTCCCACGATGACTCTCCAAAATGTACGGCAAATTTACCCAACATGAATCGCCATTTAGGTGATGAAAATAGATTGCCAGGTAGATGAATGAATTCATCCCACTGAAGAATCGTTCCTCTTTCTTGGAATTTACCTCGATTAATTGATGCATTCCACGTGTGTATTGCTCTTGAAAGTGCCAGTGGACCCGTTTGCTCTGCAACGGAAGATCTCGATTTCTCGGAAATGCTAAGAACTAACTCACATGCCCAATGTTCAAGAAATGGATTGAACCGACTAGAGTAGAAAAAGCCATTCACAAAACGCCTTCCATCTTCTCTGGCGAAATATATGCCTCCAGTGAATGGAAGTGAACGCCTTCCTGGAATGCAATCGATATCGACGTACCAACCGCCAAAGTGAAAAATGATCCAAACTCTGAGGAGATCGGCCCGCTGTGCGGGGTGAAGGTTTAGATCTGACCACGGGCCCTTTGGCAACAATTTAAGGTCAGTATCGGTCCAAAGGAAAACGTTCGCTTTGGGATTGGACTTTTCCCACTTATCCAACCTTAAAAGATGTTTTTCGCTTGGTGTTGAGCCAATCCATATGAAGTGAATGTTATTTGCATCAAAGAGACTCCAATATTGCTCCGGAATAAAGTGGATATTGTCGGTCTTAGAGTAGATGTCAAAAGGTAAATCCATTCTGTCACCAGTCACTTTTTCGGGTAGCGTTCTTGCGCCAGATCAAGACTAATTCGGCTGTCGTATCTTCTGCATTGAAGTATTGTTTCCAAATAAGGCGGGCTTCCTGCATAATTCTAGTTAATTCACTTTTAGTTCGGACGCTTAAAATAATATTAAGATTTTCCACGATTGATTCGACGGAAGTTGTTTCAAGGAAAAAGCAATTCAAGTCATGCTGGAGGAATTGCGTCAAACTACCTACCTTTGTACAAAGCACTATTTTTGCTGCAGAAAGACCTTCGAGTACGGAAACAGGGAGACCTTCCGCTGCAGAAGGTAAAACTAAAATATCAGAATTGATTAAAAGCTCCTGAATGTGCTCAAGAGAAACTAAACCATGAAATTCCACCAGCTCATCAATCTTTAGATCTTGGGATTGTTTTTCCCAGAATTGCACTTCACCAGAACCAGCGACATTCAAGTGCGGGTTCAAATCTTTAGTCGCTGCTATTGCTTTCAATAAATTAGGTAGCCCCTTCCGTTCCCCCATGGCCCCGGCGAATAGAAGTAATGGAAATGGCGAAAACAAATCGCGTGAACCTGCGCCTGAAGCAACTTTTCCATTAGTTAAATCTGGAACTCCCATTTGGAATTCACTAATTATATTTTGGGGAATACCAATCGATACCAAATACTCTTTCCATTTTTCCCCTAAAACGAGGATTTGATCTGATTTACTCAGAGCATTGACTATAAGAAACTTGACCAACTTGGGAGACTTATCGAAGAAGATATCAAATGACGAAGAATGCAGTTGAACAACATTGGGCAAACGGAGAATAAAGTGGGAGTAAAGCAAAAGTATTGACTTACGCAGCGTGGAACCTTTGGCTCCCAAGTTCAAGTGAACAACATCAACTCGTCCCCGAATCCGAGCGGCGGACAATGCCACTACAGCACCCATGACATTAAAAATGGAGAACGCGGGATTGCTCTTAGAACCCCTCGTATCAATAAACTGAACGTCTACATCCGGCGAAAAATTTGGGATTGCATATTTAAAAAGTGTGCCAACTCCTCCACTATTTTCCAGTGGCGGGCTCAAGACTATTACCCGAAACGTATTTCTTGATTTCACGGTGACACTATACGACTTCAAATCTTTTTGATTTCACGCAACATTCTAAGAAACTGCGGAGAGGTATGCAGCAATTAATATTGATTCTTGATGCTCCCAAGCCAAAATTTCCTTAAATCTCTGCAGGCCGTACTGGCTCATGTGATTTCTCAGGGTCTCATTTAACAATAAATCTGATAATTCTTGAGCTAGCGATTCTGGATCTGAGCCACGAACATTCATGGATGCCTCCAGCGCGGTTTTTTCCCCCTCAACGCAGGCGAATTGAACGATTGGACGCCCCAGGGCCATGTATTCAACAATCTTGTTCATCGAAGAAAGATCGTTCATCTTGCTCGGCCGATCTGGGTTAACTGCTATGTCAGCCGCAGGAACAATTTTTCGGAGTTCATCATCTGAAACTCGACCATGAAATATCACGTTTTGCGTCAACTCTAATTCAGTCGAAAGTGCTTCTAGGTGTCGACGTTCCGGCCCGTCTCCGATCAAATCAAGTTGGACTCCAACCCGATTAAACTTGGTAATGAGCAACTTCACAGCGTGCAAAAGTATGTCGATACCCTCTTGGTGTCCCATTGTCCCGATGTAAACAATGGTATTGGCAATGGCGGATGGTCGAGTAACTGGCAGAGTTTCGATTCCAAAACTTCCTTTGGGAGCTGACCGGACTACAAATACATCCTCAGGAAGTTTCTTTCCCCGTCGAATAGCGATCTGCTTGTAGCTTTCATTTGTACTTATAACCCTTGTCGCTCGTCGATAAGTTGCACGTTCAGCCCAGAGCAAGAGGCGACCGAAGGTATCAGTGGTCGAGTGACCCTTCGATTCCCACAACTCCGGATTGATGTCATGCTGGTCAAAAATGAGTTTTGCACGGCGAATGAGGCGGGGAGCCCACGTTGCCATAAAAAGTATGTCTGGTGGATTGCAGACTTGGACAACAGCAAAACTTCGCCTACAGGAGAGGGCAAGGGATATCGCACTCATTGCGCAAATTGCCCAGGCATATTCAACGAGAGTGCCGAACGACGACCGCCCCTCAATTAAGGCTGGATAGCGAAAAATGCGGATCCCATCAATTTCTTCTCTAAGGGAAGGATGTCGCTTTGAATTCGGACAAATAATGAAAACTTGGTAACCATGGTTTTGCAGCGTGGTCGCTTCCATCCAGACTCGACGGTCAAAAGGAACTGGCAGATTTTCCACCAGAATCAAAACATTTTTCTTCACTTCTTTGATTTCTTTGTTAACCCGGTTAGGTCTACGAGAATTTTATCGTCTGGAAGGTTCTTCAAAATCTCCAAGTAGCGCAAATTATGTTGAGCAAGCACCACAACGTCTGACTCTTGGATCAATTTACTAGCGTCTGCAATCATATTTTCCGCGAGATGAGAATGTTGATTCCAGGTATTTAAATTAACTCCAAATAACTTAGCGCCATCCACCTCAAAATCATGAACTTGAACCTTGAATCCCTTACCCAGCAAACGTTCAATCAAAGTAACCGAAGGACTCTCGCGAAGGTCATCCGTGTTCGCTTTAAATGCTAAACCTAAAATACCGATTCGTTGTTTTTTAATAGAAACAATTTGATTAACTGCTACTTCTATTTGATTAGCATTACTTTGAGTGATCCCGGCGAGAAGCGGAATTTCCACGCCATGCGATTGACCTAAAAATACAAGTGATCTCAAATCTTTAGGGAGACATGATCCTCCAAATGCAAAACCAGGTCTCATATACGTCGGGGAGACGTTCTGCTTATTGTCAGCGATCAAAAGTTCCATTACTTCATTTTCATCGACTCCAACACTTTTACTAATTCTGCCGATTTCGTTGGCGAAGGTAATTTTTGTCGCGTGCCAACTATTTTCAACCGTTTTGAGCATTTCGGATGTTTCGGTCTTCGTCAAGAAAGTGATATCCGCTAGTTCTGGCCGAAGGTTCATGAACTCTTGCGCCTCTACTTCGGAGCGGCTGCCAATAATAAAACGAGTGGGATGCAAAAAGTCAGAAATCGCCGAACCTTCACGCAGAAATTCTGGAATAAAGGCGAGTGCATATTTATCTTGGGGGATACCTTCTTGATCAAAGTATTTTCGCACTATTCCCTCAGTTGTACCGGGGGGAACCGTCGATGCGATCGCAATTTTGAGGGTGCCAGTACGAGTTTTTAGCGCGATTCCAAGTTCCTGGGCGACATTTACTATGGATGAAAGATCAGGTTTACCGGTCGCAGGGTCCGTCGGAGTACCTACGCTCACTATTACTAAATCCGCTGCAAGAAATTCTGTTGCACCATCTCCGATTGCCTTTAAATTTCCCGACGTCAACCCACGCACAATTAAATCCGTAAGTCCTGGTTCTGAAATCGGAGATATCCCCGCATTAAACGTTTCGACTTTTTCCAAATTCTTTTCAATGAGCGTAACTTGGTGGCCTATATCGACAAGGCAACTTCCAGTTACGGCGCCTACATATCCAAGTCCGATAACTGCGATTTTCAAAATTACTCCTTGGACTATTATTTGGCGCTAGGGGAAAAAATAATGGTAACCGACTGTTCTGAAACCTGCTTGGACGCTACCGACTCAAATGAAATTCGGTAAGCCTCCTCCAAATGCCCATATAACTTTGAAATTTTAACGCGGTCGTAGCGTAATTCCGTCATATTTGGGTCAAATTGGAAAGTAACTTCATTCTTTTGGGTATCGATAAAGGTAATTTCACTCCGATTTGTTCCCCTTAATAGCTCGAATCGGGGATCTAAGATGAAATGCGAAGTGAAATGAGAGTATTTCTGTGCCTCCAGGCGATCTGTGACTCTCAGCATTGCTCCGTCAAGAGAAAGGGATCGCCGAATGATGTCCTGTGACTTCCCGTTTGAAAGTGCTGGGGTGGTGGCTTCCACGTCAATTTCAAAACCCTCGCCTTTTTGAAGAATAGAGTTCAGCCGCCCGATCGCACGATTCTTTTCGAACCAAAGGAAAGGCCCCGAAGGTTTACTCGTGGACGTGTTATCGATTGAAATCGTGTTGTGCATTTTTGAAGAGCGAAGGAAATTGCGGAACTTATCAGTGGAGTGGTAACTGTAGGTGCCGGCCTCGATTAGCCAAGGAGCCTGATTGACCCATACCCATATCCCCAGCGTGTCTGCATGCCCATGAGCAGCAATTTCGGAAAATCCAATATTGCCGTGATCAACAACGAGAAATAATTCGCTTACCCCGATATCGGATTTGACCATGGAATACCCTGATTTCGAAAAACTACGCACCCTGGACTCATTTTCTAGAGGTTCCACCCCGGCAATACGACCAATCCACTCCGCGGTTTTGGGGCGGGATACGACGGAAGAGAATAGGGACGCTTGATCTGAATCTCCGATATTTGGCCACACTCTCGAAAATCTATAAATATCCGCGGTCGTACTTGATGCCTTTTGAACACGATTCAGGAATGGTTGAGTAAGAAATCGTGGATCGACAAATTCACGCGTTGCAAGTAACAGATCTAGTGAGGAGAGTTGATAATCGAAAGATAATTCCGAACTCATTCCTTCATCGTCAAACTGCTCAAGAGTTCGACGTTCAAGTTCCGTGACTAAATTACCTAACTCTTTCTTATCTGCCCCGAAATTGGCTTCAATGATTACGAGCGCCACCAATTCAGCTAAGCGATGATTATTTGCGGATGAATAAAGTGATGGGAATCTTAAAATAAAACTTCTTCGAGCGGATACTGCCCGTCCTAACGCATTATTCAATCCAGAATTATCAAATTCCTCGGACAAAATGGAACTCAGAATCATTAGGGCGAGTGCTTGATAAGCAGTTTCAATCGATGATCCCCAACGTGCGCCGAAACCAACCCGGTCAGATTCCAAATAATCTTTAACTACTTTTAAAACGTAATCGCTAGCTTCTTGATTTTGACTCGACTTGGCAAAGGTTGCAATAGGAATTAGCCAAATCAATCGGTTAACTTCCCAAACTAGTCGTATGTCATCTTTCAATTCCTCAGAATTTCTAAATTTGAGTTTGAAGCATTCAACTTGTTCGGTATCATTACCACTCAAGAATTTGTACCATTCTGGAACTCCAGCATCTGTTTCTGGCCATTCAAACCCATAAATTTTCAACCCTGACGAGGTCACCTGCCATTGGGCTTTGCAGTAGTCCAAATCTGCCATAGACAACACACGCTCCACTGGAAGGGGTATTAATTCGATTGGCTCGAGCGTTTTATTCGGCCGATACGTAGTCCTCAAATACTGCTCTCGTATTCGAAAGGATCTCTCTTGCCAACTCATTACCGAAACCCTTGCCAAAGTCCATTTAAAGTGAGTGATGTTCATTGAAACCACCCCTCAATTATTGATTCAACCAAGTGATCACACTTACCAAAGTAAATAATTTCTTGCTGTTTCTATTTGGATGCTTTTTCTTTTCTTGCAGCAATCTTAATCGAGTTTCTATAGGGACCACTGAATCAAGGACGGGATGTGAAATTTCCAGCACATTTTCCACTTTGTTGTAAAGCGGACCAGCAAACCATTCTGAAATAGGAATGGGGAAACCCCGTTTAGGCGAAGAGGATAAATCGCTTGGCAATATTAATTTGGCCGCCTTCCGGAGCAATGGTTTCGTCTGTCCCCCAGAATGTAAATCGGACTCGTTCAAAGTAAATGCGAACTTCGCAATATCGTGGTCAAGCAACATAGGACGAACTTCGAGTCCGTGTGCCATGGCCATTTGATCGGCACGATCAAGCAACAAGGGGGCGAGCCATTGGGCAAAGTCAAATACCCTCATTCCCCGCAACCCTGGATCATAAAGTTCGGAATCCGGGAGAGTATTTGGTTCTAGATCAAAGTCCGATTGCCAGTATGTTGAAAAATATCGAGACCAGCGCACTGTCGCCTCGCGTTCCGAAAGTGCATACATAATCCGTTCTAATTTTTCACCTCTGTCACCAACTCCTATAGGGAGCAAAAATGAAGCCAAATTATTTACCAGTCTCAAAGATGCAAACTGTTCCAGTCGATTCTTTGGGTAACCGCCAAAGAGTTCGTCTGCTCCCTCGCCAGTAAGTACAACTTTGACACCCTGTTTGGCCTGTTGAGCGAGTAAATAAAAAACTACATCCGCAGGCTCTGCGTGCGGACCTTCACGAAACTTGGAACTCTCGCTGAACCCGTCCCACCAATCATCTGCACTGATGGCAATCTGATGGTGTTTGAGTCCGAGTTCTCTTGCAGTGATACTGGCTTGCACTAGTTCTGAAGACTTCTTTTCATCTGGCCAAAAAGCGGTGTAGGCATTCATCTGATAGGGCAATCTATCTTGTGCCAATTTGGCGATGAGGGCACTATCCACACCTCCTGACAGAAAAACTCCGATTTCAACGTCGCTCGTAATTGCGCGATCGGCCGCTTGGTGCAGAAGTTGAATTAGCGTTGTTACTTTTTCAGATTGAGAAACTGAATCGCTGGCCGGGATGTCATTCCAACTCTGATTCCAGAATGATTCCTTCTTCGTCTCTTTTCCATAGGTCCATAACGCTCCCGGGGGTAATCTTCGCACTCCCGTATATGCGGTCTGAGGCGCGACTACTGCTCTGGTGGTCAGCAGGGTCTTGATCTTTTCTGAATCCTTCAGGATCTCTGGAAATTGAGTTGCTAATGAATTTGCAGAAGAACTAAATGCCAAAGTTTTTCCATTGTCGTAAACAAAAATCGGCAGAATCCCAAAAGCATCGGTTGCAAATGAGATAATCTCGGATTCAGCGTCCCAGATCGCAAAGGCATACTGTCCGTGAAGTTTTGGCAGACATTCCGGACCTTCCTTTTCCCACAGCGCCAAGATCGTTTCTGTATCGCCCTGTGTCTGAAATGGATAGTCAAACCCGGTTCTCAATTCCTTATAATTATAAATCTCACCATTAAAAACGATTGTGAATTTTTTATTCGCCGATGTCATGGGTTGAGGAGAGCCATCTAGATCAATAATCGATAATCGAACGTGCCCTAAAGAGAGGTTGCTCCGCTGAAAATCAACAATTCTCGAATCATCCGGACCCCGATGCTCAATTTCGGACATTAATGACCTGGTGAGGGCGGAGGAATTTTGACCCGATGGGGACCAGACTCCACAAATACCGCACATCTAGATTCGACCAACCTTGTCTATGAGACGCAATAGGAAACTATAGGGGTTCCTAATAGTCGTAGAGGATTCTGGTGGCCATTCGTCCTATAAGGAATGATAATTCAAGCTTTTTGTGAAGTATTATTTCATTAGATTCTAAAAGAGGGGCCTGTTTTTATGAGTCTGGTATTAACTGTTGTTTGCCGCCACAATCAAGCTAGATCCGTAATAGCTGCTGCGGCATTGAGTCGATTCTTTCCTGATCTTGACGTTGCATCTGCTGGAATCCAAGCGATTGATGGTCAACGGATCCCTGAATCAATTTTGAACTTAGCTGATGCGTGGGGGCTGACGGTGCTGGATGAAGTTTCACATTCGCTCGAAGCGGCTAATCAAAGATTACTTAACTCTGACTTTGTCGTAGTCGCTGAAGACGACTTTGTGCAATACATCGTTGATCTAGGGGTCGATCCTCAAAGAGTCCTTTCCATGCAAGATCATCGCTTCGATCACACGCTAATCCCTTTTGACCCAATCGGTCACGGTAGCCAGGTGGTATCTGTAGAACTCGCAAAAGCAGTCCTTGCGACCGCCTGGCTCCTTCGAGCGGAGGAGGGATTTGGCTACGCCAATCCAGTCCACGCACTTTTCGCGACTGATGAAATTGATTTTTTGAATAAACTGAGATCCGGCTGGGAGAAAGTGAGACAAGAGACGGGGGTCTTGGTGCTCTCAGATTTTCGAGCCCCCAACATCCACTTTGTGTCTGAGGTTTGCGATTATGTAGTGGAGTTGAGGGTAAATCGTGCAAGTAAGCAAACTAGTTACGTAGATAGTTCTGGGGAGGGAGCATTGGAACGTGCCATATCTTCTGGGCGGCCATTTGCATTATCTGCGCGATTTGAGATGGATGAAGTTGAAAAATTTGCCTTGAGCCCAGACTTTAAAAACATGATTGATGTTTTAGCGGCCGATCGCTCCGTTGTCCTTCTGACTGAACCTCTAGGGCTAGGGCCCTGTTCGTTCTTGACAGCTTCGAATGCCAATTTTTGACGAATTTTTGATCAACCTAACTTTCCACTACTCTAGGAGTCCGTACAAATTTCAAGCTGGTTTGACCCACCAGTGCTACCCCACACGGGGGGGGGCCGAGGATAACTTAAAGGACGTTCATGGATCTGAAAGATTATTACCGCCTGATTTTGCGCAACCTGAAGGTGGTATTAGTTTCCACGCTGGTAGGTATTTTTGCAGCAGCTGGAATTACATTCTCCCAGACTCCTATTTACCAGGCCGATGTTCAACTCTTTGTCTCTACCCCTTCGTCAGCATTGGATATTGGAGCATTGGCGCAAGGTTCTAGTTTCTCTCAACAGCGGGTTATTTCATATGCCCAGATTATCAACGGTCCTGCGACCCTCAATCCTGTCATTAGTGCTCTCCACTTATCCTATACGGAAACTGAACTAGCAAAGCATGTGAAAGCAACAGCACCCCTAAACACGGTTCTTATTGACGTCACGGTTTCCGATCCGGATTCTCAACTGGCAGCCGACATCGCGAATGCCATTGGAAATCAGTTCTCGGCTACTGCTTCAAGTTTGGAATCAAGCAGCGGTAATAGCACTGTAAAGGTTTCTATGGTCAAGAACGCGATAAGGCCCCCACATCCATCTTCCCCGAAAAAGACGCTGAATTTGTTGTTAGGAATTATCCTAGGATTTGGCTTGGGAATTGCGCTGGCAATCGTGCGTCAGATATTTGATAACACGATTAAGAATGATCTGGATCTCGAAGAGTTGCCACTTCTTGCCGCCATCGGATTTGATGAAGACGCCGAAACTAAACCGCTCGTAACAGACTTGGGAAGGTATGCGGTTAGAGCAGAAGCATTTAGGTCACTCCGCACCAACATTCAGTTTCTAAAGACCGATAAGAAGATTCAAATTATTACTCTTTCTTCCTCACTGCCCGGTGAAGGCAAGACTACGACCTCGGTGAACCTTGCAATTTCTATGGCTCAATCAGGATTGAAAGTCCTGTATATCGAAGGTGACTTGCGCCGCCCCCGTTCGTCAAAGTACCTAAAGATCGCTGGAGGAACGTCTGGCTTTACCGATGTTCTGGCAGGTCGGATTTCGCCAATTAATCAAAAGAATGTCAGTGATTTGATTGTTGACTGGGGTAACGATGGTCTTAAATTCTTACCCTCAGGAAACATTCCACCAAATCCAGCCGAATTGCTTAACTCGGAATATCTCGACCAGTTCTTTATCCTCCTACGAACCATGTTTGACTATGTAATAATCGATTCGCCTCCATTGTTGCCAGTTACAGATGCTGCAATTCTGGCTAAAAAGAGCGACGGGGTAATCCTGGTCGCTAAAGCGGGTAAGACGCGTGTTGGTCAATTTAGAGGTTCAAAAGATTCTCTTAACGCTGTTGGAGCCACAATCTTGGGTGGTATTCTCAACATGATTCCATTGGCCGCGCGCGATTACGACAACTACGGATATCGATATGGGTATGCCTACGGATATCGCCGTAAGTACGGAGGCTACTACAGCGGAAAATATGGCAAGTCCTACGGCAAGGAATATGGCAAGCAATATGGTCGGGAATATGGCGAGTCAGAGCATCTTCCACAAGCAATAATTGAGGCACAATTAGCTCCGTACTCTCCACTTCCAGATGAACTTGTCAGGTTAGAAATTGAAAGTTTGGCTGGGGATCTAGAAAAAGAATTCAGCCCTAGAGCCGCTGGAAGTCCTCGATCCCCGAGAAAACCAGCTGCGAAGAAGGCTGCGACCAAAAAAGTCGCTCCTTCTAAATCGACCAAGCGGGTGGTAANNAATTGCTGTCACTAGATGGTGGCTCGGAGGGGGGGCTATGAGATCTGAATCTGACGATTCTTACTCGAGTACGTTGCGCAAATATCGAAAATATTTGTTTCGTTCCGATATTGCTATCGTCTTTGCGGCTACCTTAGGTGCTTTCATTCTTCGGTTTCAAGGACTAGGGGTTCTGGCTCATGAATCCTTTTATAATTTTGTCCTAGTTTGTGCCTTACCCACTTTCTGGATATTTAGTTTGCAAGTGAGCAAAGCGTGGAATTTCTCTCGCGTCGAGAACTTGTCAACGTCACTTCGCTCCGTTGTTCAGGCTAGTTGGAGAGCAACTCTATTGTTGGGTTTTACCTCGTACATCGTGCACCATGCAATATCTAGACTATGGGTTTTCCTTTCTTCCGGCACAATCCTTGTAGGTTTAACTTTTACAAGACTTGTGATCGAAGCCCTCCTTAATACACAGTTGGCAGCGGCGCAGGAAACACACTTATTTATCGCTAAAGAAGAACACGTGTTTGACCCAGAAATGATCCCCCTACCTAGGCAGAATTCGGGTGGTTCAGCTAATTATTTAAGGGTCGATCCTCCGGATGCGATGGATGACGAGGCTTGGCTAAATAGTTTGGAAAAGCGAATTCAAGAAGAGGGAATTGATGGAATTATCGTTACGGATTCCGCCAATGTTGATGCAGACCTTTTAATCCGGATTTCAAAATTTTATTATCTGGGAATTACTGGAATCAGGCTCTACACCCCGCTAGCACCAGAGTTAACGCAGTTCACTCCTATCCAGCACGTCAATTGGGTTCGAATTGAAGAACCACAGATCGTCAATTCTGGTTATGCAATTAAACGTTTATTTGATTTTATTTTCTCTACTTTGATGCTCATCCTTCTATCGCCTCTTCTGCTTGTCATCGCCGTAGGCGTAAAAGCAACCTCAAAAGGTCCAGTTTTATATTCGGCGAAACGAATGGGTGCTCATGGAACATATTTCACTTTCCCTAAGTTTAGAACGATGGTAAAAGATGCACATGCGATGAGATCCTCGGTTATAGGTGAGCCCGATTCGGATATTGCGGAGCGCTACCGACTGGATCCCCGGATCACTCCGTTCGGGCGATTTTTACGCCGGTGGTCACTCGATGAGTTGCCTCAATTATGGTGTGTTTTGATTGGAACTATGTCAGTTGTCGGGCCCAGGCCGATTCTGGAGGATGAATACCACTTGGTTAGTTCCCAGAGTCGTTTCCGAAGTATTGCTACCCCAGGTTTAACCGGATTGTGGCAGGTAAGTGGTCGCAAAGAAGTGGGCTGGCAGGAAAGAATGGATATGGATACATATTACATCCAGAGCTGGAGTTTTTGGCACGACATGGTTTTAATCTTTAGGACTTTTGCGGCCATTATTTCCGGGCACGGTTCCTACTAGTTTTTTGCCAGTTTAGGTAGAGCAGGGTCAGCGCGGCCCCAGAACCATTGAGTGCAATATCGCGGACATCAGAAACTCTTCCAGGAATGTAGAGCTGGATAAATTCGATCGATATTGTCATGAGCAAAGTGATGATAAAAATGGTTTGGAAAGTTAGTTTTGACCAACAGAGGCGAATTAGAAATACAACGGGGACCAGCATAAGGAAATTACCAATCCAAGCCCACGTTCCGCCTAGGTACAGGATTTGATGACCGATTGAAGGAAAACCACCTGCAGAGGGACCGGGGAGAGACTGCCCTCCTGAAGGGACAAGATCAGGTCGTGGAGTGAAGACGCCGAATCCCAAAACTATTAAGTAGAGGACTAGCAAGCCCTTGTAGGGGAGGCGCATTTGAGAATCTTAGTGACATCATTCCGCAAGGTAGACTCCGTGCTTCACCGGAGTTACCTAAACGCCCCGATAGCCCAATGGCAGAGGCAGAGGACTTAAAATCCTCCCAGTGTGGGTTCGACCCCCACTCGGGGCACGTTTGTTAAACTCTTTTTGTGGCATCAACTGCTGGTCAAGTGCTCTCTATCAACATTGCGCGGGAGAGTCAGGCGCAGAGATGGTCCAACTCTGGAAATCGCACCGGCATCAACAAGGTAGGGGTCGACGGTCCTGTCCTCTTTCGCGGCGAGGGAGTCGTCGGAGACCACGTTGTCGATCGAGTAAATCATGGTGGCTATAACAAGGCGGTTTATGCCTACGCGCGGGAAGATGCACTCTGGTGGGAGGGGGAGATCGGTAAGGCAATCGCACCAGGTCAATTTGGCGAGAATCTGACCACGTTGTGTCTAGACCTATCGGGCGCAGTGATCGGGGAGCGGTGGCGCATTGGAGAATTACTTCTGGAAGTTTCTGAACCTCGAATTCCCTGCAAAATCTTTGCTGGCTTCTGGAACCGGCCCACCCTGATAAAAGAATTTACGGAGGCGAATCGCTCGGGTGCCTATTTGCGAATCATTGAGGGCGGAACGATCGAAAAGGGAATGAGTATCGAGATCGTGTATCGCCCAGATCACGGCATCACGATTGCCGATGTCTTTGCGGCTCGGTCCGGTGCGCGGGAGAAGATTCATGAAATAGCTAGGGTCACAAACCTGTCTGCTGAATATCAAGATTGGGCGAAACGAGTCAGCGCTAGTTAGTAAGAAGTTGCGGATTAGAATTGATAGAATACTCAAGTTCAATTGCTATCAACGCTCGCGAGGAGTGTTTTGTTGGAATTTGGAGAGGGTCGAATGGCTCGACGCAAGCCCTCAATTTATGATGTCGCCAAAGTTGCTGGAGTGTCGCATCAAACCGTGTCTCGCGTCCTAAATTTACACAATAATGTCTCAGATCCTATGCGGCAAAAAGTTCTTTCGGCTATGGCAGACCTGGAGTTTCGTCCCAATCAGACTGCAAAGGCTTTGGCCACAGGAAAGACATCAACAATTGGAGTCCTTAGCCACAACACCACTCTGTTTGGACCGGCGTCAATGTTGCATGCCGTCCAGAATTCGGCGCGGGAACTGGGCTATACAATCAATATCGTTTCCTTAAAATCTATTGACCACCAGTCGATTGTCGAAGGCATTGAAGAATTGGTGAGAGTCGGCGTCGACGGAATTGTGATCATCGCACCTCTGGCTAAGGGTGTTGGTCCGCTGCCCCATGTTTCGGATTATTTGCCAGCCGTTCTGGTTGAAGGTGAGCCCATCAGCGCAATTCCATCCCTCAATTTTAATCAATTCTCTGGCGCGGCTATGGCGGTTGAACATTTGATTGCGCTCGGACATAAGAGGATTGCGCATATCTCCGGACCAAAAAACTGGTATGAAGCTCAGCAACGAATGAATGGCTGGCGCAATACCTTACTGAAATCTGGGCTCAAAGCCGATTTGATTGTCGCTGGTGATTGGTCGCCTCAATCTGGTTATGACGCCGTCAAAGAATTGATGGTTCTTGGGAAGCCAACAGCAATTTTCGCCGGCAACGACGGAATGGCACTCGGTGCTCTTAAGGCACTGAGTGAACTTGGAATCTCTGTCCCCACGCAGATGAGCCTGGTTGGGTTCGACAATATGCCGGAAGCGCCGTTTTTAGTGCCAGGTTTATCCACCGTAAATCAAGATCTTGGAGCGCTTGGTAACCAATGCGTCAATTTGCTTGTGAAACTGATTAACCACGAAGATACCGGCGACATTCAGTTGGCCTTCGAACCGGTGCTGATTATTAGGGGTAGCACCGCGAGAGCAGAATCAAAGTAACAATTTCATAACGTTACAAAAAAGTGCTTGATCTTCCTTATGTTACCGGTAACAATTCCGACCAGAGAAATACTTCACAAATACTGGGTCGGGATGGGGTGAAAATGATTTCAAAAAGGTTGACCAAAGTGCTTTATGGCGCCGCTTATTACAGCGAATACCAACCTTATGAGCGGCTCGACGAGGATTTTGCCCTGATGAAAGAGGGCGGACTTTCAGTTATTCGAGTTGGTGAGTCTGTTTGGGGAACGTGGGAACCGGAAGAAGGCAAATTCAACCTTGAGTGGATGCAGCCGATTCTCGACAGGGCGCTAGAAAGTGATATCTCGGTAATTCTTGGAACTCCAACTTATGCCGTCCCTTCATGGCTTTTTCGGAAATTCCCCGAGATTGTGGCGCAACGATCCACCGGGAAACCTATTGCATATGGCCACCGCCAAAACGTTGATTACTCAAATCCCACATTTCTTTACTATGCAGAAAGAGTGATCCGCAAGATTGTTGAACGATATGTGGATCATCCGGCGATTATTGGGTGGCAAGTTGATAACGAGCCAGGGACCGAAATTCTGCACAATCCAAATGTTTTTGACGCTTTTGTTAAAAGTCTTGAGATGCAATACGGCGACGTTGAGAATCTCAATAAAAGCTGGGGACTGACATATTGGTCGCATCGAATTAATACCTGGGACGAATTGTGGATCCCGGATGGAAATACCAATCCTTCATACCAATTGGCATGGCGGAAGTTTCAAGCAAGAATCACCACAGATTTTATTGACTGGCAGCGATCCATTGTCCGCCCGCTCATTCCTGCACATCACTTCATTACAACATGTGTCGCACAAAATCGACCTGGTCAAGATGTGATGCAAATTGGCGAGGCCCTCGATGTGACAGCAGTAAATGTTTATTATGCAACACAGGATGGTTTGTCATATCCAAGGCTGGGGCGTGGGCCGGACGAACAAATAGCCGGTCCCCTTTGGGTTAAAGAAGATGGGGCGGCTGCAGTTCACTTTCAGGCTGATGTTGCACGCGCGATCCGTCAAGAAAACTTTCTCGTTACTGAAACCAATGCATTTTCTACTGGCCACGGATCTGCTGTTGGGATATTCCCTCCCTACCCTGGCCAACTGAAACAAGTTGCATTGGCCCTTATTTCTCGCGGTGCGCAAATGGTCGAATATTGGCATTGGAACACACTGCATTACGGAACGGAGAATTATTGGGGAGGCGTACTGGGTCATAGTCTCAAGCCCGCGCGGACTTTTGAATCTTTTAAGGACACTAGCGAGACTTTGAATACTTTGGGTGATGAACTCGTGGGGCTTACTCCACAAAGCCCAGTAGCCATGATTCTCTCCTCGGAGAGTCGATGGGCGCTTGAATTTCAACCGACCCTGCGCGATCGCCAGGGTGTTGGAGACACCAGATCCTATGACCGTATATTGCATGCATTTTACGGAGGATTTTTTGCAAATGGACTTTCGGTTAATTTCTATGGGGACAGTCAATTGCCAAGTGACCCGAAGGAATTCTTGGCTCGTCATCCAATACTTTGTTTGCCTTCTTATTACATATCAAATGAAAACACTCTTAATTTTGTAATTGAGTACGCAAGAATTGGTGGCCACGTAATCCTCACGCCTCGAACTGGATATGCAGATTCGATTGGCGTTATTCGTACAGATGAGATGCCCGGTGTGTTACGTGAGGCTGCTGGTGTTCGATATTCGGAATACAGCAATCTCACCAAACCCGTCAAAATCGTGACCGCCAACGGCTCTCCACTGGGCAGTGAATTGGGCACTGGTTTTGGTTGGATCGATTCTCTTGTATCGGAAGGGGCGGAGGTCCTTGCCAGTTATGAGCATCCATTCTTCTCGACATTTGCCGCTGTAACTACAAACGAATATGGAAAAGGTCGAGTGACATATGTCGGATCAATTCCGGATGGTCCTTTTGCTAAAGCCTTAGGGAAGTGGTGCGGTGACTTAATTGAACGCACGGAGGCACCCTATTCCACAAGCGAATCTGTAACCGTGAATTCTGCAAAATCTAAGACCGGACAGAACTTGCATTTTATTTTTAATTGGAGCTGGACAGAGGCAGAAGTATTTGTGCCATTTTCAGCCGCAGATCTTGGCAGCAACAATCCGATAGATAAGGGCAAAGCAATTCGCCTAAGTCCATGGGGTGTAGCGGTCATCGCAGAGAAATAGGAACCATCAGATGCATAACCAACAAGGAGAGGTACGTCAATGAAAATAAGAGGTCAGAAGAAGAAAATCATCGGCGCGTTCTTGGCTACAAGCCTGGTATGCGTCGGATTTGGTTTACAACCTGCGAGTGCTGCATCGTCAGCGAGTGCGACAACGTCAGTGAGTGCGAGTGCCATTGCTAAGGCAATGAATACTCCAACAACATTGACATACTGGACTTGGGTACCAGGTTTGAATAAGGAAATTGCGCTATTCGAAAAGCGTTATCCAAAAATCAAAGTCAATGCAATAAATGTTGGTCAGGGTGGTCCTCACTATCAGAAGCTACGCGTCGGCGCGACATCTGGAAAAGGCCTTCCTGATCTCGCTCAGATCGAATTTCAGTACGTTCCGGCTTTTACCCAGATTGGGTTATTGGCCAATATCGCTCCATACGTAAGTAAGACCTTTAAGTCTAAGTTTGAGGCATGGACCATCAGTCAAGTATCTGGTCCAAAGGGCGCGATCTACGGGGTTCCTCAGGACACGGGTCCAATGGGAATGCTCTACCGTGCGGACATCTTTACCAAATATGGAATTGCTGTGCCAAAGACATGGGACGACTTTGCGGCAGCAGCTGCGAAGTTGCACGCTGCCGATCCAACCGTCTATCTGGCTAACTTCGGACCGAACGAAGCCGATGTAGCCACTAGTTTCGGGTGGCAGGCCGGCTCCCGACCATTTAAATCGTTGGGGAACAACGCCTACAAGATCAACGTAGATGATCCAGCTGCGCAGAAAATCGCTAAGTACTGGGCTGATCTTGTAAGCGCAGGCACGGTCTCAACAGATCCAGCTTGGAACAATGACTGGTTCGCAGGGTTCGATAAGGGTAAGTACGCCACATGGCTAACAGGTGCATGGGGTCCACTGTTCTTGGCTGGACAAGCCAAAGACACCGCAGGACTCTGGCGTGCAGCTCCACTGCCACAGTGGAGTGCTGGGGCGAGTGTCTCAGGCAACCGTGGTGGATCAAGCACCGCTGTTATCAAGGGCACAAAGAATCCAATAGCTGCGGCAACATTTGCAGAATTCTTGAATTCTGACCCAGTCTCTACGCCGTTGCTCTCGCAGGCTCCACAGTTGCTATTCCCTGCAAGCAGCGCGGCTCTCCACGCACCAGCGTTCATCAATGCCAAGGTCGCCTTCTTTGGCGGGCAACAGGCGAACAAAGTGTTCGTTGCGATCAATAAGACCGTAGCGAAGGATTTTGCCTGGAGTCCGTTCACCGATCAGGTCTACCAGGAATTGCAGAACGATGTTGGAACAGCCATTACCGGGAAAACGGATGTGCTTGCTGCGTTGGCTACGGAGCAGACCAATATCCTGAAATATGCGGTAGATCAAGGCTTCACCGTATCCAAGTAGTCGGTGAAGAGGTTGAAGTTAGGGCGGGCCTCCTGTCCTAACTTCAACCTTCCTTAATGAATTTCGAGATGAATTCAGATAAGAATTGGAGGGGGCGAAATTGGCCAAGAGGTCACGACATGGCAAAGCGGGGCTCCTATTTGTAGCGCCTTTCATGGTTGTATTCGTTTTAACTTTGGTCGTCCCATTGGTTTATTCGGGGTATCTAAGTTTTTTTAGAAATCGACTGGTTGGTGGTATTTCGTTTGTAGGAACAAAGAATTACATCCAAGCATTTCATGATCATGCCTTCTGGTCCGGACTTGAAAGAGTCGTGGGCTTCTTCTTCATCCAAGTGCCATTTATGTTGGCCGCTGCCTTAATTTTTGCACTTGTGATCGATAGTGGGAAATTACGATTTCCAAAATTAATACGCATATTAATCTTCATCCCGTACGCCGTACCGGCGGTGATCGCAGCTATCATGTGGGGTTATCTCTACGGCCCCAATTTTGGACTTCTCGCACAGATTTCTAGATATTTACATACGCCAAGCATTCACTTCCTTAATGGTTGGATGACGCTCCCTTCGATAGCCAACATCGTTACGTGGGAATATGTTGGTTACAACATGATCATTATGTATGCCGCGCTCAAGAGTTTCTCGACGGACCTATATGAAGCAGCTTCTATGGATGGTGCAAATGGATTTCAACTCGCCTGGCACATCAAGATTCCCCAATTGCGTCCAGCGATCTTCTTGTGTCTTATTTTTTCGGTGATCGGAAGTTTTCAACTCTTTACTGAACCATATCAAATGACGCCTTTGTCGCCGGCAGTACTCAATAATTCGTTTACGCCAAATATATATGCATATGACGAAGCATTTGTTTCGCAGAATATAAATTACGCAGCGACCATATCCTTTATGTTGGGTTTCGCTGTACTTATTGCTGCTTCGTTCGTGGGTCTGGTTTCTAGGCAGAGTAGGAAGAGAGCTGTCAATGTTTAAGGCACAAAAACAAATTAACAAGAAAAGTAATCTTCTAACATTGGTGATGCTTTGCTGTGCGGCCTATTTTCTCCTTCCTTTGATCTGGCTCTTTATTACGACAACCAAAGATACAACCGGGATTTATTCCTCCTTTGGTTTGTGGTTTACAAAAGTCAATCACCTTGTTGCGAACGTTAAGGAGGTTTTTAGTCTCGATGACGGCTTATATCTGCATTGGATGGTAAATACCACGATTTATGCGGTCGTTGGAGCAACCGGGGCTGCTCTTATAGCAACGGCCGCTGGCTATGGATTTTCAAAGTATGATTTTGGACTGAAGAAACCTCTTTTTGCCGTTGTACTTGGTTCAGTTATGATTCCAATGACGGCGTTGGCAATTCCAACATTTCTCGTCTTTAGCAAAATACATCTAGTGAATACCCGTTGGGCGATCATCCTTCCATCGTTGATTAGTCCCATTGGCGTTTATCTAATGCGTGTTTACTCGGATACCGCAGTTTCTCAAAATCTCTTAGAAGCCGCTCGCATCGATGGGCTCGGTGAACTACGTATCTTTTTCTCTATATCCCTAAGACTTCTTATGCCCGGTTTCATAACAGTGGTCCTATTGAGTATCGTGTCGATTTGGAATAACTATTTCCTCCCCTTGATTATGCTGAATTCACCCGATTTGCAACCTTTGACCGTCGGGCTTTCTGGTTGGGCTCAGAGTTCCATAGCGGGCGGCGGTGGTGGGGATTCGTCTATCCAGGCGGCCGTGATTACCGGGTCGGCTATTTCACTCATTCCCTTGATCATTATCTTCCTTATCCTGCAACGGTTTTGGGAGAATGGTCTTTCGGCCGGATCAAACAAGGAGTAAGAGCGGCAATAGGCGAATGGTAGAGGCTTCGCAAACTCAATCTCTGTTCGATAGAAATCCATGGGAATTAGATTTCCGTCGTGATCGTTGATGTGCTCCTAGGCAAAGTATGATGTGAGTGTTGGCTGCGGCCAAGAATCCTCAGAGACTTGGGCGGCGATTACCGGAAGGGGGGTCTGGTTAGAATCCCATGCTGAATTCGCAGTCGCTAGATGTGGTCTTATGGGTTATTTCAGGATGGCTACTCATTGGACTTCTTGGAATTCTTACCCTTCATAGGTTCACCTTTATCGCCAGAGTCCTCTTCCCGCTTGGGGGTATAGGCGGTCTAGTCCTGGCAGTAGCAGCATTTCGTTCGCTCATTAATGGGGGCACTCAGAATCGACTCTTGCCTATTGGTTTACCGCAACTCCATTTCCATCTTTCGTTAGATGCACTTTCAGCATTTTTCCTGCTTGTTTTGGGTGTTGCCGTCTTTGGAATATCAATATTTTCCGCAGGATATTTTCGAAATTCAACTGGCACTGCGCCGGGATTGCTCTGTCTTGAGTTTCATTTCTTCCTCGCAAGCATGGCGCTGGTTCTCGTTGCAGCCGATGCTTATGTGTTCATGTTGGCTTGGGAGAGCATGGCTCTGTCTTCCTATTTTCTCGTAACAGCAAATCACCGATTACCCAAGATTCGCGCGGCGGGATTTCTCTACCTCTTGATTGCGCATATTGGGGCGATAGCGCTTCTCCTTTCTTTTGGGGTACTTCAAGCAAATACCGGGAATTACACTTTTTCAAACATGCGAATGCAATCACTCTCTCCGTTTTGGGCTTCAGTTGCTTTTCTACTAGCGGTCTTTGGATTTAGTGCTAAAGCAGGAATTTTGCCGCTACACATCTGGCTCCCGGAAGCGCATCCCGCTGCGCCTTCTCCGGTATCAGCGCTGATGAGCGGTGTAATGTTGAAAATGGCAATTTATGGAATGTTAAGGGTTTGTTTTGATCTCTTGCGGGTTCATATCTGGTGGTGGGGTGTGCTCTTGCTCGTTCTCGGATTAGCAACTGCCTTATTTGGAGTGGTGTTCGCTGCAGTTCAATCCGATATGAAACGGTTGCTGGCCTATTCATCGATAGAGAATGTTGGTTTAATTTTCGCGGCGCTAGGACTGGCTCTGCTTTTCAGTTCATATGGGATGAATTTGATCGCTGCGTTGGCACTTACGGCATGTTTGTTTCATGTGGCCGCGCATGCCATTTTTAAGAGTCTTCTCTTCTTGACTACAGGTTCGGTTCTTCACGCCACAGGAGAGCGAAATTTGGGTCGACTGGGCGGATTAATCCGCTTCATGCCGTGGGTTGCCTGGCTTGCTTTGATTGGCATCCTTGCTAGCTCTGGTCTCCCACCATTTTCGGGCTTTATTTCCGAGTGGCTTCTGCTTCAGAGTTTCCTCTTTACCCCAGGTTTGCCACAACCATTTTTGAATATGTTGATTCCTGTGGCCACGGCATCTATTGCCTTAACCGCAGCTTTGGCTGGTTATACGATGGTGAAGTTCTGTGGCGTTGTATTTCTTGGCCAACCCCGTGAAGAAAAACTGAATCAGGCGCACGATGCAAATCTTTTTGAAAAGATTGGTATGGCTTGGCTTGCAATAATAACTATTACGTTGGGGCTGGCACCAAATTTCATTATTAGACTCATTGATCCAGTTACTAGGGTTTTAGTTAACCAAGGTTTGGCGGCGCAATCAAAATCTAATGGATGGTGGTTGTTGACCCCAACTTCTATGGCGAGAGCGAGTTACGGTCCACTTTATTTCTTGCTGGGGGTTGTAGGTGCCATAGCGTTAGCTTTCATTTTGGTCCGCGTTCTTTATCACGCCAGACTCCGACGTTCTGCCGCATGGGGCGGGGGACATCCCTGGGCAAACTCTCGGATGCAAGATACTGCGGAAGGTTATGGCCAGCCAATTCGACAAGTTTTTGAGCCCTTTTTTGCAATGAAGCGGCATTTGCCTAAGCCTGAAGATATTGAGCCACGGTATGAAGTGATAGTTGAAGACAAGTTCTGGAATGGAGTGTATATGCCCGTAGTTCGGGTAACTGAATTTGTCTCATCCATAGTAGGGCGGCTTCAGAGAGGTCGAATCTCAATTTACTTGTTGTATAGCTTTATCACTTTGATTTTTCTCCTCATCTTGGTACCGAGTGCAAGAAAATGACTTTTAGCCAATTGCTCTCTGAATTTTTCACTATTGTGGCTTCATTGTTGCTGGCTCCGCTGTTGCTGGGCTGGGTAACTCAACTTCGCGCGTGGCTACAGAACCGCAGTGGACCTGGAATTTTTCAACCTTATCGGATATTGCATAAGCTATTTAATAAAGATTCGGTGATGGCTGATACTGCCTCATCGCTATTTCGATTTACTCCATACTTAATTTTTGGTTGCATGCTTTTGGCGAGTGCGATTGTGCCCACGTTGTCGACGGATTTTCCCTTGGCACAAGCTGCAGATGCGATAGCGCTCGTTGGGCTCTTTGCTTTGGCGCGAATCTTTATCTCCCTTGCGGCGATGGATGTGGGCACGGCTTTTGGAACTCTTGGGGCTCGTCGGGAGATGTTTGTTGGATTCTTGGCAGAGCCCGCGCTATTGATGGTTTTATTTACCTCATCTTTGATTGCCCATTCAACTTCTCTGAAAACTATCGTAACAACTCAAATCGATAGACCTTTTGCGATCTATCCAAGTTTGGTCTTTGCCGGATTTGCTTTTATTTTGATTTTCTTAGCCGAAAATGCTCGAATTCCAGTGGATAATCCCAGTACCCACCTGGAATTGACGATGATTCATGAAGCGTTGATTCTCGAGTACTCAGGTCGCCATTTGGCATTGTTGGAGTGGGCATCTTCATTAAAATTATTCGCATATTCATCGATTGGAATAGCGCTCTTCTTGCCTTGGGGGATTTCAACTCAGGGATCAATTATGAGTTTACTTTATGCATTGCCAATTTTTATTCTAAAACTTTTAGTCTTTGGCGTCGTACTTGCACTTATCGAAACATTTTCTGCAAAAATGCGAATCTTTAGAGTTCCAGAATTCTTAACAATCGCTTTCTTGCTCGCAGTCATCGGCATGTTGACCTACATTCTCTTGGGGGCAAAAGCCTCATGACCGATCTGAGTATTCAATTAATTAATCTCTTTGCCTCGTTCTTACTCTTGCTGGCATTTGCCATGCTTGCCCAGCGCCGAGTTGTAAATCTGGTGCAGATTTATGCAATGCAAGGTTTAACTGTTGTAGCGGCGACAAGTGTGGTTGCATACGTGACGCACCAAAACCAACTTTATTACTCGGCTGCGATGACATTGGTACTAAAAGTGTTTTTGATTCCGTGGATATTACGTCGTCTCATTAAACGGCTGGATATCCGGTGGGACGTTGAAACCCTTATCAATATTCCAAGCATGATGCTGATCGGTATTGTTTTGGTAATTTTCTCATTCAATTTGGCGCTCCCGATTGCCAGTCTTTCAACGTCGATCTCACCAGGGACACTAGGAATTGCGTTGGCATGTGTTCTACTTTCCTTCATGATGATGATTACTCGCTCGAAGGCACTTCCGCAGGTAATTGGATTCTTGTCAATGGAAAACGCGTTAGTTTTCGCGGCAACCTCTGCCACCTCTGGGATGCCGATGGTTGTTGAATTAGGAATCGCGCTAGATGTCTTGGTTGGAGTATTCATTTTAGGTGTCTTTATGTTTCAGATTCGGGAACAGTTTGAAAGTTTGGATATTTCCCATTTAGAGAATTTGAAGGAGGAGTAAGTGAGTCCTCTCTTTCTGGTATTGGCAACCCCACTTTTAGGCTCCCTGGTCTTGGGAATAATGGGCCACAGACCAAATGGGCGAAATGTGAACGTGTTTTTCAGCTTCGCAACATTTCTGGCTGCAGTGTTTTTGACCACCCGAATTGTTGCAGATGGTCCAATCTTTGCTTTAAATCAGCAATTCTTTATCGATTCCCTCAACATATTCTTGGTGACATTGACTGCGTTCATTGGCTTCACCACGTCGGTTTTCTCTCGGCCATATATGCGCATTGAAGAAGACCGTGGAAAGATGAGTCACTCTCGCATGCGTTTATATTTCAGCATGTACCAGCTTTTTAACTTTTGCATGCTTTTAGCGCTCACAACCAACAATATGGGAATTCTTTGGGTGGCGATGGAGGCCGCCACGTTAACAACCGTTCTCTTGGTTTCGGTTTATCGGACTCCTGCCAGTCTGGAGGCGGCGTGGAAGTACTTCATTTTATGTGGCGTAGGTATTGCGCAGGCACTACTCGGAACAATTTTGTTGTATATGGCTGCCCAAAAAGTAATAGCGCCCGGTGTTAATCCACTTTTGTGGTCGAATTTGAATGCTGTCAAAACTTTACTTAATCCGGGAGTTATGGCCCTGGCATTTGTATTTCTTTTAGTTGGTTACGGAACAAAAGTTGGGCTGGCTCCGCTACATAATTGGTTGCCTGATGCCCACGCAGAAGGCCCTACTCCTATTTCTGCAGTACTTTCTGGCTTATTGTTGAATGTCGCTTTGTATGCGGTGATTCGCTGCAAGATATTGGCCGATGGCGCACTGCACAATCATTTTGCCGGACATTTAATGATTGGATTTGGGTTGTTATCTGTGCTCGTTGGCGCGTTCTCATTACTCCGTCAAAGAGATATTAAACGAATGTTTTCCTATTCTTCTATTGAACATATGGGGATAATTACATTTGCCTTCGGAATGGGCGGTCCTATTGCTAATTTTGCGGGACTTCTCCATATGACCGTTCACGCCTTAAGTAAATCAGCCGTTTTTTACGCCGTAGGTCATGCGGCGCAAAAGGCAGGAACGCAGATTATGGAAAATATCAGAGGCCTCATCAAAGTCAGTCCCACTGTTGGTTGGGGTTTGATGATGGGAACTCTGGCGATCCTAGGGATGCCACCGTTTGGAATATTCGCAAGTGAGTTCATGATACTTACCAGCGCCATGCACCAACTTCCATGGGCTGCCCCAGTCCTCTTGCTTGGGCTGGCTGTGGCGTTCGGTGCAATATTTAGCCGGGTTCAACCAATGGTATTTGGCGAAACAAACGTTAAACGGTTGGCTCATCCTCCAGCGTTGTTACCAGTCTTTCTTCACTTAGGGCTTGCCCTAATGTTGGGTTTATACATTCCCGGCTATTTGAATCATTGGTTCGTGCAAGCCGCTGCGATTATAGGAGGGTGAGTATTGTGATCTTAGAACCGGTCGATGAGCAAGGCTGGCTTGATAGCGCTCTCGCAGTTGCTGAGGCGCATGGGCGTTTAGTAACACTGTGGGGACGCAACGCAGGTCCTGATTCTTACGAAGTGTATGCCGTGTATTTTGATCCAGCCTTCGGTCTGTCTGGTGTCATATTCACCCTGTCGCACGAGGGGAGTACCTACCCAGATCTTTCAGAGTTATTTCCTAGTGCGGGTCGAATGCAGCGAACTATCTGGGATCTTCTTGGGATAGCTGCCGCCGGGAGTAGCGATAATCGACGTTGGCTTGATCACGGGAATTGGGAAAAAAATTACCATCCATTACGCAAGTCGAATTCAGGATTGGAAATATCTGAATTAAAAGAAAGTGATGATTATTCTTTTGTTGAGGTTTCTGGCGACGGAGTTCACGAAATTGCCGTAGGACCCGTCCATGCGGGGATCATAGAATCAGGACACTTTAGATTTTCTGTAGTAGGAGAGAAAATTTTACGCCTAGAAGAGCGCTTGGGATATGTCCACAGAGGAGTAGATAAAGCATTTGAGAAATATCATGGGATAGATGGTGTGCAATTAGCGGGACGAATATCCGGCGATTCAACCGTCGGCTACGCCTGGTCGTATTGCATGGCAGTTGAAGCGGCTTGGAAGTGTGAAGTTTCCAAGCGAGCTAATTCTCTACGTGCACTTATGCTGGAACGGGAGCGCATTGCCAATCACTTAGGAGATTTAGGCGCGATCGGCAATGATGCAGGTTTTGCATTTGGACTAACGCAGTTTATGTTGCTCAAAGAACAGTGGCTTCGATTAAATAAAGATCTCTTTGGTCATCGATTTATGATGGATGCGGTCGTAGTTGGTGGCGTTGCTTGCGATATCGATGCGTTGGGAATCTCTAGAATTCGCGAGCAGTGCGAGCAGATAAGAAAAGAAGTTGGGACTTTGCGAGGTATTTATGATGATCACGCAGGATTGCAGGATAGGTTTCTGACGACTGGACATGTGAGCACTGATGTCGCTACACGATTAGGAGTAACTGGCTTAGTTGGTCGTGCTAGCGGAATAGCAGAGGATGGCAGGATTAATTTTCCTCCTTATCCTTATTCGGACTTGCAAGTAAATATTTCGGTGGCCCAAACCGGAGACGTTGCAGCAAGAGTGAGCGTCCGATTTGACGAAATACTTGAGTCATTACGTTTGATTAGTGAACTGCTTTCCAACCTTCCAGAAGGCGCGATCCATTCCTTGAGCAAAGTGCCTGCGGAAGCTACTTTTGGCGTCGGATGGGTAGAGGGTTGGCGAGGAGGAATTTTTGCCGGAATTCATTTAGATAAAGCAGGAATGGTCGATCGCGCTCATATGCATGATCCTTCTTGGCAAAATTGGCCAGCGCTGGAGTATGCAGTGATTGGAGACATCGTGCCCGATTTTCCACTTATAAATAAATCTTTTAATCTTTCTTATGCAGGTCACGACCGATGATGTGGGAAACGGTGCGCCAGATTCGCAAGACGGGAATCAAGAGCGAGAACCCGCCGGTAGCACAAGAATTATCTCGGCTAGCTGATAATCAAACTCGCGAGATTCAAGATGAGATTCTCAAAGTCTTGGGTCGGGCGCTAACAATTCGCCTTGTTGATGCTGGTAGTTGCAATGGATGCGAACTTGAGCTTCAGGCCCTTGGAAATGCATATTACAACCTCGAAGGGCTAGGAATAAAGTTTGTTGCGAGCCCAAGACACGCAGATATGTTATTGCTTACGGGCCCGATTTCGCGCAATATGTTGGCGGCAATGTTGATAACACATGATGCCATGCCAGATCCTAAATTGGTTGTGGCAGTGGGAGATTGTGCGGTCAAGGGGGGAATCTTTGGTGAAAGTTATGCAACTATTGGCGCTGCTTCGAATGTAATCAAGGTCGACTTCAATATTCCAGGGTGCCCTCCGGAACCATTAGCGATCCTTCAAGGTATTCTTAGTGCAGTTCGCTACCGATTGCCCAGATAGTCCAACGGCAGAGGAAAATGTAGATAGAGTTTCCATATGGAGAAGATAAAGGCAGGCGATCGCGAAGGTTATATTTTTCCGACCAAACTCGTTGACTATATTGAAGATGCCTTTCACATTGCCCTCTCAATTATCTTGCTCGCCATTAGCGCCGCCGCTTTGTATTTCAGCGTCAAGGAGATGCTGACAACTCATCCATTCTTTCCAAATGGAATGGTGGTTGGAATAAATAACATTCTGTTTATCGTCATCATGTTGGAAATATTGCGGACCATTATTTCGAGATTTACGGATGGGGTCCTGCAACTAGACAAGTTCTTAGTAATTGGCGTTATCGCTGCCGTTCGAAATATTCTCACCGTCGGGGCATCCCTAACCCTTGATGCTCCGCAAAATCCAACTTTGTTCGATAGAAATCTATGGGAGTTAGGCGTCGATGCAGGCATCGTAATTCTGTTGGTTCTGGCAATTTATATTTCAAAGCTTTCGCAGCGGAGCAACTGACTGGTGTGGAAATCAAATAACAAAGGGATTCAACCCGAAGGTTAAATCCCTTTGTCTGCCAACCTGAAGGTGCGTTAATTATGGCACAAATGCACGATAGATTTCCGCCATGATCGTTGATGTAGCGCTTTATCAAAATGGCCTTCGTGTTGATGGCCCGAGCGACATTTCTGACCTCGTAGATATTGCAAGGCGTGAAGGTGGATTTGTCTGGCTAGGGATGGCCGGGCCGTCTCAGACCGAGTTCGACATGGTCGTGGGCGAGTTAAATTTCCACCCACTGGCCGTAGAGGACGCGATCGGCGCGCAACAGCGTCCGAAGTTGGAAGATTATGACGGGCTCACGTTCTTTGTAATTAAGACAGTCTTCTTTGATCAGAAAGCCCAAGAGATAACCACNNGTTCGACATGGTGAAGGCCACCCACTCTCGACCATCCGTCATGACTTAGAGAAGCAGCCAGAAATGTTAAAGATAGGTCCCTACGCGGTGGTGCATGCGGTTGCAGATCGAATTATCGATGGGTATACACATATCGCAACGATGTTGGAGCAAGAAGTCGTAACCGTAGAAAACAAGGTATTTACGGGGAAGCGTCAGACTTATTCCGAGGAAATTTACTTCCTTAAACGTGAAGTAATTGAATTTAAGCATGCAATCGATCCATTGATAGTTCCTATCAGCAGGCTTCATANNTATTGCAAGCTTGCGAACAGGCATCGGGCTTGGATTCACTAATTACCTCGGTACTACAGGCCGATTTGGCGCATATTCAGGTGCAGCAGAATATTGATGTGCGAAAGATTTCTGCATGGGTGGCACTAGCTGCTGGTCCAACCATGATCGCGGGAATATACGGTATGAACTTTCACCATATGCCAGAGCTCAGTTTCAGGTATGGGTACTACATGGTGCTCGGAGTAATGGTTGCGCTGACCGGTTTTATATATAGATCTTTCAAACGATCGGGCTGGCTCTAGTTTTATAGAGCTAAACGAAAACCTTCGATGAAGCGTCATAAATCTCTTGGATTGATTTATCAAGAGTTCCGTCAAACTCGTCATCATTTTGCTCCGCGCTTAATCCTTCTGTTAAAGCCCTGGAGAAACTAGCGATAAGGCCATCGTTTTTCATTAGTAATTCATCGGCGTGTGTTCGGCTGTACCCGCCCGAGAGCGCCACGACTCGCAATACTCGAGGATGGTGGATCAGATCACTGTAGAAGTTTGCATTGGTCGGGATCGTCAGCTTGAGCATCACATTTTGCGATTCATCAAGTGAATTGAGCGCCTCAATGAGGGTGCGCTTTAAAATATGCTCAATCCAATCTTTTTCAAGACTGTTGATATCGACCTCAGGTTCAATGATAGGGACGAGGTCAGCTTCTAAGACTTGTTCCGCAATTTCAAATTGTTGATCCACGCAGGCGCTGATTCCGGTCGCATTTGATTCTTTGATAACCGAGCGCTCCTTGGTTCCAAAGATTCCAAAGGAATTTGCTTTATCTAGTTTGGATGTCAGTTCTGGGATTGGCTTCATAAGTTGAACACCATTAGCTAAGGGGAGTAGCCCGTTATCGACCTTCAGAAANNGGAACTATTCCTTTGCGATGCCACAAGTATTCAGCGGTTGGTAGCCCATCAACTTTTTGTTCCATCGTCATTTCAAAAAGGATCGCCGCCAATATTCGATTGCTATTAAAGACTGGGCTAGTCATGATCCGGGATCGCATTTGGTGAACCAGTTGAAACATCTCTGTCTCGTTGGAGTATTGAGTCTCACTAATTCCATAGAGGCTTAACGCCTTGGGAGTACTTCCACCACTTTGATCGAGAGCCGCCACAAATCCGTGACCAGTTCTCATGCGCTCGTACTGTTCGATATTCATTTCCCGCCTACTTTCTTTTCGATTTCGCCTCAGCCTAGATTTATTAGTTCTAAAAATAGTTGTTGCACTCGAAATGGATCCAAATCACCAGAACGTCCCATTTCACATGCCGCCGCTGCGGTCGCTGACCCAAATTGCAACGAGAGTTTCCAGTCGATGGAATCTAAATCCGTGACAATTCCTTGCTCTTCAGTCTTGAGCATAAACCCTGCCGCAAGTGAGTCACCAGCCCCGACCGTGCTTTTAACTGGGACTTGGACTTGTTGTATGAAAATAGTTTTGCCAGCGTAAGCCATTGCGGATCCAGTTGCTCCAGCGTGAACGATCGC
>PLXJ01000001.1 GCA_003151395.1 Actinomycetota bacterium | reverse complement strand
TGCGAACGAGAAAATCACGATTTTTTGTGGCGCCGGCGTGCGCGACGCCCATCAAGAAGTCCTAGATTTCGCTTGCCGTATCAAGGCTCCTGTCGGTCACACTCTTCGCGCAAAGGAGATCATGGAGCATGACAATCCTTATGACGTGGGGCTGACTGGACTCATCGGTTTTGGCGGTTGCACCAAAGCTCTCGAGGAAGCTGATTTAGTATTGCTCGTAGGAACGGACTTCCCATACCGCAACTATCTGCCGCAGGATAAAAAGTTTGTTCAGATTGATTCCAGACCCGAGCAACTAGGCCGACGATCACGACTGGATTATGGTCTCGCGGGTGATGCCGCGCTTACGCTTCGCGGACTGAGAGATCGCGTCGCAGAGAAGAGCGATGACTCTCACCTTCAAGCGGCATTAAAATTACATGACGAGGCTCGTCGTAAACTCGATATATATGTGCAGCACAGCGGTACTCAGTCTCCCGTGCACCCCGAGTACGTAGCCGCCGCATTGAATAGTTTCGCCACCGAAGACGCAATCTTCACCGTCGACACAGGGATGTCCACCGTGTGGGCTTGCCGGTACCTTCGCATGACTTCCGGACGACGACTAATCGGTTCATTCAATCACGGCTCGATGGCGAATGCCTTACCCCAAGCGATCGGTGCGCAGATCGCGCACCCGAACCGCCAGGTAGTTGCGATGTGCGGTGATGGTGGTCTAACGATGTTACTCGGAGACCTGAGCACCGTTATGACTTACGAACTTCCCATCAAGATCATCGTTTTCGATAACGGTAAACTCGATATGGTCCACTGGGAAATGCTGGCAGAAGGCTACGAGCCATTCGAAACAGAATTGGTGAACCCGGACTTCGCAAAATTAGCTTGCGCGTACGGGATGTTCGCCCTTGAGGCCGACCGGCACGATGATGTACTTGATGCAATCAAACAAGTTTTCGCTCATCCAGGTCCAGCACTGCTTTCGATCAAGACTCTGGGGCTCGCGGCTGGGATGCCCCAGTACCCGACTTGGGAGCAGATCAAGGGCATCTCCACTGCAAGCGTCAAACTAGCCTGGCATGGTCACGCAGATCAGGTCGCGGATCTTGTCAAAGCGAGCATCCGCGACTTGGGGCAACTTCCAATTGCCCCCGCACCAAAGGATAGATCGTGATGGGACAAAACTCTTGGCTTCGGAATCAAATTATTCGATGCAAAAAGTAATTCCACTGATTTTATTCACAAGTTATGCATCGGCGCATGACTTAAAAATTGTAAGGAACCAAAAAATATTGCATGGAATTTGTAAGTCATGGGGAAGAAGAAATGCTTAGGAAAATGCAAGCACGATTATTTTGAAGAGTATGTTGAAGTCAATAGTGAACAAAGAATCTAGTTGTTTACCTGACTTCTATTGACTTGTTCGAAGCTAACACTGGAGATAAAAGTGGCAACTTCTAAAGGAATCTTCTGCCCGAAGTGGTGCGTAGAGAAACACCCTTCCGGCGATGTGGATAAAGATAATCTCACGATTCATTGGAAGGGATTTGGAAAACTCCCGGGCGAGGAGTCGAGTTTGGTAAAAGTTTGGGTAGCCTTTGACGAAGAAAAAATGTACTCGAGCGGCGTAGAGGTCGATGCTCTTGAAACCTACTGGGCTGAAGATCTTCACGTCCTCGCAAAGGAATGCCTGGAAGCAGCTAGCTGGATGGAGACAAATCTTAATCGGGAAAGTTTTGGTTCTCGCATTTCTTAACTTCTCTTAGGCATCCTCACTCTAGTATTCGGGGTATGAGCGTGCACCCTGATTTTTATACCTTCGGCGAAGCGATGGCCCTTTTTCTCACCAGCGACACAGATAGCGTGCTTGACGCTAAAACTTTTACGAGATCCACCGCCGGTGCTGAGGGCAATGTTGCTGTTGCTATTTCTCGATTGGGTTTGCGGGCCCATTTCTATACTCATGTGGGTGAGGATCAATTGGGCACTGCCGTGCTACAAGATTTCTTGGCAGAAGGTGTAGACGTCTCCGCAGTTAAACGGGTCCCCGAATTCACAGGCACAATGGTCCGAAATCCGGGCACCACTCGTCCTGTAGACAGCACATATCTACGAAAAGGTGCGGCCGCCTCGACTATTTCTCCGGATGACATTGATCTCAAGGTCTTAAGAAATTCCAGGTGGGTCCATGCCACGGGAATCACTTGCGCAATTTCAACCACGGCGTGTGATGCAGTGAAATTTGCGCTAGATAAATCTCGAGAGTTCGACATCCCCAGAAGTTTGGACCTCAATATTCGTCGAAAGTTGTGGAGTGTTTCTGAAGCGCGACGCGCGCTAGAACCTTTGGCTCGGGATCTTAATTTACTCATCGGTGGTGAGGATGAATACGCCTCGGTATTTGGAGAAAGCGATTCGCTTAAAGCGATGGCGCTTGCAGAATCCCGCGGATGCCAGAATGTCATCATGACAAATGCGGCCCAACCCATTCGTTATTTGATAAATGGGGAGTATGGCGAATTAACACCACCGAAGGTGAAGGCCGTGGATCCTGTTGGTTCAGGAGATGCTTTCACGGGAGGAGTCATTGCAGGCTTACTCGGAGGAATAAGTGTTTTACAGGCCATTGAACAAGGCACGATATCTGGAGCGCGAGTTGCCTCGCAATTTGGCGACTGGGCGGGTTTGCCCACAGGACAAAATGGTTTGATTGATCCTGCGATCATGGTCGAGATGGGTAGGAAGGGGAGATGAACGTTCTCGAAAGATTATTAGAGAGCGGCGCTGTAGCGATTGTTAGAGGCCCTGACCAGGAAAATGGCCAAAAAATCGCTGATGCAATCCTTGGCGCCGGCCTCACCTGTATAGAAGTCACTCTGACAAATCCGGGAGCACTCGACATAATCACTTCTCTGGCTAGGCGCGACGGAGTGTGTGTAGGAGTTGGGACGGTTCTTGATCCTGCCGATGTAGTTCGTGCTAAGGCAGCCGGTGCAGCATTCATAGTTTCTCCCAACACTGACCCTGAAGTTATTTCGGCGACAAAAACTGCAGGACTTCTTTCCATCCCAGGGATTGCTACTGCAAGTGATGTAGCAATTGCGCTTAAGGCGGGCGCCGATGTGTTGAAATTATTTCCTGCTTCGACTTACGGGACTAGTCATTTGAAAGCGTTGCGTGATCCATTTCCAAGAAGTTTGTGGTGTCCGACGGGCGGATTGACGGTTGATTCAATTGGAGAATGGTTTACAGCAGGAGCATCCATTGTGGGACTGGGAGGGCCACTGATTAGAGGAGGAGTCGAACAAATCGCCGATAACGTCCAAGATTTTCTCAACGCCATCGGTGCCGCAAAAAGAAAGCAATGACCTATTGCAGGAAAACTCGGCAGGAAATCGCAAGGAAATCAGAAGGAAGGATTTGAGGCTTTTCTCTTGCAATTGCCATAAGATCTGCTCCATACATTAATCAAAATTTTGTCGCTGAAACCAGCCATTCGCGTAATCGCGATGGATATGTTCGACCCGACTATTGGAGAAACGAATGACTATACATAAAGGCGCTTACTGTCCTGAGTGGTGCGTTGAAACCCATCACGTAAAGGATGCTGAGGACGCTTTCATAATTCATTGGAAAGGCTTCGGAACCGTCGCTGATGATGACGTTAGCCTCATCAGGGTCTGGGTGGCCTACGAAGGCGACCAAAAGTATTCCGCTGGGGCTGAGGTAGGAGTATTGACCACATATTCTTCAGACGATATCCGGAATCTTTCAGCAGATTGCCTTCAGGCAGCTGATTGGATGGATAAACACCTCCAGTCGATCTCTCAATCTGCGTAAAACTTCAATTCTATTTATGACAAAGCGGCTTTGAATCCCAGATCTAGATCAGCTCTAATATCTTCAAAATCTTCAATGCCGATGCTTAAGCGGATCATCCCTAGGGTGATGCCCGACTTGGTTAAGCCTTCCTCTCCTAATTGTGAATGGGTTGTTGAAGCAGGATGAATGGCCAGCGACCTTACATCTCCAATATTGGCCACGTGACTAAACATTTTTAATCCCTCGATGAATTTCTTACCTGCATCTAGGCCGCCTGCAATTTCAAATGACATGACAGCCCCGCCACCTTTGGGCGCGTATTTCAGTTGATTTTGATGCCACTCCGAAGAGGACAACCCTCCATAACTTACGCCGATTACTTGAGGGTGGTGGGATAACCAGTCAGCGATCCGTTGCGAATTCAGAAGGTGAGTATTCATACGCATGCTTAAAGTTTCTAGGCCTTGGGCCAGCAGCCATGCGTTGAAAGGTGAGACGGAAGCGCCAAAGTCTCTCAATAGTTGCACCCGGCATTTGAGGATATATGCCAAATTTCCAAATTGAGATCCAGCCCCAAAATCTTTGGCATAAACGATGTTGTTATAGCTCTCATCTGGTTGATTGAAACCGGGAAATTTTAATGGGTCTTTACTGAAATCAAAGGAACCGGCGTCGACGATCGCGCCAACGATTGCGCTGCCATGACCCGAAAGAAACTTGGTTGCCGAATGGGTCACAATATCAGCACCGTAATCAATTGGTTTAGTCACGTAAGGGGTGGCTATCGTGTTGTCTACGATCCAGGGAACTCCAAAACTATGCGCAATATTGGCTATTCCTTCGATATCTAGAATTGCACCGATCGGATTAGAAATTCCTTCGCCAAATAAAGCTTTAGTATTTGGCTTTACCGCGGCTTTCCAAGCATCAAGATTATTTGAATCGGTAACAAATGTTGTTTCTACTCCCCACTTCGGTAAAGTGTATTTACAAAGGTTATAAATGCCGCCATACACATTTCCACTGACAACTAGGTGCGCACCTTGCTCAGCCACATTCATTAGAGCCATCGCCGTTGCCGCCATGCCCGATGAAACCAGAATCGAGCCAACTCCCCCTTCCAGAACCGTCAACCTATTTTCTACGGCGTCTTGGGTCGGGTTACCTAACCTGGTGTAGGAGTACCCAAACTCTTTTAAAGCAAAGAGCGCAGCCGCGTGACCGGTATCCCTAAATTGATAAGCAGTAGTTTGATAGATAGGTAAGGAGATGGACCCAGTCGTGGGGTCAGGAGTTTGTCCAGCATGAATCTGGTTGGTAGAAAACGACCATTCATCGACCATTGCGGATTCCTCACCGTTAACTTCCCTGAGGGTAGCCCTACGGAACGAAGAGTAGAACAATCCTTGTAAGGATTTTGTAAATGCAACGCGAGGGAGCGGATAGCCCCTCCCTGCTAGCCTTCAGATGTA
>PLXJ01000008.1 GCA_003151395.1 Actinomycetota bacterium | reverse complement strand
AGCGCTGGCATGGTTGGCAATCACCCATTGGCCTTGGTGCGGGTTTCTTAACCGTCTGTCTAGGGCTGTATTTCCTAAGTTTGGCTTGGACCAATCTTAGGTAATACCGCAATAGTGGAGCCACTTTGATTGTTAAAGTGGCTCCACCACTCTCTTGACAAGGAACTTCGTTGACGCAGTGAAGAAAAAATGGTCTGCTCCGAGCCGTTGACCGAAGCAATAATGTAAGGTTTCAATATGGAGAATATCAAGTTAAATAATGGGATTGAGATGCCGATCCTCGGATTCGGTGTCTTCCAACTAGCTGATGAAAATGAATGTGAACGGGCTGTGCTGGATGCCCTCCAGACGGGATATCGTCTGATAGATACCGCCGCCTCGTATAGAAACGAGAGAGCGGTTGGGCGTGCAATAAAGGCCAGCGAGATTCCGCGCGAGGATCTATTTATTACAACGAAGCTTTGGATTCAAGATGCCGGAGAAGGGAAGGCGGCTAAGGCCTTCAACAAATCACTTGAAAAACTAGGGCTGGACTATGTCGATCTTTACCTCATCCACCATCCTTTCGGAGATTATTACGGATCTTGGCGAACGATGGAAGTTTTGTATGGGAAAGGATTGGCGCGAGCAATCGGTGTATCCAATTTTTACAATGACCGACTTGTTGATTTGATGATTCACAATCAAGTTAAACCTGCCATCAATCAAATTGAAGTCCATCCGCTATTCCAGCGCAATGATTATCAAATTGAATTAACTGCTCTCGACGTTCAAATTGAATCTTGGGGACCGTTTGGTCAAGGGAAGGGTGATTTATTAAGTAATCCACTACTGCTCGATATTGCGTCCCGTCACAACAAGACTACTGCCCAAGTGATTTTGAGGTGGTTAATACAGAGAAAAGTTATTACCATTCCAAAGACCACTCAACTGGGGCGAATGAAAGAGAATTTTGATGTCTTTAACTTCGAACTCACGATCGAGGAGATGGATTCCATAAAAACACTGGATACGGATGCTAGTTTATTTTTTGATCATCGCACCGTAGAAGCGGCGGACAGGTTGGGGCACCGCATTCTGGATATCTAGCATCCGCCTCGGAGGGGAACTAATCTCTAAACCACTCAAATATTTGACGCGCTCACTAAAGGCGTCGTGGATCCGGAGAAGGTGATCGCTATGGATTTTATATTTGATAGCGGTAGCGCTGAAGTTGCCGCGAGGCCAGTCGCCTTGGTGCCACTCGCACCCCAGGTTGCAATAACAGATCTCTTGCCAGATTGATCAGTAACAATTAAGTCGTAACGTGTTGATGAATAGAGGTTGGATACGCCGCTTGCATATTTGCAATTCCAATCAAAGCGCGTACCCCAAGCTTTGCTAGTAACTCGAAAAGTCGCTGTCATGATTTGCGGCTGCAAATTAGTTACTCGAATACTCCTGCCACCTAAATTGGAAGATTGGCTAGAATTTGCATTTGAGGAATGCAACGCAACTCCAGTTGTTACCCCAATAAGGATTAAAACTAGAGAAGCTGCGACCAAAGCCATACTTTGACGAATTCGTGTTTGCCGACGTTCGAGATTGGCACGCTTCACCAATTTCTGAGTGAACAGATAATCAGTCGCCGAATTGGCGCTCGCCTCATCCGATAAACCGTCACGAATGAGAATCGCGGTTTGAAGGTCAACTTTTCCTAAAATTCCAGGGAGGCCAGCGAAGGCCGCAACGGCGTTGGAGCAGTTAGAGCAATGGGCGAGATGGGATTCATATTCTTTACGTTCTTCTGGGCTCAAGGCACCTAGAACATAGGAAGCATCCCAATCCTTAAATGGGTCATTGGATTCGATCATTGTCCTTCACCTCTTTCTTGAAGAGAAATCTTTAGTGCAGCAAGGGCGTAGTGAAGGCGAGATTTAATGGTGCCAACTGGTACTTCCTCTTGACGAGCAATCTCAGCAACTGAGTTACCCAAATAATAGGCGCTCACTATTGCCCTACGGTGCGGTTCACTCAGGGAAGAAAGTACGTCAGAGATTACCCAGGCGTCGAGGATCGCATTTGTCTCATCCACGGTTGGCATTTCGGGAATAATTTCCGTTGGTGTTTCTCTTCGAAATCTTGCGCTTCTGCGGTCATCGATCACCAAATTTCGCGCCACGGTAAACAACCAGGCTCTCGTAGCGTCATTCCCCTGTTCCAGAATCGCCGGGTGCTTCCACGCCTTGATGAGGGACTCCTGAACGATATCTTGGGCTAACGCGTTATCCCCAGTCATCCGAACGACATAGCTAAAGAGCGCCGGTCCATGAGCATGGTAAAGCGCGAGGAGCAGATCCTCGCTCGCACTCTTCATATTTTTCATAATAGTCCCTGGCTCTATAACGATATTAGTGTCGAAAAAGTTCATTTGGTCACGCAGAGGGAGCCACTGAACTTTACTGGCATGGGCCTCGTTATGAGAGTAACGGCAAAACCAGACGAAAGTGGGCTCTCATGACGAAAAAGAATCTGCTGAGGAAACTTTCCCTTTCCTTCGCCATAGCGACCCTCGCGGGTACGAGCACTGTCGCCTCGGCTGTTACCGGAGATTTGGGAGTAGGGACAACCTCACTCGGAGTCATCATCGTGGATGGAAAGGGTATGACCGCCTATTATTACCAACCTGATGTTCCAAATTCAGGGGTAAGCAGCTGTACGGGCGGATGTCTGGCACATTGGCCTGCGATTAAATCCACAACTGCAACACCCGTGGTGGTTGGAATAACGGCAAAGATAACGGTTATTGCTTCAACACATCAGATCGAAGTCAACGGTCGCCCGATTTATACCTTCGCCGGGGATCAAAAGACGGGAGACGTCAACGGCCAAGGCATCGGCGGAATTTGGTATGTGGTCTCCCCCGCCGGAGTTGAACTGACGCCTTCTGAAATCGTTAAAGCAAAGAACGCATCAGTTAAACCAGTGGCAAAAGCAAAGGTGAAAGGGAAAGTTCCTCAGAAAGTAGTCCCTAAGCCTAAAAAGAGTTCGGGTTACTCCTATTACGCTCGTTAAGGCTAATTGATCCAGTGACTGCACTTTCGAAAACTCTATCCCTCTGAGAAAGTGCATTCACTTAACTTTCGTCACGGCCTTGCTCTTGCCATCAACATAGACTTCCACCGTCGAACCGCTTGGCACCGCTCTAGTGGTGTTGACCATGCCTGTTTTATTTAAAGTGACGGTACACAATGTCACATAAGTTTTGGCGCCCGGAACGAGAATTTTGATCACAATGCTTTTACCACCGAATGCCTTTCCAAGGTTTACTTGTATTAATTTCAACCGATTAGTCCCTGTAATTTTCATTCCCTGCACAGTCAACGGCGGAGCTGGAAGGGTTGGCGTGACTGCTACAAATGTGATCACAACTGGTCCAGAGACGGAGTTCATGTAAACATCATCACCAGCTTTGGCCGCCGTTACGATGCATGATCCTGCTTTTATTCCATAAACAAGACCATGGGTGCTAACAGTACAAACGGTTGGAGTTTTAGTTTGGTACGTGAGTGCCCCTCCCCCACGACCGCCCGTAACACGAACAGTGGTGAATTGGTTCGAGGAAATCCGGGTCGCGCTCGCCGTAAGCACAAGAGTTGATTGCAATTTCTTCATACCAAAGTAGCCCAGATGATCGGTAAGGATCATCAAATTGCCATCTTTGGCAATGTAATAACCCTGGTGTAAATTTGAAGGCAACGTAGTTCCCGGAAGATGTTGGACAATTGACCAAAGAGTTCCATTTTCGGAATAGACGGCATTGGTACCAGAAGTCGCTTGCCCAAGATTGAGAAGGATGGGTTTATCCAAAAGAGTCACTGAAACTCCTGATGAATTTTTGGCCGTCACTCTGATTGCAACAACGCCGGATAGCATGCCCGTTGGCGTCGATGCCGAATAAATCGAAATTACTAAATCTCCGCTTTTAGATGCAGCTAAAGGAACGGTTACGGAAACTATTACACTTTGACCAGCGCTTCCCTCAATGGTGGCATCAATGAGAGATACCGTGTTGGACTTCGCAACCTCGGTAACGGGAACTTTAACCGTCGCGGTTGGAGGTGGTGGTGGAGGGCCAGGTGGAGGTGGTGGTGGAGGGCCAGGTNNGAGGGCCAGGTGGAGGTGGTGGTGGGGTAACTATTCCTTCATACGTATAACCCCTGGACAATGTTGTCTTCTGAGTATCTGGATTTATCACCGCGACATCGATCGCACCGGTTGTGCCTGCTGGAGTCACCGCCGTAATTGCTATAGCAGACACCCAAGTGACACTCGTAGCAACAACACCACCAAAAGTCACAGTTGGAGTATCGATAAAGTTGGTCCCGGCGATTGCGACGGTACTTCCTCCAGAGATCGGTCCATGCGTCGGTGAAATTGAACTGATTGCTGGAGCAGGCGAATCAGTGAAAACTGTGTTTCCAGTTCCAAATTGGCTATCAGGATTAGTGACTACAACAATGACCGCGCCGCCTGCGTGTGCAGGAGTCACAGCACTCAGTGACGTACTTGAAATCCAAATAACACTCGCAGCCGACGTCGTACCAAAAAATACTGTCGCCCCATTCACAAATCCAGAACCCGCTATTGTCACGACGGTGCCACCGACAAGTACACCCGCGATAGGTGAGACAGAGTTAACTAACGGAGC
>PLXJ01000051.1:226-5274 GCA_003151395.1 Actinomycetota bacterium | reverse complement strand
GAAGGATTTGAACCTTCGAAGGCAGAGCCGGGGGATTTACAGTCCCCTCCCATTGGCCGCTCGGGCAACCCGCCAAGGTTAACTTTTGAAGCAGCGGACGTAGATTACCCCATTTGTGCGAGGGCAAATAATCGAGTGTCTTTGAAAGACCTGGCCTGGTGAAGGGTTGTTAAAGAGTGAAAAAACCCACGACAAGCCCAAGGGCGACAAACCAAAGTTCTGCTCCGATAACACGCTTCTCCCAATTATCCGGCCATTTCCAACCTTCACGCCCAAACAACTCAAGCACTGTTGCAATTGCCCCGGGGATCATCATTAAAGCAAATGAACTTACTATCTGTTGATGGGTCGGATGTGAACCAAGTATTAACGCGGCTAAAAATATTCCGATAACTAACATCATTAAGAAATTGGCTACCCCTCGGGGATACCACTTGTTAATGATGACAAAATTTGGCAATTTATCTTCGTATAACTTTAAGACAAGCATGGCTCCAGTTATTTCCCACGCCAACATCGTGTAAAAACCTAAACCAAAAAACGGTCCAGCAATAAGGAGGAAGATTAAAAGTTTGAAGACTACTGCGGACCATGCAGCAAATTTGGTAGGGCTTGAAAGCTTTGCAGGTTGAGTTGCCAAAGATCTCTGTGGATACCAATGCAAAGCAATATCCTCAAAGAGCATTCTGACCAAGAAGGCAATAATTACCGTAAGCCTTAGGGCTCCAAAATCTGATTTATGAACAAGCTGTAAGCCGCTCAAGCCGTTTAACGCTTTGAACATCGAAGTGGCGGCGAAAGCGAGGAAGATTGGCGGCATCACATAATCCGCTAGACGATCAAATCTCTGTATCCATGAGCCATCTTGTCTTCTACGCAACGGGCGAATTGCGTGTGCCAAAAGTATCGTGCTTGAAAATAGTACGAACATTCCCAAGATCGTTCGGATCTCCGGCCAGGTAGTCAAATTTCCCTTGTAAAGAGCGAGCCCAGCGATTACTAACCATGCAAGAGCTCCGGCCGCAGAATCTAAAATTCCGAGAGCGACAATTACAAGTATGTAGGTAAGTTTTGGAGGCAGAGCCTGATAATGAACTTGGACCGTAGAGAGCACGCCCATGAGGATGCCAAGCCCCCAAAGAATAATTCCGGCCGAACCAAACATTGCTCGCGCCCATGCTCCATCCACAAGGACTCTCGGCAGAAGCGCCGAACGGCGTCCAACTTCAACCACACCTTTATTTAACCAATTATCTATTTTCAAAGTGGCAGGAAGTTTCCACGTCTTTGAATTATCACCTATCCCAGGTGCGTCAGCTTTAACTCCTTTAAGTTTCTTCGTGACTGTGCTCGCTAGTTTTCCTCGACTTGAACCGGAAGAGTCGCCGTGCCCTGAATGTGAAGATGTCCCTTGACCCGCCCCCGAAAATCCAGAAAGACCTCCAGCGCCGGCTACGGCGATTAGTGATGCCGCGGCCAGCGCAACCGTGGCAACTGATCCTGGATGTAGCTTTAAGTCATATAACGGCTTACCAGCATCAAGGGCTCGGTTAATTGCAGATTGATCGGCGGCCATTGACGACGAAACTTGAGCTGGTGGGACATAGGCAACAACTACATTCTGGGAATCCAGTTTAAACGCCGATAGCGCTTGAATCGGATTATTAAAGACATCCGTACCGACAGCAAGAATCCTGTGATCCCCGGAAGGCAATCCCGATGGAATCACAGCGGCAATTGTCGCGGTTCCCGCTGAATCAACCAGAGCGCTCCCGATTAATTGTGGGCTCGAAAATATATACACATTGATGGTTGTCCCTGGTAACAAACCAGTTGCACTCACGGAAGCACTTTTGCCTGCTGCACTATCCCCCACTTGAATTTGAGTCGTCAATTGAATTAGTGGTCCGGATATTGAGTCATCGCTTAGCAAATTACCAGATACTAAATTCAAGCCGGTTTTTGAAACTGAAGCCACAAGTGCTGCTGGTGGTGGCGAAGGTTGAGTGAGCGATGGGATCGGGGTTGCGGTAGTTGCTGGGGTAGGTGTTGGAACTGGAGTGGCTGAAGGTGTTGATGTTGGAGTGTCCGAAGGTGTTGGAGTGGCTGAAGGGGTTGGTGTTGGAGTGTCCGAAGGCGTTGGTGTTGGAGTGTCCGAAGGTGTTGCTGTTGGAGTTGGGGTTGGGGTGGGTGTAGCAGAAGGTGTTGGAGTTGGATTAGACGTTGGAGTAGGCGTCGGAGTAGGGGTTGGAGTAGGCGAAGGTGTGGCCGAAGGTGTTGGAGTTGGAGTGGCGGACGGTATATCAACATATGTTAATGCTTGATCCGCTAACGGCGGGGACTGTCCATCGAAAATTGAAATAGAAACGGTTCCAAGCGCATGTGCTGGCATTACAACGGTTATTGATGAACCCGATTGATTCCAACTTCCTGAACTAAGTACTACACCATTAATTTGGATTGCCGTTATCGGGGTCGGAAACGAACCGTTAATGGAAACAGTCGTCCCACCTGCGATAGACCCAGAAGCTGGTGAGATCCCCGATACTGAATCTGCTTGGAGAGAATCGGGAGTCACAACCGGTGTTGGAACTCCCGATATATTGAGAATGCATAACTGCGCCTGAACTCCGCCAGCTATTGAATTTTCTGTAATGGTAAAAGGTGTGGCATCTAATATTCCTGTAGGAGTACCAGAAATCGTTCCGGTGGTCGTACTAAATGTGAGTCCAGTCGTATTGAAAGTTGACAAGGGAGCAATTGCGTAAACGGTCTCACCCCCAGAATTGGAGGATGTCACGTGGTAACCCGAAAAGAATTGCCCTAGAGCTGCCGTACCTATTGAGCTATCAATAGTGAAGTTTGCGGCTTTAGCAGAATCGATCAGACCGGTGTGGGAGCCGAGATTGGACAGACCCAAGATTTGGGTCACTAATATAAAGAGAACCGCTAGAACTTGACGGGGGTGATTCTTAATTCGGGCCAACCCGTCACGGTCCGTCATGGCGTGGCTTCCCCCAATCACATGCCTTAAAGTGATTTGTTGAAGGTACTCGCAGAAGCGGCCCACAGCAAGCATTTAACTTCGCGATTTACGGAAGATTAAAGCGTGAGAAAGCCCATCACTAGTCCAATTGCCAAGAACCAGATTTCGGCACCAATGATGCGCTTCTCCCAGCCGTCAGGCCAGCCCCATCCATCTTCCCTAAAATATTCAAGCACCGCGAAAATGACGCCTGGCACCATCACCAGGGCATATGTATGAATTACTTTTTGTTCAGATGCATGCGGTCCTAGAATGAGCGCGCTTGCCACGATTCCGATTACTGTCGCCACCAAGAATTGCGTGACACCGAGGGGATACCACTTACTTATACGTTCAATTTTTGGCAAATCTTCTTCAAACATCCGCAAGATGAACATGATCGCCGTGACCACGAAAGCTATAAAGGTGTATCTGCCTAAACCATAGAAAGGTGCAGCAACAAGAAGAAAGATCGCAAGTTTTAGGATGAGCCCGGACCACATCGCAAGTTTTGTCTGCCTCGACTGTTCTTCAGGTTGGCTGGCTAGAGAACGCTTGGGATACCAATGCGCCGTTATATCTTCCATTAACACCCTGATCAAAAAGAAAATAATAATTGTGATCGTCAGCGCTCTAAAATCTGATTTTTGAACCAAATCTAGACCGCTCAGTCCATTAAGCGCCTTAAACATGGAGGAGGCTGCAAAAGCCAAGAAGATAGGTGGAACGACGTAATCCGCCATACGATCAAATCTCTGCATCAGGGAGCCGTCCACGCTTCTGCGAAGCGGGCGGAACCAAAAGGACACAAGTATGGTGGTCGCAAATAGTGCAAACATTCCCAAAAGTGTTCTTAACTCCGCAAGATTGGTTACGTGCCCAGTCGCGAGCGCCAGGCTAGCGATTACCAACCATGCGAGAGCTCCAGCGGCAGAATCCAAGATTCCAATCGCAACAATTACAAGTACATAGGAATATTTCGGAGGAATCGCTTGAAAATGAACTTGAACCGATGAAAGTACTCCCATGAGTATGCCGACTCCCCAGAGGGCAATTCCATAGGCACCAAACATCGCTCTAGCCCATGCGCCATCCACTAACACCCTGGGAATTAATACAGAGAGACGTCCGGATTTAACAGCACCTTCATTTATCCATCTATCCACCTTCAAAGTTCCTGGAGATTTCCAAGTCTTTGATAGGTCTCCTCTTCCTGGCTCTACCTCTTCCTCTCTTTCCAATTCCTCTAATTCTGCGCTTTCAAACTCTCCCGCCTCTTTTGAGCCTCCCGCTGCTCCGCCCCCTGCTCCAGAACCACCTCCGAAGCCTCCGCCCCCTGCTACCGCGATAAGAGATCCAACAGCTATGGAAACGGTCGCAACCGCACCTGGATGCAAATTAATGTCATACAACGGTTTGCCCGAGTCAAGCGCTCTGTTGATTGCCGCTTGATCCGCCGCGGTTGAAGCTGAAACTTGTGCGGGCGGGGCATAATCAATAACGATGCTCTGGCTATCTAATTTAAAGGCCGATATAGCTTGAACTGGGGTGTTGTTCACACCTGTACCGACCGCAAGTATCTCGTGATCACCTGTCGGGAGTCCCGTGGGAATGACAGCAGCAATATTTGCAGATCCTGTCGCATCTACTATGCCACTCCCAATTAACTGCGGGTCCGAATGTATATAAAGGTAAAGGGTGCTCCCTGGCAATAGTCCAGTTGCATTTACAGTGGCGCTCTTACCCGCTGCGGCATCTCCCACTTGAATCTGGGTACTCAGCTGTACAAGCGGTCCGCTAATGGAATCGTTACTCATCAAGCCCCCCGAAACAACACTTAACCCAGAAACTGGGGCAAGAGGGCTCGGATTACCGGAGGGAGCAGATGTGATTAATGGAGTTGGGGTTGGATTCGTCGAAAGGATGGGGCTTGGTGTCGGGTTAGCCGAAGGTGTTGGTGTTGGTGTCGGAGAATCTGAAGGAGATGGTGTTGGTGTTGGAGAATCTGAAGGAGATGGTGTTG
>PLXJ01000051.1:0-202 GCA_003151395.1 Actinomycetota bacterium | reverse complement strand
AGTCGGGGTTGGAGTATCTGAAGGGGTTGGGGTTGGGGACGAAATATCTGTATATGTAAATGCTTGATCGGCTAGTGGAGGAGATTGCCCATCGAAGAGCGCGATGCTTACCGGACCAATCGCATGTGGTGGCATAAGGACGGTGATTGAGGACGGTGATTGATTCCAACTCCCAGGGCTCAGGACACTTCCATCAATTTGG
>PLXJ01000016.1 GCA_003151395.1 Actinomycetota bacterium | reverse complement strand
GCAGATTCTCTGTGCATTGCGACAAAATAATTGGTCAGATGAGGTCGCACGGAAAGTTGTGAAATACCGCGATCAACACGTAGTCGGATTTGATATTGCAGGACCGGAGGATGGATTCCCAGCAAAGAATTATTTGTCCGCATTCGATTATCTACGCGGTCAGAATGCACATTTTACTATACATGCCGGAGAAGCATATGGACCCGAGTCTATTTGGCAGGCTATTCAAATTTGTGGAGCTGAACGGCTAGGGCATGGTGTACGCATCATTGAAGATATTGATTTCACGCATGAAGAGCCAAAGCTGGGTTTGCTTGCCGCTTTTGTTCGAGACCGGAGAATACCGCTCGAACTCTGTCCCACTTCAAATCTTCAAACCGGAGCGGTCAAGAGTTATGCCTCTCACCCAATTGGGATTCTCGAAAAATTGCGTTTTAGAGTAACTATCAACACCGATAATCGTTTGATGAGTGGAACTTCTATGACGGAGGAGATGGCGCATGTCGTTTCGGAACTGGGATGGACTTTCTTGGATCTGCAAAGGGTCACGGTTAATGCCCTGAAAAGCGCTTTCATACCTTTCGACGAACGTCTAAAGATAATAGAAGAATTGGTAAAACCTAAATATTTGGCGATCAGCGAAGAGTAAGAATGGAACCGCATATCGTTGTTGTCGGTAGCACCATGATCGACATGATCACATACTCGAAAAAAATTCCAGACCCCGGGGAAACAGTCGTTGGCGAGAGTTTCAGCATTGGATTCGGAGGCAAGGGAGCAAACCAAGCCACGATGGCCCGCCGCTTACGGGTCAAAGTTTCGATGGTGAACACAATTGGGGATGATGTATTCGGTGACACCATCATTCAGAACTTTGAAAGCCAAGGAATAAATACGGAATTTGTTATTAGAGTCACTGGCTCAAGTGGTGTCGCGCCAATTTGGGTCGAGCCTGATGGAACTAATCGAATTATTTGTGTACCTGGTGCAAATAACGCTATGACTTCAGAACAGGCTCGTGCTGCAATCGGAGAGCTGAGCCATATTTCTGTTGTAATCGGTCAGCTGGAAATTCCGCAGGAGGTCACGGCCGCCGCCTTTGCAGCCGCGAGAAACCTTGGAATCACCACGATTCTCAACCCTGCTCCGTTTGCAGCAATCTCGGCAGAATTGCTAGCGAATTGCGATTGGATAATTCCAAATGAAACGGAATTTTCGTCGATGAACCCGAAGGGTTTTGGGCCCACAACGGATGAAATTATTGGTGAACTTGCAACTACTTTCAATTGCCGTTTTGCGGTGACGTTGGGTTCAGCCGGCGCAGCTTTTTCGACGCCGGGTGGAAAAATCATTCGGCTTTCTGCCCCAAAAGTTCAGGCAGTTGATACCACGGGCGCGGGAGATGCCTTCGTTGGAGCCTTTGCCGTAGGACTCGCGCTCGGATTAGATGACGGTAGGGCCATTCAACTCGGAATCGATTGTGCTTCTGAGAGCGTGACGCGCCTTGGAGCCCAGTCCTCCTACCCATCCGAAGCTCACGCACGCGAAATACTTAAAGCAGTGAAGGAGAAAAAGTAATTATTGGGGTCAGATTCCGATTGGATGCCAAACCGTTTTGATCTCCATGAAATCAAGAATCCGTTGCTCAGCCTTTACGCTTGTGTGGACTTTGATTCGCTTAAGGTTTTGAACGCCGGCGATTTGTACCTCTTTTAGTGCCTTTGGAGTCAAACCGCTTGCGTCAATTGCATCAATATCCATATGTGATGCCACCCACGGCACAAGTTCTGAACTAAACCCAGTCAAGACATTTACAACTCCACCCGGAAGGTCACTTGTCGCCATGCATTCTGCAAAAGTTATTGCCGGGAGCGGAAATTTCTCAGCGGCGATCACGATCGCCGTATTGCCAGAAGTAATCACGGAGGCGATTGCTCCCACAAAATTCAACAAGGAAGGTTTTGCCGCAGCAAAAATCGCAACAACTCCGATCGGTTCAGGAATAGAAAAATTATAGAATGGACCGGAAACAGGGTTGGTAGATCCAGCGAGAGCAGAAATTTTGTCGCTCCAACCCGCATACCAAACCAGAAGATCGATGCTCTCTTGAACTTGCAAGGTTGCGGCCCTGGCAGTGACGCCCTCCAATGCGCAAATCTCAGTCACCAGTTGAGATGTTCGTCCTTCAAGAATTTCCGCCATCCGGTAGAGGATTTGGCCTCGGTTGTATGCCGTCGCTCCGGACCAGCCGGCCAATGCGCCACGGGCGACAACAACTGCATCGCGCAGATCTTTTCGAGAAGCCAAACATGGGTTCGCTAGATGATTACCTTTGGAATCCTTTAATTGGTAAGTGCGACCCGACTCGCTCCGGGGAAAGGCTCCTCCAATAAATAATTTGTAGGTCTTTTGAACATCGATACGAGATGAATCATTCCCAGCCATATTAGTTACTCGCCTTCAAATATGCCGAAAGGCCATGTCTACCGCCTTCACGACCCCACCCCGATTCTTTGTATCCCCCAAACGGACTTGCAGGATCAAATTTATTGAAAGTGTTGGCCCAAATAACACCAGCACGCAATTTGGACGCTGTCCAAAGAATCTTTGAACCCTTATCGGTCCAGATACCAGCGGATAGCCCGTAGGGGGTGTTGTTTGCTTTCTCGACGGCCTCTTGGGGGGTTCTAAAAGTTAAAAGGGATAGCACGGGGCCAAAGATTTCCTCTCGAGCGATCCGATGCGTTTGAGACACACCCGTAAATATCGTCGGGGGGAACCAGAAACCTTGTGACGGCAGTTCGCAGGGAGCGCTCCAACGTTCTGCCCCCTCACTGTCACCGGCGGCGGATAACTCTTTGATTTTAGCCAATTGAGCAGCGCTATTAATCGCACCAATATCGGTGTTCTTATCGAGGGGATTGCCAAGTCTGATGTGCCCCATCCGTACTTTGAGTTTTGCCAATACCTCTTCGTGAACATTTTCCTGAACTAACAATCGGGACCCTGCACAACAAACATGCCCCTGATTAAAGAAAATTCCATTAACTATTCCCTCAACGGCTTCATCGATAGCAGCATCATCATAAATAATATTTGCAGCTTTGCCGCCAAGTTCTAATGTTGCAGATTTCTTGCTCCCAGCTATCGAAGTGGCGATCAACTTTCCTACTTCAGTAGAACCAGTAAATGCTACTTTGTCGATGCCAGGATGATTGACGAGCAGCGCCCCAGTTCCTCCAGCTCCGGTAATTATATTAACTACCCCCTCCGGCAGGCCCGCCTGTTGGCAAACCTCCGCAAATAGGAGCGCAGTCAAAGAAGTAGTTTCCGCTGGCTTCAGGACGACTGTGTTGCCTGTGGCGAGTGCTGGTGCGACTTTCCATGCGAGCATAAGCATCGGAAAATTCCAAGGAATTATCTGCCCGACAACTCCAAGAGGTTTTGGAGACGCCCCATTGCCAGAATATTGTAATTTATCTGCCCAACCCGCGTGATAAAAGAAATGCGCCGCGGCGAGTGGAATATCGGTGTCCCGCGATTCTCGAATTGGTTTGCCATTGTCCAAGCTCTCTAAAACTGCGAACTCCCGGGAGCGTTCTTGAATTATGCGCGCAATTCGAAATAAATATTTGCCACGCTCAGCGGCTGGCATCTTGCTCCAAACCTTTACATAAGCGGCTCGAGCCGCTGCCACCGCAAGGTCTACATCAGCCGAATTTGCACTTGCGATCTTTGCAAGCACTTTTTCGGTCGCTGGATTAATTGTGGGAAAGTACTTACCGGACTTTGGCGCTACAAACTTTCCATTGATGAAAAGACCATACCGTTCTGCAATCGAAACGATGGCCGTTGACTCTAAAGCGGGTGCATAATCAAAAGTACTCATAGGGGTTCCTTTACTCATCAATCCATGGTCACATAAGAAGGGCTTGCATAATAACCATCGCGCATCTTCATTCTTTGAAGGAGAAGATCATTGAGAAGGGCGCTCGCTCCGATTCTGAATAGCTGTGGATTTAACCATTCTGGTCCGGCAATTTCATTGACAAGGACTAATTGTTTAATCGCATCTTTTGTGGTTCTTATTCCGCCCGCGGGCTTAACCCCAATGCGAGTTTTTGTCATGGAGTAAAAGTCACGGACCGCTTCTAGCATCACTAGAACGACAGGCGCCGTTGCCGCCGGCACCACCTTTCCGGTACTCGTTTTAATAAAATCAGCCCCGGCTAACATTGCTAAGTAAGAGGCTTTGCGCACATTATCCAGAGTCACAAGTTCCCCCGTTTCCAGGATGACCTTAAGGTGCGCTTTATTACCGCACAATTCTTTGATCTTTACGATCTCGTCGAAGACTTCGCTATAACGCCCAGATAGAAATGCTCCACGATCAATAACCATATCTATTTCACCGGCGCCCGCATTGATTGCATCCAAAGTATCTTGAGCTTTGACAGCGAAGGAGGCCCGACCAGAAGGGAACGCCGTAGCCACCGCCGCGACTGGAATAGAAGATCCGCCAATTTGATCGAGAGCGCTGCGAGCAGTCCTGACCATATCGTTGTAAACACAAACAGCCCCAACAGATGGTACGGACAAATCCATTGCATCAGGACGAACCGCCTTGGCGCAGATGGCGCGAACTTTTCCTGGAGTATCTGCACCTTCAAGGGTTGTCAGATCTATCATTGATATAGCCATATCAATTGCCCAAGCTTTGCTGGTTGTCTTAACGCTGCGCGTTGCGAGCATTGCGGCGCGCCCTTGTACTCCTACTTCATCGACCGTCGGCAGCGTTCCCAAAAAGGCTTTGAGTGAACCCTCAGAAGAATCAATGATCACAGAAAGAACCCCTTGAGCGCCGGCGTCAATTGCGCAACAATCACATCTGCAATACTTCGCTGCTCGGCAGATCCATCTGCACAGACAACTTCGATGTAGCACTTGACCTTTGGTTCGGTACCGCTAGGTCGAATAATTACCCGAACGCTCTTCTCTAAGTAGAACCGAAGACCATCGGTGGGCGGCAAAGTTCCGCTCGGTTTCAAGAGGTCATCAAATCGCTCGACCTTAAGGCCAGCGATTTCGGTTGGTTGTGATGCTCTTATGCCATCTAGTACTCGCCCGATACTTGAAAGATCATCAACCCTTATCGATATCTGAACTGTCTTGTGAAAACCATACGTGTCGTTAATATGATTTAAATATTCAGAAATACTCGAGCCTTTTGCTTTCAACTCCCCTGCGATGCGTGCGAGCATGATTGCAGCCGATACTCCGTCTTTATCGTTGACAGTCTGCGGGTCGACAGAATAACCGATGGCCTCTTCATACCCGAAACCAAGATTTTCGATTTTGGCAAGCCATTTAAATCCAGTCAGGGTTTCGTGAAATTCAATCCCATGCTTTGCCGCAATTTTGCTCAAGATCGAGGAGGAGACAATCGAATTACCGAAAGCCCGGTCTCGATATTTACCCGGAGCGCTAGAAGCTAAATATTCTCCGAAGAGAGATCCTAATTCATCACCTGTGAGCATTCGCCATTTTCCGTGATCCGAAATTGCAGCAGCACACCTATCGGCATCTGGATCGTTAGCAATTACAACATCTCCCTCATTTGCCCGTGCAACCTCAAGGGAGAGATCGATCGCGCCAGGCTCTTCAGGATTTGGAAAAGCCACCGTGGGAAAGTCGGGGTCCGGGGAAGTTTGAGCTGTAACCAAAATCGGATTCGCATATCCAGCTTTTGCAAAAACTTTTTCAACGGTCTCAGTTCCCACTCCATGCATGGCGGTGTAGACAGCCTTGACTTCATAAATTGTTGGTGCGATCGATGCCGTTCGCGCCACATAACGATCCAGCACATCATCGTTGAGCACGGTCCACTCTGTTCCGCGTTTGAGCTGATGATTCTGCCGCTCGATATGTGCAGAAATCTGTTGATCCGCGGGGGACACGATCTGTGAAGCGTTGTAGTTAATGCCGTCAACAACTCCCCCAAGGTAAACCTTGTAGCCATTGTCCTGTGGCGGATTGTGGCTCGCAGTAACCATGATTCCACAATCAACCTGCAAGTCCCGAACCGCATAAGCCAAAACTGGAGTTGGTAGGGGCCGAGGTAGAACAAAAACTTTCATTCCCGCTCCGGAAAAAATTGCGGCACTTTCAAATGTGAAATCCTCTGACCCATGTCTGGCATCTCGTCCGATGACGACCGTGGATAATCCTCGCTCTGACATATACGCCGCAATCCCAGCGGCCGCGCGAGAAACAACGGCGCGATTCATTCGGGATGGGCCGGGTCCGATCGGTCCACGAAGCCCTGCAGTTCCAAATTGTAGGAAACCCGCAAATGCTGCTTTCAATTCTTGGTGACCTTCTGTTTCCAACCAAGATCGCAATTGCGCTGCGGTTTTAGGGTCGGGATCCAGGGCTATCCAATCTTCAACTTCTTGACGTAACTCTGCAGAGATCATATTTTGTGCAATACCTTTCTTAAGAGTTCGCCCATTTTGCCAGCCGCTGCCTTGCCCGCAGCCATGACTTCCTCATGACTCAATTTTTCCCCCGTAATTCCTGCGGCAGCATTTGAGACAAGCGAAATTGCGACAACCTCGGCACCTAGAGCATGCGCCGCAATCGCCTCCGGTACGGTCGACATACCCACCAAATCTGCTCCCATTACACGCATCATGTTAATTTCTGCCGGAGTTTCGTAGGTAGGACCTCGCCAATGCACATAAACGCCTTCAGCAAGCGTCGGATCTTCTTCACGCAAAATTGCCCGAATCCGCTTGCTATACAGATCGGTTAGATCAACAAAATCTGCTCCGATCAACGGACTAACCGCAGTTAAAGAGATGTGATCGCGAATCAAAACCGGCTGGCCAACCTGGAAGTCACGATTGATTCCTCCACAGGCATTGGTGAGCACTATGGTTTTGCAACCCGCCTTTACCGCCGTTCGAACTCCGTGAACGACCGGTTCAATTCCCTTGCCTTCGTAAAGATGAGTCCGCCCAAGAAAGACAAGCGCGCGAATTGTGCCATTGCTTCCCTCTAAATCATACGAACGTATCTTTCCCCCATGGCCAAAGACCGTAGGAGCAGGAAATCCTGGCAATTCCGTGACCTCAAATTCGTGTGTTGGTATCCCCAACGCATCTGACGCCGAAACCCAGCCCGAGCCCATAATTAAGGCGACATCATGATGATCTTTTCCGGTTAGGGTGGCTAGGGCCGAAGCGGCTAACTCGGCAGTACCCAGCGGGTTTGAATACAAATCACTCATTAGAGAAACCTATCTTGAAAGTTATGGATAGAGGCCGCGCAACTTATGCGCTTCGGCGACCCGGCCCACACCCAACATCAGGGCTGATTCCCGCCAAGTTACCCCTTTATTAGCAGCCATATCTTCGACTTCAGTAAAGGCTTTCATCATGATCGAAGAAAGGTTCGTTTTTACCTCTTCGGCGGTCCAGAAGTAATTCTGCTTGTCTTGTACCCACTCAAAATACGAGACGATTACTCCGCCAGAGTTTGCGAGGATATCTGGTACTACCAACACCCCTTTTTCGTGCAAAATGGCATCTCCACTTGGAGTTGTCGGGCCGTTGGCGCCTTCTACAACGATCTTCGCTTTTACCCCGCTTGCCGTCCCCTCTGTGAGTGCGTCCGATAAGGCCGCGGGAATTAGCACATCGACATCTAAATGCAGTAACTCTTCGTTTGTTAATTGATCCGTACCCGGAAGATCTAAATTATGGTGGATGAGAAAATGCTCCCAGAGCGCAGAAACCGATGGAAAACCAGTGACTCCCCCATGAACGTCGCTAACCGCAACAACTTTCATTCCCATCTCCTCCACTGCGCGAGCGGCCCAGTATCCAACTTTTCCGAATCCCTGAATGGCTACGCGAGCGCCACTGATAGGCATTCCTTTTACGCGTAGCGCCTCGCGGGTCGCAATTGCAACCCCGTCGCCCGTTGCGGAAGTGCGCCCCAGAGAACCACCGAGAACAATTGGTTTACCAGTTACTACTCCAGGCACTGAGAATCCTGCATTCACTGAGTAGGTGTCCATCATCCATGCCAAGTTTCGTTCATCGGTACCGACATCGGGAGCTGGAATATCTCGCTCGGGCCCGATAATCGGCAAAATTTCTGAGGTGTATCGACGGGTGAGTCGCTCATTTTCCCGTAGGGAAAGAGTTCCCGGATCCACTGCGATTCCACCTTTTGCTCCGCCATAAGGCAAGTGAGTAAGGGCGCATTTCCAAGTCATCAACATCGCGAGTGCAACTGTTTCATCCAGATCTACATCTGGGTGATAGCGAACACCGCCCTTGGACGGGCCGCGCGTAGTTGAGTATTGGACTCGATATCCGTTATACATTTCAACTTCGCCGTTATCTCGGCGAAGCGGAACCGCCACTTGTAAAATTCGGCGGGGTGTCGAAAGGGTCTGCCAATCATTCTCTGAAAGGCCTAATTGGTCGATAGCGCCTCTTAATTGCGAGAGCGCGGTAGCTAGTGGTGACTCCATTGTCATACGAGAAAGGGTATCTCTATTGCTTTGTACTGGCTACTTCGTCCGCCCATGCGTTTTCGAGTGTCTGAACAAAAGTTTCAAGTGGCTGCGCCCCAGAAATTCCGTATTTCATGTCGAACACGAAGAACGGAACACCTGTCGCACCCAATCGGCTGGCTAAATTTCGATCCGAAATTACTTCATCCGCAAAGAGTTCAGAAATGAGCAAATCGTCTGCCTTGTCGGCATCAATTCCCACGCCAACTGCTGCCGAAACCAAATCTGGATGCGTAAATACTGAAAGCGACTTTTCAAAATAATTTGAGAAGAGCGCTTCGAGAAGCTCTTCTTGTTTGCCGATAGTGGCCGACCACAACAACAGACGATGGGCGTCAAAAGTATTTCCTGAAAAAGTACCATCTAACTCGTAACACAGTCCCTCTCCATCGGCGACCGAACATACATTCTCTTGCATTCGTTCTACCTGATCCGGGCTAACTTGATACTTTTGGGATAAATACTCTTTCGTTAAAACTACTTCCTTAATATCAGGTTGCAATTGAAAAGCACGGTGTCTAATCACGATCTTCTCACGATCTGGAAATGTAGAAAGAGCTTTCTCTAAACGCCGCTTCCCGATAAAACACCAGGGGCAGACCACATCTGCCCAAACATCAATAATCATAAAAATAGTCTACGCGCCCTATCACTGGCACGACTCGTGTGAGGAGGGTTACTAAATCGTAAGTCGCTTGCTGTATTTGAGGGCTGGCACCAAACTATTCTCGCGAAATTTCGCTCATGAACCGCCTCGTCTCCTACGATTAACCCATGCGTAGAATTACTTTGGAGCAACTAAAGCCGATCCTTAAAGATTTACCAGAAAACCCTCGAGTCGTAGTGTCGGGAAATTATGCAATGCCAAAGGCCCTCATGGCTGCCTTTGACTCCCAAGTTCCAAAGTACTTGCTCCACATGTTAAATGCTCAGGTAGAGATTCCAAAGCGGGAGGGCGTAAGTTATGAGTCGGCCTTCATTGGTCCAGGCATGCGGAATCTTCCAAATGTTACCTATATCCCCTGCCGACTTTCACTGCTTCCCGTACTTGTAAAAAGCCATTTGAAACCAGATGTGGTTTTACTTCATACCTCACTCCCACGATTCGACACTGTGTCCCTGGGAACCGAGGTGAACATCCTTCCTGCGGCGACTGAAGCAGTCCGAGCCAATGGCGGGATAGTCATTGCACAGGCAAATGCACATATGCCATATACGTATGGTGATGCCCAAATTTACGAACATGAAATTGACTTCTTAATTCAGTCGGATGAAGATCTGGCTGAGCACCATTCGAGTGAACTAACTCCCGTTGGCCGAGCAATCGGTGAACAAATCGCAAAAATGATCAAAGATAATTCAACCCTTCAACTAGGTATTGGCTCTGTCCCAGACGCCACGCTAGAACTTCTTAAAGCCAGAAATGGACTGCGAATTTGGACAGAAACTTTTAGCGATGGCGTTCTAAATTTGGAAGAGGCGAGCGCGCTAGATGAAGGCGTTCCGATCACTGCATCATTTGCTTTTGGAACAAAACGACTTTACGAATGGATGCACCTTAATCGTCGAATTAGGATGTTTAGAACCGAGAAGACAAATGATCCCTCGCAAATTAGCAAGCAAGCGAGAATGACGTCCATAAATGGCACAATGCAGGTAGATCTTTACGATCAAGCAAATGCTTCGAGAATTCAAGGGAAAATTTATTCAGGTATAGGTGGTTCGACCGACTTTATTACCGGCGCGTTGCACTCGGCAGGAGGACAGTCTTTTATGGCGCTACCCTCATGGCACAAGAAATCCAATAGTTCAACCATTATTCCTTTAATCGATGGTGCGGTTACAAGTTTTCAGCATTCACATGTCGTCACAGAAAATGGCATTGCTAGATGCTTCGGTATGTCCGAACGCGAACAGGCTGCAAATCTGATCAAATTCGCTGCGCATCCGGAAGCCCGCGAATCACTCACCTCCGCAGCACAGAAGATGGGGTTGATGGGTTAAGGAGCTTCATCTCGAATCACAGGAGGGCTAAATACCGTAACTAAAATAAGTGCGGCTACTCCAGCGACAACTAGAAGCTTCCGACTTCCTATCCAATCCAAAATCGGCCCAGAGATGATGAGCGCTCCAATCGTTCCTATATTGATAAATGCATTGAGGGCCGCTCCAATTCGACCACGCATCTCTTTGGGCGAATGCAGAATAAATATTGTGGAGATTATGTTGGTAAGGATAGATATCAAGACGCCGATCAACAGATCCAAAATAAGAACTATTGACCAGTGACCAGATGCGCTCATTCCAAGGATGAGTAGTGACGTCAAGACTAGAACGATTACCACCAACTTAGATCGCTGCGATTCCTTAATGGTGATCTTCATGAGCGCGAGACCGCCGACAATCATCCCGAGGGCAAATGAGGCTCCCGACAACCCATAGATGAACACTGAAGCGTGCAGCACCTTCGTTAACAAAAAGAGGTTAGCAATATTTATTGTCCCCGCCGCAAAAAGGAAGGCGGCGATTAAGATCGCGAGCGAGCGCAAGTAACGATCTCGAAAGATAAATTTCATGCCATCAGTTGCTCTGATCTTTACCTTGTTACCTTCTAACTTAGGTTCACGATTTACATTGAGCAGATACGGGGCAACGCCTAAAACCAAAAAGGAAATCGAATCGGCAATAAATGGCGTCTTGTAGCCTGTCTGTGAGACTAAGGTTCCGCCCACCGCTGGGGCGAATAGCCCAGCCATGGCATAAAGCGTCTGCGAAAATCCCATCTGTTTGGAGAAATCATCATTGGAAACCAAATTTGGCATAAGTGCCATCAGAGTTGGATTTTCGACCGCTCCACATGAACTCGAGAGAAAGACGGTAAGCGCGAGCAAGATCATGTTGTGTTGGTAGATAATGGAAATGATGAGAACGGCTTGAAGCAGAGAGGTGATAGGAATTACTTGCTTGGTGCTAAACCGATCTGCGAGCCACCCAGCCAACGGAACCATAATCACCATGGAGATAGTGCCGGATGCCAATAAAACGCTTACAAAGGTGGCTCCGTGGCCACGCTCTCGTAGCACCAAAGCAAAGACGGTAATCTCACTTCCAAGCATGGAAAAAGCTCTAAAACTCGCCACGGCGCGAGCCTTGCCCCATTGTGTAGTACCCCCAGTTGTCATCGGCCCAGCGTAAATAAATAGGCATTCGATGTCACTAAACAGTTGACCTACTTCTGCCTCCTCAAACCGTATTGACCATTGAGATTCATCCTGAGAATATTCTCCGATGCCAATAACAATGAATCGGGCTCTTCGCCATATGGGATGGGCCAATCAGCGCGTCTACGCCGCCTTCACCACTCTGCCAGAGGAAGCTCTCAGCGCCTTCATAGTGAATCCAGACTGGACCGCTGCTCGAATCCTTCAACATATTGTTTCGGGAGCTGACTGGTATGTATTTTGTCTGGGAATCGCTGCTTGGAGCGACATTCCTACCCCTAAGTCCGCTGGGGACATTGCAATGTTGGCTGCAACTCTTCAAAAATGCGACGCGCAAATCCTTTCCGCCGCCGAACTTGAAGACGAGGAACTCACTTTTTTTGAGGGCGAGAGGGCAAGTAAGGTGCTTCGCTCCACGCTGTTGGCCGAAGCGGCGTTACACGCAACAGAGCATCGGGCCCAGTTAATGGACGCTATCGAATCTAAGGGTTTTAGCACAATAAGTCTCGACTCGATCGACCTCTGGGCTTTTGAAAGTTATGAACTTAACCGTTCATAACTTTATTTCAGAGCGGACTGGTGTGGCTTTCCTTCGTTAGACTTGGCTGTGTTTCAAGGAATCGTTCTCACCTCGCTCATTGGTCTAGCAACTGCGGCCACGACTGGATTGGGTGCGCCGATCGCAACGGTTGTCGCAGGAGAGTCTCAAGCCCTGATTAATTGGGTTGCCCCGGGGCAAGCCATAAACGGAATTGAAATTGAAGAGAGCATTGACTCTGGAAATAACTGGGTTCCGGTAACAAAATTGCCACCAACCTCTACTCATCTCCGAGTCCAAAATCTTACTGATGGGAAAAATTATTGGTTTCGCGTACGTTGGATTTGGCCCGATAATTCATTTGGGATACCGAGTGCAACCTTGGTGGCAATCCCGATCAATAATCCAAGTGCGCCATCCGGTTTAGTCGCTACCGCTAGTGATACGCAAGTCGCTCTCTCCTGGGATCAGGTGACGGATAAATCAGTCATCGGTTACCAAATTGAACAATCCACAAACGGCGGGACCGCGTGGACTGTCGTTGACCCGGACACCGGTTCGTCATCATCTGGATACCTGATTAATGACTTAACTCCCGGCACTACCTACACCTACCGAATCAGGGCGCTTGCGTTCGGCGGTGGTCAAAGCGAATATTCGGAAGCCGCAGTAGTAAAGATAGGTACTTCTACTCCCGGAGGATTCTCGCTCAATTACACGATCACCTCATCCAAGATAACCCTTACGTGGGATACGCCGCAAGATCTTGCCGACGTGGCGACATATCAGGTCAATGCATCCGGTGACGGGGGTATCAATTGGTTTACAGTGGCAACTACTCAAGGTGGAACCAACAACGCCGTCGTGCCTTATGTGATCGGTGGATCGGCTTACCAGGTCATCGCAACATCGGCGGCGGGCTTGACTTCTTCATCTGCCATTGAAATTATTCAAACCAATTCACTCCCAGACCCGACCCTAACCTCCACCTCCAGCCCGGGCAGTGGGTCTTCTGCCGGGAGCACACAAATTCCGAACGGTAATCCTTCCTCTGCAGCCCTCCCAACGGCGCCCACTTTTAGTGGGAAAAGCGCGAGTCTCCCGATTATCCCCATCGTAGGTGCAGTTGTTGCAGTTGGTGGAGGGGCATGGTTTCTTGTTGGATTCCGAAATCGAAATAACAAAGGCAAGTCTAGAAAAAGACCTAAACCAAAGCGCAAGCGGAAGTCGTCCAAAAAGCGTGCTCCGCAGAAAGGGAGTGCCGTCGGTTCATCTTCGCGGGATCCCAGAAGTTAGTGGTCAACCCTATTATTTCTTAGCCGTGCTGGTTGGCTTCGGCGTTGGCTTGGGCGTCGTCTTTGGCGTTGGCTTGGGCGTTACCTTAGGAGTCGTCTTAGGCGTTGGGGTGGTCTTAGGCGTGGATGATGGTGTCGTGGTTGGAGTTGTCGTTGGTGTCGTGGTTGGAGTTGTCGTTGGTGTCGTGGTTGGAGTTGTCGTTGGTGTTCCAGAAGACGTACCAGGGACACGAACTCCTAGCGTTGGTACGCCAGCACCAATCACGGTGATAGCTCGAACTCGAATCAAAAGCGCAGCTTTGGTTCGCGTAACCGAGAAAGTCAGGGTATTGGCCGGTAACTGCTTTGCTGTTACCCACTTCAATCCATCAGGAGAAGTTTCAACGAGGAAACCAGAAATTAGTTTCGTGTTACTGCCTAACGCTGGTGTCCATGAGATGGTTGCACTTGTCGGGGCCAAGGTAAAGGTCTTTACTACTGGGGCCGGTGCGGCGGGTTGAGGCGTGGCGGATACGACAATTGAACTTGGACCAGTCCCGATTTGGTTTACGGCAGAAACTCGGAAGTAGTAAGTAACCTCATTTTTCAAATTAGGTACATCAATCTTTGTAATAGATGAACCAGAGTTAGGGACGACAGGAGTCCAAGGTCCACTTCGGCTATTGGCGATATCAACACTGTAGTAATCGACGCTATAACCCCCATTAGAGGCAGGTGACTTAAAGTTTAGGGTAACTTTCTTATCGCCCGGAGTTGCAGCGAGTGCAGATATTGCATCAGGCGCAGAACCAGGAGCAGCCAGGATTACGCTAGAAGCGCCTTGACCATTTCCGGCAATTGGCGTGACTCTAAATTCGTAAGTGGTTCCGTTAGTGAGACCTGAAACAGTTGCACTAATTGCGGATCCAGGAGCAGTCGTAACTATTGTCCACGCGCTTCCATCAACACTCTGATCAATCTGGAATCCCGAAATCGATCCTGCGCTAGCACCAGTAGGTAACGTCCAACCAATAGTGACCGTCTTGGAATCAGTGCCCACAATATGAAGTGCGAGTGGTGCACTTGGAAGTGCTGAAGCGGTGGTAGCCAATACCGCTGAAAGGCCTTTGCCGAAATTAGTTACAGCGCTCACGCGGAAGGTGTAACTGGTGTAATTCTTTAACCCTTGAAGGTTAACTTGCGTAGTATCGCCAGCGGTAGATGAAGCTAGTGTCCAAGTAGTGCCATCGGTACTCTCTTCAACAATATAATTATTGACCTTTAGACCACCAGTGTCAGTTGGCGCAAGCCAACTTAGGTCCACTTGACTGTCGCCAGATTGAGCGGTTAAGGAAGAAGGTGCTTGAGCCGGTGCACCCGGAGTTGCCGAGGCAACCGAGGCAACACCTGAACCGGCGTCACCAATCGGAGTCAATCTAAATATCGTCGAAACACCGTTCGTAAGCCCTGTCACAACTGCGGATGTCGCCGCGGCAGCCAATGAGGTTGACTTAATCCACGTCTGGCCATCCACACTATATTCAAGGACGAAGCCCTTACGGTTGATGTCTTTTGTTGTCGACCAAGCAAGTGAAACTTGTTTGTCCCCACCCACTCCAGTTAATGATGGAGCTGCTATTGGGAATGGGACGGTGACAGCCGGTGAACCACCAACGACAGGTACAGGAGAAGGTTGTGGAGTCGGTGGAGGCGAGTAGGTAGGTAGAGATATTGAGGCCGCTGCTGGAATACCCTGGCCGCCAAGGCCATAGCCATTTACCCAGAAGTAATAAGTGGCGCCCGGAACAAGATTTCCCACATCACACGTGTTAGCGGTGTTATCGGAACAAGCGACCGGCAGCAGCGAATTTGTGCTGAATCCCGATTGGACAATGTAGGTGCTCGCCGAAGGGAGCGCATCCCAATTGAGGACAACATGCGGCGCTGAAGAAGTGCCGGTAATTGTTAATACCAGATTAGTGATCGGACCTAGGGTAACTGGCAAATAAATTGGATCGCTGGAAGTAATGGTGACTCCATCTGGGGCGACCGCAGTATTTGGCAGATAATTGCTATCTCCCGCATAACCTCCCGTGGCTACGTATGCGCCGATTGTAGGCAATTGTGCAGTACATGAATACGCGGCGGAATTCGGCGGAATCAAAGTTGGCGGTGTGGAAACGCATGAAATTGGACTCCCGCTAGCCGATACGTGCCAGGTGAATAAATTAGTATCGGTCGTTGGGGAGTTAGCATTTGCAACTCCTTGAACAATTGCATTGAACACCACGCTGCCACCCGCAGTTGGTACACCAGAGTGGGAAATGGTCACGATTGGAAGTGCCTTTGCAATTGTCACGGTATCTGAGGTCTGGGTCAACGCAAAATAGTTTGGATCTCCTGGCGTAAACGCAGCCGTCGCTGAATAAGATCCTGCAGAGCGTGCCGCAATAGTGCAACTCTGAACACTAGTGTTACCGCCCGATACTGAGTCGCACGTTTTTGCAACCCCATTTACTAATAGATTCCAATTTACCGTTCCAGTTGGAACCGGTCCATTCGACGGGCCAGTAATTGTCGCGGTAAAGGTGATGTTATCTCCGAGCTTAGGTGCAGCAGGTAAAATTGCAAATGTAATGGTTGGCGTCTGCGGGCCCACTGTGACGCTAATAGGCGTTGACGGGGATTGAGAGACCGCCAAATAGTTTGAATCTCCCGCAAAATCAATATTGGCCGTATAAGTACCAGCAACCGCCACGTTGACAACGCAACTGTAAACCGCATTAACCCCGGAGATCGCTGGACCGGCGCTGGATGAGCACGTTGAAGCTGGACCTCCGATATGCCAAGTAATTCCCCCAGTTGGCGCAATGGAGCCAACGACTCCGCTTAACGTAGCTGTAAATGTAATTGGCGCACCATAATTATTGGAGAGCGGTGCTCCAACGACCGAAATGATCGGCGTAACCTGAGCAACATTAATCAATACTGGCTGTGAATTCGCAGCATCATAATTTGTATCACCAGGGAAGTTCGCTATTGCGGTGTAATCCCCTGCAGACGCCGTTGGGAAAGTACAAGAATAGTCAGTGGTTGGGGCCGCATCACCCGACGTGTCGACTCCAGAATCAGCCGTTGTGCAAGTAACGCTGATGTGCAATGGACTTGTTAGGGTCCAATGCATAATTCCCGGAGCAGGGATGTAGTCCGCAAAACAGTTGGTTCCAAGCAATCGTCCCGCAACGCAGGAATAAGTCGTTGGATTTGGAGTTGCTGGATTAGATGCCCCAGGAATATCGCATGTGTTCGCCAACGTGAGCGATCCGATGGAACAAGAATAACTAGGTGTCGAAGGCTCAGGTAAAATCAAGGGGTCTGGGGAAACGCATTTTTGAGTTATTGCATCGTAAGTGAAACCCGAAGTGCAAGTCGGAGTATTTGTTGCTGCCACGAAAGTATGTGGAGCATCGCAAGTTGTAGTCGCAAGATTCAAGGATGTTCCTGTTGGACAATTATAAGTTGTTGAATCAAGCGTCGCCGGGGTAGCCGGACCGACAGGACCAACCACTTGGGCAGTTAGT
>PLXJ01000007.1 GCA_003151395.1 Actinomycetota bacterium | reverse complement strand
CCGGGACCTACCGCATACTCTTGATATCGAAACGGGGCTTTCCCGGTGATGTATTGCACGGGTTCACCATTTTGCCGGCGCAAAACCAAGCGACGCAGGGAGCGGTCAATCTCATTGATTTCGACGTCAGACATCCGAAGCAGCTTCAGTTGCACTTCACTCCGGGTGCATTGCAATAGATGTTCGAGCAGGATGGAGGCATCAACTTCGGCAATTCCCTGCGCCTTGAAGTAATCCCTGGTTTGCCGCAACAAATCTTTTGTCATAAGTCTTAGTGGTCCCCGGATGCCAACTTGGTGGCTCTATCAGCTTCTAAAAGTGCTGCGATGACATCATCGAGTTCGCCGTTGAGTACCGCATCTAAGTTGTTCGCCTTGAAATTAACCCGATGGTCGCTCAGACGATTCTCTGGGAAGTTATAAGTGCGAATTCGCTCGCTGCGATCTACCGAACGGACCTGAGAGTTGCGCTCTGCCGAGGCCACTCGATCAGCCTCTTCTTGCGCCGCAGCCAACATTCGAGCGCGCAGGATACGCAAGGCAGACTCTTTGTTCTGGAGCTGAGATTTCTCGTTCTGGCAGGAGACCACAATTCCAGTTGGAATATGGGTGATCCGGACCGCAGAGTCGGTCGTATTAACTGATTGGCCACCTGGACCAGATGAGCGGAAAACATCTACACGCAGATCTTGCTGCCGAATTTCGACGTCGACCTCGTCAGCCTCGGCCAAGATCAAGACTCCGGCCGCCGAGGTATGGATTCGACCTTGGGACTCGGTTTCCGGGACTCGCTGGACGCGGTGAACTCCACCTTCAAATTTCAATTTTGCATAAGGAGTCTTTCCGGGCTCGCCCACTCCCCTGGATTTGATGGCCATTGAGACATCTTTATAGCCGCCCATTTCTGAATCGGTTTCATCAATAATTTCGGTCTTCCACCCCTGGCGCTCTGCATAGCGCTGGTACATGCGCAGCAGATCCCCGGCGAAGAGGGCAGACTCATCACCACCAACTCCAGCCTTGATCTCCATAATGACATCGCGATCATCATTGGGGTCTCGGGGCAATAGCAACTCTTCGAGCTTGGATTCCGTGTCAGCGAGCGCCGTTTCAAGAGCCGGCAATTCCGCAGAAAAATCTGGATCCTCAGCAGCCATTTCCAGGCCAGCTGCTAAATCATCGGTCGCGCTCTTCCAGGCTCGGTAGCCGGCAATCACTGGCCCAAGTTCGGCGTAACGCTTGCCAAGTCTGCGAGCCTTGCCTTGGTCGTTATGGATAGCCGGGTCGGCCATCTCTTTTTCGAGCTCGACATATTCATCAAGGAGTTCATGAACATTTCCGAATTTGTCATGTGGCTGACTCATGTGGGCTCCTCTCTCGGTTATCGGTTAAATATTTAAATTGGTTGTGTAAATAAAAAAGACCGCGCCCACCCGATTTGGGTGAGCAACGGTCTCTAGAAAAAAGCTACTTGGTTTCTGTTGCTTTGCCGAAACGCTTTTCGAAAGCGGCTACGCGGCCACCAGTATCGAGGATGCGTTGCTTTCCGGTGTAGAAGGGATGGCAAGCAGAACAGACTTCAACATAGATAGAGCCTGAGCTCTTTGTTGAGTGGGTCGTAAAGACCTGACCACAACCGCATGTGACGGTGGTCTCAATATAATTTGGGTGAATATCTGGCTTCATCGAATTACCTCTTACGCATCAATTGGTTGGGCTTACTGGGTCGGAAATCCCGTGAACCAGCAGAGCAAGGGTACAAGGTCGAGCCCATACTTGGAAATTGAACCAAGGCTTGATCGGCTTAGTAGTAACCACTCCAATGAGTCTTGGCGAGGGCCTTACACGGCGTCCCATAACGAATTTTGATGTATCGAATTCCCCACTTGATCTGGGTTACTGGATTGGTGCGCCAATCTGTAGCGACAACATCCATCTTATTCCCAGGCATGGCTTGCGCAATTCCAGTCGCACCGCTGCTGTAGTTGTGCGCCTTGAAGTTCCAGTGACTCTCGTTATTCCAGAGGGTATTGAGACAAGACATCTGGTGTGCATTCCACTTATATGTATTGGCAACAAGTTGGGCGGCAACCACTTTGGCGCCTTCGGGGGTTTTAGCTAATGTGATCTGGCGAGCCGCAATGGAGACGAGTGCCATCTCACCGGCATCGATCGACTTTCGGGTACCCAGATTGATCGTGCCAATATTTTTGGTTAAGGCGATGGTTGGGTCGACCATAACGGAACTTGTACTTGGGGTATCTGGAAGGATGACTTCATTCCCAAATTTCACCTGAGCGAAGGTGGTGTTGACCGAGGCTAAAAAGGTGATGGCGAGGGCCGCCGTTAATACGACTACTGGCTTTCGAAATGACTTAACCAAAACTTTTTACCTCCTCCCACGCGCTGGACAGGGTTAGAGAGTTACAGAGCGCCGAGCGTGAGGCAAATTCAAACCCGCATAGCGCGAAATAAAGTTTTTATTCACAGAAAAGCGCATATTTAAAAGTGCAGGTCAGCCCGTATGAAACCACTTATGTACTAAATGTCCGTTTGGGGGAAGTAGACCGCCAATTTAGGGCAATTAGATACTTAATCTAATTACTCACCGAGGGCTATCCAAGGAAGTTGATTGGCTCCTCCAGCATCTCAGTCACAAGTGCGGCAATTGGAGAGCGCTCAGAGCGGGTCAAGGTCACGTGAGCAAAGAGAGGGTGCCCCTTGAGGGATTCCACAACCGCTACAACGCCATCATGCCGACCAACCCGGAGGTTATCCCGCTGGGCGATGTCATGGGTGAGGACGACTCGCGAACCTTGGCCAATTCGAGAGAGCACTGTGAGCAGTACTCCACGCTCCAGTGACTGCGCTTCATCAACAATGACAAATGAATCATGGAGTGAGCGCCCTCTGATGTGAGTAAGAGGCAATACTTCAATTAAACCGCGGTCGACGATCTCATCAATCACGGTCTGACTCACCAAAGCCCCCAAGGTATCGAAAACCGCCTGCGCCCACGGCGACATTTTCTCGCCTTCACTGCCCGGCAGGTAGCCCAACTCTTGTCCACCCACCGCATAGAGCGGACGGAAGATCAAAACTTTCTTGTGGTGACGACGTTCAAGAACAGTTTCTAAACCAGCACACAACGCGAGCGCTGATTTGCCAGTTCCAGCCCGACCGCCCAGAGAGACAATTCCAATTTCATTGTCGAGGAGGAGGTCAAGTGCGATTCGCTGCTCGGCTGAGCGACCGTGGAGCCCAAAGGCGGAACGATCTCCGCGAACTAATTGGAGTTGCTTGTCTGGAGTGACCCGAGCGAGGGCGCTTCCCTTTTCGGAGTGAAGCACGATCCCGGTGTGACAAGGATTCTCGCGGGCAAGTTCATGGGGGGTTCGCTCATTCTCATACAGGGAGTCAATGACAGAGCCGCCGACGCTTGCCTCAATCATCCCGGTCCAACCAGAAGTTGAAGCCAACTCGTGGCGGTACTCCTCAGACTCAACGCCGACGGATGAGGCCTTTACCCGAAGCGGCAGATCCTTGGTGACAAGGACTACTTCCCGGCTTTCGGCCATCAGGTTTCTGGCAATGGCCAGAATCCGAGAATCGTTTGAGCCGTCCCGCAAAAATCCGGCGGGGAGCGAAGTTGGGTCGGAGTGGTTGAGTTCGACTTTGATGGTCCCGCCCAGGTCGTTGATCGCGATCGACTGATCCAGCCGACCATGGCTTATCCGGAGGTCATCTAGGGTACGAAGCGCCGCTCGAGCAAAGTAGCCAAGCTCGGGATGGTCACGTTTACTTTCAAGTTCTCCGATGACCACGATCGGGATAATCACCTCATGCTCTGCAAAGCGCGCGAGCGCCGCAGGATCTGCCAGTAAAACACTGGTATCTAAAACATATGTCTTGCGCCCTTTATTTTGGCTCTTTGCCAATAGGTCCTCGCAATTTGGGTATTTGTAGGTTCTAGCGCGGCTTCCCTATGCCTGAGGGGACAAAAGGAACTTATGCCTCTTAAAGTAAAACTCGCCAGCCCTCGGGGGTCGGCGACACGCGGTAGCGGAAAGTTAATTTCCTGTATCGGTTTTGGGCTAACGCCCGAAACGGCTCGTGGTATTGGCCTTGGGCTAGCGCCCGAAACGGCTCGTGGTGTTGGCCTTGGGCTAACGCCCAAATCGGCGGTGCCGCTGGGAATAGGCCCGAAGGGCACGCAGGAAATCGACCCTTCTAAAATCTGGCCAATAGGCCTCACAGAAGTAGAACTCGGAGTGCGCTGACTGCCACAACAGGAATCCTGAGAGCCGCTGCTCCCCCGAAGTTCTGATCACTAATTCGGGATCTGGCATGCCCGCCGTATAAAGGTGTTTGCCGACCTCATCGATGGAGAGGGACCCAGCAATTTCTTCCGCGCTTCTGCCGTGTTCGATTCCATCCTTTATAAAGTGACGAACCGCGTCAACAATTTCGTGCCGCCCGCCGTAGCCGATTGCAACGTTAACAACCGTATTAGTTCGGCCTTTACTTCGCGCTTCGACATCACGCAATTTTGTCTGTAACCAATCAGGTAGCAGTTCCAGCGCCCCGAGCGGTTTAATTTCCCACTTACCCAACTCGTCAAGACGATCAACTGCTGCGGCAATTATTCGGAGGAGTGAATCGAGCTCTTCGGGATCACGATTGAGGTTATCCGTTGATAGCAACCACAAGGTAATGATTGTGACATTAGCTTCTTCGCACCAGTTAAGGAGTTCGATGATCTTTTCCGCGCCAGCGCGATGACCCTCTTCGGGAGCCGCCCCAAAATTGGATTTAGCCCACCTACGGTTTCCATCCAATATGACTCCGACGTGACGCGGGGTCTGGGTAAAGTCGAGTTGGCGCAGAAGGCGACGTTCGTAAAGCGGATAAAGCATCGCCTTAACGGCGCGCTTTACGGGATTAGTCATCTCTTTTTGAAATCACTCATCGCTTTGCGTTCAGCGATGAACGAAGCCACTGGAAGAGTTCCGGCAAGGATAAAGGCAATGGTGGCGGGAAAACTCTTACGAGCCTTGAGCGAATAATTGAAGGCGGTAACAACATAAATCGGATATGTAAATCCGTGAACGATCGCGATCCACGCCCACTTTACTTGGGCGCCAGAATAGTGATGAAGTATGTGATTTTCGGGCACTTCAACGAACCAGAGCAACAGGGACATGCACCCAGACCATATTGCCATCACGCGATAACGCTGGAGCGCACCCTCTAATCCCTTTTTCATGAACTCACCTTATCTGCGATCGCATGTAGTTTTGCGTTACGCCTTGCGATATATGGGGCGGCCAGGACTAGCAACCCCATGAACCACCAGATAATTACATAGGAAATATGTTGCCAATAAAACCCTGATATCGACACAAGCAGTAACGGGGCGGGGACTCTATTGCCCGGAACGTTCTGCCCAGATTGGTCGACCTCTTTTGTTGCGATTACATACCCGTCAAAAAGGTTGTAACCGTCCCCTGCCACCAGTGCGGGATCAAGACGACCCAGGGTGGAATTTGAAGTCAGCCCATGATCTTCTTGTTGCCGCGGATACAAACGGCCTTCAATGCTAAGTGTCCCTGTGGTCGGTTTTATCGAACCATCAGCAAATCCCCGAACCACCAAGATCGCCCGATTGTTAGATATTAGAAAGAGGCCAGCGGATAAATCTCGGTAACCAACACCAGTCACGGATTGTGTTGGAGCAACATAGTTTTGAACGTAGTGTCCTTGAAAAGTGACGATACGGTTTACCGCTGCTGTATAAATGTTTTTACCTGCAACATCAACATCAGTAAGCGCAACGGGGGTCTGGCTGGGAATTATTTTGCCTTGCCGCGAAGTTGCTTGCGCCCGATGCCACTGCCAAATCCCCAATTCAAAAAAGATTCCCGTGAAGAGGAACATCGCCAAACCAGTGGAAATGAGCTTAAGAGTTTTACTCTTGTTCATTATCCGGTTTTGATGCGCGCTTATAGCGGCGATAGAAACTGACAATCAGAATTACGAACATTACGGAGAGTGCGATCATCACGAGTGATCCCGCGAGACCGGTGTTTACATCCGTGGAGTCATTCATAGGCTGATTATCCTACGAATTTCTAACCTATGCTTACCTGCATGGATGAGCGCAACCCCAACGATTACATGCGCGAGCGCTATGGCAATCCCCAGAAAGCGCACCGCCCGTGGTTAGTACCCGCGCTTGTCCTTTTGATAGTCGGTGGGGGCTGGCTACTCTGGTCGGCAAACCATTACTCCAATCCCGAAATTTCAACCGACCTCATAAGTTTCACTACCGCTAACCCAAAACAAGTAACGCTGCGTTACTTCGTTAATGTACGGACCGCCAGCCGTTCACATCAATGCATTTTGATTGCGACGGATTATCAGACTAATACCGTGGGACAGATCACTGACACGATTCCCCAGGGCGACCATAGCTATACGCGCAATGTACTCATCCCTACCCGGGCCCCGGCGGTATCCGCATCGATTGAACATTGCTCTTAGCGGGCATTAAACTCCCCCTCTTATGACAAACCAGACATGGCTGACCGAGGAGGCCGCGACGCGTCTACGCGCTGAACTCGAAGACCTCGAGGGTCCCCGCTTTGCTGACATCGTCAAAAAGATTGAAGCGGCACGTTCTGAAGGCGACCTCAAAGAGAACGGTGGCTACCACGCCGCACGTGAAGAGCAGGGCAAGATCGTGGGACGAATTCGTCAGCTCAAACATATGCTTGAAAACGCTCACATTGGCGTCCCGCCCCAAAGTGAGTCCGGTGTCGTTGGCCTCGGCATGGTCGTAAAGATCGAGATGGCTGGCGATGAAATGACATTTCTATTAGGTTCACGAGAAATCGCGAGTAGCGATATCGATGTCTACTCCGAAAAATCACCGCTCGGAGCGGCAATACTTGGAGCCAAAATCGGGGACCAAGTTAATTACGTAACTCCTAGTAAAAAGATTTTCGTCGTCACAATTCTTGAGGCGGCGCCTTACCTCTAGCGCGACTTCACGGCGATTGCTAACGCGAGACATGATCCCCTACAGATTTGGTAGTGTCCTCTCACCTAATATTCGGGGAGGACCAAGCCCATGGCCATCGTTCTAAAACTTGGTAAAGCAGTCATAATCTCCAGACGCGAATATGAGGGACTGCTCGAGACCATTCACATCATGTCTTCCCCTAAGAATTACGCGATCCTCCTAAATTCAATTGAAGATTTTAAAACGCGAAAAGGCATAGCCGTTGATTTCCCGTTTATTCAACCTAAGGATTGATCGCTTAACGAAAACGCCAATCGCCCTTAGAAAATAATTTTGGAAAGTTTGGGATCTTCTTTTGCCATGGCTAAGAATAATCCTGCAATTTTACCCAGAATTGCTTGGGTTGGATGCTCGTTATCTAGGAACACTAAATAATTGTCAATCACCGGCGGGCATTCACCATCCGCACATAACCACTTTGAATAGTCAACATAGATTCCGCCGTTGGAAAGTACAGCAAGTTTTTCGAACGCTTGTTGTTTAAGAAAATTGGCATTTTCGTGACCAAAGCAGTTACTTCCTAAACTGTTCCCTCCCCCCAAACAGTCAATAATAAATTTGGGTTGCTGAGGGCGGCCGCCGAAATAAATGAGGCTCTTGGTTCGCGTCGATAAGAAACTTATTGTCTTACTGAAATTGGGGTTGTTCGCACTTGATCCGACGACAACGATAAGATCCGGCTTTTTAAGCGTAATTTCGGCTACGAATTTGCTCCAAGCTTTTGCGCAGTCAAGACCAGATGCGCCAATTCGATCAGGAGTTGAGAAGCTCCTACTTACTCCACAACCTGGGAATTGGCGTATGTGTTGCTTCCAGCCGGAAAAAACTTCCCTCGAGAAAAGGGAAAATTGAAACGCTACTGAATCGCCATAAACATAAACCTCCTTGGCAGATTGCGACAAGGGAAGAATGTCCAAAAATCCATATTTGCTCGACTCCTTACTTTTACAAGAAATACACGGTGTGATGGAAGCCGGTAAAAATTTTAAGGTATTTCCCAACTTAATTTTTTGCTGCCAAGCGCTAAACAAGGTTGCGTAATCTGCGGAGTAAGTTGGTTGCGCTGTGGGACTCTTGGTGATTTTTGGGGTTGGAGCTACTGAGTGCGAAATGATGTCCTGAGGAGTTGATTGATTGTGATATGAAGGCAGCAGAACCAAAGCGATGGCAATAATCGCAATAACGCCTCCAAGCAGGTAACCCAAATTTTGGCGCAATAATGAGCGATGATCTTCCTGACCGATGTGGCGTTGTCGAAATTTATACTCATACCAATTCGCCGGAACTTTGATCTTCTCTCGTAGCGGGTTTTCATAAATAATGTAAGTGACAGTTGAGATGACGAGGATAGACGTGATGATTACCAATTTAAACCAGAGTTTGGAACTATCGTTGGCGTACCTTTGGCCCGCGATAACAAGGAATGGTAGATGCCAGAGGTATACGGAGTATGAAATCTTTCCTAGAAATGAGATTGGGGCAAAATTTGAAATCCTCTGAATGAGGGTTTCCGTTTCCTCTTCGGCGTTGATGCCTGAACCAATGATAAAAGCCGCACCTAGTGTTGGAATCAAGGTGTAAAGACCAGGGAAAGGGGTAGTAGAGGTAAATAGATACGCAGAAGCCAGAATTGCGAGGAGACCTACAGTGCTGACCAGGTTACGTGATTTTAGTGGCAGGCTCTTTTTAGACGATTGAGCAAATATTGCAAGTAGCGCACCAAGGCCAAGTTCCCAAGCGCGACTAAAGGAAGAGAAGTAAGAACTTGCGGGTGAAGAATGTGTGGCGTACACAGCCCACATCAAAGACGCGACTGAGAGTAACCCAACCATGATTCCAATACGCCGGCGCCAATTGAGGGCGACTTTTCGGATCTTTATCCCGTGTAACGACAGCGCTCCGAGCAGGAGTGTTGGGAATATTAAATAGAACTGCTCTTCAACTGCCAATGACCAAAAGTGTTGAAGTGGTGAGGTTGATAAACCTTGCTGGAAGTAGTCAGTGGCTAGATTAATAAAATGCAGATTCGCCAAAAAAAAGGCTGACCAAAGTGCATCTATCGCAATGCCGTGGGCCTTAACACTATTCAAAAGCAGATATGAGGCGGCCGTTGTCGCAATGAGAACTAGTAAGGCGGCAGGAACAATTCTTTTAAACCGACGGAGATAAAACGCCCTTAGCGAAAACCAACCCAAACCATTTGTTCGAGCGGCGTTGGCCGCATATTCTCTAATGATGATGGAAGTGATTAGGTAACCGGAAATAACAAAGAAAACATCAACGCCGACATATCCCCCATTGAGATGAAGAAGATTGGCGTGAGAAAGGACGACCAAGGCGACTGCTAAGGCCCGCAGCCCTTGGATGTCTGAGCGTGTTTTCACTTGATTAGAATAAAGGGTTAATGGGCCGGTACAAGAGATTTAGGAGTCCAGCAGAGGGACAAGCAAGACTGGATTTCAAAACGAGCCTTTTAGCGACTACTTGCGGTCTTATATCTCCGGACGCTCAGCGGGATAAAGATCCCCATAATTAAAACCATGTATACCAATGAGGTTTGTATCGGGTGCTCACTCGGCAGCGAATGAGCCGTCACCCCAAAGGTATTGTGAAATCCAAATAGTTGTCTCGCGGCTGCGACCATCGTAGAAACTGGATTCCACTCGGCAAAATATTGCAGGGCTTTTGGCATTGAAGTGGTTGAGGCAAAGGCATTTGAGAGGAATGTGAGCGGAAAGATAAACAGGAACGAGACGTTTGCTACCACACGTGCATCCTTGGAGATAAGCCCCGCAAATATTCCGGCCCATGAAAGGGAATAACCAAAGAAGAGGAGCATCAAGAAACCTAGCAGGATGTGAAACACACCTGATGTCGGCCGCCAACCCACGATGAATCCAGCGAGCCCCATGACTACAAGTACAACGATATTGAGAAGTCCATCACCCAAGGTGCGTCCAACAACGACTGCTGATCGTGCGATCGGAAGTGACCTAAAGCGATCAATCAAACCTTTCTCCATATCTTGTGCCAAACCTTGTGCAGTGGCCGCTAAGGTGAAAGCCACGGTCTGCACGAAAATCCCGGGCATCAAGAGTTGTACATATCCGCCCTTGATTCCAACGCCGAGGCCACCGAAAACATATCTAAAGAGCAGAACGAACATCACCGGCTGAATCGTGGTAAAGATCAGGACTTCTGGAACGCGGGTGAGTTGCAAAAGTTGGCGTTTGGTGATGATTAAGGCGTCACGAATTCCGTTCATGCGCGTGCTCCTCTCTTTTTCTTTCCGGGCTCAACAACTACCTCTTCTTCGGCAACGTGGCCGGTGAGCGAGAGAAAAACGTCATCCAGTGATGGTCGTTTGAGGGCTAAATCCAAGGCATGAATCCCCGCTTCATCGAAGGCCCTAATGACTGCAATCAATGTTTGTGTTCCATCTGAAACGGGAACCGAAATCTTGCGAAGGCCCTGATCAACTGTCGCCTGCCCATGGGTCACGCGTTCAATAATCTCCGTGGCTGGGCTGACGTTGGCCTCTGCCACCACGATTTCTACCCGCTCACCGCCGACTTGATTCTTGAGTTCGTCAGAAGTTCCATGCGCAATGACGCGACCATGATCAATCACAACGATGTCATCCGCTAACTGGTCGGCTTCTTCGAGATATTGGGTGGTGAGCAAAAGGGTGACACCTTCGCGGACCAAATCTTCGATAACTCCCCACATCTCCATCCGCCCCCGGGGATCAAGTCCGGTCGTTGGCTCATCAAGGAAGAGGACTTTGGGGCGAATAATGAGCGAGGCGGCTAAATCCAAGCGGCGCCGCATGCCACCAGAGAAGGTTTTAATGGGGCGATGAGCCGCATCTGCGAGTGAAAATTGAGCCAGGAGCTCCGTAGCCCGCTGACGGGCCGCAGCCCCGCTCAAGTGATACAACTGACCGAACATGACTAGGTTGTCCCAGCCAGTCAGTGTCTCGTCCACCGCCGCGTATTGTCCGGAGAGTCCAATGATCTCGCGAACTCCCTTGGGATTCTTGATGACATCGATTCCACCGACCGTCGCGTGGCCAGAATCTGGTTCCAATAGCGTTGAGAGGACTCGAACCAGGGTGGTCTTGCCGGCCCCATTTGGTCCGAGGACGCTTAGAACCGTTCCCTCTTCAACATCCAGACTGAGGCCATCTAAGGCGAGAACAGCCCCCTTGCGATAAGTTTTCACAATATTTTCTGCGACAACGCTCTTCATTTGCTAAGCGTAACGAGCGGATGACGGTGGTCAAGGATAGAATTTGCTTGAAAGTTAAATAAACTCGACGCCCACTTACATTCGATAAGGGAACTGATGACTGAAAAAATTAAAGAACACGCTCCAATGACGCACAAGCAGATAATGACCGTGATGTTTGGCTTGATGACAGGTCTGCTCCTCGCAGCCCTAGATCAGTCGATAGTCTCGACAGCTCTTAAAACCATCACCGTTGATCTCGGTGGACTTAACCACTACACATGGGTTGTCACGGCATACCTTTTAACCTCGACTGCCTCAACACCACTTTACGGAAAAATTTCTGACCTTTACGGTCGCCGCCAGGTCTTCCAATTCGCAATCATTACCTTCTTAATTGGTTCCTTTGCATCTGGTGCCGCACACAATATGACGCAACTCATTGCATTCCGCGCGCTACAAGGCTTGGGCGCCGGCGGACTCATGTCCTTAACCTTCGTAATCATTGGCGATGTAGTTTCACCTCGCGAGCGTGGTCGCTATCAAGGTTACTTCGGTGCGGTTTGGGGATTGGCAACAGTTGCCGGCCCACTACTCGGTGGATTCTTCTCTGACCACGCGAAGGTGTTTGGTGTTACCGGTTGGCGTTGGATTTTCTACATCAATCTGCCACTAGGAATTATCGCGCTCATCATCACCTCTGCGGTACTTCACATTCCAAAAACTCACCGCGATCACAAGATCGACTACTTCGGTGCATTTCTACTGATTGCTTCAGTCTCTGCGCTGCTCCTTGGTATCTCGGTTTACGCCCCAGAAAACGGTTGGCTGACCTCAAAAACCTTGCTCTGGATAGGTGGTGGGCTAGCTCTCTTTGCAATCTTCATCTGGAATCAGGCCAAGGCATCTGAGCCAATCTTGCCGTTGCGCCTCTTTAAAAATCACACCTTCAACATCACCTCGCTTTTGGCCTTCCTTGTCGGAGGTGCAATGTTTGGTGCCATTGTTATGTTGCCTCTTTACTTCCAGTTGGTGAAGCACAATTCTGCGACGCTTTCTGGTCTCAAGTTGCTTCCATTGATGTTTGGAATTATCTCGACATCAATCACCTCTGGAAAGTGGATTTCCAAGCACGGTAAATACAAAATGTTCCCAGTTGTGGGAATGGTCTTGATGACCATCGCACTCGGAGGACTCGTGACCCTGAGCGAAAGCATGGCCTTCTGGAAGATCTCGATCTTTGAAATCATGCTAGGTGCTGGACTCGGGTTCTCAATGCAAAACGTCGTCATCGCGTTACAAAATTCACTGGATGTCAGAGATATGGGTGTAGGAACGAGCCTCAATACTTTCTGGCGTTCGATTGGTGGAACGCTTGGCGTCGCAATCTTCGGATCAATCTATGCAAGTAAGTTAACGGGATTCATGACCAACGGAATAAAAGCTCTGGCTGCAAAAAATCCCGCGGCTCTTACTGGCGCAACTCCGCAAGCACTTGCTCAACTTAGGAACAATCCCGCTGTCATGGCAAAGTTCACTCCACAATTGCAAGCGACAGTTCTGCATAGTTATGTTCAGGCGTTTCATATCGTCTTCATCTCTGCGGCACCAGTCACTGCGATTGGTTTCTTTGTCGCTCTCGCTCTAAAAGCAGCTCCGCTTAAGAGTGGGGCAGAACATGCTAAGGCCATGCAGGAAGCCGCTGGCGAAGCCCTCGGGTAATAGTTGGAACACTACAAAACCCCCGCAGGTAAAGCTGCGAGGGTTTTGTTTTTGCAATCGTTAAGGTTTCTTAAAGAGATAGAGCGCAAGGACTGCCATGTTAAACAAACCAAGGAGAACGTAGAGAAAAGCTCCAAAAGCCAAAGTTCCGGAACTCTCAGAAATACTCATTCCAAGTTGCGATACATCAATTGTTTCGCGCATCGCCCGCGTGAGGGCTCTGCTGTCACTGATCGAGGCGAGCATTCCAGTCACCGAAAAGATACCCCCAGCCGCAACCAAACCAACTGCAAAGGCTTTGATATCAAGTGGCGACTTATAACTGAGTTTCCCAGTTGCCCCAAGGGCCAAGACTGCTGCAAGAAGGATGGTAGGAGCGAGTTGTGAGGCAATCCGCTGCGAGCGTTGCGCATTCCAGATTGGTAGCAGGTCTTTCTCTCTGATAGCCAATGCAGGGCCTCCGCCTCTAGAGTAATTGCGCAACTTTAGTGCTACCTTATTATGAAGGAAGGGAAGTGGCTATGCACGCCTGGAGTTGGTTCGCCATCGCAGGGACATGCGCCGTTCTTGAAGTCTTAAATTTCAGTTTGGTATTTGCCTCCTTCGCCCTGGGAGCCCTCATCGCCGGGTTTGCTCTGCTGGTAGGTGCTAATGGGCCGACACAGTGGTTCGTCTTTGCAATAGCCACAGTCCTTAGCCTGAGACTCAAACCGATCCTCTCCAAATACATCTTCCGCAAGACTCCCCCCTCAGATACTGGAATTGACGCCTTGATTGGACTGAAGGCAGTCGCCACCTCAGATATTTCGGATTCCATGGGGACGATTACTCTCAAAAACGAAACGTGGACTGCAAGAACGGATACGGGCGCGATCCAATGCGGCGCCGACGTTACTATCGTGCGCATAGATGGAGCGGTTGCCATTGTCACTCCACGCGTTGAATCACAAATTGACTAGAAACTAAATAAGGAGAACTGATGGCACTGCTCATCGCACTCGGAGTTCTAGTTCTGCTCGCGATCCTAATCGCGGCCAGTTCTATTCGAATCATCCCGCAAGCTAGAGCAGGGATCGTTGAAAGATTGGGCAAGTACCACAAGACGCTCGAACCTGGACTTAACTTAATCGTGCCAGGAATTGATCGACTCCGTCCGCTCGTTGATTTACGCGAAAAAGTTGTCTCATTCCCACCACAACCTGTCATCACCGAAGACAACTTGGTAGTCAGCATCGACACCGTTATCTATTTTCAAGTTACAAATCCCAAAGCTGCAACCTACGAAATTGAAAATTACATCCAAGGCATAGAACAACTTGTTGTCACAACCCTCCGTAATTCTGTTGGTGGGCTGGATCTAGAAAAGGCGCTGACCTCACGCGATCACATCAACGCGATCTTGCGCGGCGTTTTGGATGAAGCCACGAGCAAGTGGGGCGTGCGCGTTAACCGCGTAGAGATCAAGGCCATTGAGCCACCTCCAAGTGTCCAAGAGTCGATGGAAAAGCAGATGCGTGCCGACCGCGACAAGCGCGCCGCGATTCTGACCGCCGAAGGAGAAAAACAAAGCCAGATTCTGCGCGCCGAAGGAAACAGGCAAGCCGATATTTTGCGCGCCGAAGGTGAAGCGCAAGCCCGAGTCATCAATGCCGAGGGAGAAGCCACCGCGATCGCCAAAGTCTTTGACGCAATCCATGCAGCAAATCCAGATGAAAAAGTCTTGGCTTACAAGTACCTCGAGCAACTACCAATCATTGCCAATGGCACCGCGAGCAAACTCTGGATTATTCCGGCAGAACTTTCAGGTGCAGCCGCAATGATTGTTAAGGCTTTTAAGCCTCAATAAACTTATCTAAATGGAAAGAGTTGTAAGCCCTCTAAATCCAAAATCTCCCAATACGAATCGGAAAAGACGACATTTGCACCGAGACGCCGGGCTACTGCTAGACAGGATGCGTCAGCAATGCTTAGTTCCCTAGGTTTCTTGTGAGCCTTTGCGACGGACTCGCCTATTTGTTTTATCGAGTCAATCTCTAGAGCATCTTCCTTTTCAAGGTCTACTACCTCAAGACCGAGTGCTGTGACACTTTCTAACACAGCTCGGGATTCAATTTTGTGCTTGCGTCTGATCGTGCCCATAGCCTCAGCGAGGGCGATGGGAGTTGCCTTTGCGTTTCCAGTATCCAAAACTTTATCTATTACTCCCCAACCACTTTCTCGAGTTAGAACAGCCACTATTGCAGATGTGTCAAGAAGGAAAACTTTGCTCTGGGACACTAAAGACCCATCTTCGCGAGTAAGTTCAAATCTTTTTTATGTTGAGCCTCTTCCGAAAGGATTTCGAAAGTCGGGTTATCGAGTGAGTACTCTCTCTGGGTCCAGTCATTAGAACTCTCGAGAACGTGTTCCTCAACGAGGTCTACTCCATCCTCCTTTTGAACACGACGCCAGAAAGAATCAAGAATCTGCTGGCGGGTTTTAACCGTAAATCCACCCTCCGGAAGAGCGGTGGCGATGAGATCGACTTCGTCCCCTAATAGCGCTTGCTCGCGGAGAGAGGCAGGAATAAGGAGTCGACCCCTGTCTTTAACGGAAACCTGGTAACTGTGCATACGCTGCAGGTTACTACTAATTACCCACTACCGCGAGTAATACCCACATTCACTAAGTTTTCCCACAATGGAGTCCTACGGCAAGCCGACCTACGGGATTATGACTGCCCGACCTCGGACGGTGCCTGCCACCAAATCAACGTAGGCCTCGGCGGAATCTTCCAACGAGTACCTGGTGTGTTCGGCATGAATTAATCCACGGCTCGCAAGGTTGAGTACTTCGATCAACTCTGGCTTGCTACCCCAATAGGTGGTCTGCAAACTGACTTCATATCCTTGGGAGAAGAAGGAGAATGGGACAGCTCCTCCGGCAATTCCAACCAGCGTTACATCTCCAAGCGTTCTAGCGGCGGCTTGTGCCATGAGCAACGTTGCCTCTGAACCAACAAAGTCCAAAACAACATCTGCGCCATGACCATGGGTTAACTCACGAATCGTTGCCGCAGTTTTTTCATTCGATTCAAGTGTCTGATCCGCTCCAACTTCTAGGGCTAGCGCTAAAGCCATTGGCTTTGGATCAACCGCAATTACGCGCGCAGCGGTAGTTGCCTTAATGATCTGGATTGCCATATGGCCCAATCCTCCGACACCGATTACTACAACAGTGGCCTCTGGACCCATCTTTGCCCAGGAGCGCCGTACAGCGTGATACGGGGTAAGTGCGGCATCAGTAAGCGGAGCCGCGACAGATGGATCTAAATTGCTCGCCAACGGAATCAAGAATCGATCGGATGGGATCAGCATGTATTCAGCAATTCCACCGTCAAGACCCAGACCTCCTCCACCACCTGGGATCGGAGCTCCCATCGGATTTTCGCAGAGTGTTTCAATTCCTAATTGGCAACGCGAGCACTTTCCGCAACCCCAAGGGCCGTACACCGCTACGGAGTCGCCTTCCTTAACACTCGTTACACCTGCCCCTACAGAGTCAACCCAGCCAGCATTTTCATGGCCAAGAGTGAATGGTGGGCTCCAAGGCAATATGTTGCTGTCAAAATCATGCATCAAGTGCAGATCAGAATGACACGCCCCTGCGCCACCAATTTTAATTACAACTTGCCCAGGACCAGGGGTGGGTTTTGGGACTTCGACTAACACTGGCTCGGATTTCCAACTCATTAAACGTAAAGCACGCATTTTTAAATCCTTAGTGAAGGACGTCACTCGTCCTTTGAATTAATTATCTACCTTTCGACATGTGCGCACACCGGAGAATTTGAGTGGCGCCACTCTTTTGAAAAAATTCAGAGGTATACATTTGATACATGCTAATTCTCAATCCAAACCCTTGTTTTTCAAGGACTTTGCAGATGGCACACTTTGAGAGAGGCGCAATAATGCGTGCACCATCCGCCGAAGTTCGCGCTGGTGGAAAAGGAATTGATGCCGCAAGAGTTGGTCATAGTTTGAAGAGCAGATCACCACTCCTGGCACTTATAGGTGATGTAGACGGCGATCAGTATTGCAAATTATTAACCGACGAAGGAATCAACTTTAAGGTTTCTAGTTACAAGGGAACGATCCGGGTAGCAACGATGTATCGAGAAGCCAATACAGGAACAACAACAATCGTGAATGAAGAAGGTCCCACCATTACGCCATTCGAGTGGGATAACTTCTTAGAAGAATTGCAGCGCGAAATTGAGCCAGCAGAAATTGTCGCCAGCATGGGAAGTTTTCCCCATGGAGTAACGGAACAGAGCGTTGCTCAACTCATCGATTTGGTTCACAAAAACAAATCCCTCATCTTTTTTGATACCGCGCCTCACTTTATGCGCTGGGCGCTTAAACATGGTGCAGATATCGTC
>PLXJ01000005.1 GCA_003151395.1 Actinomycetota bacterium | reverse complement strand
AAATTGTTCCAAATTGCATCGGGAATCCACCCGCATCGATCACTCCTTTGCGAGATGCTTTTGCTAGGCGATCCAAAGAGAGATTGCACGGAGTAATTTCATTCCACGATGAGGCGATACCGATCTGGGGCTTAACCCAATCTGTATCGGTCATTCCCACCGCACGCAGCATTCCGCGAGCAGGAGCGCGCTCCATTCCGTCCGTTACCAAACCGGAACGAGGTTTCATCGGGTTCTTTGCTTCACTCATGGCTTACTCCCCCTGGCCTAAATGTTTGAGTAATAATTCTCGTACCTTTGCTGCGTCCGCTTGCCCACCTGTTGCCTTCATTACAGCTCCGATGAGTGCACCTGCTGCGGGGATATTTCCGCCCCTAACGCGGAGCGCGGTATCTGGCTGCGCGGCGATAGCGGCTTCGATAGCGGTCATGAGCGCCCCGTCATCAGAGACAACTTTCAGTCCACGCTTGGTAATAACATCTGCGGGCGTGCCTTCTCCGGCAACCACTCCCTCAACGACTTGTCGAGCGAGTTTGTCGGTGAGTTCGCCTGACTCAATCAAGGAGATCACCACGGCCACTTGCCCGGGAGTGATCAAGGAAGTTGGATCGACTTCTCTCTCATTAGCCAGGCGGGAGATCTCACCCAGCCACCAAGACCTTGCCCTCGTTGGTTCTGCACCGAGTTTGATCGTCTCCTCAACAACATCTAACAAACCTGCATTAACAAGCGATGACATCTCCTTGTCGGGAACCGACCACTCGATCTGCAAGCGCTTGCGACGGTTCGAAGGTTTTTCCGGAAGCGTGGCGCGCAACTCTTCGATCCAGGCGCTATCTGGAACCACGGGAACTAGGTCGGGTTCTGGGAAATAACGATAATCCTCGGCCTGCTCCTTGGAGCGACCGGGACGTGTCTGACCACTCTCTTCTAGGAAATGGCGCGTCTCTTGAACGATGCGTTCCCCGGCCTCCAAACGATTCGCTTGGCGAATAACTTCACCTATGACTGCGCGTTCGACAGAACGAAGTGAGTTTACGTTTTTGGTTTCACTTCGAGTTCCAAGTGAACCGGAACCAATTGGCGCAAGTGAAAGATTCACATCGCAACGCATCGATCCCTGCTCCATCTTCACATCTGAAACACCTAATGAACGCAAGATGTCGCGAAGTTCGGTGACATACGCGCGAGCTACTTCCGGCGCGTACTTTCCGGTACCGCCAACAATTTTGGTCACAATTTCTACAAGTGGAATGCCTGCACGGTTGTAATCAAGGAGCGAATACTCTGCTCCGTGGATGCGGCCAGTGGCACCACCCACGTGTAATGATTTACCGGTGTCCTCTTCCATATGCACGCGTTCAATCTCTACACGGAACTGCTTTGGGCCATCCTCTGTTTCGATTTCTACATCCAGGTAACCGTTGACGCAGATTGGTTCGTCGTACTGTGAAGTCTGAAAGTTTTTGGGCATATCGGGGTAAAAATAATTTTTACGGGCGAAGCGTGAGAACGGCGCTATCGAACAGTTAAGTGCTAATCCAATCAGTATTGAACTTTCAATCGCCTTGCCGTTCACCACGGGAAGCGCGCCTGGAAGCCCAAGGCAGACCGGGCAAGTTTGGGTATTTGGTTCAGCACCAAACTCCGTAGAGCACCCGCAGAACATCTTGGAATTTGTATTGAGTTCGACGTGAACTTCTAAACCGAGTGTAGGGTCGTACTTAGCGACCGCTTGATCGTAATTGAGCGCCATCACTTTGCCGCCAATAACGGAGCGCTATCCAAAATAGGAGCGCCCCACTTTGCTAACAAGGTTGCTTCGAGAGCTCCACCTACCTGATACATCAGGTCATCGCGCATTGCGGGCGCCATAATCTGGAAGCCAACGGGCAATCCATCTTCCGGAGCAAGGCCACATGGGAGTGACATACCGCCGATTCCCGCCATATTGACCGGAATTGTTGCAATGTCATTGAGATACATCGCGAGGGGATCATCTACATTTTCGCCAATTTTAAAGGCCGTTGTTGGAGCAGTTGGTGAAACAAGAACATCAGCCTTTGCAAATGCCGCGTTGAAATCACGCATCAATAGCGTGCGAACTTTCTGCGCAGAGCCGTAATAAGCATCGTAATAACCCGAGGAGAGGGCATACGTCCCTAAAATAATTCGACGCTTTACCTCTGGACCAAAACCTTCATGACGTGTCAATTTCATAACTTCTTCGGCGCCTCGAACTCCATCATCGCCGATCCGAATTCCATACCGCATCGAATCAAAGCGAGCGAGGTTGGAGGAGCATTCACTTGGTGCGATCAAGTAATAGGCAGCGAGTGCATAATCAAAGGCAGGACACGAAACTTCAACGAGTTCGGCACCACAGCTCACTAGCGCATCAAGCCCATCATGGAATCGCTCCAGAACTCCGGCCTGGAATCCTTCGCCTTGCAACTCTTTAACAACGCCGATCTTCATACCCTTTACATCGAGTTTCTTTGCAGCCTTCACTACTTGAGGCACTGGTGCGTTGATTGACGTTGAATCCTTTTCATCATGCCCGGCAATAACTTCATGCAGCATCGCCGCATCCAAAACCGTCCGTGCACATGGACCGGCTTGGTCAAGGCTGGAAGAGAAGGCAATCAGCCCGAAACGAGAAACTCCACCGTACGTAGGTTTAACGCCAACTGTTCCTGTCACTGCAGCCGGTTGACGAATTGAGCCACCCGTATCGGAACCGATCGCAAGTGGAGCTTCAAAGGCAGCGACTGCTGCTGCAGATCCACCGCCAGATCCCCCGGGAATTCGAGTGAGATCCCAAGGATTATGTGTCGGACCATAAGCAGAATTTTCAGTTGAAGAGCCCATCGCAAATTCATCCATATTTGTCTTGCCTAAAATAACGACGCCTGCGGCCTTTAACTTTGCGACAACGGTCGAGTCATATGGAGGGCGCCATCCTTCAAGGATCTTAGAACCACAGGTTGTTGGGATTCCTTTTTGGGTCAATAGATCCTTCAGCGCAAGTGGGACTCCGGCCAGAGGTGACTGAATTTCACCGCTGTTTCGTTTTGCATCGCTCTGCGCCGCTTGGGCTAAGGCACCCTCTTTGTCTAGATATAAGAAGGCATGCACTTCCGAGTCAACTTCCCCGATCCGTTCGTAATGAGCTTGGGTAAGTTCAACGGAGGTGATTGTTCCGGCGGAGAGCGCTTCGGCCATTTGCGCAGCGGTTGAGCGGATCGAGGTCATTCTTCTCCCAAAATCTGCGGGACCTTAAATCGACCCTCGGCTTGAGCCGGCGCTCCCGATAAAGAATCTTCTTGGCTCAGGCTCGGAAGAACTACATCCTCGCGAACCACGTTATTCACTGGAATCGGGTGAGATGTGGGTGGTACATCGCTGCCAGCAACTTCCTGAACTCGAGCGACTGCGTCGAGGATGACACTCATCTCTTGTGCCAAGTGATCTAGTTCGGCATTGCTCATATCAATGCGAGCTAGTTTGGCAAGATGCGCAACGTCATCGCGTGAAATAGCGGCCATGACCCAACCTTATCTGATTAAAGAAGGACGAGGTCGTCGCGATGAACTAGCTCGCGCTCGTACTCCGGCCCTAATTCTTGAGCCAATTGCTTCGTTGTTTTTCCAAGCATGACCGGAATTTCCGATGAATCGAAAGCCACTAGCCCTCGTGCAATCACCTCACGAGATGGAGATAAAAGTTCGACGGTATCTCCCGCGATAAATTCACCTTCGACACCATTTACTCCAGCCGCAAGGAGCGAAGTTCCGCGTTCTTTAATAGCGGTTGTGGCTCCAGCATCCAGGAGCAATTTTCCATGAGGTGTTGCAGCATGGGCCAACCACAAGAGCCGCGATGGCTTGCGATCCGTCCGAGCCTTAAAAATAGTACCCACATCCTCGCCAAGTAGTGCCGCTGGCAATTGCGCGAGGGTGGTGAGCAACATGTTGACTCCAGCGCCGGTCGCGATACGTGCCGCCTCAACTTTGGTTACCATCCCGCCGCTTCCTACTCCCGATGATCCAACTCCCCCAATTTCGATATCACCAAGGTGACTCACATCAGGCACGCTGGAAATTCGTTTGGCTCCTGCATGTGAAGGTGGAGCGTCATATAACCCATCAACATCTGTGACGAGCACCAATAAATCTGCGCCAATTAAATGGGAGACCAAGGCAGCCAACCGATCATTATCACCAAAACGGATTTCTGAAACTCCTACGGAATCATTCTCATTAATAATGGGAACCACCCCCATTTGTATCAATCGAAAAAGAGTGCGTTGTGCATTTTGATAGTGCGAACGCCGCACAACATCATCGATAGTGAGCAGAACCTGCGATGCGATGATGTTATGTTGGTCAAAAGCCCGGTTATAACTTGCAATCAATCGACCCTGTCCGACAGAAGCCGCCGCTTGCTGAGTTGCCAAATCTCGTGGCCTCACCTTGAGCCCGAGGGGCGCAAGTCCTGCTGCGATTGCCCCTGAGGAGACGAGGACGACCTCCGCACCGCGGGAGCGCAAACTCCCAACAATATTTACTAGTGCCTCGACGGCGCTTTCATCGAGTTCATGTCCGGCGGAGCCGGTCAGGGTGGATGAACCAACCTTAATTACAACCCGCTTGGCATGTGTAACTTCCTGGCGGTCCATCTGTCAGCCCGAGATCCTTGGATTTTTGGGATCGTCTACTTTGTATTCCCACTGCATTGCGATCTCATCTTCAGAAAGTTCATCGACATCATCTTCGATATATCGTCCCGCCCAAGGAGAATCCAAACGCAGATCGGTGCCGCGTGGGCTAGCGAGTAATTCGGCGCCTGCTTCAATTGAAGGCTCCCAATCAAAAATCACAGCTTTGTCGCCGGAGCCAATTCTGACTTCTGACTTTGGACGTGCGCCTTTTTTAAATAGTTCCTTTTCTACGCCAAGAGCTGCCAACCTATCGGCGAGATAACCAACCGCCTCTGCATTACCAAAATCGGTCTGGCGTACAAAACGCTCTGGCTTATCGCCTGTAACAGTGAAAGATCCATCTTCATTACTAACAACCTTAAATCCGTTGTCATTAATAGCAAGTGGACGAAGCACAATACGTGTCTTGACTTCTTTTGCTTTGTTCCGGCGTTCTTCTTGAATAATGCGTGCCATTGCGTAATTAAGTTCCACTAAACCTAAGTGACCAGCTGCAGATACTTGGTAGACCTCGAAACCACGCTCTTCAAATATTGGTTGCACCATATCTGCCATCGCTTTTCCATCTGGAAGATCGATCTTGTTAAGTGCGATGATCCGCGGACGATCTGATAGCCCACCGTAATGCGACAACTCTTCTTCGATAATTTCGAAATCGCGGACCGGATCCCGATCAGTTTCCAGGGTTCCACAATCCAATACGTGAACAAGGGCGGCGCACCGCTCCACATGACGAAGGAATTCCAGACCTAGGCCTTTACCTTGAGATGCGCCAGGTATCAAGCCTGGTACATCGGCAACCGTGAAACGAGTATCACCCGCTTGGACAACTCCAAGATTTGGAACCAAAGTGGTGAATGGATAATCTGCAATCTTTGGGCGAGCCGCCGAAATGGATGCGATCAACGAAGATTTTCCGGCGCTTGGATAACCGATTAAACCAATATCCGCAACGCTCTTGAGTTCAAGCATCAGCGTCCGTTCTTCGCCTTCTTCGCCTTTGAGTGCAAAACCAGGCGCGCGTCTTTTGCGTGATGCAAGACCAGCATTTCCAAGCCCGCCTTTGCCACCTTGCGCAGCGACAAAACGCGTTCCTGCTCCAACGAGGTCAGCCAAAATTGTTCCTTGAGTATCTTTGACGACCGTTCCATTTGGAACGGACATCACAAGATCACCACCTTCGCCACCATTGCAATAATCGCCATATCCGGGGCGACCATTGCCAGCCCGGCGATGTGGTGAGTGATGGAAATCTAAGAGCGTGGTGACATTGTCATCCACGACTAAAATTATGTCGCCGCCCCGACCGCCGTTGCCGCCATCCGGGCCACCGAGGGGCACAAATTTTTCGCGGTGAATAGATACGCATCCGTCCCCACCGCTACCTGCAGAGGCGTGCAGCGTTACGCGATCTACGAATGTAGCCATCTGCACTCCTCCTTAAAAAATTAAAGCGGGCCCGCAACCCGCGGACCCGCCAAAGAACTTTTGAGCGAGTTAGGCGACAGGAACTACCGGGACGATATTTACAACCTTGCGGCCACGGGCCCTACCGAACTCAACTGCGCCACTTGCTAAAGCGAACAATGTGTCATCTTTTCCGATGCCAACATTCTTGCCGGGGTGGAAAACTGTTCCGCGCTGGCGGACCAAGATCTCGCCACTCTTAACAACTTGACCACCAAAACGCTTGATGCCCAGGTACTGAGCATTTGAATCGCGACCATTTCGAGTCGAGGAGACTCCCTTTTTACTTGCCATCTCTTACTCGCCTCCTTAGTTGCTAATTGCGGTAATTTTTACCCGCGTGAGTTGGGAACGGAAACCTGAACGACGGCGATAGCCGGTCTTATTCTTGTAGCGAAGGATGTCGATCTTTGGACCCTTCGTCTCTTCGAGGATTTCTCCAGTTACTTTGGTAGCAGCCAAAGTCTTTGCATCAGTTGTGATGGTTGCGCCATCAACAAGAAGCAGCGCTGGAAAATTTACCGATGCGCCTATAGCGGCATCAATTCGATCCACGGTAATCGTGTCGCCAACAGCAACCTTCTCCTGACGGCCGCCAGCTTTTACAATCGCGTACACGTTGATCTCCCTTTAACTTGTCTTGCCTAATTAATCTAAATCAGACCGCCTCTGGCGACCTCTAGTCTTTCTGGCCTCTGGCGAATTTCTCACATTGAGGCAGGGGATTAGGGTACGGATTGGAAGGGGCTGGGGTCAAACTGGGGTAATAATCCCCGTACTGACGGCACGCCGACGCTTCCGGGGCTGCCCGTCAGAATGGTGAGAAACCTGTATTTCAGGTGCGGCAACCACCGGTGCGGATATTTCCACCAATTCAATACCAGCGTCAGAGACAGCTTCGAAATCAGGATCCGAATCTTCGTCACGAGAACTCGAAGGAACATATCGTTGTTCCATGTCCTTTTCGAGGGCCACTTTACGAACCGGCTCGGAATGAATATGAATTCCCCGACCACCACATGATTCACAGGTCGTTGAGAAAGCCTCTATCAAGCCTTGGCCCACACGCTTGCGCGTCATTTGAACCAAACCAAGTGAGGTTACCTCTGCAACTTGATGCTTGGTGCGATCTCGCCCAAGACATTCAACTAAACGACGAAGCACCTGATCGCGGTTGGACTCCAGCGCCATATCAATAAAGTCAATAACGATGATGCCGCCCATATCACGCAAGCGCAATTGTCGCGCAATCTCCTCCGCAGCTTCCAAGTTGTTCTTGGTAACGGTCTCTTCGAGATTTCCACCTTTACCGATGAATTTACCTGTGTTCACATCAATAACAATCATCGCCTCGGTGCGATCGATTACGAGAGAACCACCAGAAGGTAAGTAAACCTTCCGATCAAATGCCTTTGCGAGTTGTTCTTCAATTCGGTTTTCGGCGAAGAGATCACGCGAGCCAGACCACTTCTCAATCTTTGAAGTGAGTTCTGGGGCAATATGACTAAGATAATTATTGATTTCATCCGATGCATCTTCACCCTGAACGATGAGACGACGGAAGTCTTCATTAAAAATATCGCGAATGACTCGGACAGTTAAATCTGGTTCGCTGTAAAGCAGTGAAGGGGCAGATGTCGAAGGATTTTCGGCCTTCTCTTGGATGTCATCCCATTGCGTTTTGAGTCGAATAACGTCACGCTCGAGTTCTTCTTCACTCGCTCCCTCGGAGGCGGTGCGAACAATAACGCCGGCTTCTTCGGGGATTAAGTTTTTCAAAATTGATTTCAGGCGGCTACGCTCTTGATCAGGAAGTCTGCGGCTAATACCGCTCATCGCTCCACCTGGAACGTAAACCAAATAGCGACCGGGCAATGAAATCTGCGAAGTTAAGCGCGCACCTTTTTGTCCGATTGGATCTTTAGTTACCTGTACCAAAACCGATTGGCCCGTTTTGAGAACGTGTTCAATTTTACGTGTCTGACCTTCTGCAATGCCAGCGGCATCCCAGTTAACTTCACCTGCATAAAGGACGGCGTTACGACCCTTGCCAATATCTATGAAAGCGGCCTCCATCGAAGGAAGGACGTTCTGTACGCGCCCGAGGTAAACGTTTCCGACATAAGAAATATTGCTATTTCGGTTGACGTAATGCTCGACCATGATTTTGTCTTCGAGGACGGCGATCTGAGTCCGGTCACCAGTTTGGCGAACCAGCATTTCACGATCAACACTTTCGCGACGGGCTAAGAATTCTTGTTCCGTGATAATTGTTCCACGACGTCGCGTGAAATCGCGTGGAGCTCGTTCCTCGCGACTGTTTCGATCGCGATCTCTGGTTCGACTACGGTCTCGTTCGCGATTGTTGCGAGCCGGACGTTCGGTACGTGTAGGTGCACTTTCACGAGGTGGACGAACTTTGACAACGGTAACCACGCCATCTTCTTCGACCGTCTCACCAGCCTCGACACCCTCACCTTTTGCACGACGGCGCCGACGACGACGATGCGTCGTTCCATCTGCATTTAATACCTCTTCTTCTCCATCCAGTGATTCAGGATCGAGGTTTTCGCCCTCTTCATTGAGCGTGCTCTCAGTTGCTTCTTCGCCAGTCGGGCGACGACGGCCACGTCCACCTCTGCGACGGCGACGGCGTTGTGCCTGCTCATCGCTTTCAGCGACTGGTGGTTCGCTCACTGTTTGAACTGCGGCGGCCTTGGGAGTTCGAGCCTTCTTGGGGGCGACTTCGAGTGGGGCTTCCTGGAAAAGGGGAACCGGCACGGGTGTAGTAGCTTTCTTGACCTTGGCAGGCGTAACTGACTCTGTTGGTACTTCAGCAACGGTCTTTTTCGAGGCACGTTTGGCCGGTGACTTGTGAGTCCCTGACTTTTCTTCGCCTTGGACTCCAGTACTTACCTCTGGAGTTACCTCATTCTTTGCCGCAGCGGGCTTAGCCGCGCGCTTACGCGATTTCTTTGGCTCTGGCGCCATAAAACAAATCCTCTTCTAAAAATAATGCTCTTAAAAAACCTGACATAAATCCTTAAAATCTCTAGATTTTGGGGTTTCGCGGCGGTTGACTCGCGCTGAAATTCTAAAATCTTGACTTAAGTATCGCAGATGCGCGGCTATTCACCAATTTGGCGCTACCGCGAGCGCAGATGGACGTTTTGGAGGAGTCCGAAGCCAATCAGGGTGGCAAACATCGATGAACCCCCATAGGAGATGAAGGGTA
>PLXJ01000044.1 GCA_003151395.1 Actinomycetota bacterium | reverse complement strand
ATACCGGGCTGAGCGCCTCGAATAATTCTCAAGAACGTGGGCCGGTAACCGTTGATGATGCAACGTTATTTACGGCGGAGTGTGACGAAGGTTCACTCGCAAATTTCGAAGCCACTCGTTTTGCCACCGGTCAAAAAAACGGTATAAATATTGAGATCAATGGAAGTGCGGGAAGCCTTAAATTTAACTTTGAAAATATGAATGAGCTTTTGTTCTACGAAAATACTTCAAGCGATTTGGATGGTTTTAAACGAATATTGGTAACTGAAAGCACTCACCCATATATGAGTTCCTGGTGGCCACCCGGTCACATCATCGGATACGAGCACACTTTTACTCACGAGATATCTAATTTTGTAAGAGCTCTACAGAACAATTCCGCTCCTAGCCCAACTTTTTCTGACGGACTCTATGTTCAAAACGTATTGGCCGCAATTGAAGATAGTGCCTCACAAGGGGCACAAATTGTTGAGGTAAGAAATGGGCCTTGAGTGAACTGAGTGGTCGAAACACTCGAAGATTAATGGGAGACTACGCATATGACGATCGATCATCGCGCCGGATTCGTGGCGGTTATCGGTCGCCCAAATGTTGGCAAGTCCACACTGGTCAATGCTCTCGTCGGCAAAAAGATCGTAATTACGTCCAGCCACCCCAACACGACACGAAATCCAATCCGCGGCATTATTTCTCGACCCGGTTTTCAAATGATTCTGGTTGACACCCCGGGAATTCATAAGCCAAAGACCTTGCTTGGAACCCGCCTTAATGCGATGGTGCAGGAAAATCTTGAGTCGGTTGATGCCGCACTCCTATGTCTGCCCGCGGATGAGGCCATTGGTTCGGGCGACGAGTTCATCGCTAAGCAACTTGGTCATATTCGCCATTTGTATATTGCTGTGACAAAAGTCGATACCTCAAAGAATGACGATTTGATCGCCAAGTTAGTTGAGGTATCTCTCTTCATTGAGAAAACGGGAATTAAAGTTGATGAAATAGTTCCGATTTCTGCAAAAAATCTGGAACAGACCGATCTACTTCTTGAACTTTTAGTAAAAGCACTTCCGGTTTCTCCATCTTTGTATCCAGAAGATATCGATACTGATCAGGCAGCGGAATTGCATATCACCGAATTAATTCGTGAAGCGACGATCCAGGATTTATATGAGGAGCTCCCACACTCAGTTATGGTCACAATTGACGAGATGAGCAAGCGCACTGGAAAGGATTTTTACGATATTCACGCAACTATTCACGTGGAGCGCGACTCGCAAAAGTCAATCATTATTGGACCTCAGGGAAGTCGGCTTAAAGATATTGGAATGCGTGCTCGCGCCAGTATCGAAACATTTCTAAATGCAAAAAGTTACTTGGGTTTGCATGTAAAAGTATCCAAGGAGTGGCAACGTGATCCTAAAACTTTAGCACGTCTAGGATTTACCGAGTAACAGGTTTGCGGCTGCCGTAGTAAGACCCGATTATCACCAGGGGTAAACCTACGACCATTCCGGAAGTTAATTTTTCATGGAGGACAACTACTCCTAAAATTACGGCTACTCCGGTATTTATATAGGTTACAAGTGAGGCACGTGCAGGTCCAAAGTCGGTGAGAACTTTGAAGAAAACTACAAAGCAGATCGCGGTTGGGAATATCCCAAGAGCTAAGAGAGAATAGATTGAATTGGCTCGGACGTGGTGATGTGGCCACTGGACGAAGGCGAATGGGAGATAGATAATCGCGGTAGTCAGCATCGCTAATCCATTGATGGCCGCGCCATCGATCTGCGGGATTTTCTTTCGAACTAGCGTTGGAGCAAGGGCATAACCAATTGATGCTAAAAGAATTAATAGGATAGCCACGATATTTTGCTTTCCTTGCAGACTTTCTAGACCAACCACCAAGCAAACTCCGAGAAAGCCGAGCGTCAAACCCAATAACCGAATGGGATGCCAGACAGATTTGTCTCCGAGTGCTCCATTGATCAAGGTTGCCCAAATCGCAGTTGCCGCAATTAAGAGGGCGGCAAGTCCTGAATTAACCTTCGTTTCCCCTTCACTCAGAAATACCCATGGGCCTACCAATTCCAGAATTCCGTAGAGGATGATCCATTTCAGATGGGGAAGTGCGGCTTTTAAAACACCGCGTTTGATGGAGTAGGGGATTAAAATCGCCGCGCCCATGGTCACTCGACAAAAAACGACAAAAATTGGAGTGAATTGTCCGGGGGCGACTGCGACGCGAATTAAAAGATAAGGGATCCCCCAAAGAAATCCGACAACTCCAAAATTTATCCAACTGCTGCGTTTCACCAGGAGACCGTGGCATCGCGAAGTGCTCGATATTTCTCCATAACATGCGGAGTTGGTTCGCTCTGAACATGTGAGACTTTACCCAAATCCCATAGTGGAACGTCACCAAGAAGTGCCCAAGCAGCCTGCCTTGCGACGCCATCTGCTACGTATTCTCCGGCCGGAGGAATGATGACTTCACGTCCAAAAAGCGAGGAGGCGATATGAGCCACGGCTGGATTTTTTGCCGCTCCACCCACCAAGATAATTCGATCAACAGATACACCCAGTGCAATCAGCGAATCAACAGCATCCGTTAATCCGCAGAGCATTCCCTCAATCATCGCACGGGCAATGCATTCTGGATTTGAGTTGGCAAGAGTCATCCCCGAAAAAACACCAGTTGCGTTTGGGCGATTAGGCGTCCGTTCCCCCTCGAAATATGGCAGTAGTGATAAGCCAAGTGCTCCTGCAGGCGCTTCAAGCGCGAGAACCGCAAGTCTTTCAAAATCAACTCCTAGTATCCGCGCCGCCGAATCAAGGATGCGCGCTGCATTGAGTGTGCAGACAAGTGGTAAGTAGTTGCCAGTGACATCTGCAAATCCGGCAACGGCTCCCGTTCCATCGTGAGTGGGGGTTGTCGAAACAGAGAATGCAGTTCCACTTGTTCCAAGTGAAACAATGACATCACCTGGTTCCGCCTGGACTCCAAATGCTGCGCCGGCATTGTCGCCGGCACCTGCAGCAATCTTGGTTCCGCTCTCCATCACTCCGCCGAAATGATTGGTTGAAATAATTCGGGGGAGATAGATCTCACGATCGCTCTTCAAGGCGAGCGCTAGAAGATCTTTGCGATAGCTGGATGAGACTGGATCAAAATAACCCGTGCCCGAGGCATCACTACGGTCGGTAAATAATTTAGAAAAATCTTTACCGCCCTGTAATTGCCACGACAACCAATCGTGGGGCAGGGCAATTGCGGCAATTTTGGCGGCTTGTTCCGACTCGTTATCCGCCATCCATCGGACTTTGCTCGCGGTAAATGAAGCGACCAGTACAGAGCCACAGGCATCGGCCATTGCTTGGTTACCGCCTGCTTCACGGTTGAGAATTTCTGCGGCTTGCGCAGAGCGAGTGTCATTCCAAAGCAAAGCTGGCCGAATGACTTCTCCGGACTTATCTAGAGTGACCATTCCATGCTGTTGTCCGCCGATCGCAATTGCCGCAACATCAGAGAGCCCACCTGCGGAAGAGATTGCCCTTTGGAGGGCCTCCCACCAGTGTTTTGGGTCCACTTCGCTGCCTTCTGGATGAGGTGCCCGTCCTTCGCGGATAAGCGCGCCAGTATCTGCATCTCGAACAACGATTTTAACTGATTGGGTCGATGAGTCCACACCTGCAACAAGGGCCATGGGGCAAGGGTAGACTGCGCCAGTCAGCGTTGACCACAGGGGAGCGATTTCCCCTCCATTCATATTTTGATTTTAGGTACTGGAGTTAGAGATGCGTTTTGGTGTTCTTACAGGTGGCGGAGATTGCCCGGGCCTTAATGGCGTAATTCGTGCGGTAGTGCGCAAGGGTGTAAAAGAGTACGGATACGACTTTGTCGGCTTCCGTGACGGTTGGAAGGGCCCGCTAGAAGGCCTCACCATGACACTAGATTTGGCCGCAACCCGTGGGATCTTGCCTAAAGGCGGAACGATTCTCGGTTCCTCACGCACTAATCCCTTTAAAATCGAGGGAGGCGTCGAAAAGATCCAAGAAAATCTGAAGAAATTTGGAATTGATGCGCTCATCGCAATCGGCGGCGAAGACACCCTCGGAGTTGCAACAAAACTTGATGCACTTGGTGTCAAAGTGATTGGTGTTCCAAAGACAATCGATAACGATCTCAATAACACCGATTACACCTTCGGCTTTGATACCTCTGTCAACATTGCAGTTGAAGCGATCGACCGGCTCCATACAACCGCAGAATCGCACCACCGGGCACTTGTGGTCGAAGTAATGGGACGTCACGCCGGCTGGATCGCCCTGCACGCCGGAATTGCTGGGGGAGCCGCGGCTGTCCTGATTCCGGAGGTCAAATTTTCAACACAAAAAGTTGCGGACTGGGTGAATTCACGTTTTGCAGATGGTTTTGCTCCGATTATTGTGATTGCTGAAGGCGCTATTCCTCAAGATGGCGATATGAAAGTTAAGGATCAAACTCTTGACGCATTCGGGCACGTGAAATTATCTGGCATCGGGGATTGGCTTGCCCAAGAAATAGAAGCGAAGACTGGACACGAGACTCGTACTGTAGTTCTGGGTCACATCCAGCGTGGTGGTTCACCGACAGCTTTTGACCGCGTGCTTTCAACTCGTTTTGGGTTAGCCGCCATAACCGCCGCCCATGAGGGAAACTGGGGCACGATGGCAGCTTTGCACGGGACCAGCATTGAGATGGTTCCACTCGCTTCAGCAACCGGTGAACTTAAATTAGTTGATCCCGCTCGTTACGCGGAAGCCGAGGTTTTCTTCGGATAATTAGTCGTCACGTAGACTTCTAATCTCCCTAGGCTCTCCTCATGACATCACTCGATACGCTTTTCACGGCTGGGCTGACTGCGGCACAACAACCGCAGTGGCCTGGCGGACCAGATGGCGCAGCTGTCGTCAAAGCAGTTTCCGAACTCAAAAAGTTGCCACCCCTTGTCTTCGCTGGCGAGTGCGACAACCTCAAGGAAAAAATTGCAGAAGCACAGGCTGGTCGGGCCTTCTGGCTCCAAGGGGGCGATTGCGCCGAGACATTTGCTTCAGCGACTGCTGACTCCATCCGAAATCGAATCAAAACCATCTTGCAGATGGCGGCAGTTTTGCAATACGCATCTTCGCTGCCCGTTATAAAAGTGGGCCGAATGGCCGGCCAATTTGCCAAGCCTCGAAGCAACGACACCGAGACACGGGATGGAGTAACGCTTCCTGCTTATCGCGGAGATGCAGTAAACGACATTGAATTTACAATGGAAGCTCGTCAACCCAATCCGCAGCGGTTGGTTCAGGTGTACAACACCTCTGCCGCAACACTTAATTTAGTTCGAGCCTTTACCCAAGGTGGATTCGCTGATTTAAGGCAGGTTCACGAGTGGAACAAAGGTTTCGCAAATGATCCACGCTTTGGGCAGCGCTATGAGCAGATGGCTAATGAAATCGGTCGAGCTCTCAACTTTATGTCCTCAGCTGGGGTTGACCCAGAAAGTTTCAAGAAAGTTGATTTTTACTCTAGTCATGAAGCGTTGATCCTGGAATATGAAAAAGCACTCACACGAATTGATTCCCGCACGGGCAATGCCTATGACGTTTCAGGTCACTTTATATGGGTGGGAGAGCGCACACGTCAGTTAGATGGCGCCCACATCGATTTTGCCGCAAAAATTCATAATCCGATTGGCATCAAATTAGGTCCAAAGTCAACGGCTGAAGACGCACTGACGCTGATAAAAATCCTTAACCCTTCGAACCAGCCGGGACGGCTCACCTTTATCACTCGTATGGGTGCGGGTCTAGTCCGCGAAAAACTTCCTGCCCTAGTCGACGCAATCACAAAATCTGGCGCGCACGTCCTATGGGTCTGCGATCCAATGCATGGCAATACCTACGAAGCTCCAAGTGGGTACAAAACCCGTCGCTTCGATGATGTGCTTGACGAAGTCCGTGGTTTTTTTGAAGTGCACAAAGCGCTTGGGACCCATCCCGGTGGAATTCACATTGAATTGACCGGCGATGATGTCACGGAGTGCGTTGGCGGCGGAGAACAAATTTCTGAGGAAGATTTAGCAAACCGATACGAAACCGCTTGCGATCCGCGGCTAAACCACACTCAATCTCTTGAATTAGCCTTCCTCGTTGCGGAGATGTTGCGCGACCGCTAATAGGAACTAGACCTATTCAACAACGGCCCATTCAATTAGGCTACCCAAATGCTCCTTACCGCTAGCATGAAGACACCCGTTGGTTCGTTACAACTGGTATCGCATGAACATGTATTGCTAGCCGCTGGATTTGGCCCATTGCGAGAACTTATTGCCCGGCTCGATAAATCTGATTACGATCTTGGCTTTCAAGCCGTGAAAACAATTCCAATAATCAGCGATCTGATAGATGATTACTTTGGGGGAGATTTTTCTGCTCTTAATGGAATCAAAGTTCGTCAACCAGGTGCTGAATTTTCACAGGCGGTCTGGAAGGCGATGCGTAAGATCCCGGCTGGAAAGACAATGAGTTACGCCGAACTTGCCGATCGCGCTGGCTCATCGGCCGCCGTCAGAGCTGCTGGAAGTGCCTGCGCTCGAAACCTTATTGCCCCTATCGTTCCTTGCCACCGAGTTGTGAAGACGGGTGGCGAACTTGGAAATTACGCCTATGGTCTGCACTTCAAAGAGGAATTACTACGCTTCGAGGGCGCGCTCGATTAACTCTGGCAATACCGAATTAACTTTTGCAACATCATCATCGCTGATATCGAGGTGAGTAACTAGGCGGAGAATTTTCGGTCCAACAGGACTGGAAAGAATTCCTGCAGCCTTTAAGGAAGCACTGAGATCCGCTGCATCGGTTAACAACCCAGAAAGATTTAAAATGACAATATTTGTTTCTACCTCCACAGGGTTTACAACATGGTCTGCCACCGCATGAACGGCTTGCGCAAGTGATTGTGCGTGTTTGTGATCCACGCTCAATCGGTCGATGTTGTTATCCAATGCATAATTTGCAGCCGCTGCCAGCATCCCAATTTGTCGCATTCCAGCGCCATATCGTTTGCGCCACTGCCGAGCGCTGATATTTCGTTCCTTGTTGGAAAGCATCATTGAGCCTACGGGCGCACCCAACCCTTTAGAGAAGCAGATGGAGACGGTGTCAAAATATTTACCGTACTCCAAAAATGAGACGCCAGACGCAACATGAGCATTCCAGATTCGTGCGCCGTCGAGGTGCATAAAAATTTCAAACTTGAGCGACTCATCGCGCAATCTCCTGATTTCATCAATGGATTGCACGGTGCCACCACCGAAGTTGTGAGTGTTTTCGATTGCGATAGCAGTGGTCGAAACTTGATATGGTCCAGAATGTGGGCGTGCAATATGAAGTGGATCGGCGGCTTTCAAAATTCCGCGAGGTGCTTCCCAGGTGCGCGTTGTAATACCACTAAAGACCGCACCGGCTCCGAGTTCTGCACGGACGATATGAGAAAAAGTTTCGGTAAGTATTTCGTCGCCAGGTTTAACTAATTGGCGAATAGCAAGTTGATTGGCCAGTGAGCCAGTTGGAGTAAAGAGGCCGGCATCAAATCCGAAGAGTGCAGCAACTCGTTCTTCGAGTGCGTTGGCAGTGGGGTCATCTCCGTAAACGTCATCGCCTACCTGCGCACTCATCATCGCTGCGCGCATTGTTTCACTTGGTTTAGTCACCGTATCGGAGCGGAGATCAATCATGAGGCAATCCTCTCACGGTCGGGTGGCGTGACTGATGAAGAGTTATCATCAAAGAGAATTACGAGATAAAGCCCGATCATCATGCAGAGCCCGCCTATTACGGTGCGCCAGGTAAGGTGTTCGTGCACCAAGGCGATCCCAAATACGGCGGCAAATATGTATTCCATGGTGAGCACAATTCCGACGCTGGTTGCGGACATGAAGGACTGCGCCCAGGTCTGAACTATGAAGGCGAAGGCGCTGGCAAAGAGCGCTGAGTAGATAACAACTATCCAAACTCCATGGTCCGGTGGTACGTGAAAACCACTCTTGAGGGAACAGATGAAAGCTAGTACACCTACAGTCGCCATTTGGATCATGGTGAGGGCATATGCATCGCGGTTGGGGCTCCAACGGCTTAATCCAATGATATGAAGTGCAAAGAAAATCGCACCTACGAGCACTAGGAATTCCCCTAGCCCGACGGAGAGTCCGCGAAGTGAAAGAATCCCCATGCCAATCGTTGCAAGTCCAACCGCTGCCCATTGGATCTTCAAAATATGATGTTTAAAGAAGAGGGCGGCTATAAGCGGAGTGAAAACAGCGTATAGACCAGTGATAAATCCTGTTTTGGCGACAGTCGTTAGCGTCAAGCCAAAAGTTTGGAAGATATATCCCATTCCGAGGAGCACGCCCGCAAATATGCCTCGCAAGAGAAAATTGGGAGTTATGTGTTTAAAGGTTTGTGGGCGGAGTAGCGCCATTATGACCGCTGCCAAAATAAATCGCCAGGCGAGAAAGGAATTGACATCGATCCGACCGAGGGAATTCTTCATGATGGCAAAAGTGCTGCCCCAGATCAAGGCAACGGATAGGAGCAAAACAAAAGGGATAAATTGATGTTTCTTTAAATTCACTTTCGCTTGCTTCTCATTTTCTTCAAGAGCTTTATTTCTGCTCCATGTTCGGTTTCCTGACCCGGAGTTTCCAATATCAGGGGAGCATTGGCCACTGCAGGATGAGCGATTAGTTCTTCAAAGGCCTTAAGCCCGATCTCTCCCTCACCTAAGTTTTGATGTCGATCTTTTAGTGCGCCGCAGACATCCATAGAGTCATTGGTATGAATGTGTTTGATTCTGTCGATACCAACGAGGGTGACGAGGAGATCCAAGGTTTCAGTCATGCCGCCTTTTTTGGAGATGTCATGGCCGGCCGCAAAGACATGACAAGTGTCCAAGCAAACTCCAACTTTTGGATGCCACTCAAGTGCTTCGAAATACATGAGCAGGTCATCTAATTTCTTAACAAGTGATTGACCTTGGCCTGCAGTTGGTTCAAGTAATAGCCAAGGGTCATCCTCCTTCAAAGAATTAAGTACAGGCATCATTCCTGTCTTTATTTGCTTCCAGGCGGTTGGCACATGAGTTACATCAACTGCAGAGCCCGTGTGTATCACCGTGCCAAGTGCACCGATATCGCGAGCGCGTTTGAGTGAATAGCGCGTCGAAGCAACCGAATTTTCGTATGTTGCTACGGTTGGGGAGCCGAGGTTGATCAAAAATGGGGCGTGAACATAAGTAAGAATGTCTAACTCCGCAGCGCGATCACGGAAGGTGGTATCAGCAACAATATTTGCTTCTGGCATCGCCCAGCCACGTGGATTCGAAGCAAATACCTGGATCGCTTCAGCTTCAGTTGTCAGCGCATATTCGATTGAACGTTTGGCCATTCCACCCGAGGTCGGGGCATGAACGCCGATACGAGGTGACTTTGCGGCTAAACCAGGTGTGCTCATGAGGTGAGCCTACCCGAGGGTGATAATCACAGTTGAGCCGCGCTTTACTTTGGTTCCGACCTTCGGAGAGACGTTAGTAACGTGTAGGCCATTGCCAATTTTGCGAACGACTACTTTTAGTTGCAGATTCTCAAGTTCCGTCGTAGCTGCGCTTCGCGATAACGAGTAAACATTAGGAATGAAGACCGCTGCGGTGCCCTGTGAAACCACGATGTTTACCTTTGAACCGGGCGGGACGGGCGCAGAACCGTCAGGGGATTGCGAGATGACAGTACCGGCGGCAACGGTGTCGCTATAGGCGAAGGTCTGATTGACCGATAATCCAGCAGCGGTTAGTTCGCTCTGTGCTTGATCGCTCGTGAGCCCAACATAAGAAGTGATTGTTACGGGGGTGGGGGAACTGGAGGGGGTAGGCGTTGGAGTTGGTGTGGGGGTAGGCGTTGGAGTTGGTGTGGGAACTACCTGGGCGCCTTTGGAAAGCGTGAGTGTGACCGTGCCACCTTTTTTGAGATGGCCGCCACCGCCTGGGATTGAGGAGATAACTTCTCCCGCCGGAACACTTGGATCAAATTCCGAGGAGGCAACGGCAACATTTAGCCCAAGGGAGGTAATAGCGGTGGTCGCATCCGTTTGATTCATTCCGGCAAGAGATGGGATTGATATCCCGCTACCTGGTCCAGCAAATACATACCAACCGCCACCTAGGAGCGCGCTGAAAATGAACAGAGCGATAATTCGATTACGACGCACTCTCCGCGAAGTCTTTCTCCTTATTGCTCCGCTGTTACTCATCGTTGCATCCTCTAATCTTCCGCTGGGAATGAAAACTGGTTCGGTAAAATTTCTAACGCGAGTAACAAGGGTGTTCCCAACTTTAACATCTGGTCGCTTGGTCTTGCGCTTGGGTTCCAGATTTTCCGGCGGCAAATCAAGTTCCAAACTCATTTGAGAGCGTTTAGGTTCGAGTTCTATTTGAATTTTTATTAGCTCTTCTTGTAGCTCTTCGCCATTGCGAAAGCGCTTGTCGGGATTAGGTGAAGTGGCTTTGAGAATTACCGCATCTAGCGATGCCGGTATGCCGGCGCGAAAGGAAGAAGGCGCAGGGACTCGTTCGTTAACGTGCTTGAAGGCGATTTGAATCGGAGTGTCGCCTTCGAAGGGTTTTCTGCCAGTTAGTAGTTCAAAAAGTACGATGCCGAGCGAATAGATGTCGCTACGGGAGTCTGAAATTCCGCGTTCCACTTGTTCTGGTGAAAGATATGAGACGCTCCCCAGGACCACACTCGATTCAACGGTCATGGTGTTTCCGAGAAGCCCGCCTCTCGCGAGGCCAAAGTCCGCAATCTTGACTCGTCCGTCACGGGCAATGAGGATATTTTCCGGCTTAAGATCACGATGGTTGATTCCAAGTTTGTGCGCCTGCGCTAACGCGCTCATTACGGGGATCATATAACGCAATAACTCGGCGGGGGAGAGCGGGCCTTGCGCTACGAGAAGATCTCGCAAGGTAAAGCCGTCGATATATTCCATCACGATAAAAACCGCAGGGGAACCGCCCTCGTTCCACCCCTGGTCTTGAATTGAGACGATATTTGGGTGTGAAAGCGCCGCGATGGCCTTAGCCTCGCGGATAAACCTATTGACGAATTCCTCATCATTGGCGAGATGCGGATGCATTATTTTGACCGCTACGAAGCGATCTAACCTACGATCGGTCGCCTTATATATTGAGGCCATTCCACCGGCTGCGATGAGCGACAACAACTCATAGCGGTTATCGATTATTTCTCCGGTGAGGTCCGACACGCCTAAATCTTAGAGGTCAGTGGAGCCCATTCACGTGGAAATCTGCCGCTTCGCGCGTGCCTTCTTCCAGGTGATGAACTCTTTGTTGCTCAAGGAAGCCCAGCATCTTGTCCTCGATCTGAAAACCGTCTCGGGCTAGGACTCGTCGCAGCCCGACTATCGGTTCTAAGTCGATCCATATCTTAGTATCAGCAAACGGTCGGGTGGCACGCTGTCCCGCACCTACGCCTTCGAGTATGAGCAAATCAACCGGTTCGATTAAAAGTTCTACACCGGGGATGTTGAGTTGCCAATCAAATTTGGTAGTAACAAAGGGTTCACGCGCATTGTGCGAGGCAACAATATTTTCAAGTGTTTTTGTGAGGTGAGAGCCAAACGGATCGCTCCACCCGTAGTACAAGTCATCCATGTGAATGACTTGGACGGATAGTTGGTTCTCGTATTCTTTGCTCATAAATTCTGCGAGGGTGGTCTTACCGGCGCCAGCAACTCCGTCGATCGTAATTATCATGAGTACCTTGCTCGAACCGCTCGAAAATATTCTGGTAGTGCGACCTTGAGCCGTCGCCAGGATGAAGTTTTGGCGCGGCGGGTAAAAACCTCGTAATTAATTCGTTCGACCTCATCGACAATACCGCAGTACAACAACGACGCGGCCACAATACACGGCTGGCTAGTGGGGTCAAGCAATTTGATTCCGAGTGCAGCTTCGCTCTGAAGCTTGCGAACGCGCGCGATTTGGTACTGCAGAGCGGTTTTAATTTCTGGGGTCAGAGTTCTCCGAGCCAACATCTCTTTGGAAACCCCGACTGCGGCTAATTCGGCTAACGGCAGATAGATACGGCCACGATCTAAATCTTCATTGATATCACGGATAAAATTTGCGAGTTGGAAAGCTATCCCCAATTTCTTGGCGGCCTCATATGCGACAGGATCGGTAGCGCCCAAAATTGGAACCATCTCCAATCCGATAACGGCGGCGCTGCCATAGACATATTCCATTAAATCTTCATAGGTTTGATATTCGGTGATGGAAAGATCCATTGACATAGAGTGTATGAAGGATTCAAAGAGTTCGATGGGAATCGCAAAGCGGTTGACGGTATCAACCAATGCTCGACCAACATGGTCATCACTTGTCCCCCTTCGAATGTCGTTTAAAACTCTCTCTCCCCAACTTGATAGGAGAGCGGACTTTTCTTCGATAGTTAACGTTGAGTCCAAGTCGTCAACGATTTCATCGGCATAACGGGCGAAACCATAAAGTGCATGCACATGCGGCCGCTTGGCTTTTGGTAACAACAGGGTGGCAAGGTAATAAGTTTTGCCATGCAATGAATTAAGCCGCTTGCACTCCTTGTACGAGTCGCGTAACTGCGGATCCATTATTCCGGCGGCTGTGAGTTCATCCATCTTATTTTGTCGCCCCAATGATCCGTTCAGCTGCCAACCGACCAGAGATCAAGACCATCGGTACGCCAACTCCAGGTTGAGTTCCTGAACCAGCGAAAACTATATTTTCAAAACCTTGTGCCAAATTACGCGGTCTAAATGGTCCTGTTTGAAAGAAGGTATGCGCGCTGGCAAATGGGGCTCCGCGTTCCATCCCGCGCTCCTGCCAATCTAAAGGAGTAGTCAGCTCTTCGACTTCAATTGAGTTTGCAAAACCTACATACCCACGGCTCTCCATCACACGGAGCATTTCATTGCGATATCGTGGTCCTTCAGTTTTCCAGTCAATATCGGCATCTAAATTGGGTGTTGGGAATAGAATGTAATACGAAGAGCGATCCTTGGGTGCAAGTTCAGGATCATCGTAAGTAGGGATGGTTACGAGCAGACTTGGATCGGTCATCAGAGTTTTTTTATTGATGAGTTCGTCAAAAATGCCTTCCCATGATTTACCGAAATGAATATTGTGATGGGCAAGGTGGTCGTACTTCATCTTTGTACCCACCAATAGGGTGACACAGGAAGGGGAGTAATTAAGTTTTTTGACTTTGTCTGGTGTGTAACCCAATAGGTCCCGATAAGCGACTGGTAAATCAGGATTCAAGATGAGGGCATCGGACGCAATACGTTCACCGGCGTCGGTTAATACTGCGATCGCGCGCCCGTTGTGCTTTTCGACGGTGGTGACAGAGGTTTCATACTTGAAGACCACACCATGTTTTGCAGCAGCCCCTGCCAAGGCGCGAGGAACGGCATGCATTCCACCTTTCGGGAAGAAGACACCATTGACGGAATCCATGTAAGCAATAACGGCATAAATTGCGAGCGCTTGTTGCGGACTAACCCCGGCATACATTGCCTGGAATGAGTAAATCTTTTGAGTCCGTGGATCCTTTAAAAATTGACTTACCTTCGGAGCTAGCCGACGAAATCCCCCGAGGGCAACGAGCTTTGCTAGGTTAGGTGTTAATAAATTAAGCGGTGAATCAATATTTCGGTCGATGAAGTCATTCATTTCGTACTTATAAAGTTTGGTAACAAACTCAACGTACTGCCTGTAACCTTCCGCCTCCGCAGCGCTGATCTTGGATCGAATCTCTTCTTGCATGCGCGCAGTGTCGGCGTGTACATCGAGATGCGTTCCATCGTGATAGAAAGCGCGATAAAGCGGGTCTACAGGAATTAGATCAAGCCAGTCCTTTATATCCTCGCCAACACAGGCTAGAGCATCCTGAATCAAACTCGGCATTGTCAGGACACTAGGTCCGGTATCGAAAGAGTAACCATCGCGTTGCAATAAGCCATTGCGGCCTCCTGGAACGGCCTCACGTTCTATAACAGTAACTTTCCGTCCCGCACCAGCAAGGCGAAGCGCTGCGCTTAATCCACCGAGGCCTGCCCCGACGATGACGACGTGATCAGTCTTGCCCTTTACTTGACGCAATTAAAACTCCCTCAAATCAAGAACTTCGCTTAGTCGCTGCAACAGCCATCTCTTCGAGAAGGGTCCGAGCCTCTGGGGCAATTCCACCACCAAGGAGTGATTCAAGCGCTTTGACGGTCATTTCATTAATCATCGCTTCCAGTTCATTGAGCGCACCGGTATCAACAATGATCTCTCTCATGCTGTGCACGTCTGTGATATCCAACTCGTTTTGGCCGAAGTGCCGCAGAAATTCAATTCGCTGGTTGGACGATGCCAATGAAAGTGTTTTTGCAACGAGGACGGTGCGCTTTCCTTCACGCAGGTCATCTCCCGCAGGTTTTCCCGTTACCTCTGGATCGCCGAAGACTCCAATAATGTCATCGCGCAACTGGAATGCTTCCCCTAGCGGCAATCCGTAATTAGAGTAAATATCGATTATCTCTGAATTGAAATCGGGTGCGAGGCTCGCACCAAAGTGCAAGGGACGTTCGATGCTGTACTTACCCGATTTGTAGCGCGCAACCTTAAGTGAACGCTCGACGCTTTCGCTGGCGAGAGCTTGTTCGTACACATCTAAATATTGACCCGCCATCAGTTCTACGCGCATCTCGTCATAGATGGGGAGAGATCGCAAAATAGCTGCTGGGGAGATTCCAGAATCATGGAGCGCTTTAGCCGCCCAAATCAGCGCTAAGTCACCGAGCAAGATCGCCGCAGCAACGCCAAATTGATCGCTATTTCCATGCAAATTCTGAGTTTCATGTAGTGCTTCGAATTGCTTATGAATGGCTGGCGCACCTCTACGGGTATCCGACGCATCCATCACGTCATCGTGAATTAATGCGCAGACATGGACTAGTTCGAGACTAGAGGTAGCACGAATGATTTCGGGGGTTACCTCTCCCGCCGCACCCAAGAAACCAATTGTCGCGAAGAGTGGGCGGAGCCGTTTTCCGCCATCTAGCAAGAAATGACCGAGCGCATCAGCGACCGGATCTAATTCGGTGCCAACTTCTTTCAGGAAGCCCGCTTCGCGGTCGAAAAAGTCTGCAAGAGAACCATTGATGGCCGCCGTTAGCCCAAGAATGCCATCAAAATCCACGCGATAACGGTACCCTGCTTCGCTATGAACCAGAGAACTGAAAAATCACCGACGTTCTCTATAGAACTTTTCCCTCCCAAAGACGAGCAGGGAGAAGTTCGTCTCTGGCAGGCGGTCGATCAACTTGCGCTCCTCAAACCAGATTTTGTATCGGTCACGTATGGAGCAGGTGGTTCAACCCGAGATAGAACAATCCGTATCGCAGCACATCTCACAGCTCATACCGGAATTCCGACCGTGGCCCATCTGACTTGCGTTGGTTCTACTGAAGCCGAACTTGAAGAGATATTGGATCAATACAAAGCGGCAGAAATTTCAACGATCCTCGCGTTGCGCGGTGATCCGGCTGGTGGACCCGGCGCTCCTTGGTTATCAACGCCTGGGGGGCTGGATCACGCAGAACAATTGGTTAATATGGCAGCCAAGCGCGGGGATTTCACGATTGGAGTCGGTGCGTTTCCAGACGGACATCCAGCTTCGCATGGGGATTTTGCACAAGATGTTGCGACTCTAATTCGCAAGGAAGCGCTAGGTGCCACCTTTGCAACAACTCAATTCTTTTTCGATATAGATGCCTATAAGAAGTTGGTAAGTGCGCTTGCAAAGGCGGGATCGGAATTAAGGATCATCGCGGGTGTCCTCCCCGTGACGAATGTGAAACAACTGACGCGCATTGCCGAATTGGGCGGAACTCCAGTCCCAAAGCAGATTGCCGAACGTTTCGCGGAAATTGCAACGGATGATGCTGCGGTTGTTCAACTCGGAATCGAAATTGCCTCAGAACTTTGTACTCAGTTAATGAATGAAAATGTATCTGGAATTCATTTCTATACTATGAACAAAGCTTCTGCCACTGAGGCGATCGTTCGAAACATTGGATTACGATGACTCGAGAAGAATACTTTGCTTCATGGAGTGAACTACATGGTGGCGTCTCCATTACTGGGATTGTTAAATGGTGGCTCGATATCTCTTTCGCGATTTCGCGCCCGCTCGTTTCAATCAAGATTTCTCCTAACCTACTAAGCGTTCTTGGGGTAATCGCTTCGATCTTCACCTATACCCAAGCGCACCGCAACTATTGTTTGGCGATTTTGGGTGTATCCCTTCTGTGCGATGGCGTTGACGGCACTGTCGCGATTTTGAGTGGTAAGGCGAATAAGCGCGGAGCAATGGTTGACGCAGTGTGCGATCGCGTAAGTGAGGCTTTCTGGGCTTTGGCTTTCTATAAATTAGGTGCACCTGCCTGGATCGTTGGGACCGCCTTCGTTCTAGCTTTTACTCAGGAATACGCCCGAGCCCGAATTGCGGGACTGGGAGATTTTCGAATTGATGTCGTGACAATTGCGGAACGTCCGGTTCGTGCAGCTTTCTTGGCAGTAGCGTTCCTCGCCTTCGATTTAAAGATTGCAGCAATAACAACGTTGGCCTTGGTCTGGATGATTCAACAGGGGATAGCTTTAGTGACGGTGATGCGGAGCGGTTATTCCCGACTGAGCGGGACCGATGGCGTCGGCAACTAGTTCTGCGCTCATTCCCACCAACGGTAATCCACCTCCAGGATGGGCAGAACCACCTACGCAATAGAGTCCTTTGACTGGAGAACGATTCTTGGCCCGCGAAAAGGCAGACATAGCGCCGTGGCTTGATGTTCCGTAGATGGAACCCCCAGGAGCACTTGTTGAGTCTTGTAGATCGAGTGGCGTTCGAAACTCCATAACGTCTATTCGCTCGCTGACACGCAGACCGAGGGCATCTAATTTGTCGATAATCTTCTGTGCATATTCGGCGCCTCCAGTGCTCCAATCCCAACCCGCTTTGGGGTCGTGGGGCGGCGCATTTACCAAGACGAACCACCCCTCAGTCCCCGGACGTTTCAACATCTGTGGATCGTCGGGTGAGCAGATGTATATCGTTGGATCAGCCACCGGAATCCGTCTGGTGAAGATATCGTCGAACTCTGCGTCGTAATCGTTGGGAAAGAAAATTGTGTGATGGTTGAGTTGTGGCGCTGGGCCATCGATTTTTGAATTATCCAAACCGAGCAAAAGTGAGAATCCAGCTAAGGATTTATCGGCACGCATGAGTTTACGACGCTCGGATTTTGCCGCATGCACCGTTGGATCCAGAAGTTGGTTATAAACAATTTGCGCATCTGCGTTTGCGACAACAATGTCAGCAGCAATTACTTCACCGCTGGCTAGTGTGATACCAACTGTCTCGCCGTTGACGGTATTGATTTTGGCAACTGGTGAGTTGAGGTGGACATCAACTCCTAGCAAAGCGCAGCGATCTGAAAGAGCAACATTTAATTGGCCGATTCCACCCGCCAAATGCCAAGCACCAAAACTGGATTCAATAAATGCAATAGTCAAAAGCGCCGCCGGTGCTCTGCGAGGATCAGACCCCGTGTACGTCGCGTAGCGATCAATAATCATCTGAATATGTTTATCCTTGGAATATTCGCGAGTTACCTTGCGAAGTGATTTAAAAGGTGCAATCTGTTTTATGCCCTTAATTAGGTCGCGCCGCTTGAGTAGACTCCAGATTGAGGTGAGTTCGGATTGAATAAATGGAACTCTAGAAAGGTCCCACATCACTTCTGCGCGCTGGATAATTGAATGCCAGGCATTGCCAGCTTCGACTCCTAGGGAATGGTCAATTGCTGCACAAGTTTTTGGAAGGTCCAGGTTTACAAAGTTGACGCGCTTACCGTCGTCGAAGTTATAGGTGAATGATGGATTTACTGCGTTGATGGTCAAAACCTTTTCCATGCGCGGACCGGTTTTAATGAAGAAATCTTTGTAGATTGCAGGAAGCGTCAAAAGCGAGGGACCGGTATCGAATGCATAATCTCCAATCCATTCCGTACGGCATTTACCACCCGTGCGATCCGCAGTTTCATAAATCGTGACTTCATGCCCTTGTTTGGCCAAGCGTGCTGCGACCGTCATACCACCCACGCCAGCACCAATCACCACAACTCTTGACACTTACGACACGCTCCTTCCACGCCAGAAAAGATGACCGGCTAGCTTTTGATACCAAGAGAGCGCGATTAACGAAACTAGGAAGACTATTGCCAACGGATGGAGCAGGGCAGTACTGAGTGTAGAGCGAGTCCGAGCGGCGGCAACATATCTTGATATAACGAGGAGAAAATATCCCAGCCAAGCGGTTGTATATCCAGAGAGCGCTAGAAAAATCGGAACGACTCCAGTGATTAAAAGGAAGAGCACTGCAAAAATTGCACCGACGGGCGTGCCAAAAGCACGCCAAAGTGATTTGGTGTAACCGGCAATCAACTCGGTGGGAGCGTCATACATTCGACACTCGGCTACATCACTTCCTTCGGCTATTCCGCCTTTAAAACCATTTCGAACCAGTAGTCGTGCGAGTTCTAGGTCATCTAAGACTTCGTGGCGAATTGCTTTGTGTCCACCGACTTTAATGTACGACTCGCGTTTAACAATCATGAATTGGCCGTTGGCGATGATCATAGATGCAAAGTAGCCACGTTCGGCGAAGCGAAGTGGCACGGAGGCAAGCCAAGACCATTGCAAAAGCGGCTGGATCAGTCTTTCTAGGAATGTGATCGCAATTTGACGAGGGTAGGGGGAAATGAAATCCCAACCTAAGGAGTTCATATCGGTAATTGCGGCGGCGATAGCTTGAGGTGAAAGTCGCACATCGGCATCAACAAAAACCAAGTATTCGCCGGTTGAGTGAGCGACCAGTTGATGGCAGGCATAATTCTTACCAAGCCATCCCTCGGGAAGTTCTGAACCCGTGATTGATTTCAGTTCTGGATAATTCTGTAATAATTGAGAAGTTGAATCAACAGATTGATCATCAAGAGTTATCACCTCTGAGCTACTCAAGAGTGTTGTGGCAAGCACTGAGGTCACGACTCCTTCGACATTGTGCTCCTCGTTACGCATTGGAATCAAGATTGATACGGCAGCCGGGACAGACTTTGAATCGCTCCCTCGAACTACTCGGAGCGAGAGAGAATTGATCACCGTGAAAATGAGTGGAATAGCGGTCAAAGTGAGTAGAACGATCATCGATTAAATTAATCCTCTACGCGGTTTCTGGGCGACCAAAGCGAAGTTGGAATATATAGGGAAGTAAATAAATCCCAAAAATGATCCCAACAAAAGCCCCGATACGACTGTGGTGAAAGAAGAAGATATTTCCGATAATCCCGGTGAAAAAGGACCAAAATAGTAGAATGTCAGGCGCCAATGAATTGATTGAATTTTTGCGACGATCTCTCGGTAGCGCCAAGTGAAGAAGTGCCATTAGCCCCATTCCTGCGAAGAGCCAGCCCGCGGCATTAGATAACGGAACCATGGGTTCATACGGGACGCGCGGTCCAACGATCTTCCAGGTCCAACGCCCAGCATCAACCATTTGTGGATCTAAAAATAAATCCCAAATCATTAATCCGATCCCACCGTACAAGAAAACCCAATGCGCAGCTGCACGGCGAGCGGCGATGAGTAGCGGATAGGTGAGCATGATCCATGCAAACGGAACCAGCAGAGGCACCCCAAAAATTGCTATGCCTAGCGTTGAGGAATAGTGATACCGACCAAAAGGCCAACCAGTTTTAACTCCTAGAGTTTCGATTCCAAGTGCATAGACAAAAGTGAGTACAGTAAAAGTTGCCGCGTACCGTGTACCGAACGCAAAGTAAGAATGCAGAATCATTACCGCGGCAGCGAGGTAGACCGTAGCGAGGGTGACAATCCGAAGTGTTTGGCCGTGTACCAAGGGATAGGAGATTTGTAATCCGATGACGCCAATGAGACCTAGGTAGAGGGCAAAAAGTTGTTTTCCTGAGGCACCACCACGCGCAATTCGGGGTGGGCGGTATTGGCGAATGGACACCGCTTTATTCTGCCCTACTTGGTGCTAGTAACAGAGCCACGAACCTCAAGTAAGGCAAAGCGGGCGAACAATTCTTCGGAATACCATTCCTGATTTTGTGTTTGACGGATCACTTCGGCGTGGGCATCGCCATTATATGCAAAGGTCTGTAACGCTTGCGCGTCACTCCAAATCGAAAAGGTACCTTGTAGTCCGAGTGGTGCTTCTCCAATTCCAATGGCACTTTCTACCCCGAGGCAATCACGTAGGCTTTGGATGACCGGCGGGACCGCTCGCCAAAATTGCAGATTCTTGCTCCAATGGATGCGGGCGCGGGTTAATGCCAGGACTTTCCCTTCCCAGGTTTTTGCTAGATGAGAGTTCACATCAAATGGCTGGACTCCGGACCACCGACCGTGCGAGGAGATCGGTGTAGCTACAAATCTTGCTTCGGAGGTGGCGAACTTTCGCCATCCGGTTACTACAGAACCATCATCAAAAGTATCTAATCGTGATTCTTCAATGGTTATTACCAGCCCCCAGAGCGTTGGATCAGCGTCGCGTGGCGTAAAAGTTTGACCCGTTCCAGTACCGAGCAATTTAAAGAAGCTGACCCTCGGATCTATTTTAAGTTTGCGCCTGTCGGTTGCCATATGCCAGATCGCTTGAGGCGCGCGTATTTTTTTGATGCGCCACAAATAAATTACGGTGATCACTGAACGAGGGCAGTGGTATGAATGATTTCTGCGATGCATTCTTCTGGGCTGTCCCACATCGGAGCATGACCAGATTGTGACAAGGTAATCCATCTAGCATGTGCTGGCGCTAGAGATCGTTCTTGCGAGGTCTGCGCGGGAAGGGTGTTGTCGCTATCGCCAAAGAGGATGGTTACCGGGATTGCAGCGCTTATGGGCTTATCAAATCTCCGCTTGAACATTCCATCCCAGGCGGGGAAATATCCTTCAGCCGAACCGTATGCACGAACGGCATCAACAATTATTTCGCGTGGAAGTTCTCGCCATCGCGGGCTTACTTCAAAAAAACCGAGTTTGCGCGCCCACTCTTGTTTCATAAGTTGATCTGCATATTTGTAAGTTGCTGCTGCCATGTATCTTGATGTAGCACCCATAAAAGTCCGATGCGTCGTTGGAACCAACCAAAGTCCTGCGGGAGATAATCCCGTGATACTCAAAACTCGATCGGGAAATGCCGCGGCAATTTCTAAGGCAATCCAACCGCCTAAAGAATTTCCTACAAAGTGCGCCTTCTCAATTTCCATCCGGTCTAATTGTTTGATCACCAACTGGGCCAATGAATGGGGATCCATCGCTTGACCAGAATCAAATGGAGTTTTCCCGTGCCCCGGAAGGTCAAAAGAGATGACTTGGAACTTTTTCTCGAGCGTGAGTCTAATCAACCGCCACGCGCTCTCAGACGAGGATCCCAATCCGTGTAGCAATACCAAGGGTGTTCCAGCGCCTGTCACTTCGCTAGCAAGGTTCATGCCAAATACTTTACTAGTAGGCTCGTAAAGTCACCCTAGTTGTGGAAGATCCATGTTTTAGCAAGGGTGAAAATGGAGAGGACAAAGAGAAAATAGGCGAATGATTGGCGGAGCAAGACCACCGGGACGCGCCTTGTGTGGTGGGAGGCGAGGAGTGAAACGACTACCGCAACCCCGCCGATAACGATCGGGATACCCCACTTAACCTCGTGCCAGACCGCATGGTGTCCCAGGAAGGAAGTTATTGAATTAATCGAGATGATAAGGAGGGATGTGCCCGCCGCCTTGTTCTGCGGCGTGTTGTAAAAAAGGATGAGTATTGGAATGGCAAGGAATCCGCCACCAACACCGAAGACTCCGGTGATCGCACCGATTACTAAAGCTGTAACAATTAGGACTCCCAGCGACATCCGCTTTTCAGGGTCGGCCTTGATTGGCTTTCGCAGCATTGCGAAACCTGCAAACGCCAGGATCACCGCAAACCCCGTGGTGATGAGGGAATTTGGGAAGTGTTTGGAAAGGGCGGCTCCGCCAATATTGGTGATCAGTCCGATACCCCAAATTGAAAACGCTTCACGATAAAGAACATCGTGCAATCGCATCTTTGGAATTGCCCCAGACAATGCGGCCAATAGGACTATTGCTAGCGCTGCAGTTGTCGCTTGTGTGGGAGTGAAGTGAAAGACATAGAGCAAGATTGGAACAGAGACCATGGCTCCGCCGGCGCCAACAAACCCTAGAACTGAACCGATAAATGCTCCACTAATCACCGCGAGGAGTACATCCATACCTGAATAATGCCCACTATCGTCTACCAATGGCAATTCACTCCGACAGATCAGATCATTTAAGACGGCGGCGCGAATCCCTTGGCCATATGAAACTCTCACTTAGTGATTTAGCTGAACGAGTTGATGAGTGGACCGTTTTATGTAGCTCCGTCACAATAAGTGTTGGCGATGGAATGACGGCCGATTATGTCGAAGATTTGGAATTCGTTACAAAGGCAGAGAGATCTCATTTAGCAATACAAACTGAAAATCCCACTGCGACAATTTTACTAAGAAGGAACAAAGCCGAACTTTCATACATTCAACATCCCGAGGAATTTGAAACGATTAATAACATCCGTCTCTCGCTAAAAAATCACAAGATTAAGCTCCCCTTTTACCGGCTTCGAACTTTTTGGTGGTGGATCTACATCACTCTAGGAGCCAGCTTAGTTTTGGTCGTACGCAACATGAACCATTGGAACGATCCGCTCTGGCCATTCTTGCTCCCGTTCGTCGGAGTGGTGATTTTGACCTTCTGGTTGATCTATTCAATTCAGAGAATGAGTAGAGGCTCTTCGACGCGATTGGTGAGTCGTAAATTCAAAAGGATTAATTAGGACACATACTAATTGTCTAGGGAAATTGTCGAATATTCGGGTAAGGTCCTCAAATGCCGATTCAGTCCAGTGCAAATGAAGTCACGAAACGACGACATGAATCTCTTGGGCACCTTAAGTTTGACCTTGACCAACTGGCTGAACTGGTTCGAGTTTGGGAAGAGATCTGCGAATTCGTGACCATTAGCGTTGGGGATGGCCTCGTCGCGGATTACGTTGAAGACCTAGAAGACGCCACTAAAAACGAAATCGCTCACCTAGTTATACAGACTGAGCAACCTTCCATCTCAATCTCATTGCGCCGGCATAAAGCAGAGCTTTCTTACCTGTATAACATTCAAGACTTGACCCGATTGAGCGTGATTCGTCAATCACTAAGTCCTTATAAAATGCATATTCCCTATTATCGACTTCGCTCATTTTGGTGGTTGCTTTACGCAACAGCGGCCATCCTTCTGGTCCTTATTTTCCGGAGTTCGGGTGACTGGATGGATCCATTCTGGCCGCTCTTTCTCCCGTTAAGTTCCATAGCAATTTTGATTATTTGGTTTGGTTACTCGTTCATAAAACTGTATAAGAAATCTTCAACTCGAATTGTCCGTAGCAACAAGCCGAGCCGCCAATGGCAACTTGCCAAGACCCTGACTTACTGGATTTTCCCTCCGCTGGCACTTGTCTTAGGGATCGTGCTTGGGATTTACTTCCGCTAGAGGGGGTGCCTCTCAGGTATTTTTCCCAGTCGCCATAAAAATAAGTTAAATTAAAGCCATTCTGGTATTAAACGCGCGAAGTACGGGAAAGTGGAGCAATGGAAGTTAATAACTACCTCATTGAATATTACGGTGGGAAAGATAACGAGCGGGTAAAAGCTGTTGCCTATGAACTTAAAGATGGCTGGTTCGTATTTTACGGAGCCCGGACACCGGCGGATCAAGTCCTCAGAGTCCGTGCAACGGATGTTGTTCGCGTAGTTCTAGTAGCGGAGTAGATTTCAACAATGACATATGAACTCAGAGACCTCAAAGATCAAGTAATCGTAATTACTGGCGCGACAGCCGGTATGGGGGCAGCCACTGCAAAAGAACTAGTAGCGCAAGGTGCCAAAGTCGTCCTCAACGCGCGCAACGAAGAACGTTTACGGGGAATGATCGCCGAGCTTGGTGCAAACAACGCTGTATATGTGGCCGGCGATTGCTCTGACCCCGACGTTTCCCGCGCCGTTGCGAAGGCAGCTTTGGATAAATTTGGAACAATCGACGCAGTTGTGCCTAATGCTGGAATCGGTATGTATGGCTCAATCCTTGATTACAGCGACGACGAAGTTAACCGAATGATGCGCACAAATTATGAAGGCACTGTCCACATTATTCGAGCATGTCTTCCAACGATGATTGAGAAAAAGGTTGGTGATATTGTCATCGTTTCTTCGGTGGCGGGATTTCGTGGCGGGGGAGATGAAGCAATTTATGCTGGAACTAAGCATGCACAAGTTGGGCTAGCAGGGGGTCTAGATCGGGAGCTCCGCGCAAAAGGCATCCGAGTGGCGCTGGTTTGTCCGGCAGGAACCGAGACAGAGTTTGCACTAGGTGCAGGCCGTACCCCAGGAACTCCTGTCCTTGCCAGCTTCTTGCGCTCTGAAGATATTGCATTCCAGATCACCACGATCCTCAAGCAACCTCGTTCGGTCCGAACCCATATTTGGACTCTTTGGTCAATTAACCAACAGTCTTAATTTCTTGAGTTGCTACGCCTTGATCTTCTTTGCTGCCCTAGGAGCTTTCGCACTTTTTACTGTTTCGCGAGAGCCTCGAGCTGAGTAGCGACCAGCGACTACGCACCCCATCAACAGGAGCCCCTGCCACCAATGACTGCCTAGAGCGTAGATCGCCGGAATGAGTAGGGCTATGGCAAAGACGATATTGTGCTTATTCATGTGTTCGCTGTAATCGCTCATGGAATTCTCTCTAAAAGGATCGTATGTATCAATCACTTTCATAAATAATGTAGCACTTTAATGTTGGCCCACTAGCCCTAATTAGAAGGTTGTATGCAAATCGCTAGACAATTTTGAGATAAACAATTGATGGAAAATTCTATGGATCAATATGCCGCAATGGACTCTCCTCAACTGCCGAGCAATTACCTGCGGTTGCTATATTTGATTTTGAAAGTGCACTTTGCGAACGAATTCTTAACCCATTTGTGATGCGGCGCTAGCATGTCTCCGTTAACCTTTTAGCCTTCAAACCAGAACAAACCATCCTCTGAAAGGGATCTACATGGCAACTACTCGCAAATCTTCGACTATTTGGAATGGCAACTTAATTGAGGGCAAGGGGAGAGTCTCTCTAGATTCATCTAAAGTTGGCGTATTTGACGTAAGTTGGCCAGCACGAAGTGAAGAGCCATACGGCGTAACTAGCCCCGAAGAATTGATTGCGGCGGCGCACTCGGCTTGTTTTGCAATGGCATTCTCACACAGTCTCTCGCAGGCAGGGACTCCTCCTACTCAACTTCGCACTTCTGCTGAGGTGGATTTCCAACCAGGCACAGGCATCACCGAAATTCGCTTACACGTGAGTGGAGAGGTTCCCGGTTTAGATGCTGCTGGGTTCGAAGCGGCTGCACAATCCGCTAAGGAAGGATGCCCGGTTAGCCAAGCGCTAAAGGCGGTACCAATCAAACTGATGGTTGGGTAATGCATCAAAACCTCAAACATTGCATTTTCCAACAAATGCTATGGGCTAAAATGGCAAGATGAAATTACTCATGACCCACTTATTGCTCACCCAAGCAGCCAAACCTCAGATCACGATCTCCGGTGGTGAAGATGGAAATCGAGGGGTTACCCTAATAGCTCTCGCAATATTTGTGATCGTAATTTTTGCAGCTGGTTTTTACATTGGTAGAAAGACCGCTAAAAGAAAATAGTAAAGCCGTTCGGCGACCGATACCGTCGGGCTACTTTTCAGCTGCAGCAGCGGCTGCTTCGGCGATGGCTGCGCGAGCGCGTGAACTACCTGGAGCGAGTTCTCCGGCAGCGCGCGCCAACTCTAAGGAGCGCGACCACCAAGCCAGGTCGTCAAGCATCACGTTGAGACTTACGCTCGCTGCAAATTCTCGCGCCTCTCCTTGTTCATTGAAGGCATTCGCGACGTAAGGGATCAATACAGTGTTGCGAAGTGGAACTCCTTCGCCTTCGATGATGACCTGTGCGAGGTGCTCTACGGCCCGGATTCCAGCGCCGATACTGCCACTGTAGCCAACCGCGGCAACTGGCTTGTTTCGAAATGCAAAGGAGAGAAAGACGCTGTCGATCGCGTTTTTTAGAACTGCCGGAAGGCTGTGATTGTATTCTGGAGTAATAATGATGAAGGCGTCCGCTTCTTTCATCTTTTTATTCCAAGCCTTCACGATGGGCTCAGAGTAGGTCGGGTCTCTGCGGTCGCCAATGGTGCCCATATGTTCGGCAAAAATTGGCAAAGACCACTCCCGCAAGTCAAGCAGTTCAACCTCAAAGGCGCCGTGTGCCGATGCCCGCTTAGTAATCCAAGGTACGACGAGATCCGCCGCCCTGCCTGGCCGCGTACTTCCAACGATGATGTGCAACTTCGACACTTGGAATTCCTTATCTGCGCACTAGAGATCTTGGATGCGGGAATTCGCCGTTAGGCATTGATCGATGACATATCCGCATATCGATCACCCGCGGTGATTCCTATTGGTGCTATCTCATTCAAAGTTTTTAGCTCGGTGGCATTTAACGTGATCGATGNNATCTTACGTGTTCCTGGAATTGGTACAACATGTTCGCTTTGAGTCCGCAACCAAGCAAGGGCAAGTTGCGCCGGTGTAACTCCCTTCTGCTTCGCCATGTCTTGCACGGCCGCAACGATGGCAAAGTTATGCGCAAAATTCTCCTCTTTAAACCTGGGATGATTTCGGCGAGAGTCATCCGAAGCCAGGTCATTGAATGAAGTAATTGCGCCGGTGAGGAAACCTCTGCCCAGTGGAGAGTAGGCGACAAACCCAATTCCTAGTTCATTTACGGTCGCAAGAATCCCATTAGATTCCACGTCTCGGGTCCAAAGTGACCACTCGTTTTGAAGAGCTGTTATCGGATGAACTGCATTTGCTCTGCGGATTGTTTCTATCGAAGCTTCCGAAATCCCCAGATGGCGAACCTTCCCAGCTTCAACTAGTTGCTTGAGTGCTCCCCACGTTTCTTCCACTGGCACTGAACGATCGACACGATGTTGGTAATACAAATCAATGTGGTCGACGTTTAGTCTTTTTAGCGATTCATTGCAAGCTTTATGGACGTACTCGGGAGTTCCGTTAATAGCGCGGGTTCCATCTGAAAAACGTTCGTTGCCAAATTTCGTTGCGAGAATCACCTCATCGCGACGATTTGCTATTGCTCGTCCGACCAATTCTTCGTTTGTAAAGGGACCATACATATCTGCGGTATCAATCAGGTTCCCGCCAAGGTCTAGAAACCGATTTATGACGGCGGTCGATTCAGCGTCATCGTGAGGTCCATAAAATTCTGACATTCCCATACAGCCAAGGCCTAGAGCGGATACGGTCAGATCGCGTAAATTTCGATATTCCATGGCATTAGTAAAGCAGATCGGTCGGAATCCCCGTTAGATTCCTGCTGGGATGTAAATGTTTATTGTATACAATTTATTCGTTTGCCATTATTCTCTAGCCTTAGTTTGCGAATTTTCATAAACAGAAATGAGAGATTGAGTGCAAATCCTTATTACCGGTGGTGGCGGAATGCTTGGCCAAAAGCTAGTGGATGAGCTTGCACTAACCGGCAAATTACTCGATGCCAAAATCGATCAGATAATTCTCGCCGATGTAATTGTTGAACCAAAAGTTCCATCTCAGGCAGAGTTTAAAATAGTTGCAAAAATCGCAGATCTGACTGTGGATGGAGTGGCAGAAGCGCTACTTGCGAATAAACCTGATGTGATTTTTCATCTCGCTGCGGTTGTATCTGGAGAGGCTGAAACGAATTTTGAAAAAGGCTACCAAGTAAATGTTGTGGGAACTCGGAATCTATTTGAAGCAATCAGAAAAGTTGGGAATGGATACTGCCCGAGAGTTGTATTTACCTCTTCCGTTGCAGTTTATGGTGGCCCATATCCAGAAGTAGTCGGAGATGATTTCAATCTCCAACCAAGAACAAGTTACGGCGCTCAAAAAGCAATCGGTGAACTTTTTTATTGAATGACTATAGCAGGCGTGGATTTTTAGATGGAATCGGAATTCGCCTTCCTACAATTTGCGTCCGGCCGGGCTTGCCAAACAAAGCTGCGTCCGGGCTATTTTCAAATATTATCCGTGAACCGCTAGTAGGGCTGGAAGCCATTCTTACAGCAGGAAAAGATGTGACAAATTTCTTCGCATCTCCGAGATCTGCGATCGGTTTCTTAATAAATGCAGCTATATTAGACACTTCCCTCCTTGGAGACCGGAGAAGTTTGATGATGCCAGGAGTTGCTGCCTCCCTTGGCGATGAGATCGAGTCTCTTCGGCGCGTCGCCGGGGAAAAAGCAGTTGGGCTAATAAAAGAAGAGCGCGATCCATTTGTCGAAAAAATTGTGGCCGATTGGAATTTCCCAGCATTTGAATGCGCTAGAGCCAAGGCCCTAGGTTTTATATCTGAATCAACTTTTGATGAAATTATTCAAGTTCACATTGAAGATGAACTTGGTGGGAGAATTCCGGGAATAGAAAAATGAGTCAGATTGCCATTGTTACAGGCGCAAGCCGTGGAATTGGAAAAGCAGCAGCAATTTCCCTCGCAAAAAGTGGTTGGACAGTAATTGTTGCTGGTCGGGATAAAGCCACGATTGAAGTTGTCGCTGAAGAAGCTGGAAATGGGGCGAAAGCAATTGTTTGCGATGTGAGCGATCCCGCATCAGTTGAGGAGCTCTTTACAGAAGTGGAACGTAAATTTAATCGCCTAGACCTACTTTTCAATAATGCCGGAATTCCTTCGCGCAATGTTCCGATTGATGAATTAAGTGTTGATGAATGGCGCAAAGTTGTAGATACAAATATCAGTGGGGTTTTTTACTGTACTCAACAAGCATTTAGAATCATGAGGGCACAGAACCCACAAGGTGGTCGAATCATTAATAATGGTTCAATTTCCGCTCATGTACCAAGACCAAACTCCGGACCATACACAGCCACAAAACATGCCGTAACCGGATTGACTAAATCTGCATCACTTGATGGGCGTGAATTTAATATTGCATGCGGCCAAATTGATGTTGGAAACGCAGATACGAATATGGCAACCGCGCAACGTGCTGGTGCTATGCAACCGAATGGGTCAAGAATGGTCGAGCCCACAATAGATCCACAAGTGGTAGCTGATGCAGTTTTATATATGTCCGGTTTACCACTCGAAGCAAATGTTCAATTTATGACCGTGCTTGCCACAAAGATGCCATACATAGGTCGCGGGTAGGCGCTAATTATTTCAACCCTACTGAGAGTTTGAAGAGGTCAATGCCGAAGATAAAGATGCACGAAAATGAAATTGACATAACAGTAGATCTCGTTAGTCGACTCATATCTGACCAGTTTCCACAGTGGAAGAACTTACCTTTGCGTCAAGTTCCATCGGCAGGTACCGACAATGCTCTCTTCAATCTCGGTGATGAGATGGTTGTTCGACTTCCTCNNCATTGGGCGATAAATGCCATAGAAAAAGAGCAGCGTTGGTTGCCATTTCTTGCTCCATTTCTAACAGCAAAGATCCCAGTTCCCCTAGCTCTAGGGGTTCCGAATTTTGAATACCCTTATCAATGGTCGATTTACAATTGGATCCCAGGTGAGAATCCAGCCGTCGATAATATTCAAGATCCAATTAATCTATCAATAGACTTAGCAAAATTCATTCTAGAGTTACAAGAAATTGAACTAGAAGGTGCTCCAGTTTCTAATCGGGGAGTTCCTCTAGTCGAAAGAGATGCCGCAACTCGCTCTGCGCTCTCCGCCCTTGTATCGTTCAATGAATCATTTGATTTAAATGAAGTGTCAGAAGCTTGGGACTTCGCTTTAAAGTTAGGGCCAGGTACTGAACCACCAGTGTGGATTCATGGCGATCTAACTCAAGGCAACATCCTCTTAAGTGATGGGAAACTTAGCGCCATCATCGATTTTGGCTCACTTGGATCTGGCGATCGGTTCGCCGACTTAATTGTCGCTTGGAATTTACTCCCTTCCACGGAGCGAGAATTGTTTAGATCGCAAATTCAAGTTAGTGATTCAACTTGGAAGCGTGGACGTGGCTTGGCTCTATCTGTTGCACTTATTCAACTTCCCTATTACACGGAAAGTAATCCAGAAGTAGCAGAAAATGCCCGTTATGTGATTAGAGAAGTTTTGGCTGATCGTCGACAAAATGACTAGAAGAAAATCAATTGCGGAAAAGCGCACCTCGTGGGATGAAATTGGGCACTGGAAGCAATGTCTCGATAGCTCTTAAACAAGATTAAGAGTTGGGCTGTTCACAATAAATTCCTAAAATTCCTCTTCGTTCAGCAGAGCATCAAAGCGTGGCGTTAGTTGGCCCGCCAGAGCGTTCTGGAACAATGGAAGCCATGAGGAAGCCTGCGCCCGAGACTCGACGTATCTGATGCACACTTCAGAATTCATTAATTAAGTGACCCAATGACTTCGACCAAATTGACCCGTTCAAGTCTTCGAGGTCTACTTGGGCCGGTTGTCCCATCGGGGCCTTTAGATCCAGTAGTGCATGAGGAAGTCATTTGTGACCGGTATGTTCGTCGGCTCGTCTCATACAACGTTCCGTCTGGGCGGGCGTCGGCGTTCGTCTGTGTTCCGGACAACCTCACCGTGCCTGCACCTGTGGTGTTCTGCCATCACCAACATCATGGTCAGTTCGACCTCGGTAAGAGCGAGGTGTGTGGACTTCGTGGAGATCCCGACCAGGCGTACGCCGTTGAGTTGGCACAACGTGGAATCATCACGATCTCCCCGGATGCGATCGGGTTCGAGGATCGCAATTGGGACGATGGGAAAAATGTCAGTTGGTTCGAACTTTCATCACGCCTAGTTCTTGGGCGAACTTTATTAGCCGACCTCCTTCAAGAGGTGTCCATCGCGATCGACTACGCGACGAGTCTCCCGGAAGTAGATCCAACTCGCCTTGGGTTCATTGGACATTCTTACGGAGGACGCATCGCTATGTGGGCGCCCGCGTGGGACGAACGCATCCGAAGGAGCGTTTCGAACTGTGGTTGCATCCCTTATCGGGACTCCTTTTCTCACGACGCCGGTTTCCAAGCTGAACTTGTCGTGCCTGGTTTCGCTTCGAATTTCGACGTGGAAGACGTACTCGCCATATCTGAGCAATGCTCAACGCTCATAATAGCTGCCGAGAACGACGTGTGGAGTCGTGGAGCCCAAGACATAGAGACGCGACTCAAGGAACTAGCAGTAAACCATGTCAGGGTGAAAATCGTTCCCGGCAAACATGAGTTTCGCTTAGCACAAAGAGAGATGGCATATTCATTTCTTCTTAACCAATAAACTCATTAACGGAGTAATCCGACTTTTTGTAATAGCAGATTTGAGTTTGTGACTTAAAAAATATCTCGAATGTGGAGTTGCGACCCTTCTGAATCGTGCTCCTCGCGAGATGAAACTGGGCACTGGGGAGTCGGTCGTTGACTTAGCATCGATTCAATCATTTCGATTCACAGGTAATCGATGACCTTAAACCGTATACTCTCTCGCATGAAGGCAAAAAGGTCATGCAAGTTTTATCACCCAGTTAGAAGCACTCGACGTGGCTAAAGATGACTCATTCGGGTACTGCGAATACCTCGGGGGAATTCCGGGTGAAGAGGAGGCTCACCGCGGCAACCTGATCTTCACTGAACAGTGCCTCGGGATAGGGGTGCTCAATCCTAAGTACGGAATCATCTCCTGGTCCGATGTGGAAAGTTACTCGATCGACGCTGAACAGGTAGCCAAGTCGAGAGCTGGTTTAGCTTTGGTGGTCGGCATCCTTGCCCTCGTAGCCAAAAATTCCCAGACGATCGTTTATTTATCGGTCAATCTAAAGAATAAGTCCCAGGTGATATACCAAGTGAATAAGCAAGATCGAGTCCGATTCAAACTAAAACTTGCCCTAATCTTTGGGGCTCATTCGATCAACGCGGTTTAACGACAAAGAAGTAGAGCGCCTCGTGGGATGAAACTGGGCACCGGGAGTCTTTCAAAACGTTCGAAAATTGGACCTTTTCATGTGTATCATTATTTGAGATACATATCTCATTATTTGCAACTCAGAAAATCTCTAATATAAAATCAAATCATGAACAACCAAGACGATGTTTACACTCACGGTCACCATGAATCAGTTCTTGTTAGCCACAAATGGCGGACAGTAGAGAACTCGGCCAAATACTTAGTGCCGTTTCTAAAAGATGGTTCTGTAGTACTTGATGCTGGTTGCGGTCCAGGAAATTTATCTGCGGGACTCGCTGAATTGATTCCTCATGGAAAAGTAATAGGGATCGATTTCTCAATTGAAATCATCGAGCAAGCTCAGCAAAACTACCCAAAACTGAAGTACGGGAATCTTGAGTTTGAACAAGGTGATATTTACAACCTTAGATTTGAAGATGAAAGTTTTGATGTCATCCACTTGCACCAAGTCCTACAACACCTCAAGAATCCTGTGTCTGCACTAATTGAACTACGCAGAGTACTCAAAGCGGGTGGAATCCTCGCTTGCCGCGATGCAGATTACGGCGCATTTACTTGGTACCCGGAGTTAGCGCCCTTAGATAGATGGCACAAACTTTATCGGGCTATAACTCAAAGGAATCAGGCGGAAAGCAACGGCGGAAGATTTCTAAAAACTTGGACAATGGAAGCTGGTCTGGATCCAATCAATATTGGATGCAGCACCTGGGTATTTGCAAAAGATACTGACAGGGACTTTTGGGGAAATATGTGGTCTAAGCGCGTAATTCAAAGCGATTTTGCAGATCAAGCTATTGCTTACGGATTCTCAAATCAGCAAGAGCTCGAAGAAATTTCACGCGCTTTTCTAGAATGGGCCGAGGATCCAAGAGGTTTTTATGCAGTCCCTCACACAGAAGTCATTGCAACCAAACGATAACTTGACTGCCTTGAATGGCTATGGCTGGAGAGGTCTGGCGCCGTGCCAAAAGTGCGCCCGATGAGATAAAACTTGGCACTGGGAATCTTCCCTATTGCTCGCATAGTTTCTTGGGGGTTCTGCAATAATCATGCATGGAATCACTAGTGCTCCGTCAGGCTGTTACAAGCGACGCCGAGGGAATTGCCAGAGTCCGGGTAGTTGCCTGGCAGGACACATATTTAGGATTAATACCTGATTCATTTCTTCAGAACTTGAACATAGAACAAAGCACCGTTAGTTGGACGCAAAGACTCGAAAGTTCAGATCAGAGTGCCAAAACAATCGTCGCCGAGATTGATGGCACTATCGTGGGTTACATCGGGGTTGGGGTAAGTCGTGATCCTGACGCTTCCGAAGTAGGGGAGGTGTATACGATTTATGTACATCCGGGTCATCAAGGTAAAGGCGTTGGATCCGAATTAATTCGAGTGGGAATCCAATCACTCAAGAAGATGTATTTTAACCAAGCGACCCTTTGGGTTTTCGACAGAAATGCTAAAGCGATCAAGTATTACGAAGCACACGGGTGGAATCCAACAGGGAAGAGAAAACTGGACAAACTCGGCGATTTCGAGTTAATGGAAATTCAATATGCCATCGGTTTCTAATTAGCATTTTCTGAAAAATGCGCTTGGTAGGATGAATTCGGGCACTGGAAATGTTTCGTCGAATTAATTGATTAAAAAGGGTCCCAGGCATCACCCAGGGACCCGCGCTGACGGTTTGGCAAAAACAGATGTGCTGCC
>PLXJ01000038.1:314-29254 GCA_003151395.1 Actinomycetota bacterium | reverse complement strand
TCGGCATATGGTTTATGGTGCAAACTAGTTTATGAGATTATGAACTAGTCGGCCAGACATTAAAAGCGCCTATCACCTCTGGAGGCGCCAATCGAGAAAAGGGCTCTGAGATGGAACGGAAGCAAATAGAAGCAGTGGCGCTCAACTACCCCCCGCAGTACGTGCAGGGGCTCTACGCAATCCCAATCGGGATTGGTTGGTTCATGACCGGTCTCACAAATCTCATAAGCCAGCCCACTGCCTCCTGGATCCTTGTTGGCGGCTTATTGCTCTGCCTGGGTGCGTGGCTGGGTATTACTCGGTACTACCAAAATAACTTCGGCAGAGCTACTCCTACGAAAAGCAGGCGAATTCGGTACGGCCTCGCAATCTTTACAAGTTTTGTGGTGTTCATCGGAGCTGACCAGCTAACTCGTATCATGTTTGGTCGTCCCCCTGATCGGCCGATGAGTTCTTACGCCGCATCGTGGTCCTTAGGAATGTTGGTCTTCTTTGGAATGACTATCGGTGTGAAAATGCACCACATTGTCATTTGGGGCTCTCTCTTCGTGATCGGTGTGCTACCAATCTGGGGCTTAAATGCGAATCGAGATGCAATAGCTGCATTTCCGATCGGAGTAGCGATTATTTTGTCAGGACTCATGGACCATCGTCTTCTCGTACGTGCTTCGAATGTAACACGGAATCTAACTCTCGAAAATAACAATGACGAAGCATAAGAACGAATTGATTGTGGATCGACTCATCCACGAACCCGGTCGGCTCTCAATCATGACCGTGCTCTCCTCTGTTGAGTCGGCAGACTTTGTATTCTTAGAACGTTTGACAGGAGTAACCAAAGGAAATCTTTCGAGCCATCTAACCAAGTTAGAAGCCGCTGGCCTCATAAAAATCGAGAAGAGGTTTGTTCTAAAGAAACCTAATACCAATGTTGAACTGACACCATTGGGAAGAAAGCGCATTGCCAACTATTGGGATCAACTGGAAAAGCTGAAGAACCGTTCGGTGCCTCCTTCAGAATAAAAATGGAAATTTACGATTTGGCGCTCTTGGCGGGATGAAACAATTCACTGGGAAAGGACATTTACTGTTGGTAGGCTGAAATGGTGGCAGTGTTCTTCGCTTTGAGTCTCCCAGGGTTGGTCATTGTGATCATCATTCTCGGCATTTTTCAGTTATTGCGCGCAAAAAAAACGGGAAAGAAACGTCCCGGTGCGGCTAGCGCAGGAGTGAACCTCTTAGATCTAGTTCTTAAACCTGGAAGTGAACATCGAATCATCGAGCAAGAAGAAGAGAAAATGCGAGTTCAAGCAACAGAAGATGAAGCTCCACCTTTTTCGAAATTTAACGTCAAAGGAAAAAGGATTACCTGGAGGCAACCGAAAAAGCCGAATCATGATTGAGAAAGCTCAACTCGAAATAGAGCACGATCTCGCAGTGGGTGACTGGATCAGAGATTCCCTAGCACCGTGGATACCTTTTTCCGAAGACCCGGTCACTATTGGGATAGTCATGCCAAAAGGGTTAGAGAGTTATTTGCTGGTTCGCCACACAGGTCTAGGGGATACCCACGGAGGACTCGGAAAAGAAACCTTGACGACGTTGTCGGAGACACTTTCCAAATTCACCTCGACTCCTGAAGTGTGTTTCCACGCTTTATGGGAAGGCCAGGGGTGGATGCATCCCGGAAGTATTGCTGTTTTGAAACGACTTAAGTATCCAAAATTGCATAGATTTTTTCGACCTGTGACAATCAGGATTAGTTGGAAGCTAGCGACACGAAAGAGAATTCGCAATCAAGTTCAATCCTTAGATCACTTGCAAGCGAACACCTTGCCTGAGGGTATTATGGCGGCGGAGCGATTTAATCTCCCAAACCGGGCTTACTTGTTAATGCGTGGAACATTAGCGGAGGCGAAAAATATTGGCTGGATTTTCTCCGAGTCGTTCCATTCGCAATCACCAAACCTTCTTTGGCCAAGCGATCGGGCTTGGATATTGGCCACCGAGATTGATTTCAATGTAACTCTTATTGGCGGAAGCGAAAGTCTTATCGCATCAATTTTGGATATTAGTTCCCTGACCTCTCAACGGTTTCTTGTTACGGACACGATCGCCGAATTACCCATCGCAGAATATTGATTAATTTGAATGCAGGATGGAGTTCAACCCATCCCAGCCGCCAACTTTCGGAACAACCTCCAGATTGCCAGATTGCGAGTTGCGACGGAAGATCAAATTATTAGCGCCGGATAGTTCGCGAGCTTTAACGACGCTGCCGTCGGGCAAAGTGATCTTTGATCCGGCCGTGATGTAGGTGCCAGACTCAATCACGCAGTCGTTTCCGAGAGAGATACCTAATCCGGAATTTGCTCCGAGCAAACAACGTTCTCCGATAGAGATAACTTCTTTGCCACCTCCACTAAGGGTTCCCATGATGGAAGCTCCACCTCCAACGTCGCTGCCATCGCCGACAACAACTCCAGAACTAATGCGGCCCTCAACCATCGACTTGCCCATCGTGCCAGCGTTAAAGTTGACGAATCCTTCGTGCATAATTGTTGTGCCCGATGCTAGGTAAGCACCTAACCGCACTCGATCAGCATCAGCGATGCGAACGCCCTCTGGAATTACATAGTCGACCATGCGAGGGAACTTATCGACGCTGTAGACGGTGAGGCTGCCCAAAGCTGCCAGCAGCCTGGCGCGAGTCATTTCGAAATCCGTAAGGGAGCAGGGTCCAGCCGAGGTCCATGCAACATTAGTGAGCAAACCGAAGATTCCGTCCAAGTTTTGACCGTGAGGCTTTACTAAACGATGCGATAGCAGGTGCAGCCTCAAGTAGGCATCGGCAGCCGACGCAGGAGCGGTATCCAAATCAATTTCAATATCAACGGCTATCTTGGTGACGCCGCGATGTGGGTCCGGAGTCAGAAGCGCGGAGCGGTCTGTCGGTGTGGCGAGAGGTTCAAAACCAAGTTGCAGGAACCAGCAATCAAGTAGGTCGCCATTTGCCGCAATCGTGGCGACGCCACTTCCGTATGCTTTTCTCATGTCTCAACGCTATCAAATTGCTGAATAATCAAGGTTTGCCGAGAATTTTTTAAAGTCGCACTACTTTGCAGGTCCTACTAGTAATCTCCCATCCATGAAGCCGGCGCCGTCTCTTGCAGAACTCCTTGCGAGCCTGCCGGATGAGGAACGCTTTATTCTTTCTTTGCATTATGTCAAGGGGATGAACACGGTGCAGATTGCGGTGACCCTCGGAGTTCCACAAAAAGCGGTAGTTTCAGTCATCGATCAGGGCAAAAGACGCTTATTAACAGCCCTCGATTTCCCACCTCTCGCCTGATGCGAGATACTTCTCCTTACAATCTTCATAATTTTTTGAGGTAAGGGAGTTTCACCATGGCAGCCATGAAACCACGTACTGGCGATGGTCCCATGGAAGTCACCAAAGAGGCTCGAAGTCTGGTGATGCGTATTCCGCTAGAGGGTGGGGGCCGGTTAGTGGTCGAACTCAATGTTGAAGAGGCCACCAATTTGGGCAATGCACTTCAGGCGGCAGTAGCTCTCGTTAAGAAATAGAGTCGTCTTATGCATCTACCGCAGCCGACCTTCGGGGTAGTAAGTTCAACAGGTGCAAAAAATTTAGAAAAATTTAATGCCCTGATTCTCCCTGTTTCGGCCTCCGAATCTGGTCCGATCGTGGACGTGAACCCATTAGCCGTGAGTGTCCTTTCGAAGAGTGGCCAGAGTTTTAAAGAAATTTTAGAGAATTGGCCTGACTATTCCGGCCAAGCTGGAGAGATCCTAGAGATTCCTATTCCTCCTACCGGAAATCTAACTCGACTTTTCGTTCTTGGTATCGGTACCGGATCTATTGAGGATGCTCGCAAAGCGGGAGCCGCAATTGGTCGCAAAGTTAAATTAATGGGATATTCGGTCTTGTCAGCGTATACGGGGAATCGTGACGCGGCGGTGGCGCACATAACTGCAATATCGCTCTCGCAATACGGTTGGAATCTCAAGAGCGATTACTCCAAGAGCGATGCAAGTGGTCGAGAAAAAGGCGCTACCTCATTTTCTTTTGAACTTTCTCAAGCGGAAGCGATAGCGCGGGCAACAATCCTGTCGCAGGCTACGTGGACTACTCGCGATCTGATTCACACACCTTCCAATATTAAAAACCCAGCATGGCTCGCAGAGCAGGCCAAGTCACTTGTGCGAAAAGCGAAGTCACCATCTTTGTCAGTGGTAATTAAAAAGGGTCGCGAACTAGATAAATTTGGCGGATTACAGGCAGTCGGTAATTCCTCTCCGTTAGCTGCGCCACGTTTAATTGAAGTGACCTATGCGCCGACCGGGAGCCAAAATTGGCCGCATGTGGTGCTCGTTGGAAAAGGAATCACTTATGACAGCGGTGGAGTCTCGCTCAAGAGACCGTACGACTTAATGGTTCCGATGAAGAGCGACATGGCTGGAGCTGCTGCAGTTTTGACCGCAACCGTAGCGATGGCCCAGATCAAGCCACGCGTCAGAGTTACTGCTCTCATGATGTGTGCCGAAAATATGCTCTCTGGAACTGCACAGCGCCCATCTGATGTTATTACGCAATTTGGTGGTACTACCGTAGAAATTATTAACACAGATGCCGAAGGACGATTAGTTCTTGCCGACGGACTTGCTTACGCCGATATGGAATTAGACCCGGATTACTTACTTGATATCGCAACTCTTACAGGAGCTGCAACGCTAGGTCTCGGCAAGCAATACGCGGCTATGTATTCACGCAATCCCAACTTCACCGCGCGGTTGCAGGAAGTTGGAGATCGCATCGGAGATCCAGTCTGGCCGATGCCGTTAATTGATGATTACTTACCGGCACTTAAGAGTGAAGTCGCAGATCTCAACCACGACGCATCCGCAAAGAGTTTTAGCGCTGGTTCGGTAACCGCTGCACTCTTCTTGGAGAAATTTGTTGGTAAAAGGAATTGGGTCCATCTAGATATTGCTGGGCCGGCTCGTTCAGAAGTTGATTCGGGAGAGCTCGTTAAAGGTGGAACAGGTTTTGGTACTCGGCTGCTCATTGAATGGCTAGCCACACTGTCATGATCGGCAACCGCGGTGATATGTCCGCGTTCGCAGAGAGCTATGTGCGGGAAGATATTTTCATGCAGCAAGCAAGAAATAATGCCGCAGAACTCGGAACGCTCGACCCATCCCCTGCGGTCGGTGGTCTTCTGCGGTTTGTTGTTGAATCGCTCAAGGCGCGCTCAATAGTGGAAATTGGAACTGGATCTGGCGTGAGTGGTCTCTGGCTTTTTTCTGGTGCCGCCTCAGATATGGTCTTGACCTCTATTGATACCGAGCGGGAACATGCAGCGTCCGCGCGCGCTGTCTTTGAGGAATCGGGAATATCATCACAACGCTTTAGATTGATCACAGGAATTATTATGGAAGTTGTAGGGAAACTAGCAGATAGTAATTACGACTTGGTCGTTATACGTCCAGCCGCCGACCTCATGGATTTAATTCACGCTGCGAATCGCTTGCTTCGACCTGGTGGGATGCTCTTTATTGATCATGCATTGAGTGGTGGCAAGGTTGCTGATCCAACTCAACGTGACTTTGAGAGTATTTCTCGACGCGACGGGATCCGCGCCGTGAAAGAGGATTCAAGATGGAGTTCAACCGTTCTACCGATTGGAAGCGGCGTACTTCTGGCAACAAAGCTTTAACTGACTTATAATGTTGCAATGTCTGAAGATGAGATAGCCCCCGACGTTCAACCTACAACTCCGCCTACTACTCCGCCTCAAACACCATGGTGGGTTTCTGATAACCAATCTGCGGCAAGTAGTTATTCGGCGCTAACGCCCGTGAAGCGTGTAATTAAAGTTACGTGGTACATGGCCATTGCAATGGCATTGATAGCAGGGGTCGCCGGAGGTTTGATCGGAAAAGTCGCATTTGATAATACTCCGCACCTCACTACCTCAAATAAAGTTATTGATCGCGCACCAGATTCAATAGCAGGTATTGCTGCAAAAGTTTCTCCTTCTGTGGTTGAAATTGATTCAACTACGAGCGGTGGTAGCGATACCGGATCGGGATTTTTTATTGATGCAAATGGCTACATCATGACCAACAATCACGTGATCGAAGCTGCCGTTCTCGCTAAATCAAAAATCAGCGTCAAACTCGCCAACAACAAGGTTTACACCGCCAAGCTGGTTGGCAGAGATACTTCATATGACCTTGCCGTGCTAAAAATTGATGTAACCGCTGCACCTGCTCTTGTGCTTGGAAATAGCGATAACGTCCAAGTCGGCGATCCTGTTATTGCAATCGGTTCACCGCTTGGATTACAAGGAACAGTCACCTCTGGAATTATTTCTGCAAAGAATCGATCAGTATCGACGAGTTCAGACAATACTGCCGGGGAAAATGCCTTTATTGATGCGCTACAAACGGATGCAGCTATCAACCCTGGAAACTCCGGTGGTCCACTCGTTGATGCAACAGGAGCGGTTATTGGCGTCAATTCTGCGATTGCTTCTCTAGGAGGAACAGTGGCGGGTCAACCTGGCTCGATTGGGTTGGGATTTGCAATTCCTATTAATCAAGCAAAATCGACCGCAGAACAATTAATCAAAACCGGTCGTTCACATTACCCAATTGTTGGTATGTCGCTCGATTCAACCTATGCCGGCCCTGGGGCAAGAATTGCTGATCTCCCGACTGCGATTCTCGCAGGTGGTCCAGCAGCGAAGGCTGGATTGCAGCCTGGAGACATTATTCTCGCCATTAATGGCCAGGATATTGCGACTGCGGACGATCTGATCGTCGCAATCCGATCACATGCCATAGGGGACTCGATCACAATGAAGTACAAGCGGGGCACCGTCACAGCGACTGTTCAACTCGTGCTCGCATCTTCTAAGTAACCTCTAAGTGGCGTAAACGACCGCGTCACGCTTCGGAGAGTTATCGTAGAGTGCTCTTATGACCCAGGATATTGTTGATCAGATTCACCAAGCGCTGGCGCAGGTGCAAGATCCTGAACTGCGCCGGCCGCTACCTGAACTTGGGATGGTTCAATCAGTCCAATACGAAAATGGATTGGCAGCTCTTACCATTAAATTAACGATCAGCGGATGTCCAATGCGCGACCGTTTGCGATCGGATATTACTGCGGCCGTGCTTGCAGTGAGTGGAGTTTCCAAGGTCGAGATCACCTTCGGAGTGATGAACGATGAAGAGCGTGAGGCTGTTAAAAAGTTATTGCGCGGCGGCCGCGAAAAATTTAATCCCTTTGCGCAAGTTGACTCAATGACTCGTGTCATCGGGGTTGCATCGGGTAAAGGTGGTGTTGGTAAATCTTCGGTCACCGCAAATTTGGCGGTGGCAGCTGCAGCTCATGGCCTAAATGTGGGAATACTCGACGCGGATGTTTATGGTCATTCAATCCCTAGATTGATGGGTATTTTAGATCAGCGTCCGACTGCAATTGATCAGACCTTCATCCCCGTTGAAAATCACGGGGTAAAAATTGTTTCGATGGAAATGTTTAAACCAAATCGCGAAGACCCCATTGCCTACCGTGGCCCGCTACTTCATCGCGTCTTAGAACAACTCATAACCGACGCCCATTGGGGGGCACTGGATTTGTTGTTACTTGATTTACCGCCTGGAACCGGGGATATCGCTATTTCGTTGGGGCAACTCATCCCGCGCTCAGAAATACTTGTAGTTACAACGCCACAAATAGCGGCGGCAGAAGTTGCCGAACGTGCGGGGCGAATTGCATTTCAGATGAAGCAACGCATTGTCGGAGTCGTTGAAAACATGTCTGCAAGCCCATGCCCGCACTGCGGGGAACCCATCGCTCTCTTCGGTAGTGGCGGAGGTCAAGAGACCGCCAAACGTTTATCGGCCCTCGTAGGGTCGCAGGTTCCACTTTTAGCCCAGATTCCATTTGATATCACCCTCCGCGACGGCGGCGACAAAGGGGTACCGACCTATCTAGACGGTACGCACACTCTGATGAAGGAAACATTCGATGAACTTTTATCCGCGCTTATGGTCAGGCCGCGCTCATTAGTTGGAGTGCCGCTCTCGCTACACACCTAATCCGAACTCAAGGGCCATGCCCGTAGACTTGGCGAGTGAAACGTCCATCAGTCTCCCCGATTAACACCGTTGCAAAGCGGCTGGTGGGACGTAGCGACCTGCTGATAACCAGAAAGAGTGTTCGGGATTCACTGGTTTCCTTGGCCGGACTAATTGGGCGCCCAGTGGTGGACCCCGAGGGCAGGGAAATAGGGCGCCTTGTGGACGTTGTAGTCCGTCATGGTGATGAGACTTATCCTCCGGTTTCTGGGTTGATTGTAAAAGTTTCCAATCGTAAATTATTTATTAATGGCGCTCGTATTTCGAAGCTGACTCCCAGTTCAATCACTTTATCTTCCACGAAAATTGATTTTGAACCTTTCTCGCGCCGGCCTGGAGAATCATTGCTTNNCAACCTTTCTCCCGCCGGCCTGGAGAATCGTTGCTAGATGCTGATGTGCTTGACCACCAAATAGTCGACGTGGATGGGTTACGCGTTGTGCGGACTTCTGATCTTTACTTAGCACCGTTTAATAAGGAGATCCGGGTAATTGGAGTAGATATCTCGTTTGTCTCTTTTCTGCGCCGACTTTTCCCCGGTTCACTTTCTCGTCGCGCCACCCCAGATCACGTCGTGGATTGGGCTTCGGTTGCTTCACTTACAGATTCCACGGGGGTAGTTCGTACTTCTGGAACTCGCTCGGCCCTAAGTCAGCTGCGTCCCGCGGATCTCGCAGACTTGATCGAAGATCTTGCCGGTCGTGAACAGGGCGCACTTATCGAAATGCTTGACCCGGACCTTGCAGCGGATGTTCTCGAAGAAATGGAAGACGATGAACTAGAAGGATTGCTGCGTGGATTAACTGCAGAGCGCTCTGCTGAATTGTTATCTCTCATGGAACCCGATGAGTCTGCCGAAGTCCTGCGTGACCTTGATGATGAACATAGGGAAAGCATTTTGAGTGCTATGGAGAGTACAACAGCTAAACAGTTGCGTCATTTAGTTTCATTTGACGAAGCTTTAGCCGGTGGAATTATGACGACTCACATATTAATCGTGAAAGCCAGCGATACGGTTGCCACCGCCTTGCAAATCTTGGTCGAAAACCGTGAGCGCGAAAGTTCTGATGGAGTCGTCGTCGTCGACGGTAAAGGAAAACTGTTGGACCACATCCAGACCGTTGAACTGATCGCTTCGAACCCCGAGAGTTTGGTCTCTGAACTGATAGCGAAACCATATCCAACCGCTGTCACCAGTGAGACTCCAATTAATGAGGTGGTCGAAGAATTTTCAAATAATCGCGGATCATCCATCATCGTTATTGATGAAAAGAATAAGCCTATTGGCCGCATACTTGCCGACGATCTTGTGGATGCTCTCTCACAGAACAGAGGGCTCTTTTCACAGGGCGGCACAACTCGTTCATGACGAATATAACTATTCCCAGCGGGCGTAAACTTCGCATCGCTGCTTTTTTAGCGGTCATGGGTCCAGGCGTAATTGCTGGGCTGTCAGATGACGACCCAGCTGGTATCACGACCTATTCACAACTTGGTGCACAATTTGGCTACCGAATGCTCTGGGTTTTGGTTGTTTCCACCTTTGCCCTCATTGTTTTTCAAGATTTAGGTGCTCGGATTGGCGTAGTTACTCGCCAAGGTTTAATTGGATTGGTGCGGCAAAAATATGGCGCTCGCGCCGGTAGTTTCAGCGCCATTGCGCTCATCCTGGCAAACCTGGGCACGATGACCGCCGAATTTGCTGGGGTCGCCGCGGCTGGCCAACTCTTTGGAATTTCTAGGTACATCACCGTCCCGCTAACTGGAATCTTTATTTCAGCGCTCGTGCTACGTGGAACGTTTAAGAAAGCCGAACGTGTCTTCTTTCTCCTGTCTGCGGTATTTATCTCGTACTTGATCGCTGGATTTATGTCGCACCCACATTGGGGATCGGCGTTCCACGGGATGGTCGTTCCGTCGATGCCCTTTAATCGTGGCGCAATAAATATTGCAACCGCTACCTTGGGAACAACCTTGGCGCCCTGGGGACTTGCCTTTATTCAATCCTACGCAGTTGATAAGCGCTTAACCCGCTCAGATCTGAAATTGTTGCGCGCAGATGTTTGGGTTGGTTCGCTACTGACGGGAATCATTGGTTTCTTTGTTATTGTCACTTGTGCAGCAACTCTTAATCACGAACACATCACTAACATCACCGATGCATCGCAAGCCGCGCGTGCACTACAGCCATTGGCCGGAACGCTAGCAAAAGATATTTTCGCCATCGGAATTATTGGTGCGGCGCTCCTAGCGGCCTCAATTCTGCCCCTGTCTACCGCGTATTCGGTGAGTGACTTAACTGGTTCACCTGCGGCCCTGGATGACAAATTTGATGAGGCTCCGCTTTTCTATCTTACCTTCGCTGCCATTACCGTAGTCGCTGGTGGATTGATAATGATTCCCGGAGTATCGCTTATCTGGATATTGATCTCCTCCCAGATTTTAAATGCCATCCTGTTGCTGCCCTTATTGATATATATGTTTGGTATCGCACGCGACTCGAAATTAATGGGTGAATTTACCGCCGGAAAACGTGCGCTCTCACTCTATGGCGCAATCATCGCGATTGTTGCCGTTTGCGTGCTCGCGCAATTCTGGTTCATATTTAGATTGTGAACACTAAATCTCATGAGCACACCGCTCTGCCGCAAGGGCGTGATATCTCCTTCCTCATAGCAGGAATACTTGGAGTTGGCTCCTCGGGTCCACTCATCGCCAAGAGCACAATGCCCATTCCCACGCTGGTTTTTTGGCGAAATCTCGGTGGAGCGCTGATCATGGCTCCTTTCGCTTTAAAGTCCGGCGAATTTCGAGTTCGATCAAATCGCCGCTTGATTGGTATTTCTGCGGTAGCCGGGGTGCTTTTGGCCGCCCATTTCTTAACTTTCTTTGCCGCTATGCGTTTTACGACGGTGGCCGCCGGTACCGCGCTTGCAGCTTTTCAACCTATCTTTGCGGCGCTCTACATGAAATTGCGTGGCGCACACATTTCTTCGCAATCTCTCGGCGGAATGTTGCTTGCCTTTGCCTCGCTCTTTTTGATTACCGGAATTGATTTCACGGTCTCGACGCGCGCCTTTGTCGGCGATCTCTTTGGAATTCTATGTGGAGCGTTGGCTGCTGCTTACATGATCATCGGATCTGGAGTCCAGAAATCTTTATCAACCTCTACTTACACAACCGTTTGTTTTGCAACGTGCGCTATCACAACGCTCTTGGTGAGTTTATTAACCACTTCACCAATTCTCCACTTTCCAGCAGTGCAGTGGTTCTACCTTGCGGGATTAATTATCGGTGCCCAATTCCTTGGGCATACTCTCTTTAACATGACGCTCAAGCGAGTGTCACCAGTAGTCGTTTCCTTGATCGTGTTCTTCGAAGTTCCAGTCGCGGCGATTATTGCTTGGTTTTGGTTGCATCAAAGACCATCTGCCGGAACTATCCCTGGGATTGTAGGTTTGCTTGTGGGTTGTGCGATATTCGTCCTGCGAAATAAGGTGCCTCGTGATTGATCTGCATACACATTCAAACTTTAGTGATGGCACAGATACCCCGACCCTCCTTTTAAATAAGGCCATGGCCAACGGTTTGACGACGATTGCTCTCACCGATCACGATACCGTCGCAGGTTGGCAGGAGGCGATGGATCATCTTCGTCCGGGGCTAGCACTGGTCCTCGGCTCTGAGATTTCTTGTCAGACGAGTGATGGAATCAGCGTTCATATGCTCGGGCTTCTCTTTGATCAAGAGAATGAGGCACTGATGAACGCGATGGAGCAAACTCGCGAAAATCGAATTGGTCGAATGCATAAAATAGTTGCCAGACTAAATAAAGCAGGATACGAAATAACTATTGGCGAGGTTGAAGCGCAACTATCCGACGGTGCGACTCTGGGTCGACCCCACTTGGCCGATGCGATGATTGCCAAGGGATATATGAAATCTCGAGAGGAGGTATTTGCGCAGCTTCTACATAACGACTCGCCCTTTTATGTTTCGCACTACTCTCCGACCCCAGAAGTGGCGATTGCCCTCATAAAGCAAGCCGGAGGGGTAGCGGTAATAGCGCACGCAATGTCATCTTTGCGCGGAAGGACTGTTTCCCCGGAGAGCTTTCAGAGTTACGTCGACGCAGGGCTTGATGGGATTGAGGTCTATCATCGCGACCACACACTGGAAAATCGAGAACTCCTTAGCGCAATTGCGGATCAATTTGACCTTGCCAAGACGGGATCAAGTGATTACCACGGCAACGGCAAACTCAATCAACTAGCCGAGTTTCATACCGATCCAGCAGAGTTCGAAAAGTTAGAGTCGAGAGCAAACGCCCGTCGAGTTATAAGGCGGTAAATCCCACCTTTTGATCGGTGGTGTCGCCGATTTCGATATAAGAAATCTTGCCCGCTGGAACCAAAATTACGCGCGCTTTAATATCGGTGAGTTCGAGGGTTTTATTTCCCGTGATTGCATCATTGGCCAAAGCGATAACTTTTGCGGTATCTAAATTGGTTTCGAAATGTAACTCTTGTGAGGTTTCACTGATACCAATTCGTACCGAAGTTTTATTGTCGATATCCTTTTTAGCCATGAATTTAGTTTAGTGGTTGGGTGATTTTCCGGAAACCTGAAATTCCACGCCACTGTAAACTTGCAACGAGATTCACAGCCAAATCTCTATCAATCTTCTCATTTCGAGCGAGCCAATGACGGGCAGTTGTTTGAGCGGTGCCGATAAGCCCAAATGCGAGCATCATTGCGGATTCTTGTGAGATTCCGGTTTCGGTGGTTATTGCTTGACTAAACGCTTGTGCGCAGTCGTAGGACATTTTGCTCAGTCGTTCGCGTACCCTCGGTTCAACTGCCATATCGCTCTCAAAGAGCAGTCGAAAAGCTTCACCGTCGCGATTTATATAATCAAAATAAGCGTCGACAGTCGCTCGGACGCGCTCTGCGTTCTCTTGCGATGATCCAGCGGCTGTACGGATGGCTTCAACCAGGTACTCGCAATGAATGTCGAGTACCGCTAGGTAAAGGTCGAGTTTGGAAGGAAAGTGTTGATATAAAACAGGTTTGCTGACATTTGCTTGATCAGCGATTTCATCCATCGCGGCAGCGTGATAGCCAGAGGCGGTAAAGACTTCTAGCGCTGCGGCAAGCAAGGTGGCGCGACGTTCATCGCGGGGTAGGCGTAACTTCTCTTCGTTCATTAGCGGGATGTTATCTCATCGTTCATAATGAGCCCATGAGTGAACTCCCGAATAAGCGCATGTTGTTGGTGCATGCTCACCCGGATGATGAAACGATCAACAATGGGGCCACAATGGCCGGATATCGTGCACAAGGTGCTGCGGTAACGCTCGTTACATGCACCCGAGGCGAGCACGGCGAAGTGCTGGTCCCCTCGCTTGCTCACCATGCCGCGGAGCGCGAGAACACGCTTGGAACCTATCGGGAGACCGAACTTGCCGCCGCAATGCGGGAGCTTGGCATCACCGATTATCAATTCTTGGGCGAACCTGACCATCATTATCGCGATAGCGGGATGATGGGGACAGCGCCGAATGAGAGCCCAGAATCCTTCTGGAAGGCGGATTTGGATGAGGCTGCTGGCCAACTCGTTGGCATTATTCGAGATCGTAAGCCGCAAGTTTTAATTACTTACGATGAGTACGGCGGATACGGCCACCCAGACCATATCAAGGCGCATCAAATTGCCATGCGCGCGGCGGAGCTGGCAAATGATCCCCAATTTGGTAGCGGTGAGCCGTGGGAGATCTCAAAAATTTATTGGAGTGCAATTCCACGTTCAGCGCTTCAAGGAAGTTTGACCAGCAGTAATATCTTTATTCAAATTCTGATCAAACTCTTTAATTACGTTCCATCGAAATGGATGGCGTTGCCCTTTGTAAAGGCGGATGGAGTGGTCACGACAAAATTTGATGGAGAAAAGTACTTGCCGCAAAAATTAGCCGCGCTCAATGCCCATCGCACACAATTGATTATCAACGGAGACCTCTTCAATTTTTCGAAACGACTCGCGACGCGGATCCGGGGGACCGAATATTACATTCGCGTTAAAGGTGAGGCCGGAGGGCCGTATGATAAAAATGGACGTGAGCTAGATTTATTTGCCGGCGTTAAGGAATAACTTCCCAATTCTGACCACTTGGCCCATCGCTCACCCTGATTTTTCTAGCGAGGAGTTCATCACGTATCTCATCACCACGAGCGAAATCTTTGGCGTCGCGCGCGGCCGCACGCTCGGCGATCAATTGAGCGGTCTGGTCATCAATCGTAACAATTTCATTGGTTCGGGTAATTTCTAGTCCAAAGAAATGATCAACTCTGGCAAAAAATTGTGCCTTGGTTTTAGCAGAGATTGATAGATCTCGCTCGATTTTCCGTAATTTTAGTAGCGCGGCTGGCGTATCTAGGTCATTTCGCAGTGATTCAAAGATCGACTCGACTAACTCCAGAACTACATGCTCGTCATTCTTTACCTCTTGGGTAGCCCACTCTTGATATTTAACACGCCACCGTTTGAGAGTCGTATCTGCGGAAGCAATCTGCTCCCAGGTCAAATCCATTTGTGATCGGTATTTATTTTCGAGAAATACCAACCGAATTGCCAGTGGATCAAAGCCCCGCCGCATAACATCTTCAACGAGCAGAACATTACCCGCGCTTTTGGACATCTTCCTGCCTTCAAAAAGTAGATGTTCACCGTGAACCCATTGGTCAGTCACCTCACTCATTGCGGCGCAGTTACTTTGCGCACGCTCATTTTCGTGGTGCGGGAATCGCAAATCGATACCACCCAGATGAAGGTCAACATGACCACCGAGATAGTGCAATGACATTGCTGAACACTCTATGTGCCATCCCGGAAATCCAACTCCCCAAGGTGAATCCCAAACCATTTCTTTGCGCGTACCGGCGCTCTTCCAAAGCGCCCAGTCGGCGTGAAACCTCTTTCCACCATCTCCCGTGTACTGATAGCGGTGACCGGGCTTGAGGGAATCGAGTTTGTTACCACTGAGCGCGCCGTATGATTCAAAGGAGTTCGCGTCGAAGTAAACAGAACCGTCAGTTCCCAGATAGGCATTTCCGCGATCGATGAGTTGTTGGATGAGACGTTGCATCATTTCGATGCTCTCACTTGCGCGCGGATAGATATCAGATGCGGCTATGCCAATTCGAGTGAGATCTGCATGAAATTTCGCTTCGTAGCCCCGAGCGATTTCAAGAGGATCGATATGTTCGATATGGGCTTGTACGAGCATTTTATCTTCCTCTGAGTTGCGACTTTCCAAGCCATCAAAGTCCTCACCCATATGCCCGACGTCGGTAATGTTTTGAACGCTGTGAACCTGGTGACCTTGAAGTTTCATCAGCCGAGAGATTAAATCGGCGAGTAAAAAAGTACGGAGATTGCCTACATGGGCTTCGCGATAAACGGTCGGGCCGCAGCAATACATCCGGAACGCTTTACCGTCGCGGATCGTTAATTCACGGAGGGACCGGCTCTTGGTGTCATATAAGTGAATCCCAGTTGAGACCGTGGCACTTGGTACGACTTTCCAGAGCGCTATCTGATCCGGATCGAAGGTAACTATTTGGCCGCTCTTTTTTCGAACTTGATTAATGGATACCAAGTAGCCCAAGAGGTCACGAAATCCGCCTTCTGGGTCATGGGAGCGGATGCTCACCTTCTGGCCGATTTCAGCGAGAGTCGGAGCTGGCTTCACGATAACCTCCTCTTCCACCCATTAAACGATTCCTGAGAACCGATACCCGCAAGTACGGTTCCATCCCATCCACTATTCTGTACCTAATATTTCAGTAACCAGTATTGTTCCGCAGTTGATTTGAATCGCTACTCGAAAGGATCACCGTGACCTACGTAATCGCCCAACCCTGTGTCGATGTGAAAGATAAATCCTGCATCGAGGAGTGCCCGGTTGACTGTATTTACGAAGGGAATCGGATGCTCTACATCCAACCTGATGAGTGTGTTGATTGTGGTGCGTGTGAGCCTGTCTGCCCGGTTGAGGCGATTTATTACGAAGATGACGTTCCTGGAGACTGGAAGCAGTACAGCGAGATCAACGCCGCGTTCTTTCAGACCATCGGTTCTCCCGGCGGCGCGAGCAAAGTAGGGGCAACTGATACCGACCACTCGGTGGTTACTGCTCTTCCAAAGGCTGGCGAGTAAAGAAATTAAACTCCCGGATTTTCCCTGGGACTTATTGGCCCCATATGGCGCTCGCGCGCGGGAGTACAAGGACGGATTAATCGACCTTTCGGTAGGAACTCCCGTCGACCCCACTCCGGATTTCATTCAGCACGCTTTAATCGAGAGTGCGAATTCTCCGGGTTACCCGCTCACCATAGGATCGCCGCGGCTTCGCCAAGCGATGCGAGATTGGGCGATCAATATTGTTGGAGTTACTGGCGATTTTGATCTTCTTCCAAGCATCGGTTCAAAAGAAGTTATTGCCAATTTACCTTCCCAATTAGAGGCAACGCGAGTCCTCTATCCCGCAATTGCCTATCCAACGTATCTAGTGGGAGCCCTTTTAGCGAAGGCAAACGCCGAAGCTGTTGATTTAGATTCAACACATTGGCCGGTGGCGGATTTTGTTTGGATCAATTCACCTTCAAATCCCACGGGTCGAATTTCACCTCGCGCAGAACTTGAAAAAACAATTCAATACTCGCGCAGAACAAACGCGGTGATTGCAAGTGATGAGTGTTATTTCAATTTTCCGGCTTCAAGCGATGGGGAGCAGCCGGTATCGATTCTCAGCGTTGCCGCCGGAGATAACAAAAATATTCTTTCAATCCATTCACTTTCCAAGAGATCCAATTTAGCTGGCTATCGAGGTGGATTGATCATTGGTGATCCACTGTTGATTGCAAAAATTCGCGAGATTCGCAAACATGCTGGCCTTCTGGTTCCCGCACCGGTGCAGGCAGCGATGACCGCTGCGCTGGGGGATGAAGTACATGTTCACGAACAAGCGCTTAGATATGCAAGGCGTCGTGAAGTAATTCGACCAGCGCTAGAAAGCATGGGTTTTATCGTTGAGCACAGTGAAGCAGGACTTTATATCTGGTGTACCCGTGGCGAGCGAGACCTTGATTCGGTATCGGCTCTAGCAGAAAAGGGCATTCTTGTTGCTCCAGGTGGGTTTTACGGGGTTGCTGGCGCAACGCATATTAGAGTTGCGTTAACCGCTACAGATGCTGAGATATCAGCAGCGGCCGCCCGATTACTCGCAAAGTGAGTGAATGGAAATTGAGAAAGTGAATTCGTCCGCGCCTTCTTCGGCAATTTTGCTTGTCGGTGGTTTTGGAACGCGTCTGCAACCTTTAACATTCCGCACTCCAAAACCGATGCTGCCAGTTGCCAGCATTCCCTTTACTGAACATCAAATCGCTAAAGCCCGCGCCGCAGGCATTACGGAGATCGTGCTAGCTACTTCCTTTCTCGCCGAGGTATTCGAACCTTATTTTGGAGATGGTGAGAGGTTTGGAATCAAGATTTCTTATGCCTTCGAAGAAGTGGCGCTGGGAACGGGTGGCGCGATCGCCAACGCGACTAAGTACCTCAAGAACAGTGGCCCAGTAGTCATTTTTAACGGAGACGTTTTAAGTAGTCACGACCTTAAAGCACAATTTGAACTACACCAGAGTCAAAGCGCAGATGTGACTCTGTTTCTCACTGAAGTGACCGATGCTCGAGCATTTGGAGTCGTCGAAATGGCAGGTGATCGCATCCTGACCTTCAAAGAAAAAATGGAGAACCCTCCAACTAATATCATTAATGCGGGTTGCTATATTTTTAATCGAGAGGCAATCGACTCAATTCCAACCGATCGCGCCGTGAGTGTAGAACGCGAAACTTTTCCAGAACTTCTTAGCCGTGGCGCAACCTTGCTCGGTTACATAGATACTTCTTACTGGCTAGATATCGGCAACCCGGCGGCGCTACTCAAGGCAACTGCCGATCTCATTTCAGGCAGGGCTCATACGATTGCTTTTGATGAGTTACTGGCTGGAGGTAGTTATTTTCAAAGCGAAGGCTCTTTGATTGCCAAGAGCGCTGACATCGACCCCACGGCACAGATTGAATCGGGTTCCGTTATTTCGGCTCATGCGAGTGTGGGAGCACAGGCGATAATTTCCGGTTCAATAGTCGGCGAGGGCTCGCGAGTGGGCTCAGATACGCGCCTTGTCAATACTTTTGTCGCACCATATTTCGAAATTCCAAGTGGATTTATCGCCAGCAACCAGTTTTTTGGCTACTCAGAGTAGAAATCAACTGGAAATGGTCGTAGAAAAAAGCACTTCTGGACTTGACTGAAAGCAATTACACGCGTGTAATTCACCTAAGCCGTTTCCATATCGGATGTGCACCGAGTACATCGGATCTGACTCGCTCGTAACGCCGAACCAGTTTGAGGAGTTTTTATGCAAGAACGCCGGATCGCCCCGCAAGGGGATTTTTCAATGGGTGGCCTCACAAACATTGGCAATACTGACGGAGGAAATCCTGATCTTTCGTGGCAAGAAAGAGCCTTATGCGCTCAGACCGATCCAGAGGCCTTCTTCCCTGAAAAGGGCGGATCCACTCGTGAAGCTAAACGCGTCTGCCTTTCGTGTGATGTTCGTTCCGAGTGCTTGGAATACGCTCTAGGACATGACGAGCGTTTTGGAATTTGGGGAGGCCTCTCGGAACGGGAACGTCGTCGCCTCAAGCGTCGTTCGGCATAAAGCGCGCACTCGCTCTAACAAGGGTGCGAGTTGATGGCCACACATTCACCAACTCCTTTTTCTAATCCAGAGATCGATCTATCTCGATTTTTTGTCACGGCAATTATTGTCACTCATGATGGTGCAGCGTGGCTACCAGAGGTAATTGCATCACTCTCGTCACAGACCAGACCCATCGATCGTATTATTGCGGTTGATACCGGCTCTATCGACTCTTCACCAAAATTACTTCGCGCATCTGGAATTACTTTCATCCAAGCCGAACGCGATTTAGGTTATGGGGATGCAATTGAACTTGCCCTAGATCAGACTCCGCCATTACAAGATCCAGTCGGAGCATCGTATGAATGCTTATGGTTGATTCATGATGACTGTGCTCCTGCCAAAGATGCGTTACATCTTTTGTTGGAAGCGCTCAATGATCGTCCGCAGGTAGTTATCGCTGGTCCAAAATTGTTGGGTTGGTATGACCGCGATCATCTTCTTGAAGCTGGAATATCAATTGCTCCTAATGGAGCGCGTTGGACGGGGCTGGAACATCGTGAGCAGAACCAGGGTCAGCACGATCAGACTAAGGAAGTGTTATCGGTAAGTACCGCTGGAATGCTTGTACGTCGCGCCGCCTTTGAAGAACTTGGTGGACTTGACCCAAACCTGGCGCTCTTTCGAGATGATGTGGATTTAGGTTGGCGGGCACGAGTGGCGGGATTTGGCGCCATCTGCGTCGGTGCTGCAACTGCTTTTCACGCCCAAGCCTCCGCGAGTGAGCGGCGTGAAGTTGACGTCTCCGAAGCCTTCCTGCATCGACCCTTGTTACTCGATCGCAGAAATGCGGCCTACGTTATTTTGGCGAATTGTTCGTGGTGGATGTTGCCGTGGCTCACTCTGCAACTCTTGGGAACAAGTCTTTTGCGGGTAATTTTTGACCTGCTCGCAAAACTTCCCGGTTATGCTGGTGATGAAATCGGTGCAGTAGCGCTGCTGGTGATTCACCCTGCTGATCTCATTAAAGCTCGCCGAACGAGACGCAAAAAACGCTTACTATCTCCCTCGGTTGTAGCGCAATTTATTCCGCCTCGTGGCAGTCAGATCCGAGCCGGAGTAGATCGAGTTTCTACCGCCATCTCAAACCGCGTAAAACTTTTAAATGAGGGCGGGGCCGTAGAACCTTCGCAAACTTATTCCGACCTCGGAGTTATTACTGAGGAATTTGATGAACCAGATTTTGAAAAGGCGGCTCGTCCTCCAATTTTTCGTGGCGTGATTCGTCGTCCCGACACCTTGGCTGTTATAGCCATTTTTATTCTCTCGTGTATATCTGCACGCGCCAGATTTGGCTCCCTAGTAGGTGGGACGTTGGGCTTTATTCCAACGAGTGGCAGCGATTTACTGCGAAGTTATGCGCAAGCCTGGCACCTCGTTGGAATGGGTTCTGCGGTGGCATCTCCGCCGTGGCTTGCCGTTATTGGTATCGCTTCCATAATTACTTGGGGTCATTTGTCGTTACTTGTTACTTCGTTCTTTCTCTTAACTCCGCCATTGGCCTTTATTATTTTCGTAAATTCGCTGCGGCATATTGGAGTGTCACAAAACGTTTCGACATTTGGCGGTCTGGTATATGTTTTGACTCCGCTCTTGTGGAGTTCTCTCAATCAAGGACGAATTGATATTCTCGTTCTCTATCTTCTTCTCCCTAGTTTTATATATTTGAAACCGTTTATGGTAAATATCGTCAAACTCTCTTGGCGTAGAATTTTTGCTTTAACACTTTTGGCTGCCGTCGTTGGCGCCTTTTCGCCTATTTTCCTCGGCGCTTGGTTACTCATCCAATTAATACTTCTTGTGATTGCCGGAATAGGGGCCTTTCGCGGTGAGCGAGTAGCAGCGGGGTGGATCGATTTTCTGGAAAGCGAAGCCATAAATCCAACCGTAAGACGCACGATTGTCTTGATCACTACGGTCCTACTGACTTTGCCTTGGTCTCTCGGGGCGCTCCTCCACCCAACTCAGTTCTTGCTAGCACCCGGAATTCCTATTGCTAATGGCGGAACGCTGCAGACTCTTTTCATTAATCCTGGGGGAGAAGGTTCGCCGTCTTGGTGGTTCATTTCTCCAGTCGCGCTCTTCATTCTCTTCAGTTTCTTTCTCCGTCCTTTGCAAAAAATCGCACTCGCCTGTTCGGCGATCCTGGCGTGTGCGTTACTTCTTAATGCGCTCCATATTCTCGGACACGGAGCTACCGAATCGGTTTATGTCGGAGCACCACTTCTCTTTATTTCGATTATTTTAATTCCCCCGGTAATGCGCGAAATTCAAGTGCTCACTCCATCCCTTCGCCTTCGTCATCTTGGTGTGACTCACTTAGCAATCGCGCTAGCAACAGTGCTCACTCTGATAAGCACCGCCACCTTTGCAGGCTGGATTCTCGTCGGACAGACGCAATCGTTGGTTCAATCCGATCAAAGTGACGTATTGCCTGCTTTTGTCTCCTCGCTCGCCCAAAGTCCTGCCAAACCAAAAACTTTGGTTCTATCTGTCGCCACACACTCAGCAACCTTCGCTATCTCACGGGGAAATCCGCTCTCATTGGGCGATGCAGATGTAGCGACCGCGATTCCTCCAGAAATTGTAGTTGCGGTCAATCAACTGACTTCGGGCTCAGGTGTAACTTCAAGCACCATTCTCGGAAGTTATGGGATTCAGTACTTGTATCTCAAGGCGCCGATCTCACCCGATATTGCACGAGAAATTGATGGGGTTGGCGGATTCACCCGAATGTCCGCAACGCAAATCGGAACGGTATGGCGCATTGTTGGCGCTTCACCGCGAGTTCTTTTGACCAGTTCACCAGGGAAGAGTTACTTGATTCCGGCTGGTGATATTGGCGCCATGGGATTGGCAACCACGGCAGGGACGCTCACTCTTGCAGAAAAATATGATCGGAGTTGGAGACTGCTCGAAAACGGAGTCAACGTACCGCTGGAGCACGCAACAAGTGGGCTTCCCGTATTTGGTATCACAGGGCCCGGAAAGATCACAATACTTTTCGATAGTACCGCGCATAGAGGATTGATCTCCCTAGAATTACTTACCCTTTTGATTTCAATTGTCATGGCACTACCTTCTGGTCGTCGCCGTCGCCAAGTTCCGCTTGAGGAATTGGTATAACCATGAAATTCTCTGACGTCCCACGCATTTTCCTAGCGCCGGTTCTGATTGCTGCTGCGGTAGCAGTAGCAACTCTCGTTCCAGAGGCGAAGGCGCATCACACAGTAAGTGGGTCGTTTCCAGCAACAGTCTGTCCCGGGGCGCTGGGCGGTGGAACATCGCAAATAACGTTACCCGATAAGAATCTGCCTATTCGCACCATCAGCGGTAAAAGTGCAACTCTGAAAATTCAAAAGACGCTAATTCTGCCGGGTTCTAGCGCGCCAATTTTTGTGAGCGGAAATCCGGGCTCCGAAGTGGCTTTTCAAACAATCTCTGGTTCTGGTATGGCTGCAGCGGTCTGTTCGGTCGGCGGTCCAGATCAGTGGTTCATAGGTGGTTCTGGCGGTGTAACCAGCCAGAGCATTCTGGAAATCATCAATAGTGGACTGAGTGATTCAACGGTTCAAATTTTTCCCTTCAATTCTAAGGTGGCCCTTGCTCCGATCGCTCTCACCATAAGAGCCAACTCTGATCGACAGGTTCGACTCGCCTCAATTGTTCCCGGCAGTGAGTCTGTAGCGCTGCACATCGTTACGGATTCAGGAAGAGTGACCTCGTTCCTTCTTGATCATCGCACGAGTGGTCTCAAAGATTTGGGTTCGAGTTTTGTCTCTCCAGTTAATGCGCCGGTTAACATAAGTTATATCGCCGGGTTATACGGTTCTACAGCAAAAGCAACTTCCTTAATGCGTTTTTTAGTGCCAGGAAATTTAACTGCAAATGTGCACTTAACCATTTTCTCGCAGGGCGGAACATTTACTCCTGTCGGCTTTGATTCACTCGCAATAGCCCATCAGCATGTGGTCGATGTTCCACTTCCAAAGCTTGAGCTTTCCGGGCCGTATGGAATCGAAATTACTTCTGATCAACCGATCCTGGCGGCTACCTTAACTCGGACTAGTTTCGGGGGTGGTGATTTTGCTTGGGCAAATCAGTTAACCCCGATCTCCCGTTTTAGAGTGAATCTCGGGGGAGTGAAAGGCCAGTTCTTCTTCATTGGAAAGTCTCTTGCCTTAAATGCTCAATGGAAGGACGCGAAGGGAAGGTCGCAAAAGATTTTGATCACTGGTGATACCTCAGCTTCCTGGAGCCCAATTGACGCGTTGGGAGTCGTTACCTTCACTCCGCTCACAAAACTGCCGATATATGGTGGTGCATTTCTATTGAATGCCAGCGGTGGACTTAGTTACTTGCCACTTCTCGCAAATCAATTGGTTTCTGGAGCACAAGAGCCCATCGCCGATATTCGGACTCTCGCGCGCTAAATCCAACACTTGACCCCCAACACACGATAATCTCTCGATTATGCGAACACAGCACCGATCTAGTCGAATCTGTTCGCGCGCCAGTTGCAAAGCGCCGGCTATAAAGACCTTGACCTATATTTATGCAGAGTCAACGGCGGTATTAGGTCCACTGGCAATGTATGCCGAGCCGCATTCATATGATCTCTGTCTGGCACATAGCGAGAAGTTAACGCTTCCAAACGGTTGGAGCGTTACAAAGATAGAACCGAGCGCCGAACAAGCCGGCCCGAGCGATGATGACCTCATGGCGATTGCCAATGCGGTACGTGAAGCGGCGAATCAACAAGACACGCACGCTTCCCAAAGTACCCCGGGCACCGGGGTGCCGCTCCAGCCCGAGTTAGGGCGCCGCGGTCACTTACGCGCAATACCTTCAAACTAAATTTTCTCTCCTCATCAAATCTCAAGTAGATTAAAACCATGTTTACTCGCGAGGAGTTAGATCAAGTCATCAAGGCCTATGACATCCGCGGTCTCGTTGACGAACAGATCACCCCTGAATTCGCGTTCGTACTTGGTACCGCCTTCGCCCGCTTTTTGATGGAGGAACGTGAACCTGCCACGGTGGTTATCGGCGAGGATATGCGGCCCTCATCCGATGAACTCGCTACCGCATTTGCGGATGGGTTGAATTCGCAGGGCATTGATGCCATCCGAATCGGCCTTGCTTCGACCGACATGCTTTATTTTGCTTCTGGTTCCCTCAATCTTCCAGGAGCGATGTTTACGGCAAGTCACAACCCCGCGGCGTACAACGGAATTAAGTTAGCGAAATCCGCGGCAAGGCCCGTTGGCGCGGAATCAGGACTCTTGCGCATCAAAGAGCACATGATCAAGGGTATTCCGATGTCACCTGGTCCAATAGGTAGAACAACAGTGCGCGAACTTCTCGGTGACTACGTAAATTTCCTGTTGGGATTATTTAAGGCTGATGAATTTTCCAGCGGTCGCCGACTCAAAGTGGTTGTCGATGCAGGTAACGGCATGGCTGGATTCACAGCGCCTGCGATTCTGGCTCGCCTCAATGTCGATGTCGTACCAATGTACTTTGAACTCGACGGCAATTTCCCCAACCACGAGGCCAACCCCATCGATCCAAAGAATCTTGTTGATCTTGTAAAGCGGGTCAAGAAAGAGAAGGCCGATATAGGTCTGGCCTTTGATGGTGATGCCGACCGCTGTTTCTTGGTCGATGAAAAGGGAAATTTAGTCAATCCGTCGGCGCTGACCGCACTCATTGCAATTCGTGAATTAAAACGGAAGCCTGGGTCCACAATTATTTATAACTTAATCTCCTCTAAAGCTGTCCCAGAAATAATCCTCGAAAACGGCGGCGTACCGTTGCGCTCGCGAGTTGGGCACTCGTACATAAAGAAAATGATGGCCGAAAACAATGCGCTTTTTGGCGGGGAACATTCAGGTCATTTTTACTTTAGTGACTTTTGGCGGGCAGATTCTGGCGCGCTAGCCGCACTCTTCGCAATTGCAGAACTTTCGCACACCGAACTTCCGCTCTCACAATTACTCGCCCCGCTCAATCGCTATTTCTCTAGCGGCGAAATCAACACCCGAGCCCGCGACCCGTTGCAGAGCATCGAATTTATCAAAGAGGCGTTCCAGAAGGAATTCGAAATTGATGAACTCGATGGCGTTACAGTTACTGGTCCAGATTGGTGGTTTAACGTCAGGGCCTCCAATACTGAGCCTCTTCTCCGTCTAAACGTTGAGGCCAATTCCCAGAAGCAGCTAGCTCAAGTTAAAACTCAGGTACTCGCCCTAATCGGGTAACCTTGAGCCCTGCGGACAACCGTCCAATATTTAGGTATCGGTAAGGTTCAGGAAGTATCTAAGGAGCGCTTGTGTCAGTTGAAACAATGGTAGGCCACGACATCAAAAATGCCGGACTAGCAGCCGAAGGCAAAAAGCGAATTGAGTGGGCAGAGCGGAACATGCCGGTACTTGCTCAAATCAAAGAGCGTTTCGAAAAAGAGAAACCATTTACTGGAGTTCGAATCGCGGCGTGCATGCACGTAACGACCGAAACCGCGAACCTCATGCGTGCCCTTAAAGCTGGCGGAGCAGAACTTGCGCTCTGCGCCTCAAATCCACTTTCAACTCAAGATGACACCGCTGCCGCGTTGGTTTATGAATATGGAATCAATGTCTTTGCGCATAATGGAGTCGACCGCGAGGGTTACTACCGCCACCTCAATTCGGCGCTAGATATCAAGCCAAACTTAGTTTTCGACGATGGTTGCGATTTAGTTAATACCTTGCACACCACTCGCACCGAGTTGCTCGATGGAATCATGGGCGGTTGCGAAGAAACCACCACAGGGGTAATCCGCCTAAGTCAGATGACAAAAGATGGAGCACTTAAGTTTCCAATGATCGCTGTCAATGACACCGATACAAAACATATGTTTGACAATCGTTTTGGTACTGGGCAATCAACGATGGACGCGATCTTCCGGGCAACGAATGGACTGATCGCTGGTTCAACCTTCGTCGTCTGTGGTTTTGGTTATTGCGGCAAGGGCGTTGCTGAACGCGCGCGAGGAATGGGCGCTAATGTAGTCATTACCGAGATTGATCCCACCAAAGCGCTCGACGCCTTGATGCAGGGTTACCGCGTCATGAATTCACTTGATGCCGCAAAGATCGGTGATTTCTTCGTGACTGTTACGGGTAACCGGGATGTGCTTCGCGAGGAGCATTTCGCGGTTATGAAAGACGGCGCGATCTTTGCAAACTCCGGCCATTTCGATATAGAAATCGATGTTGCTTGGCTAGAGAAGAATGCTACAAAAAATAGGCGAATTCGCCACCAGACCGACGAGTATGTCCTGGCCGATGGTCGCAGTCTGCTCCTGATTGCCGAAGGTCGTCTGGTTAATCTTGGGGCAGCAGAAGGCCATCCAGCCTCGGTAATGGATATGTCCTTTTCAGACCAAGCGCTCACTGCAGAATGGTTAATCAAAGCAGCTGCCTCACTGGGTGCGGGATTGCATGAAGTGCCGACCGAGATTGATAAGGAAGTTGCCCGACTCAAACTTGCAAGCATGGGGGTCGCGATCGATACCCTTACCGCGGCCCAAGAGCACTATCTCAACTCATGGGAACATGGCAGCTAATGACACAGATCATGGTTGTCGATGACGACCAAGATTTAGCGGAGATGCTTGGAATCGTTCTGACCGGTTCCGGTTTTGAAGTCGATTTAGTTAACTCGGGCGATCAAGTGATGGGGATCTTTAACTCCCATCCACCAGATTTAGTCCTCCTCGATGTAATGCTTCCAGGTTTGAGTGGGATTGAAGTTTGCAAACTTATCCGCGAAAAATCGATGGTTCCGATCGTTATGTTGACCGCTAAAGGTGATAGTTACGATGTTGTGAAGGGGCTTGAAGCCGGCGCAGATGACTACATGGTCAAACCATTTAATCCTTCAGAACTTGTTGCGCGAATAAAAGTTAGACTCCGTCGATCCGGTGTGGAAAGTTCAACAACGCTACGAATTTGTAACATCGTTATCGATCAAGTTGCGCACACAATTATCCGAAATGGGAAAACTATTCCGCTGACGCGCCTGGAATTTGATCTACTGGTTGCCTTGGCAAGAGAGCCCGGTCGAGTATTTACTCGGGATGCTTTACTGAGTGAGGTATGGGGTTATCAGCATGCCGCCGACACCCGACTCGTCAATGTTCACGTGCAACGGTTGCGTGCAAAGGTTGAAGAAGACGTTGATAATCCGCAAGTCGTGCTTACAGTGCGCGGCGTTGGTTATAAGGCAGGAACGAGCCAGGAATGAAGTGGCTGGGCGTTAAATGGCGGCGCTCGATCCTCTTTCGCGTCATTAGTACGACATTCTTACTATCTATAATTCTCATTTCGCTGGTTGAAAGCATTTTATTTATTCAGATATCTAACGGAATTTTTCGCGAAAAAACCAATGAATCGGTCTCCGAAGCGCAATCACTGTACGACTATGCACAAGGTCAGTTGGACGCGACGCTCTATCTTCCATCGTTAAAACTTCCAACAGTCGTCGCCAAAATCTTGCAAGCGAGCGATTTAACACTAGCTACAACTCCCCGCGAAGTTGTCTTTATCGGATCGCCACTGACAAAAAAATCAAATGATAAATTTAACGGAGCCTCCGGGAATGTAGATGCTGGTTCGATACCAGCAGTATTGCGGAGTGAAGTTCGAAAATCGGGTCTGGCGGAATGGATGCATGGAACTATCAAGTTCCTCGATGGAACCACCAAGAGCGCGATCCTCGTGGGTCATTCAGTTGAAGTACCACCGCAGGCTCCATACGAGTTGTACTACGTCTTTTTGTTAACGGAGCAGCAGACGATCGTAAATTTCATCGGACAGCTGCTCGCACTAGCTGGAGTCCTGTTGGTAATCATGATTGGTGGTATTTCTTGGTATGTCATCAGGCAGGCCATTAACCCGGTTCGCGACGCCGCCGAAATCGCCGAGCAATTGACCGCAGGTGATCTCAATCGACGCATGCAAGTTGTGGGACAAGATGAAATGGCGAGACTGGCAATCTCTTTTAATGAGATGGCCGTATCCATGCAGAATCAGATTTCACGATTAGAAAATCTTTCGCGGTTGCAGCAGCGATTTGTTTCAGATGTTTCGCACGAATTGCGTACCCCGCTCACAACGATTCGAATGGCTTCTGAGGTAATTGCGGAAAGTAAAGATCGAATGGATCCGGCCGTTGCCCGTAGTGCGGAGCTATTGCAATCCCAGATCGCACGCTTTGAAACTTTGCTGACCGATCTACTTGAGGTCAGTCGATTTGATGCGAGCGCCTCGATATTGGAGCTCAAAGAGACTGATTTCAAGATTCTCGTGATTCAGACAATCGACCAATTACACCTGGGGAATGTGGAGCAGATCAGAACACAGTTCCCCGATGGGCCCGTGATTGCATCGGTAGATCCGAGGCGAATTGAACGAATTTTGCGGAACCTGATTTCCAACGCTATTGATCACAGCGAGGGCAAGTTAATTGAAATCACTGTAAAGCAGAGCGAACGGGAAGTGGCGGTGAGCGTGCGAGACCACGGAATTGGATTTACCGAGAGGGAGTCAGAACGGTTATTCGATCGCTTCTGGCGCGCGGATCCCTCACGTTCTCGTTTACGCGGGGGCACTGGACTTGGATTATCGATCTCCTTAGATGATGCGAAGTTGCACCAAGGAACCCTCAAAGCCTGGGGCGCCCCCGGCAAAGGGGCGAATTTCGTCTTAACTCTTCCAATCGCTCCAGGTATTCCGATCCAAGGAGAACCTATTCCAGTTAATCCTCAGGATGAACCCTCCACATCTTTCTTAACATTCGATGAGGATGACGTTTAACTGGTAGCAGAATTTACGGGTGCAGGATATTTTGCAACTTCTCTTTCCCTCTTCTTGCTTGATCTGTAAAGAAGCCGGAGTTCC
>PLXJ01000038.1:0-305 GCA_003151395.1 Actinomycetota bacterium | reverse complement strand
CTCACGCAGATCATTCTCTTGGCGAAAGAACAGAACAACGCCGCGGCGCGGAATTTTTTGGTGCACTTGCTTGTTCAAGCATTTATGGGCGCCACCGCAGATTCCGCGTCAGCAGAATCCAAGTTAACCGGCGAAATACTTTTGGTTCCAATTCCCTCTAGTTCTCGCGCAAATCGAAAGCGTGGGTATCGACACTCATACCTCTTGGTTCGAGAATTGGCTAAAGAGTTGAGCCGAGCGACCGCGCTAAAAGTCGTTGCCAGCGAATTACTTCAAACCAATCGAAAGATCGCGGATCAAAGCGC
>PLXJ01000052.1 GCA_003151395.1 Actinomycetota bacterium | reverse complement strand
ACTCAGCTCACAATGCGTACCTTCCACACTGGAGGCGCAATGCTTTCAGGTGAAACCCAAATTACTCACGGTCTTCCTCGTATCGTCGAACTCTTCGAAGCGCGTACGCCTAAGGGTGTAGCACCAATCGCAGAAACTGCTGGCGTTGTTAGTTTCCTCGAAGACGCAAAAGGCAAGAAGATCATCGTGACACCAGAAGATGGTGGCGAGCCAGTCGCATATCCAATCACCCGCCGTCAAAAACTTATGGTTGAAGATGGAACTCGCGTTGGAGTCGGACAACAACTCGTTGTTGGCGCAATAGATCCGAAGCAGGTTCTTCGTATCCTCGGACCTCGCCAAACTCAAGTTCATTTAGTGAACGAACTCCAAGATGTTTATCGCTCGCAGGGTGTTCCGATCCACGATAAGCACATCGAAATCATCGTTCGTCAGATGCTCAAGCGCATTACAGTTCTTGAACCTGGAGATACCGATCTGCTTCCTGGTGAATTGGTTGAACGTAACCGATTCGAAATCGAGAACCGTCGCGTTGTCACCACTGGTGGCAAGGCAGCATCTGGTCGTCCAGAACTTATGGGTATTACTAAGGCCTCGCTTGCAACCGAATCATGGTTGTCAGCAGCATCCTTCCAAGAGACCACGAAGGTTCTAACTGATGCAGCACTCGCAGAGAAGAGCGATCCATTGCTCGGACTCAAAGAGAACGTCATCATCGGAAAGCTCATCCCTGCCGGTACTGGACTTGCTCGTTATCGCAACGTGCGTGTTGAGCCAACAGAGGAAGCAAAGGCCGCGGTCTATGCTGCTTACGATGAATATGACTTCACACCATTTGAAGCACAAGGCTCAGGTGAAGCAATTCGTTTGGATGACATCGAAGTCCGATAAATCTAAAAGTCCTTAAAAAACCCAACACAATTATGTGTTGGGTTTTTTAAATTCTCAACCTATTCATAGTTTTCGTTCCCTGTATTCATGGACTTCGACTCTCGGTTACCATTACTGAAATCTTCAGCGAGAGGGTCGTTCGGGAGAGATTGATAAATTAGGAATATTCTTTCGCAATCTCATTGAAATTAGGAGGTTGATCTCAACCAAATGACTCCTCCGCGCTTGAGTTGGTTTAAGGTAGGCACCTTCATTCTTGTGACCTCACTTCTGACTGCGACTTTCCTGGTTTTCAACGGAGATGCTGCTACCCATGAAAGCGCACAACCAAAGAGTTGCGAAACGGTCATCTGGAGTACCCCAGCACAAAATGGATTTCAGAGTAATCCCAAGCTAAATCCTCACACCAAGACTCCCTCAATAGTTTTTGGAGTGAAATGTGTAAGTGTGTCAAATGACCTTCGCACCATGACACTTGCTTGGGATGCGAGTCCAAAGAAAGAACTGGTTGATTCCTATGCGGTCTACGCTCTGTCAAGCCTGGGCCCTACAGGTAATGCAAATTCACTTGGTGGGACACTACTTGGGATAGTTCATGGAAATACAATCCAATTTAAAGTAAAAATTGTAAATTTTCCAAGTCGCATAGAGAGCAACCCGATACAAATGCAACTTGGGAAAGACACTCCTGAAGATTTCTGGGTGGTTGCTCACAACAGATATGGCTGGGGGTACAACGACTGGAGAACCGACAACCCTGATGGAAGTAATATGTCGAGAATAGTAAATCCTGACGGAAGTTTCGCGTATAAGCCAGGTACCGGATATCTTGACCCATTACCAAATGTGGTCTCGATTCCCTGCACGATAAACAAGCTAGCAACTACGTTGTGCAAAAAATTTCAATGGAAATAGAGTTGCTGGTACTACCGGTTTCGATCTGTCACCCAACTAGTTCTTGATCCTGTATCACCCCAATAACGTCGCACATTTCGTGCTCAGGATAAATCACGGTTGTCAGAAGCGTCCTTCCCAGAAACCACAAGGGTTATGACAGATGCAGCCCTCATCGAGAAGAGTGATTCATCGCTCGGTCTCAAGGAGAATGTCATTTTCGGAGAGCTGATTACTGTTGGTACGTGATTTGCTCGCTATCGCAATGTGCATGTTGAGCTAAGAGAGGAAGCATGAGTTGCGCTCTACGTTACTTGTAGACTTCAATGATGGAGCGGACTATTTTTAACACTGCGATGAGAAAAAATGTGGTTTGCATCTATATGGTACTTATCGTTGTCATGTCTTCCTCTGCTACAGCTTCTTTTGCTTCGATCTCAGGCCATGGTACCGGTCAAAATTTCTCTCAAACTATGACTGCCAAGAAGAGTCAACTTGAAATACCCCTACCAGTTACGGGTTTAGTTATAAAGATAAATGATCCACTCGTAAAATCCATCACACTGAGTTGGAAAGCTAATCCAAAAAGTGAAGGGGTAGATAAATATGCAATTTACTCACAAAGTGTTCATGGGCCATTAAATGACCCCGGTCAGCTCATCGCTATTACTAGCCAAACCAGGATCACTCTTAAAACTTACTACAACGGCAATTCCGACATTAATCAACCGCCGCACTCGGTATTTATCGACCCTACGTTAGACGTCAATATGTGGGTAATGCCTCATAATAAATATGGTTGGGGAGAGACTATTTTCAATAGCCCTTATCCAGATCACTATAAACAAATACACATTCCGCCTGCACTAGTCGTTGTTTACGCCCCTAACCGAGCTTTTGGTGTGTGGTTTTGTACTTCAGCTATTGTAAAATACTACGACTCTGGCCACTGCTAAGCATTTCAAGTTTTGCGACTAGTAACTAGTTCTAGTGTTTCTCGTCATCGCAACATGTGAATCGAGCCAAAAGAGGAAGCAAAAGCTGCGGTTTACGCTGCTTACGATGAATATGACTTCGCGCCATTTTGAATCACTAGGTTCAGGCGAAGCTAATCGTGTGGATAACCAAATTCAACTAGTTAGCCGATGAATTAATATCCCATAGTCCGGTTCAAATCCTTTCCTAAGCAAAGTTGATGTATCGCTAGGCGCATAGCGACATCAAACTTTCTTTGGCAGACGCCAGAGATTGCCCCTTTATTGGGGCTATTTGCTTAAGAGAGGAGGGCTTATGAGCGATTTAGCCGCATGGCTAAGGTTCATTCTTGGGATGTTTCGAGCAATTTTGGAACATCTAGAGAAAAGAAAAATCCGCCGCGAGAACGGCGGATCCATTTCTAAGTCCTAACCGGACCAACAGGTGGGGGATTTACATCTCTCACCTGTTGTAATTAAAGCACTGTTTTATCAGACGAGCAATTACCGGTGGGAAATTATTTCAATTTGAGAACTATTTCTGCTGGATCGAGACGATTAGCACCAAATGAATTAACTGGTGCGTCAGTTGGATAACCGATAGCAAGTCCAGTAAGCAGGCGGTAGTCATCGGAAACGTCGAATTCTTTGCGCACTACATCGTCCCAAATAACAACAGCACCTTGGGCGCAGGTTCCTAGGCCGTGAGCATGTGCCGAGAGCATGAAATTTTCAATCATTAACCCTGCATCAGATGCGGACCAGATTCCTAAACTCTTATGAATAAAGATGAATAACTCAGTTGGCGCACCAAAGAATTCATAATTCTTTGCCCACTGCTCGTCGCGCGCAACTCGATCCCCGCGTTGAACCCCAAGAACCTTATAAAGTTCAGCTCCAATTCGTTGGGCGCGCGGTTTGAGTTCAGGGACGTATGGCTTGGCGCTCATTCGGTTGCTCGTGGGTAGCCCGTAGCGCGAGGTGACTAGTTTTAATTTTGCCAGCCAATTGCCATTGCGACCTTTTGCGAGAGAATCCCAGCGATTGAGGAATTCGGTACTTATTCGATCACGAACATCGCCAGTTGCAACAGCAATTTTGAATGGGCGGGTGTTCGACCAGCTTGGTGCGGTTAGAGCATCGGTGAGGATTTGATCAAGGATCTCTTGGGGGACTGGCTTGTCTTTGACGAAATCTCGAGTGCTGCGTCTTGAAGCTAAGAACTCCGAAAATGCGCGGGCATCTAAATTACTTTTATGGGAAGGCATGAACCGTGTATTCCTTAACGTAGATGTTATTGGTGGGTGTAAACCACAAGTCCTGCGGCAATAAATTGAAGGATGAACGCCGCGGCAGTCAGTGCATGAAATAGCTCATGGAATCCAAACCATGTGCTGGAGATATTTGGCTTCTTTAGTCCATAGATCACGCCACCCAGTGAATAGCAGATCCCGCCGAGCGCGATGAGTAGAAAGACTGCGACGCCGCCATGGCTCCAAAATTGTGGGAGGAAGAAGACTGCGGCCCAGCCCAACATTAGATAGAGGAGCACGTATAACCAACGGGGGGCATTGAGCCATAGAACTCGCATCAAAGAGGTGGCGATCGCTCCACCCCAGACGACAGAGAGAAGGACGATAGCCTGACCTTTGTCTAACAAGAAGATTGCAAAAGGGGTGTATGTCCCGGCGATAAGTACGGTGATATTGGCGTGATCAATCCGGCGCCAGACCTCTTTTGTCTTGGGCTTCCACTTCACGCGATGGTAGAGGGCACTTCCAGTAAAAAGAGTGACGGCGGCGAGGGTAAAGATGCCAAGGGCGATCCTGCCACGCAGTTTGTCGGCCAAAGCGATCAAAACAAGGCCAGCGACCAGCGAAACCGGACTCATAATCAGGTGAATAAGCCCGCGAAGACGTGGTTTATCTGCCTCGCGCGGCCTTTCTAAGAGCTCACTCACCAGGCCAGCCTACGCTCAAAAGGGGAAAAAGGATCCTCGGCGTGTCGTAACCCACACCGGGGAAGGCAGGTCTATAAGGGGGGCTCGTTTTGACCTTATTGGGCTTGGCAAGATACCTTTCTCCTCTGCTCCTTTGAAGAATCGAGCTACCTCCGCACTGCAATTTTTGCAGCGCAGTTAAATGTAGTTGGGCAACACACCCGACCGCGTGGGTCGGAGAGTAGAGCGTGAATGCATTGGGACAACGCACTAAATAATAATAAAGAGTAATTAATTTATTACGAACTGGAGACCGAAGTGCCAACAATTCAACAGCTGGTCCGCAAGGGTCGCGCTGAGAAGTCATCAAAGACGAGCACTCCCGCACTAAAGGGAAGTCCGCAACGTCGTGGTGTCTGTACTCGCGTGTACACAACAACCCCAAAGAAGCCTAACTCTGCGCTTCGCAAGGTTGCACGTGTTCGTCTGACAAGTGGCATGGAAATTACTGCATACATTCCTGGTGAGGGACATAACTTGCAGGAGCACTCAATCGTTCTCGTACGTGGCGGTCGTGTAAAAGACCTTCCCGGTGTTCGTTACAAAATTATTCGCGGGTCACTAGATACCCAAGGTGTAAAAAATCGTAAGCAGTCTCGCAGCCGTTACGGTGCCAAGAGAGAGAAGAAGGCCTCCTAATGCCACGTAAAGGTCCCGTTACCAAGAATGCTGTTGTTCCAGATCCTGTATACGACTCACCAGTTGTTACGCAGTTGATCAACCGCGTATTGCTTCACGGCAAGCGCTCGACTGCTGAAAGCATTGTTTACGCTGCGCTTGAAGGTGCTCGCACAAAAACCAACGGTGTTGATCCACTCATTACGTTAAAGCGCGCGCTTGATAACATCAAGCCAGCTGTTGAAGTTAAGTCACGTCGTGTCGGTGGAGCTACCTACCAGGTTCCTGTCGAAGTTAAGGCCGCACGTTCATCTACTTTAGGACTTCGTTGGCTGGTTGATTACTCACGCAACCGTCGCGAAAAATCAATGGCAGAGCGTCTAACTAACGAACTCATCGATGCAAGCAATGGTCTTGGCGCAGCTGTTAAGCGTCGCGAAGACACTCACAAAATGGCTGAAGCTAACAAGGCTTTCGCACATTACCGCTGGTAATCGCAGAAGATTATTTGAGACAAGACGAAAAATAGGAATTAAGGGGATCATTTAAGTGGCCGTAGATACAGCAATCGACCTCGCCAAGGTTCGCAACATTGGGATCATGGCGCATATCGACGCGGGTAAAACCACGACTACTGAGCGCATCCTTTTTTACACCGGTATCAACTACAAAATCGGTGAAGTTCACGATGGCGGCGCCACGATGGACTGGATGGAACAAGAGCAAGAGCGCGGAATCACGATCACCTCTGCTGCGACCACATGTATGTGGAAGGGCAACCTGATCAACATTATTGATACACCAGGACACGTTGACTTCACTGTTGAGGTAGAGCGTTCACTACGTGTGCTTGATGGCGCTGTATGTGTATTTGACGGTGTTGCTGGCGTTGAGCCACAATCCGAAACAGTTTGGCGTCAAGCCGACCGTTACAACGTTCCTCGTATTTGTTTTGTTAACAAGCTTGACCGTACCGGCGCATCATTCGAGCGTTGTGTAGAAATGATTGGTTCTCGCTTAAACGCGACTGCACTCGTCCTCCAGATTCCAATCGGTATCGAAGGCGGATTCGTAGGAGTTGTAGATCTGATCGCAATGAAGGCGCTTACTTGGCATGGCGAAACTCAAAAGGGTGAGGATTACACCATTGAAGAGATTCCAGCAGAGTTGCTCGAGAAAGCAAAGCAAGCCCGCCATGAGATGATCGAAACTCTGGCAGATGCAGATGATGACATTATGGAGAAGTACCTCGAAGGTGTCGAGCTAACAGACGATGAGATCATTGCAGCAATTCGTCGTGCAACTATTGCCGACAAGTTGACCCCAGTTCTTACCGGCTCTGCATTCAAGAACAAGGGCGTTCAGCCAATGCTTGATGCGGTCAATCGTTACCTCCCAAGCCCACTTGATATTAAGGCGATTGTCGGCCACAAGTACAACAACCCCGAGGAAGAAGATTCTCGTCAACCATCAGAATCCGAACCTTTCTCAGCGCTTGCTTTCAAAATCATGACCGATCCACACCTTGGAAAACTAACTTTCGTGCGCATTTACTCTGGCCGCCTGGAGACAGGTTCATCTGTTCTTAACGCGACGACTGGAAAGAAAGAGCGCATCGGCAAGATCTATCAGATGCACGCCAATAAGCGTGAAGAGAAGGATCATGCTGGAGCCGGAATGATCATCGCTGTTATGGGTCTAAAGGACACCACAACCGGTAACACTCTCTGCGATCCAGATAAGCCAATTATTCTTGAATCGATGGACTTTCCAGATCCAGTTATCTCGGTTGCTATTGAGCCAAAGACCAAGGCTGACCAAGAGAAGCTTGGTATCGCTATTCAGCGCCTTGCTGAAGAGGATCCCACCTTCCACGTTGAGTCTGATGAAGAGACCGGCCAAACAATCATTTCTGGAATGGGCGAACTTCACCTCGAAATTCTCGTTGACCGTATGCGCCGCGAATTCAAGGTAGAGGCGAACGTTGGTAAGCCTCAAGTTGCCTACCGCGAAACTCTTAAGAAGCCTGTTCCTCGTCATGACTACACCCACAAGAAGCAATCTGGTGGTTCAGGTCAATTCGCAAAGATTCAAATCGCACTCGCTCCGCTTCCAAGTGGAACGGATAAGCATTACGAGTTTGTTAACAAAGTAACTGGTGGTCGTATCCCTCGTGAATACATTCCATCCGTTGATGCTGGTTGCCAAGAAGCAATGCAGGCTGGACCACTTGCTGGTTATCCACTCGTAGACGTTCAAGTGACTCTTAACGATGGCGCATACCATGATGTTGACTCATCAGAACTCGCCTTTAAAATTGCAGGCATCGCGGGCTTCCGCGAAGCCGCAAAACTCGCTGGTCCAGTTCTACTTGAGCCAGTTATGAGCGTTGAGGTCGTAACTCCAGAAGATTTCATGGGCGATGTCATCGGTGACTTGAACTCACGTCGTGGACAGATTCAATCCATGGACGAGCGTTCAGGAGCTCGTGTTATCAAAGCCGTCGTTCCATTGTCAGAGATGTTCGGCTATGTCGGAGATCTTCGTTCCCGTACCCAAGGTCGCGCAAGCTATAGCATGCAATTTGATTCCTATGCTGAGGTCCCAGCCTCGGTCGCTAAAGAAATCATCGCGAAAGTTCGCGGCGAGTAAGTAATACCAACTAAACCATCAGACAAAATGTTGGCTCTAACAGGGGCCATCAAAGAAAAACAGGAGGATAAAAGTGGCAAAAGCCAAGTTCGAGCGGAATAAGCCGCACGTCAACATCGGCACCATCGGNNGGTAAGACCACTCTTACCGCTGCTATCTCAAAGGTGTTGCACGATAAGTTTCCAGATGTAAACCCATTCACACCTTTCGATCAAATCGATAAGGCACCAGAAGAGCGTCAACGCGGTATCACAATTTCGATNNTACATCAAGAACATGATCACCGGTGCTGCCCAGATGGACGGCGCAATTCTTGTAGTCGCTGCAACTGATGGACCAATGCCTCAGACCAAGGAGCACGTTCTCCTTGCTCGCCAGGTTGGCGTTCCATCAATCATCGTTGCCCTGAACAAGGCTGACATGGTTGATGACGAAGAAATTCTTGAACTCGTTGAAATGGAAGTTCGCGAACTTCTCTCAAAGTACGAATTCCCTGGCGATGACACACCAATCGTTCGCATTTCAGCTCTCAAGGCTCTCGAAGGAGATCCAAAGTGGGTTGAAGCGCTACTTGGTCTCATGGATCAGATTGATACCTACATTCCACAACCTGTTCGCGAAATCGACAAGCCATTCTTGATGC